>JBLHNU010000008.1:0-125054 GCA_047622095.1 Desulforhopalus sp.
CCGAAGAAACTGTTCGCGTTCGACTTGCATGTGTTAAGCACGCCGCCAGCGTTCGTTCTGAGCCAGGATCAAACTCTCCAGTTTGTATCCTAGACTATCTTCCTAGAAAGATAGTTACTTATATAGTCTTACCCCGATAAACGGGATAAACATCTCTAAGGAATAAATTCCTAAGAGTTGCTAAATTATATAAGAGCTCGGTTTTCGAATTACGAAAACTTGCTCCATTGTGACCGAAGTCACGTTGGGCTCATTTGCTTATGTGTTGTTATTTAGTTTTCAAGGATCGATAAACGCTTCGTTAACTCTCGAAGTGTCTCGCGGCTTAATGTCCGCGACGAGCTGGTTAGTCTAGTAAACTTTGAAGTTGTTGTCAACTAAAAAGTTATTTTGTTTTCGCTTTTTAGCTAACTGGTGAAGATCAACATTTGGCCGAACCGGCTGTTTGTTTTTCCCCGTGCTCAACAACGAGCGGCAAACTACAGGATAACACTCAGCACGTCAACAACTAAATTCAATATTGTTTTTAAAGTTAGAGTCTCTTATAGATGTGGCATACTATATATGACTATTTAGTCGAAATGTGCGATGATGTATCCTGGCTACACACTAAGTGTCTAATCGAATTATTAATTTAGCGTACAAATGATAAATATGGATTCCAAATCTAAATGTCTTCGTGCTATTCCCAAAGTGGATGAGTGTATTGCACTTATAGACCGTAATGAGAGTATTTCTGCCCCTGCGTCTATTATTAAATCTTCCATACAAAATATAATACAGGCTGAGCGAGAGAAAATTCTTTCTTCTACTATTTGTGAACCGCTCCCAGAAGAACAATGGACTGCTCTTTTTCTCTCAGAGATACAGTCTCGGATTACTCCACATCTCAAACGTATCTATAATGGAACTGGAGTTGTTATACATACTAATCTAGGCAGGTCGATTTTATCTGAAAAGACGACAGACCAACTCGTGCAGGCAGGTGGCTATTACTCTAATCTCGAGTTTAATCTAGAGACAGGGCAAAGAGGTAGCAGATATAGTTTAGTTGAAGATATTATCTGTGATCTAACGGGTGCTGAGGCCGCCTTGGTCGTAAACAACAATGCTGCTGCAGTTCTAATATCTCTTGATACTCTTGCAAAAGGAAGGGAGGTCATAGTCTCCAGGGGACAATTAGTAGAAATTGGAGGATCTTTCCGTATACCAGATGTTATGGCAAGAAGTGGCGCAACGCTTGTTGAAGTCGGAGCGACTAACCGTACGCATTTACATGATTATGAAGATGCTATCACAGATGACACTGCGATGTTACTGAGAGTGCACACTTCAAATTTTCGGATTATTGGCTTTACTTCTGAAGTCTCAGCTGATGAAATGGTAATGTTGGCCCAGCGAAAAGGGTTGGCAACTATGGAAGATTTAGGCAGCGGTAGTCTTATAGATTTATCCAAATATGGTTTTCCAAAAGAGCCAACTGTACAGGAAATTGTAAAAGCAGGTGTGGATGTTGTAACGTTTAGTGGTGACAAGCTCCTCGGTGGGCCACAGGCTGGGATTATAGTTGGTAATAAAAGCATTATAGATAAAATTAAAAAGAATCCACTGAACCGGGCATTACGTATAGATAAGTTTACTCTTGCCGCGCTCGAGAGTGTATTGCGCGAATACTATGATATAGAGGATGCCCTCCAGGCGGTGCCTACTCTTAGGATGCTTACAACTCGGCCGGAAATGCTAAAAAAAAGGGGACAGTCTCTTTTGCGAAGGATTAAGGCAAAGGTTGCTAATAGCTGTGAATTACAACTGATTCCAACAGTCTCAAAGGTCGGAGGTGGGGCTCTTCCTGAATATAATATAGATAGCTGGGCCCTTCAGCTTAGTCCGCTTACAATGAAATTGGTTCAAATGGAAAGAGGCTTAAGAAAACTTACAACTCCTGTTATTGGTCGTATTGAAAACAACTGCTTGCTCCTTGATGTGAGGACTATCCAAGATCGTGAATTAAATGAACTTGCTGCACTGTTGATACAATTTTTTGAAGGTGAGGTAGAACGTGATTGAAAAGTTTCCGCTCTCTTTAGTTAATGGGGAGCTGTTTGTTGATGATTATTTTATTTTTTCTACAAGTTTTGCGGAAATAATATCCCGGCATATTCCCACTGTCAAAAAAATCGATTTCTATGACACTGAAGATGATTTTTTAGACTCTCGTGAATCTTTTGCAATAGACCCTCTTTTTGCAGAATACTTTAGATCTTTAAAAGAGAGGCATTGTACTCACGTTGTATATAAGGGTTTTGTTTTACTCGCATTATCCACAAAAGATGATGACGTAGTGGTGACTGTACTCTTAGGTGCTGACTCTCTGTTTTTGCAGAAAATGAGTAAGAGTTGGCTTGATGAGAAGAGGGAACTTATAGAAAGAGAGTTACATTTACTTAAGCAGGCTCGGGTGGATGCACAGACCGGACTTTTAAATTTAGCAAATTTGCAATCGTTGCTTGATGTAGAACATTCAGAAAATAACCTGTTGTTGGCACTTGTTGAACTTCCTCCAATGTTAACGTCTCTTAGGCATTGCATGAAATACACACATCAGTGTGTAGCTCTCCTAAAAGCCTTTATACGAGGTCGGTCAATTCTTCACTATCTTGGGCATAATACATTTGCTCTGGTTTTACAGCAAGGTGAAGATGGAAGAGACTCAACTTTTGAATCTAGTCTTGTTGCCTACCTAAAAAAAGCAGGATGTGCGCGTGTTCATGTGGGATCCAGTACAACTCTGTTAGGAGAAGAACATCGCAAAAAGGGTCAGAAGGTTGAGGTCAATTTACTTGATGAGGCATGGACCGCACTTCATAAAGCCTCCAGCAGGGGACCTTTTAGCTTTTGTGAATATAAACACCTGGCATTTCCAGAACATCAGACCCTTGCGTATCCAGAAGTAAACATTGTTCGAAAAATCAGTAGATGGTCAAGCAAGCATGATTTTTTTGCAGTTATTCTCTTTAAAGGGGATGATGAATCCAGTATTGCTTGCAAGTTACTGCAACCCTACATAGGTGAGTTAAAAACAGTTTCTGCAGGCTCTGATATCTATGTGTTTTATCCGGCTAAAGAAGTACGCGATGTGAAAAGTTGGGTCGCAGACATTTTGGCTCAAATATCGGATGATGAAAAATCCATTCATGTCTCGGCTGGAATAACCCATTATCCTTTTGCAGATATTAAAAAGTCAGAAACACCATTTTGCTGTAAAAAAGCGCTTCTGCATGCCGCATTTTTTGGTCCTTCAAGTTACGCTGTTTTTGATCATGTCACTCTTAATATTAGTGGAGATGTTTATTTTGGTGAAGGTGACTTTACCCTGGCAATTAAGGAATATAAGAAAGGCTTGAAGTGTTGTGGGGGGGATGTCAATCTCTACAATAGTCTTGGTGTTACCCTGGCTATGATGAATCGTACCAGGCAGGCGGATGAATCGTTTAAAAGTGGACTGACCATTGACCAGAATAACTTTATGGCCCTATATAATATAGGTTTATCAAATCAGTCTCAGGGTAATAAAGATGAAGCAGTCAAATATCTAGCTAAGGCGTTTGATGTGAGACAGGAAGGTGATGTGGACCCAAATTTACTGGGTGATCTCACATTACAACTTGGAATACTCTCCTGTGAAACGGGTCTCCATGAATCTTCGATTAAATATATAGAAAGCTGGTTGGGCAGTGGTCAAAACGCAAATGGAGCAGGGAGGGTCAATTACTATCTTGGGTTGAGTCATTATCAGTTGGGTGATATTCGCGCTGCTATAAAAGCACTTGAGCGAGCGTTGCGCTTTGACAGTTATGATGATAGGGCGATGAATCTACTTGGAAGGGCCTATTTACTTGAAAAAGAGGGGGAAGACATCGCACTCTCTCTATGCCGAAAAAGTGTCGAGCTTGAGCCTGATAATCCAGAGTATAAGTTGTATTTATCTGAAATATACATAGCAACAGGTGATTTTGAAGCGTCTCGCGAACTTCTGAAACTATGTTTGAAACGCAAAGGTCTAAAATCATACACCCAACTCCTGATGGGGGAGGGCTATGTGAAGGAGACCAACGCAAAGAGAGCAGAAAGTTGGTTTCTTAAGGTTTTGCAACATCAAGATATTGACGCAACTGTTAAGAAAAGAGCAATAGTTGGACTCAAAACGTGTAAATATTTACTGCGTAAAGTGAAATAAGAGGAATGAATGAAAAACGATAATGGTCGAATAACTAAAGAACCTAAGTTTTGCCTTGATAACTCAGTCATTGGTGATTCATGGAGAATGTTTCGAATCATGGCTGAATTTGTCGACGGTTTTGATGGGATGTCAGCAATAGACGTTCCAGCAGTAACGATTTACGGCTCTGCGAGAACACAGCCAGACGATAAATATTATCTTTTGGCAGAAAAAATAGCAGCAGGTTTGGTCAAAGAAGGGTTTGCAGTTCTTACCGGGGGGGGACCAGGTATTATGGAAGCTGCGAATAAGGGAGCATTCAGTGCTGGGGGCCTCTCCGTAGGGCTCAATATAAACTTGCCTCGTGAGCAAAACCTGAATCCATTTGTGAACTTTTCTATAGATTTCAAGTATTTCTTTGTTAGAAAAGTTATGTTGATGAAATATTCCACAGGTTTTATCTGTATGCCTGGTGGCTTTGGGTCGATGGACGAGCTTTTTGAATCACTTACTTTAATCCAGACAGAGAAAATCGAGCCTTTTCCTATAGTTCTTGTAGGAAGTGAATTTTGGGGTGGACTTGTTGAGTGGATTGAAGATAAGATGATTAAAAGTGGTACTATTAGTCCTGATGACACCTCATTATTCAAGGTAATTGATGATCCTGCGGAAGTTATCGCATATATAAAAGACAATTGTGGTCATGTAGATATTAGTTAAGGGTTACGATTCTTTTAACACACTAGGGTAAGATATGGCTCAGATAGACGGCTTTTTTAAGCTGATGAATGACGAAGGAGCATCCGATTTGCATATGGTTGCGGGACAGCAACCTCTCTTACGTATCCGTGGGGATATGGAAAGAGTTAAGTTTAAGAAAATGGGCAACGATGAACTTCGAGCTATGTTGTACGAAATTTGTCCAGAAGAAAAGATTAAGGTATTTGAAGAAACCGGAGATATCGATTTTGGTTATGAAATTCCTGGACTTGCCAGATATCGTTGCAACTTTTTTCAACAAAAATATGGTGTCGGAGCCGTTTTTCGTGAAATTCCCAGTGAAATTATGACCGTAGAGCAGCTCGGTCTACCGCCGGTTGTCTCTCGGCTTGCTCATCTTCCAAAAGGTCTGGTTCTGGTAACGGGTCCTACTGGTTCTGGTAAATCTACGACTCTTGCCGCTATTGTAGATGAATGCAACAAGACACGTAAGGACCATATCCTCACCATTGAGGATCCAATAGAATTTGTCCACAAAAGCCAAAAATGTATCATTAACCATCGTGAGGTGGGGACTCATACTGAAAGTTTCTCCGCAGCACTTCGCGGGGCTCTTCGTGAGGATCCAGATATCATTATGGTAGGTGAGTTGCGTGATCTTGAAACCATCTCACTTGCTATGGAAGCGGCTATGACAGGTCACCTTGTATTTGGAACCCTGCATACAATAAACGCCATGAAAACTGTGGATCGTATTATTGAAATCTTTCCTGCCAATCAACAAGGACAGGTAAGGTCCACTTTAGCAGATGCACTTAAAGGTGTTGTCTCCCAGACCCTCTTTAAAAGAACAGATGTGAAAGGCAGATGCGCGGCTCTTGAAATTCTTATTGCAACCCCTGCTGTACGAAATCTGATCAGAGACGCAAAGACATTCCAGATTTTATCTACAATGCAGACTGGTAAAAAATACGGTATGCAAACCTTGGATGATGCGATTCTTCATTTACTTGAGAAGAAGATGATTAGCCCTGATGATGCCTATTCCAATTCAGTGGAAAAAGCCAAATTCGTAAAGTATCTCAAAAAAGCACCATCCGATTTTACAGAAGTTTAACTGGCGATCTATTTTTTGCAGTACTGGCTGGAATGAGGGATTTCTCTCATTCCGGCTTTTTTTATAATTTTTTTCTATTCTCTTCCTTAGGCACAAATACGATCGGATAAAGTGGATTATTTTGGTATCTTTTGGCTATATTTATGGCTGTTTTGTTATCGTTTACTGTAAATTCAATTGTCCCGTGAGATGAGGTTTTAAGAACTTCCACCATCAGTTCACTACAAATATCTAAGAAATTTTGATGTGGGAAGTATCCTTTCTTTGACAGACTCGCCGAGACAATGGTGTGTTGAGGCGAAACTGCAGTGAGGAATTCTCTCGAATTAGAAGTTTTAGACCCGTGGTGTGCGCTGAGTAATGTATCAGCCTTGAGATCAATATGTTGCTCTAAAAGGAATTGCTCCATTGAAATATTGATGTCACCAGGAAAAAGAAAACAATGTTTCTTAAAGCATCCTTTTATTATTAATCCAGTGTTGGCGGAATAACCACTCCGTGTATTTTTGAAATGTTGGTCCCTGAGGTTTGCCAGACACAGTAGAGTCATACCATCTACCTTAATCTCATCCCCTCCGTTAGGGATAGTTACCAGATCTGATTTTTCTTGAGCAAAGGCTATGAAGTCTTTATAATTTTGGTCGTGCCCGTACAGGTCACGTACCCAAATAAGGGTTGGAGAAAAGTGGCTCATGATGTACTTCAGACCATTGTAGTGGTCAGAATCGGGATGGGTGATGATGATTGTATCTACTGTATCAATTCCTTTACTCCATAGAAATGGAGCTATGACGGTTTCGCCAACACTTCTTTTGGAAAAGGAGGAACCTCCTCCATCAATGAGTATTGTACTCTGGCCCGTTTCTATAAGTGTTGCGCTCCCCTGGCCAACATCAATAAATGACACTCTTGCTCCTGCCTTATCAGGAGATGGCAGGTAATTGATAACAAGGATAATAGATAATAAAACAGGTAAGAATTGAAAAATATGTTTCCTTGATTGTAATATGTAACCGTGAACACCGAGATAAATAGAAATAAAGCAGAGTAGAATGTAAAGCAACGGTGGACGTGGCAGGTAAATAGAGGCGTGCGAGTAATTCGTTAAAAAACCTGCAACATATAAAGCTGATGAAATTCCATAGGTCCCAAACTGTAAAAGGACATTTGCTATTTCTGGGGAAATCCCAATAAAGGGTAGTGCGACGATTCCAGCAGGTAGACACCATAGACAGATGAGGGGTTCGAGTATGAGGTTGGCTACAGGACCGATTGTTGAAATTCTGTTGAATGTAGAAATAGTAATTGGAGCTGTTGCAAGAGTTGCTACTACTGAGACCATAAGCGCTGATGATGTATATCTGCAAAACACATTAAATGATGTACGTGTACTATCTGAAGATTGTTGACCTAAAAGATGGTTTTGAAGTGAAGGGAGTACGAAAAGGATGCCGATTATTGCAGCAAATGAAAGCTGGAATGAAACTGTGAAAAGCTGCAACGGGTCAAAAATAAGAATTAGAAGTGCAGCTGCAGCAACAAGTGGGGCAGGAGATTTCTTTCTGTCAGTACAAAGCGCTATAAGCACAATACTACTCATAATAACAGCTCTTGTAACCGGGCTGTTCATTCCTGCAAGAAGAGCATAACAGAGAAGTACAGGAATAGTGAGAATAGCAACAATCTTTCTAATCTGAAAGTTGAGGAGTAGATATTCAGATCTACTCAATATCCAGTAGAAAATGAAATAGAGAAGTGTTGCAATTACAGCAATATGAAGACCTGATATAGCTAAAATGTGGAAAGTCCCACTGGATTTAAATAGCTCTAATACAGAAGGTGAGACATTGCTGCGATCTCCGAGTAGTAGGGCTCTATAAATAGAAGCAAATTGAGGCTCAATATTCTGGTCAAGAAAGTTGCCGATACGGGTTCGTAGTATTTCGGGCAGATATTTGTACTTATTTGTAATTGCTTGGTCACTGGTGAGTTCATGAATAAAAAGCGGTGAACGAATATAGCCGGTAATCCAGATGCTTTTTTGTGCTAGAAATCTTGCATAATCAAACACTCCAGGAGTATGGAAACTGTGGGGCCGTTTGATATCGGCTCTAACAATAACTTGGTCTCCCGGGATTATTTCTCTTGGCCATTTCCCCATAAAGGAAAGCCTCACCAATCCGTGTGCAGAGCGTTGGAACTTATTATCTTTTAGACGAATGGAATCTAGTTCAATTAAAGCTTTACTCATTTTCCCGTTATAGGAAACCATCTCTTCTAAACGACCAGTAAGGACGACTTCGGTACTGTTTGAAACTAAGTTATATATGTGGTCTTTTGACGCGGGTGTTTGAAAGTGTGCAAGTCCATGGAGATAACCAACAAGCAGAGTAAATAATGGTAAAAGGAGTAGGACGTGATAGGTTTTCTGGCGCAGATAAAAAAAACCAGTCAAACTAAATAATAGAATGACAATAACTGTTACGAGTGACTTAATGTCAATAAGTGGACTAAGGAGTGGGACACACCATATACCGGTGATAAAACAGAGTGTGAGAACTGTGAGAAGATGGATGGAGATGTATGATGCAATCGATTTCACAGTAATGTTTGTATAAGGTGAAGGTGTTTGTCGATGACACCTCTGTGGTTATCGATAAAATGTTTTGCTGACAATCCATCGTTTTCTCGCCTTTCTGGTGCTTTCAGATAAGCTTTGAGTGTTTGAGTCAGCTCGTCCTCATTTTGTATTGTTCTTCCTCCATCACATTCTATGAGAGATTGAGCGATTTCGCTAAAATCTTCCATGTGTGGACCAAATAGAACTGGAATGCCCATAGAAGCTGGTTCTATCGGGTTGTGGCCGCCTTTGGAAACCAAACTACCTCCAACAAAGGCAATGTTAGCAAGACTGTAACACGCTGCAAGTTCGCCTATGGTGTTGAGAATGAATATATCCGAGGAGGTTTGTTCTGGTTCTGTTCTCATGGAAACTGAGAGTGAGTAGGCACTAGCCATCTCTTTTATTTCTTGTGCACGTTTAACATTTCGTGGAGCGAGGATGAGAAAAATTTCAGGGAAATCTTCTCGTACTCTAAGGTAGCTAGCTATGAGCGATTCTTCTTCTCCCGGGTGTGTAGATCCACAGATGAAGATAACTTTGTTTTCAGGAAGATAGTGTTCTAATTCTACCCCTTCTTTTTTGAAATACAGTTCGGGGGCGTCAAATTTTAAGTTTCCAAGGGTAAGTACTTTTTGAGGTTCGAGTCCAAGGGAGGCAATCTTCTTTTTATCACTTGCAGTTTGCATACAAAGGGACGTAAAGCTCTGGAACATTGGGTTAAAAAAGAATGGTATGCGCCTATATCCGGTAATAGATTTTTCGGAAACTCTCCCGTTAACAAGGATTGTAGGAATACTTTTGTTTTTTAAGAGCAAAAGATTGTTGGGCCAGAAGTCCGTTTCAACCAGAATAAAAAGGTCAGGTTGGATTTTTGCGTGAAAATAAAGAACCACTGGAAGTATATCTAGTGGACCATCAATTACTGCGTCAACCTGATGAGTGAGCCTTAAGTCGGCAACACCCTTGCCACTTTTTGTAGTGACGGAAAATATGATTTTGCAGTTTGGGAATCTTTTCCTGAGGCCCCGGATGAGTGGCTCGGAAGAAGTTGTTTCTCCAACTGAAAGGGCGTGTATCCAAAAGATGGGTGCTTTTTCCTTGGAAGTCGATATCAGATTAATTTTCTTTCTGAGGCCAAATCCAAGCCGAGCGGGGATTCTATCGCGATATTTGGGACTGCATAGAACAAAAATCGCAATAAATGGAAAAAAAACGACTAGAAAGAGAAACTGCAGCATATTATAGAGAATAAACATAAAACGTCCGATCGATTACTGGTATTCTTTTCCATGGGAAAAGATAATTTAAATATTCAAGATGTTAATTGATTAATACATCGTGGAGAAGGTTTGTAGCACAACATGAACATAATACTCGTACAGGCAGAAGAAATACAGGGAAACTGTGTACACCTTAGTGACCATAGAGCTGAGCATATCGTAAAAGTTCTACGGGCGGACGTTGGAGCCAGGGTGAAGGTGGGTTGTATAGACGGAGCTTTAGGAGCTGGTTTCATTGTTTCACTGAAGAAAAAATACCCATTTCATGTAGAACTGAAGGTTGAGTTGACAGAAGGTTCGCGACCGAAACCGCATTTAGATCTGATCCTGGCACTTCCAAGACCCATAATGTTGAAGAGAATTCTCAGCCAGGTAACAGCTCTTGGGGTTGGCACTATCCATCTTGTGAATGCTAAAAGAGTAGAAAAAAGTTTCTGGGGTGCATCAATTCTCGAGCCAGAGGAGTACAGGACTCATCTTTTACAAGGGCTTGAGCAGGCAGTGGACAGCCGTGTGCCCAAGGTAGAAATCCATGATAAGTTTAAACCCTTTGTGGAAGATTATCTTCCTACAATTATTTCTGAATATGATAATGTTATTTGTGCTCACCCCACAGGAGACATGAAACTGACTGAGGCGATAACCGGGGGGAATGGGAGAGTGGTACTTGCCATCGGACCAGAAGGTGGTTGGGTCGACTATGAAGTGGAAAAATTTCAAGAGCAACAGTTTTCCTGCTGCACAATTGGCGATAGGATCTTAAAGGTCGATACCGCAGTTATAGCACTGCACTCACAAATCACAGCTTTACGGGAAGTTGCCTCTGCATAGTCAATACCCTAACAAGAACTATCTCAAAACATAGAGATGAGTGGAAAAATGCAGGGTTACGTAATGCAAAATTGACAAAACGTATCATTTTGTATAATTTGGTTCGTATGCGAAGGATAACATTATGGCTCAGATAAGCAAAAGAACACATGATTGCACAATATTTCTCCTTGCCAAGGCGTATCAAAAAACGCATGGCCAGTTCAAAGCCAAGTTGCGCCCTTACAACCTGACTAATCTGCAACACCTTGTTCTGGAAGGTTTATGGATAGAAGAAGGTGTAACCGCAGCTGATCTTGGCAAGTTACTTGTCATGGATAAAGCAACTCTTTCAGGTGTACTGGATCGGATGCTTGACTCAGAATGGATCAGAAAAGAAAGTGATCCTGATGATGGTCGGGTCTTTCGTCTTTATACCACTGAAAAAACGGCAGCATTGAAAGAAGAATTGATAGAACTCAGAGTCTCTGCCAATGAGGAGATGCTCAATAGTTTTAATCGCGAAGAAGAAGTACTTTTCAAGCGACTTTTGCGTGATCTAGCCTGAGCGTTTGAGAAAATAGCAAGTAGCCAAACCGCTTGGTAATACTTTACACTGAATGATGCTCCTTTAGTATGTCGTCGTTAGTATGTAAACCATATTGGTTCGTATGCTAACAGTCACCATAGATGTTTGCACGCTGTATGTACATACGTTCCGGAAGCTGCGGCTTCAGTTGAAATTGCTTTTGTATTTTTGAGAGTATTTGTTCATACTTGAATACGCATTACATATCACCATTCACACTCTACGGATGGAAAAAGCTCATGTTTACCTATGACAAGCCAGACAATCTCGTTGAAATGTTTGAACTCAGCCTTGCACGCAATGCTGAACGTCCGCTGTTTGGCACCGCTGATCAGAATGGAACCTACTCCTGGGCAAGCTATAGAGAGATAGGAAAAAGAATTGATAACTTACGGGCGGGGCTGGCACAACAAGGCATCACAGCCGGTGATGCTGTGGGCATCATTGCTAATAACCGCACGGAATGGGCTGTGGCAGCCTTTGCCACCTTTGGTCTTGGGGGCCGGTTTATCCCTATGTATGAAAAGGAATTACCCAAGATCTGGAAACATATCATCAAAGATAGTAGCCTGAAAATTCTCTTTGTAGCAAATGAGTCTATTTATAACGCCATAAAAGAGATACGTGATGAAGTTCCAGAGCTTGAGCAGCTCTTTATCATCGATGGCCCTACCGGATTAACCATGAAGGATCTGGAGCAACAGGGCCAAAAGATCCCGTTGAAAGTAATAGTTCCGAAACCTACTGATACTGCTGTGCTTATTTACACCTCAGGTACAACCGGCGATCCGAAAGGCGTACTGCTATCTCACGGAAACTTTACCAGCAATGTTATAGCCGGCGGCAAAATCTTTCCCGAGTTTAATCATGAAGACCGTAGTCTATCCATTTTGCCCTGGGCGCATTCGTATGGTCAGACGGCAGAACTGTACAACTTCATTTATTTTGGCGGGTCCATGGGGTTTATACGCGATGTAACCACCATTGTGCAGGATATGAAAAATGTGGCCCCAACCTTCCTCGTAGCTGTTCCCCGTGTGTTCAATAAGATCTATGACGGGATCTGGGGCAAAATGAACGAGACTGGTGGCCTGGCGTTAAAGCTCTTCACCATGGGACTTGAGAGTGCTGCCAGCCAGAGGGATTCCGCCTCTCAGGGAAAAACGCTATTGCTCGCTAAACTTAAATATGCAATTGCCGACCGCATTGTTTTTAAAAAAATCCGTCAGGGTTTTGGTGGACATTTGTCAGCTGCCTTGACTGCAAGTGCAATGATGAATCAGGAAGTTGCACAATTTTTCATGGATATCGGTCTTCCTATTTATGACGCTTATGGTCTCAGCGAGACGAGCCCGGCAGTCACCATGAATTGCAGAAATGCCAACAAGCCGGGCAGCGTAGGCCGACCACTCGACAAAGTACGGGTGGTCATTGATCGTGAACACATGGAAGACGACGAGAGCGGTGCAGGTGAAATTGTGGTGTATGGCCCCAATGTCATGCAAGGATATCACAACAAACCCGAGGCCACCAAGGCAGTGATGACAGATGAAGGTGGCTTTCGCACAGGGGATCTGGGTTTTATTGATGACGATGGTTTTCTCTTTATCACCGGTCGCATCAAAGAACAATACAAGCTTGAAAACGGCAAGTATGTCTTTCCCGCATCTTTAGAGGAAGAAATCCAAATCTCTCCCTGGGTTGAGAATGTTTTTGTCTATGGCGAAGGACGAAGGTACAACATCTGTATCATTGTGCCCGACTTTTTCAAATTGTCGGCTTGGGCAGCAAAAAAAGGTCTTGATGCTAAAACCCATGCTGAGCTCGTCGCACTTCCCGAAACCGAATCGATGATCAGGGAATCAATTACAGCGCAGCTAAAAGGAAAATTTGGAGGATATGAAATCCCCAGACAATTTGTTCTGGTTGCAGAACCCTTCAGTGTAGATAACGGCATGCTCACCCATACCATGAAACTCAAACGCGGTAAGGTGCTGGACCGTTATAAGGATTATGTCGATCTTGCATATGAGAAGTGATGACAAGGAGGGGCGTTAAGGCTGGTTCTTGCTCTTTATATTGCATTGCTGAAGGAGTATACCCCGAGGTGATGTTTTTAATAGCTCTTCAATTTTTCTTATTAACAGTCGGTTGCGATAACCTCTGTTTCTGGGTAGCAGGCCTTGGGAGCAGGAGACCGTAGGTTCGAATCCTACCGCCATGGCCACATAAATAGTAATGAATTTAGATACTTGGGTCTAGGTTGAGTGGTTTTTTTGTTTACCCAATGTTTTCCCACTTGTCTTCTCGTACATCTCTTCTAATTCTTCTCGCGATAATTGAAAATATCTTTCCTCTTTAAAACCCTTTCTGGCTGGTTGATTAAGGGATTTTAAAGAGAAAAGATATTTGGATTGAGGGGTCAGCCTTGGAAGCTAAAAGGGGGTCACTATTGCACGCTGATCAACACCAATCCTCAAAATCCAATAAAATCACACGATCATTTTACGATTCTGTCCTGTTTTGGACAGCAGTGTGTTTCTCAGTTACGCAGCCATCGTGACCTTCGCCACACTCACTACAATTAACGGTCACTTTATCCTTGGTGTCGCCATATTTTTCCCGGAATTGATCAGGCGTCATATTGCATATAAGGCCACATCCGCATTCAGGGCATTCCGATTTGATCTGGTATCTTTCCTTTGCCATGTTTTACCTCCTTCGCGTTGTTTATTCTATTGTTCCTGCCACTGGGCCATTTGTAGCCCAGTTCGGCCTTTAAGAGCCAACATAGAGTAGGACTTTTCTTTTGATTCTAATGTTTTTTAATGTCTCGAATCGCAGATAAGTAACTGTTTGTATATTTTTAATATACTAACTGTTTTCTGTTTTTCAACCTCCGAAGCCGAAGATCATGGGGTATGTCATGTCTGGTTTACCCAGATAATCAAGGGGCTATCGACTTATGTTCATAGCCCCTTTTTCCTAATATCTGTCATGTAAACAGTGGTATTATAATATTTCAAAAGTTGTGTCGATAGAAGGGGGCGATCGTAGAGTTTGCTGAACGACACAACAACGTTCCGCAGCCTCTTGAAGCTTAGTCAGTAGCTTTGGCTTGGTGCCATCTTTTGCACCAAGCCTCACTTTACAACGTATAGCTTGAAACCCAACAGGTACATTTTGATCTATTGCCATGGTCCCGCGAACATCAGCCTCAGGCGATTTGTGGTATTGTTTCCGTAACGGGAGTTGGTTCTCTTGAACACTATTGTTTCCCATAGCCGTCTCCTTTATATCTATAGTTTTCAGAACACCTGTAGGTATCCCAAAAAGCGAAATGAACTCTAATTAATTACTGCATTTCATCTATTTAACTTCTATACACCCTATTAAGACAGTTCATCACACGCTTTATTCATGAGTATTGCTTGATAGATTAGAAGTCAATGATCAACGGTGGAATCGGACCTACGCTTGTCTATCGGAATAGTTCTTTTCCAAGCCTTAATATTTGTTCATTTTTCGTAATGGATTTGGATGATCGGTACGCAAGACTTGGTGAGGTTAACTACTCACTTTCTGATCTTTGTTGCCCTCCAATCTCCAAAAGGGATGCCGCCTTCGAAATGTTTGTTACAATACGCTGTTTAAGCAAAGTGGAACAAGCCGGGGGCTTGCCTTCTATACTTCACCTTTATTCACCGGCCTCTCTATCATACTTCAGGATATCACCGACAAATGATTTCTATTCTCTCGCTTTGGCCAATCCGGTTTTGAATGATCTCTTATTGTTTAGGCATTGTCTTTGGGTTTTGATTTGTAATTAGTGATTGAACGGAAACAGAATTAACACGCTATCACAGAGAGATATCCAGTGTGGACGCGTCGCAGATTTTGAGTTATCTGATTTTAATTCATTTCAATAAGGTTTGGTGAGTTGCGATATCATACCGAATATATTAAAATTATATGAATTTCAGTTAGGGGCCTGTGGTAGAAAAACAAACCGATTATTAAAATCTTCATTCCGACTATGCCATGAGACAAGTAAAATATCCTCAACTCAGAGTAGGTGAAACTCCTATTGCGGAAATCAAAATTAATCTCAAATCCCGCGACGACATACCTCCATTGCTTTTGGGGCTTCAACATATCTACACCACAGTAGATCTTCGTGACAAAGTGTTTGCGATACTTGAAGGACAAATAAAACCGGGTACAGATAAAAAGAACGGTCGCCCTGGGATGGAGTTGTGGAAAATATTGGTCTTTGGTGTACTTCGATTAAATCTTAATTGGGATTATGACCGTCTTGTCGAAATGGCCAATAATCATAAGACGATACGTTTTATGCTCGGACACAGTTCTTTTAACGATGATTATGAATATAAGTTGCAGACCCTCAAAGACAATGTGTCTCTTCTAACGCCTGAAATTCTGGATGAAATTAACGCTATTGTTTTAGAAGCTGGGCACAACCTAGTAAAAAAAAAGATGAGAAGGACGAGCTAAAAGGAAGATGTGATTCCTTTGTCGTTGAAACGAATGTCCATTATCTTACGGATATTAACTTGCTTTTTGATGCAATGCGGAAGGTGATCAGCCTGGTCGCAACACTTTGCACCCTTTGTGATCTCAGCGACTGGCGGCAGAGCAAGCATAACATAAAAAAACTGGTTCTTCCGACTCAAGCGTACTTTTGATATGAGGCCAGCGTTTAACAAGGTTCTGCGGAGAAGGCATTCTAAAAATTCCCTCAATTTCTAGAGATGGAGCACTCTTTGTTTTGCAGTTTCTTTCCCTTCCCCTTTTTCAAAGGAAGGGAAGGGAAAGATAGAAACTATTTGATGCGGTAAAATCTACAATAGCAGAGCTTTTTGTTCTTCAACTAGCCCTCAATCCTGTGACACTGCGTGATTCCGAAAAGTACGCTTAATCCTGAAGAACCAAAAAACTCAAGCGACTGTTTCGTAAAGCTCAACAGCTGAAGCGTTCTACGTCAAAAGATGAGAAGAAGAAAACTCAGCGTGATGAGCTCATCAGGGCAGCCCATCAGGAATATATTGATACATCGAGTATCTTTCTTGGAAAAGTACGTTCCACAATTGAGAAGGCCAGCGGTGGTGGTCCTAATGCCATAGCGCTTGTCTTTGTAATTGAGAGTTTTTTTAAACACGCAGAAAGGCAAATAGACCAAATACATCGTCGGGTTATCCTTGGAGAAAAGATACCACATTCCAAAAAAGTGTTCTCGATTTTCCAAGAACATACTGAATGGATCAGCAAAGGGAAAGCGGGGGTGCCTGTAGAGCTTGGACTCAAGGTTTGTGTACTTGAAGATCAATATGGATTTCTACTCCATCATCGAGTGATGGAACATACGACAGATGATCAGGTTGCAGTTGCCATGATTGAAGAAGCCAAGGAGAAATTTCCAAGCCTTAACAGTTGCAGCTTTGATAAGGGATTTCATTCTCCTGCAAACCAAAAAGATTTAGTGGAACATATTGATAATGTGATATTGCCCAAAAAAGGCAGACTTTCTGTAAATGACAGACAAAGAGAACACTCGGCAGATTTTATCAAGGCCAGACATCAGCACTCAGCAGTTGAGGCAGCCATCAATGCGTTGGAAGTTCATGGCCTTGATCGTTTGTCCAGATCACGGGCTTCACGGCTTTAAGCGGTATGTTGCACTTGCAGTGTTAGCGCGAAATATCCAGCAACTTGGAGTGAAGATTCGCGAGAATCAGTTGGCTTTGCTCAAACAAAAAGAGAAGTTTAGAAAAGCTGCGTAACAGCATTATTTCAACCACTTGAATCAGCAGGTGATGCGGAGGTCCGTCTGAAATTGACGGATTTTGGTAGAGTACAACACATGGAAGGTCAGCAAGAAAAATATGTCGAATGAAATTGTGTTTTATGCGGCAAATTTACAACGAGCTCAGGCCTGAATGAGGGTTTTCGTACAGGCACTAATTAGTAGAGCTATGGTCAAGTCTGGTGTTCGAAGAATCATTCCTAAACGACAGCTGTGTTGAGTTCATCCGCATTTAAAGAATCAATTTGTTCTCCATCCTTGAATTGAACACCTCTTATGATCTCACCAAGCAGCTTGAATCCTCTCAGTTTACGCCATTTTTTTTGAGCACTTTGACCGAGCTTCCAGACCATGGCTAAAATCGTATGCCGGGCGACACATCCTCTAGTTTTTTTCGTCCTCAAACGAACCGTCGCAAATGTTGATTCAATGGGGTTTGAGGTTTGGATATGTTGCCAATGTGGTGCTGGGAAATCATAAAAGGCCAGCATTTCCACGTTGTCTTTTTCTCAAAGCAGGACCTACATATTTTTTTGTAGGAGAATTAGTTGCTTTCATTGAAAATGATATCAACAAAATCATGTGTGGACAAGAACTCGAACGATACGTGGTACGTCTCTGTTATTGAAACCATTTAAGATAGGAAGTTTGGTTAGGCAAAAGCTACGATAGCACAACATTATCAGTAAAAAGTAGGGCATCAGAATTACTCAAGGTGAGAGGCTTTCTGATAATCTTCAAAACATGTGTATTCCAAAAGTTGCACAGGTGAAATAAAAAGTATTTTATTTTAGGTGGTTAGGTTGTGGGCCGTAGGTTCGAATCCTACCGTCCCGACAACATAGTTGTATAAAAGCTAATGTATGATCTTGTTGTCAATGTGTGTGTGTACAGTTTTAACTCATCATCAAATTCAGAGGTTCGATATATTCAGGATCCTCTTTTTCAATGATTCGGATTATTTCTTTATACTTTCGTTTTTTTAATTCACCAAATATCGGCCGTTGTTTTTTATAGGTACTGGCATAAGTCATTGCTTGTTCCATCAATTCTTCATGATTCTCGCTTGCACTGACAATAACATTGTTGACGTCAAGTTCTGTTGCAGTCAGTCGCCTTCCCGACAGCAGCATGTCATTAAACAGATTTTCAGGAATTGCCTTCCTAACAAAAGCAATCATGCCTGGCAGAAAAGGGATATTTACATCTACTTCCGGAAAGCAGAAAAAGCCTTTATCTTTTCTCATGAATCTAAAGTCGCAGGCGCAGGATAAAATGGCACCATTCCCAAATGCGTGACCATTGATAGCTGCAATTACTGGTAAAGGCATAAGAAGAAGGCGTTTAAAAACAGTGTTCATTCCATACATAAAGGTTTTGATAGAAGCAAAATCTTTATCGGCAAATTTTTGTTTCATCCATTCCACATCAATTCCCTGGGAAAAGTTTTTTTCATCGGAAGATGTCAATACTATTGAATAAATAGTTTCATCTTCCATAATCTGGTCCAGACAGTGGATCATTTGCTCGGCAAATGCCATATTTTGGCGATTGGCCTCGTTACACATAGTGATAACAGCTATATCATTTTGTTTTTCCCATTGGACTATGTTCATTTATATCTCCATGTTATATTGATAATTTTCAAATTTAATGAATTTGAGTCCATAAATGTTGCAAGCAAACAAGAACAATCTAATTGAGGCAATGTTTATGAGTTCCTTATTCTCGTTGCCAAGGATATGCGTAACTATGAAAACCAAATAAAACTTGCGCGCTTCTTAAACGGTTTTGGGTCTTTTTCTTTGTTCAGCGCGTTATACATCGCAATGCGTTGGTTTTTGTTAGCAAAAAGTCGAAGCTGAGTCAGGCGTTCCCATAAAAGAGCCATTCGTGTGTCCTGTTTCCAGGTTTTCTTGAAAAGGAATTTTGTAGCAGCAATTGCATCGGGACTTTTCTCGCAGATTACTCGGGCCAACGCTTCCGCTTCAGCGAGGGGAGTCTTACTCACCTTACTGATTAAGCCATATTCAGCGCCTTCCTGACCGGAAAAGAAACGGCCAGTCATAGTTAACTCCTGGGCAATATCCACTCTAGTAAGTCGTGATAATGTTACCATGCCGCTCATATCCGGTATCAGTCCCCATTTCATTTCAAGAATCGAGAGCGTTGCTGTTGGCTCGGCAATTCGATAGTCACAGGCTAGAATGATCTGCATTCCCCCGCCAAAACAATTTCCGTGTACTATTGCAATCACTGGGATAGGTAATTCTCGCCAAATGTGGGCAACCCGCTGGAAGGTGTTTGCTTTTGACCAAGGGAATTTACCGAAAAATTTGGGGATCATAAATGGGTGCTTTGCCACATACCCAAAATCCAGGCCTGCACAAAATGAAGGTCCATTCCCTTTGAGAATTACACATCGGATCGACCTGTCTTTCCGAATAATACGAGCGATCCGGATAAGAGAAGTCAGCATCTCTTCATCTAAGCCGTTGTGTTTGTCAGGCCGATTCAATGACACATGGGCGACGTTGTCGCGTACTTCAAGCTGTACTTTGACTGTTGTTTTCATGGGCTGCCGAATAAGATAGATTTATGATATTGCATTACGTTTACGCACACGTGAACAAATTACCATAATCATCTCAGAGCGGCTATCTTTTTTTAGGCTATAGATACTACGTGAGAAGGGGATATGAAGAGTATATGTTAAAAAAACATATCTCTATTTGAGACACGAATTGTAACAAGTCCCTGGTTCTCCGACCATGTAGCAACACCCTAAAATAAAAAACATTGAAGTGAAAACTGCGACACCACTCTCTGACAGAAATCATAACTCGCTGCTGTTTTGTAATTTAGCGCAACTCCCTATTTTATGTTTACGTAAACATTAACATTGATAGAGCGTATAGTTTGGGCTAGTGTTGTTGAATTCGATTTTCAAATGATCTCTTCACCAAAAGGGGCCTCATCATGGATTTCAGCAAGGAAAACCAATTCTCGTTCGGCGATACCTGTGCCGATCAGCTTTTCAGGAATCACCTTCATCAAGCAGCGTACAGATCTGCCCATTATAGAGCGAGCCAAACGCAGAAGCCTCTGAATGAAAAATTATTTTTTTGTCCAATTATTCACCAACGAGAAAGGCCTCTCGCACTATTGTGCCAGCTTAATCAAGAGAAAATATTAAGTTGCTTGAGGCTATAATAGCCCATCGATCAGTCTGGTCACCTACCAATTAAACGAACTTGTTGCTGGTTTTCAGGAGTAAGGCACTAAATTTTTACGGGTGAATGATGAACGGAAAGACAGGTGTGATTTACAATGATGTGATTAAAAGTGTTGATGATGTCCTTGATTACATGGGCAACGAGATCAGTTTTGCCATGACTCTCGCTTTGGGGAAGCCTATTTTATTCATCAATGAGCTGTATAGAAGGGCAAAAGAAGACTCGACGATTAAACTGAACATTGTCACTGCCCTCTCGCTGGAACGGCCGAGATTCAAAAGCGAAATTGAAAAAAGATTTATGGAGCCTCTTGTCGAGCGAATATTCAAGGGGACGCCTGAATTTGATTACATGCATGACTTTCGTACCGGAAAGCTCCCGAAAAATGTTGAGATTTATGAATTTTTCAACAAAGCCGGTGGCTACATGGAGACACCTGAAGCACAGAGAAACCATCTGAATTCGAACTACACCCATGTTATACGCGACGCGATGGATTTCGGTTGCAATGTATTCGGACAGCTTATCTCATGCCGTGAAATAAACGGGGAAACGATGTACTCCATGGGCTGCAACACTGATATATGCATCGAGGCCATAAGAGAACTACATAAGATGAGAGCCAACGGCAGCAAGGTCGCAATCATTGGCGAGGTAAACACCAGATTGCCGTTCATGTACGGTGATGCGGTGTTTACTGGGGACCATTATGACATGCTTCTCCATGGGGCTGAGTTCAACTATCCTTTATTTGGACCACCTAAAGACTCTGTAAGCCTTAGGGATCATGCAATCGGTCTTCATGTCAGCGCTTTGGTTAAAGACGGTGGAACTCTTCAGGTCGGGATCGGCGCTCTTGGCGATGCCATTGCCGCCGGCTTAAACATGAGACAGAACGAAAATGAAGAATACAATAGGGTGTTGAAGGCGACAGGCATATCTGACAAATACCCTGATCTGATCGAAAAGATAGGAGGAACCGGCAAGTTTGAGCAGGGGCTTTACGGCTCATCCGAGATGTTTGTTGATGCTTTTTTCCAGCTTTACAAGAGCGGCGTATTGAAGCGGAAAGTGTATGACAGCATACCTATTATGAAACTGATAAATGCAGGGAAACTTGCTGCCAACAAAATACCTGCCGATATTATCAACCTCCTTATGGAAGTCGAGGGCATTCATTCGGTATTAAAAGAAAAACATTTTAAAATGCTGTCCAAATACGGCATTTTGAAAGAGGGGCTAGAATTCAAGGACGGCTATATTATCGATGGTAATATCAGGGTTTCTGCGGATTTTAACCGTCCGGAAAATGTTGCGGCGATGAAGACTCTGTTGGGGAGCAAACTCAAACTCGGTCAGGTTATACTTGGTGCGTTCTTTATAGGCCCTCGTGCCTTCTATAACGCACTCAACTCCATGAGCGAAGAGGAGAGAATGCAGTTTGGTATGTCCGGTGTGGAGAAAGTCAATCAGCTCTATGGCAATGAGGAACTCCGTTCACTGCAGAGAAAAGACGGCCGTTTTGTTAACGCCGGGATGATGGCAAATGTTTTCGGCGCCATCACCTCAGACACGCTTGAGTGCGGACGGGTAGTAAGCGGTATCGGTGGTCAATATAACTTTGTCTCAATGGCCCATGCCCTTCCCGACGGCAGGCTTGTTATGATGATACGAAGTACAAGAAATTCCCGCAAAAAAGTCAAGTCCAATATCGTTTACACTTACGGCCACACGTCGATTCCGAAGCACCTCAGGGATATAATTGTAACAGAATATGGTATTGCAGATGTTAGAGGGAAACCGGATTCCAAAATTATCGAAGAAATATTAAAGATAACGGATTCACGCTTTCAGGACGATCTAATTAAGGAAGCAAAACTTCATGGAAAACTGGCTCCCGATTTCGAGCTTGCTCCCGAGTACAGACAGAATTTCCCCAAGAAACTCGATGCATTGTTGAAACCTTTCCAGACTGACGGTCACTTTCCATCCTTCCCATTCGGAACCGATTTCACAACTGAAGAAATAGCCATCGGCGGCTCACTCAAGGCTTTGGCTGCAAAGAAAAAACCAGCCATTATCAAGGGTCTTGTTGCAGAACTGTTCAGACCAATTCCTCCTCTTGCAAAACCATACCTGGAAAGAATGCATCTTGATAAACCTAAGACAGGCAAAGAAAAGATAATGCGGAAAGTTGTACTCTCAGCCATAAGGGCTCACGGAAAAATATAGCCTCTAAAAAAACATTTGCATGTTTTTTTCGAAGACTTTTTATGAGGAGGCGTATGCTGAGTGTTCGGCGAGGTCGGTTGTCAATAATTGACACCAAGGCCCTCTTATGTTGGCAATCGTTACACAGTATCAACTCCCCAGTAACAAACCACGCTTAGAACCCTGTTTATCCTGCCCCCAAGAAGGTGTTGACTCAGTAGTGACTGTTCGATGCATAATTTTATGAAAGGATGGATTTAGAAAAAGCCACCCAACTAAGAATTTGGGCAAAGCTTGATCCCGAGGAGTACAAGAGGTTCCACAATGTCATCTTTTCAACTTTCAATGGAACTACGCAGGTTGACAATATTTTGTTGTTGAAACGAAAAATATCGATGGTTGAATTTTAAGAATCAAAAAAATAGCCGGTGATTCTCCATGAAACTATGGGGCCCGGCTTACGTTGAAGGACAGGCATATAAGGAGAATTGGGCATGTTTGAAATTAGTGAAATAAAGCCAGAAGCCATATGGAAACCACTTGCATCGGTAGACAAAGAGTGTTTCGCATGCGGTCCTGAAAATCCGCATGGGTTGAAAATGTGCTTTGAATCCAATGGAGGGCAAATTCGTTCGAAAGTTTCAATGAAGCAGGCGTTTCGTGGCTGGAGCAACCTCATTCATGGCGGGATTCTTTCGACGATGCTTGACGAGACTATGAGCTGGACGGTAATTAATTTTACTCGTAAATTCATGCTCACACGGTCAATGACAGTTACATTTAAGAAACCTGTGCGTGTGGGAGCGGTAATTACCGTGACCGGATACATCAAAGAACAGAGCAGTGAAAGAAATGCATTGGTTGTGGCTGAGATTCATGATGAGGATGATGATCTCTGTGCCACTGCGGAAGGGGATTTTGCCCTTTTCTCCAAGGAGCATTTTCTGCGTATGGAGATCATGCCGGAGGAGGATATCGAGGCTATGGCGTCAGCAATATCAGATTGAGACATGTAGGGGCATTGGTGAAACCGTAATGCATAGATTGAATAACGATGTTTTAAATTCTCCATTAATCTGGCAGGGAAAGTGAATACCCAGTATTAATTAAATATAGAGGGGAATTTTAATTTTCTCAAAAAAACGGTTTATCCCCCCTAACTCGAATAGACGGGTATCTATCTGCGGCTTCATAGCAATAAAGTGGAGACATAAAATGAGCAAATCACCCAGAGAAACATTGTTCGAAAAATCCGTAAAAAACAAGTTTAACGTTTTTAACAGTATGTTTTTGAACCTTCCATTTCCTGAAATTGCAAAAATTGGCATGCTCATTCCCATCCTGAGTCATGAGTCTCAGCTGGGGCTTAAAGCCGGAAAAGAGCCATTGGATATACTGAATTCCTTTTTCAAGGCTCACACTGAAATGGAGTCAGAAGAAGAGAACATTGATTTTATGCTCAGGGTGATTCAGTATGTTGAAAGGCAGGTAGTGCTTTATGACAGCGTTGAAGATGCAAGCTTTGGTCAATTGCTTGCTCTTGGTAACCACATGTCCCTCAAAAATTGTATCGACATGGCTGAGAGCAGAAACCAGACACCTGAGTTGCTTAAAAAAATATCTGAATTTAGTGTTCGGATTGTATTTACAGCCCATCCAACTCAGTTCTACCCCCGTTCCGTTCTTGATATCATTGCAAGCTTAAGAGGGCTGATCCGTGAAAACAATCTCAATGAAATAGATCTTTCACTTCAGCAGCTTGGATTGACATCCCTGCTCAACGCAAAAAAACCGACCCCGTTTGATGAAGCCAAAAACATTATTTATTTTCTGCGTAGTGTCTACTATGACGCGGTTGGCGTCTTGTATTCCCATATTAAAAAAAATCTACCGAATAATGATTTTGACAATCCAGACATTGTCCAGCTTGGCTTCTGGCCGGGCGGGGATCGGGACGGAAATCCTTTTGTAACAGCGCAGACGACCGGGCAGGTAGCGGATGAACTTCGGATGACATTGATGAAATGTTATTATCATGAAATTAAACTTTTAGAGAAGAAACTTTCCTTTAAAGGGATAGAAAATATTGTTGCTGATCTGAAATCACGCCTGTATCAAACTATGTTTGATCCTGTAAAATCAATACCGATTGAAGACATCTTAACACCTCTGAATCAGGTTAAAAAAATACTGAAAGAGCGTTTCAATAACCTGTATGCTGAAGAACTTGAAAACTTTATTGATAAAGTGAAAATTTTCAGAACCCATTTTGCAACGCTGGATATAAGACAGAACCACGGTGAGCATAAAAAAGTTATTGAACTCATTTTAAAACAACAGAATCGCATTAAAGACAGTTTGGATGAGTTGACAAAGGATCAATTAATCTCAATTCTTTTGCACGAAAAAATAGATGTCCATGAAGATGAATTCGAAGACGAAATAACAAAGGATACCCTTCGAACCATTACACAGATTAAGTTGATACAGCAAAAAAATGGCGAATTCGGTTGCAACCGATATATCATCAGTAATTCTGAAGACATCTTCTCGGTTCTGTTTGTTTATGGTTTGTTGCGTTGGTGCTGCTGGGGGAAAGAGAGTCTTCCCGTGGATATCATCCCCTTGTTTGAATCCATGGAGGGCATGAAGAACGCAGAGTCGATCATGAAGGAACTCTATGAACTCCCTGAATACATGACTCATCTACACCATAGAAAAGATATACAAACCGTCATGCTGGGGTTCTCTGACGGCACAAAGGATGGTGGATATCTTAATGCCAACTGGTCCATTTTAAGAACAAAAGAAACCATATCTGAGCTTTGTGATCGATACCGCATTAAAGTTGTCTTTTTCGATGGGAGAGGGGGGCCACCTGCTCGTGGTGGCGGTAAAAGCCACAGGTTCTATGCGTCACAAAGTGATCAGATTGCAAATAATGCCATACAATTAACAATTCAGGGCCAGACCATAACCAGCCTGTACGGAACCAGGGATCATTTTATTAATAATTGCGAACAACTGCTAACCGCCGGCCTGTCACACGGGTTGTCAAAAAGGAGGATTACCATCTCCGAAAAATCAAGGCAGATTATAGAGCGATTAGGACTTTTAAGTTATGAAAAATATAGTGTACTCAAGCACCACGAGTTATTTATTCCCTACCTGGAAAATAAAAGTACACTAAAATATTACAGTGACGCCAATATTGGGAGCAGACCTGCTAAAAGAGGGGACAAAAAGAAGCTGGAACTCAAGGATCTGAGGGCAATTTCTTTTGTTGGCTCATGGAGTCAGTTACGGCAAAATGTTCCAGGTTATTTTGGTATCGGAACTGCATTGAAAACCCTGGTGGATGATATCGGCCTGGATGAATTGCAAAAGTTGTATAAAGAGGTCCCTTTCTTTAAAACTCTCATTTTAAACAGTATGATGTCCATGTTAAAATGCCATTTTGAATTAACGGCCTATACAGAAAAAGACACCGTATATAGCGAGTTCTGGAAAATATTATCTGAAGAATTTGAGTTGTCCAAACAAATGGTTTTACTTGTCTCTGAGAGCCGTTTTTTGATGGAAGAGGAGCCATTATCTAGGCGTTCAATCAATATCAGGGAAGATATTGTTTTACCATTGTTGGTCATTCAGCAATACGCTTTTCAAAAAATTGAAAAAGGCTCAAAGAATCTTCAATCCTATGAGAAAATTATTCAACGATCGTTGTACGGCAATATTAATGCAAGCAGAAATTCTGCCTGATAATTGGGTCGCATCAGTCCATGTGGGGCCTGTAGATATAGACTATTATGATCTACAGGTAAAAACGTTGAAGCTAGCACCACCTGAACTGATGAGGAAATCGGGGTAGATGGGTACTTTAAAGGTCATCAGAGAGATTCAAAATATTTGATCATTTGGGTACGTTGCTTCTCCGTTGGTAGCCGTCCTTTTCCTGCCTGCATATTGTCCTGCATATGTTTTACCTTGCTGGTAGCAGGTATTGCACATGTTACAGCCGGGTGTGAAATAGCGAATTTCAAGAAATATTGTCCCCAAGTTTTGCAATCGAACTCTTGTGCCCATGGTGGTAAGGCTTTTTCTTTGACATGACTGAACAGGCTGCCCCGCTGATAAGGTCGGTTTACAATAACTGCTATCCCCTTATCCTGTGCAATGGACAACAAGGGTAACTCGACATCACGACTGCCAATGTTGTAGGAGAGTTGTACAAAATCAAAATCGTGTTTTTTGAGGATATTCATGAGTTCGTTATGGTCTCGCCCATGGGAGGTGGTAATACCGATATAACGAATTCTTTTTTCATCTTTCATTTGTTTAAGGGTTTCAAGATGAACTTCCCAGTCGACCAAATTATGAATCTGTATCAGGTCAAATTGTTTTATGCCCCATTGACGTCTTGACTCCTTCATCTGTTCGATGCCCTGTTTCCTACCTTGAACCCATACCTTTGTCGCTGCAAAAAGATTCTTTTCTCCTGTCACCTTTGGGAGTACATGGCCAATCACCTCCTGTGCCGATCCGTACATAGGTGATGAATCGATCATTCCGCCCCCCATATCAAAGAAAGTCTGGGTAACCTGTTGCAGGTTTGTGAGCAGTTCTGTATTTCCAATGGTGTCAAAGGTGCGGGACGAGCCCATACCAATTGCTGGAATCTTTTCACCTGTTTTGGGGATGATTTTGCTAATCTGTCCTGGGGTTGCAAAAATATGATCAGGTAAGACCATGCCTGTTGCTAGCAGTCCAGCCAGTTTTATAACGTTACGGCGACTGATATTTGTTTGATTTCTCATCTTCTGGACCTCATCAAAAGTTACTTGTCTTCAGCGATCTTTGCCTGCTTTCGGCCAAGACCAAAAGCTACAAATGCCCAAAACAACGCCAGTGGTACTGCGACCAATGCTATTGCCGATATATTAAGACCGAGGCTGCGCATCCCGGCATAAACCCATGCACTCACAGCATCTCCTGCTCGATAAACAACTGTATCAATAACGTTTTTTGCTTTGTATTTTTCCTCCCGCGAGAGCACAACAAACAACATCTCACGTGCAGGCTTCATCACGGCGTAATTACCTGCGCGACGGATTATTTGCACAAGTAGCAAAATTGACAACACTGGTGCGATACCAAGGAATGTGAATCCAATGGCCAGCAGTGCGGGAACTATCGCCAATACCACCGCCAAACCAAACCACTTTATTAATCGACCTGTAAGAAATATCTGCAACACCAGTGTGGATGCATTCACAGCAAAATCAATTGATGCAAAGACGGCGGTACGTTGTGCTGAGTCGACAAAGGCATCACGAATAATCTGAGCCTGCATTAAATACAGAAAAGTTGACAGTGTCGTATACAACAAGATCAAAAGAGCAATACCTATCAGATATGGCGAGCGAATGACCATTGTTATCCCGGCCCATATTCCACCGCTGATATGTTGTTCTTTCTGTGACGTTGGTTGTTCCTTTTCTGTGTCTATAATCGTATTCGATGTTGAGTCAGACCAGGCCGACAGTCTGGCAATACATATAATTGTCCAGACCAGACAAAAAGCTGAAACCAGCAATAAATTTCTCGCTCCAAGAGGTTGTACTAATATAGCAGTGACAGCCGGACCAGTGAGTGCTCCTACGGTTCCTCCAGCGGCAATAAATCCAAATAGGCGTCGAGCCTGCGCGTTGCTGTAGAGATCTGCCATGAAACTCCAAAACACCGAGACAACGAACAGATTAAAGACACTGACCCATATAAAAAAGGCTCGGGCAACGTATTTAGACAACACCTGTCCACCCATAAGGCTATAAAACAGAAGTAGCATTGCGACGAAAAACAAATAGATAAAGGGGATAAATTGTCGACGCGGAAAACGTGAACATATCCAGCCAAACAGTGGGATGACGGCTGTCATGACGAGAAGCGTCCCGGTAAACAGCCATTGCAGGTTTTCAACACCACCAAGTATACCCATCTCGTCTCGCATCGGTCGGATGATGTAATAACTGCACAACAGGGAAAAAAAATAACTGAACGACCAGAAGAGAGCACGACCTTCTCCGGGTTGGATATCTACAGTTTTAAAAAGTAAAGAACGAATGCTGGACTTGATTCGATTCATGCCTGAACTCTTATCTGAAAGATTCTAAAGAATATGGGTTTGAGTATGGCGCTTAATAGCTTTTGATTTTACAGTGGCGCTTCAATTGATAGCATTGGTTTCAAAATGGCCGTCCAGTTTCTCGTAAGTGGATTATTTGTATAATTACCCCGAATTTCTCATTTTGGAGGCTTATTGATGAACAGGAATAAGATAAATTTATGTAATTAATCCTCGACATCTCAATATGTAAGCAATGGTGTTTTGCCGAATTGAGTCGGATCTTTTAACTGTTTTAATATGAAATCAGCGACATCAAAACGTGAAACTCTTTTGCTCGTAACTCCCCTTAAATCGTTGAAAATATGATATTGACCAGTACGTTTTCCATTTGTTAAACCAGCTGGCCGTACGATCATCCAATGAACACCACTACCTTTGATAATTTCTTCTTCCCTATCTTTGTCAGCATAGATGTTTTTAAGTAAAAGAGGTTTGAATATATTGTCGTATAGAAAACCTCCATGGCCTTTTGATTCACCAGCGCCAATCCCGGTCACTGCAATGTATTTCTGTCCTGGATTTTTTTCTACGGCAACAAGTATATTTCGAGCAGCCGTTGAAAAAAGATCTACAGGTTTAAAGGTAATTGGCACTCCAATGCATGAACAAATAGCATCTTGACCCTCTGCAGCTGCTTCTATAGATTTAGCATCCAAAGCATCACCCTTAACAACACGGAGCTGTGGATGTGAAATTTCTATTTTCTCAGGTATTCTAGCAAGGACTGTGACATCGTGATTTTCCTTAAGCGAAGTTTCAAGCAAGGCCTTCCCAACTCCGCGCGTTGCACCAATAATTAGAATTTTCATATCAATACTCTTTCATTTTGTCTGATGGACACAGTAAATAGAGTCCTCCAAGTTTAGCAACATAATTAGTCTACCGCCGCGGCCTCCAGTAAAGCTTCTAAAGGTGGGTGATCGCCTGCTGCAGAGCTTCTAAATAAATATGTGATGTTGCCCTCCGGTGCAACAACGATGGCCCCACCAAGTTGTAAGGCGTGTCCCTGGAGCGAACCGGGTATGAACCCCGATCTGAGAGCTGAAAAACTCTGGGTAAAGGATTTCACCCCGATAATGTCGCTAATGCCGCTTTTAAACTTCAAAAGTTTGTAGGCCTCCCGTGTGGGATCGGTGAGCAAAATGCCGCGATAACCTGTCACGTCTCTGAATTTTTTCAGATCCTTAACCTTGCCATTACCGACAACAATGAGTTGTGCCTCTCGTTGTGAAAAATCATCGTGGTACTCAGCTAGTTCAGCAACCTGCTGACGGCAGATGACTCAACCAAAGTGACGAACAAAAACCAAGGCGGCGGTCCTCTTTTGCCACAAAGTGAAAAGTTGGATTGCCTTCTCGCATTCGTCATAGGCTGTTAGGGATCCAAGCTGTTCAATCGAAATCTCATATTCAACCATCTCATCCTCCTTGTATATAGAAATATTGACGATTTAACGTGGTGATACCGCTCTCCAGATTAGCTGTAATTAGAAAAACTTTGAATACAAAAGAGAATAAGCATTTTTATGTAGAAGGATACACTGTGACTTCTAGGAGGTTAGGTAAGACAAAATGGAGACAAATTAATTAGTAACAAGTAATACTCTCTTTTCAATTCCCGCAATTCTGAAGTGTAGATGCCTACAGTCTCTGAAAGAGTCGGCAGAAAAAAAGGATGTTGATGAGCCAGTTGGTGCCTGAACAGCTTGAGACAAAGAAGATTTTGATCACTTAAAGGCCGCAAAGCATGTAGCCTAGAATTGGCTGGCATTTGTTTTTGCAGCTGAGATAGAATTCTTTGTGGTGCTTTGTTGAAGATTTATTTTTTTTGCCAAAGTAGAATTCGGTCAGTCCTAGAGGTGTCAGTCCTTTTTGGGCGGCAGCGTGGAGGAGTTTTGGTGCGCAGCAGTCACCGGATCCGATGGGAATTCCCCGGTCTTCATAAAAGACATTCAGGATGGACTGCTTATCACCTTTGAAATTTTTGAGTTGATAAAGATCCTGAAAGACAAACATCATGGATTGGGAATATGTTCTTCGCTTTTTCTTTGAAAGGTCGAACGCTTTAAGTGCCTCTCGCATCTGCTTGCGGCAATCTTTCTGTTCCGTACGACCACCAGAATGCATGGCTTCTTCAAACTTTAATTTACACTGGTCTGCTTTGTGTTTGCAGGAATCAATATCATCGGTCATTTGCTGAACCGACGACTTAACTTTTGGTAGAATCTGGTCGTATTCTTCCAGGTCAAAAGCTGGTGGAACCCAGCCCTCAGCTTGCCAGCGTGTATTGAACTGCCCGGAAAATGCACGAAGTACTACGGCCTTTTCATCGACATCGACACATTCCAACACACCAAACATCTGTCCGCCTCTTTTTTCCCAGAGACAGTCTGTGGAGAAAATTGGATCTGGATCTAAGGTGTGAAAGTCAATCCGTTTGTTCTGCTCGAGTTTTGCCATCAGCTCTAAAGCATATTTACGGCTGTTTCCCTCTGTCAGATAATGAACCTTATCACAAGTTGTGCAATACCCGTAGCACGTCGCGTCTTTGGGAAGTGCAGCAATCAGGTGGTCTATATCAATACTATTTTTCATGGCAACAGCATGACGCGGCAAAATTGGCTAGAACAAAGGTTCAGAGTTAAATTCGAGAATCTCACCAGTTCTTGGGTGAGCAAAAGAAAGATAACAGGCGTGTAGCTTCATCATCCCCGGGCCAGTCCCAGTTCCGTAGAGCGGATCGCCAACAATAGGAATTCCCAGGCCGTGTTTGGACGCGGAGTGAACCCTGAGCTGATGTGTTCGTCCGGTTATAGGTTTAAACTCGATTCGTGTTGTGCCATCTTTTACCAGGAGCTTTTTCCAGTGGGTAATTCCCAACTTCCCGTGAATCGGATCATAAATTTGATGAGGTCTATTGTAAATATCAACGCGGAAAGGAAGTTCGACAATACCCTCCTCGCCATCTAATTCGCCGTCAAGAATAGCGATATAGCGTTTATTTACCTTCCTGTCTTGAAACTGTATAGAGATGTTACGATGTACCTCTTTGGTTCGAGCGACCACCAACAACCCCGAAGTGTCCATATCAAGACGATGAACTGAGGGTTGTTCGATGCAGCTCGGATAACGTGCTTTCACCCGTTCGCTGACACAATCGATGTTTTCTGGACCACGTCCAGGAACAGAGAGCAGTCCACTTGACTTTACGACCACGACAAATTCGGGCTCTTCATGAATTACGTGCATTTCTACCATAGTATATTTACCTTGGGACACTCAAAAACAATCCGTTCTATTCTGCTGTTTCCATCAATCATTATTCATTCCGCAAGGCATATAGCCAAGGATCGGTTAAGACTTTTTAGGATGGTCTGGATGGAATATGCCATACGTTCGGGTCTGTTTTCCCAGTCAAAAATAAAATTTACGAGTTAATATATTTTTCAATAACACTTGAATCTGGATCAAAGTACAGGGTTATTTTTGAAAAACCTAATCTTAACCAATTTGGTGTTGATCAAATTAATACCTTACTACAGTGAATCTCCAAAGTGAGATAGCACAACACTATGGTAGAATCAACAGCTTCTATGAGCAGGAAGTCTGTTTGTAGCTCTCTGGAATGGCTTATTGCTCCATCTTTTCTTCATACATATGATTTTTTAGATAAATACACATTCTGGAGCTGTTACAGGCATTGGCGTTGGTTCCAAGATGAACAATTTGCGAAAACTACGTTAAAGCGCTAATGTGAATCTATCAGATCGTGTGGTCTCGCGATGGAAAGAGTTTTGTACTAGAGCCTCTAAAACAAGCAAGCATTTGTTAGTTTTTATATTGTTGGGCTATGGTTGGCAGCAGGTTGTTCAACTGTTCGAAAAACGGCCTTAGTATTGAGAAAATCTAATCGATGAAGGAAAAGGAGATATGAATCATGTCCGCTAAATTGAACTATCCAGCCCATCTCGAAATTGCCCGCAAGGGAACACCGCTTCAAAAAATGGAACGATTGAGTGATGAGCTCGGAGTAGAGATTTTCTTTAAAAGAGATGACTTGACCGGATGTGAACTCTCCGGCAATAAAATCAGAAAGCTTGAGTTTCTGCTGGCGGATGCGAAAATCAAGGGGGCGGACACTGTAATTACATGCGGTGGAGCACAGTCTAATCATTGTCGAGCGACAGCCTTGGCAGCCGTGAGCGCAGGTCTTGGTTGCACTCTGTTGTTACGAACTGAAGATCCGCGCAACCCTCCACCTAGCGATGGAAACATCTTTCTTAACAGGATGGCTGGAGCAGAGCTTGTCTGGGTCACTCCTGCCGAATATAAAGAGCGGCATAACAGGTTTGAACTCGAACGGGAGAGGCTGCTTGGGCTCGGTAAGGTCGCCTACATAATCCCTGAAGGAGGGTCCAATCAATTGGGTTCCTGGGGCTATGTCAAGGGCATGGAAGAGATCGCCAACGACCTGAAGGCAATTGGAGTAGGGGATTCTGCGGAGACTACAGTTATCTCTGCTACGGGTTCTGGGGGAACGACCGCCGGACTGCTTCTTGGCGCTCGGATGCTCGACCTTGATCTGCGGGTAACCGGAGTTAATGTGTGTGATGACAAGGATTACTTTGTTACAGAGATCGGTCGTATTTGTCAGGGCTTTATAAAAGATTACTCCGTGGATATTGCTATAAACAGCACTGATATCGATATCGATATTGTCGATGGCTATGTCGGCAGAGGTTACGCACTTTCCAGAAAGGAAGAGTTGAAGGCTATTTACGATCTTGCAAAGCTTGAAGGTGTGGTACTGGATCCCGTCTACACCGGCAAGGCATTTCATGGCATGGTGAGCGAAATAAGGAAAAACCGTTCGGCTTTCGGCAAGCGGATTGTCTTTGTCCATACCGGCGGCCTCTTTGGGCTCTTTCCTGTCGCGGATCAATTTGAGGAGTTTTTTTAGCGCCTTAGCTGAGGGGAGGGGGATTCCTTTTGAAGATTATGTGGAAAATGATTTGTGAATCAATGTAACCATCGTCAACAAGTCATAAACAGGCAGATCAAGAGTTTTTCGGACAGTATCTGCAAAAGGAGGTAAATCGGTACACTCGAGTAGGATTGCTCCTAGATCAGGATGCTCTTGTTTTGCCACTGTTGCCACTGAAACCACTTCATCTGCCACTTTTTCCAATGAAAGAGCTGTGTTTGGAGAGCGACTGATTTTGCTCCACTCCGGCATCTCTTCCATACCGTATATTTCGATGCCATGCATATCCACTACGCCTACTGAATGGAAATGTTCAGGCTTGAGATCTTGTTTTGAGGCGGTAATGACGAGTAGCTTTTTCTTTCCTAGGGAGGCCTGAATAAACGGTATCTGTAGCAAGGCTGATGTATAAACAGGAACGTTGAGGGCAGCAGCAAGCTCTTTTTGAAAAATGGCATTAAAGCCGCAGCTCGTAATAATTGCTTTGACACCCCGATCTATCAGCGACTCTGCAGCTTCCAACATAGGGGCAATCAGTCGGGAATCTGGTGAAACGAGAACTGACTGGTAATTAGCGCCAGCAACTTTCTTAAAAAGAACGGGGAAGGGGTATGTTAAAGGATTTGTGCTGTTTCCAGTAAGACTTTCAAGTTGTTCAAGTCCCTTAGGGTTCACCCCCTCTTCCCAGCATAGAACTCCGAGAAATGGTGTTTGGGATGGCATTTATCTTCCTCATTTGAGAGATGGGCATGCACTGATAGGCCTTGGGCCATCAATTCTTATTCAACAGGGATCAGTCAGTAAAAAAAACTGCGGTCATGGGTTCATTTTGCCATCCCAGTCACTTATGGTCGTTTCAAAATGGATGCCACGCTTGCCTAGTTCATTGAAATAAAGGTCAAGGGGGACTTCCATGGGCATTGTCCTCCCTGATTTTTCAATTTTTCCGTCTAGAATCATCATGCTGCCAATGGCCATGGGAAATCCAACAGTTTGCTGCATAGCAGAGAATCCCAAGAGTTGATCTTGGTAAATAATAGACTGCATCACCACCTGTTTGGGTTGCCCATCAATAAGCCCTCTTCCATCAACACGGAGGAGAGCGACATCTCTCTCACCTTTCTGGTAATAAAACTGCTCTTGATTTCCCAAAAGCGAGGCACAAAATTCTTCGGGTTTGACCAACTGCTCACCTACCTGGATCGGTTGGTCGCTTAAAAATCCGCATCGGGCCAATCTTTCCCAAAATGCACCGTGCCCAGGCCAGCGACAGATATAGCGGCCCATACTCTTAACAGTTTTTCCTATCCCAAAATGATCAACATATTGAGTTGAGTTGCCGTTATAAAAGCACTCTAACGTGTCTCCTAAACCTTGAATATCCAAGTGATGAATATTTTCAGGCGCGAACATGGCGTCGGCATCAATTTCTCGAACCACACAGTTATCAAGATATCTGGCTGGTCGCAGATGAGAGCGAATTACTCCTATAACTGACCAGCTAAATTTATACTTCAAAGGGTTGTTTGCAGATTGCAACTCTGGAAACCCTGCACCGTAGGAGTGAAGAGCATGAATTTCTTCGAATGAACCCAATATTTTTTGGGCCATGGCCAAGTCGATACCAGGGTCCATGCCGAACTCTTCAAGAATAACAAGACCCTTTTGACGTGCTTTTTGATCAAGTAATTCTAGCCTTTCAGCAAATCCCGGCTCTGTCGCATACGCTGGGTTATTGATATAACTTGAAGTAATAGCATGACAGTTACAATCAATAGCCAATTCAACCATTGTAAGTGTGAGATGGGGAGGGAAAAACTCTATAACGAGCTTAGTGGTCTTGAGAAGATCGCGGATTTTGACAAGGTCAGTACCGTCCACATGACAGCCCTTTACTCTGGAATCTTCTAATGAACTAATGTCATCAAGAAAGCCCTCGTAGCAATCAACTATCGTAAGTTCGTCAAATTCACCATGGTTGATAAGGTCATAGACACAGGCTTTCCCCTGCATTCCATAACCCATCAGAACAATTTTCCGCTTCATCGCTCAAAACTCCTTTAGTACCTTAGAAATCGGCTTTCTTGTTTTTTGTAACAGCTTTTTGGCGTAAGGCAACCATAATATCTAATGCTTTAGAATGGAGCCTAAGAAGAGTTTGCCTCGATCTGTTTGTGGATTATTGAAGAAATCATCTGGCGGTGCAATTTCGATGATCTGTCCATCATCCATAAAAACGACCCGGTTAGCCACCTCTCGAGCAAAGCCCATTTCGTGGGTAACGACTATCATGGTCATACCCTCTTTGGCTAAATCTCTCATAACATCAAGAACTTCATTGATCATTTCAGGGTCTAAAGCTGAAGTGGGTTCATCAAACAGCATGATCTTGGGACTCATGCATAAACCTCTGGCAATAGCTACTCGCTGCTGTTGTCCACCCGAAAGTTGTGCAGGATAACTGTTAACTTTATCCCCTAAACCCACCCGTGCTAATGTTGCTCTGCCAATTTCTTCTGCTTCTTTTTTCGATATTTTTCTGACCTTCATTGGTGCAATTGTTGCGTTCTCCAAGGCCGTCATGTGGGGATATAAATTGAAAGATTGAAAGATAAAGCCTATTTCTGCACGGATTGTGGTCATATTGATTTTTTTATCATGGACATTCACGTTGTCAATGATCAGGTCTCCCTGCTGGATAGGCTCCAGTCGATTTATACATCGAATGAGTGTGCTTTTCCCGGATCCACTAGGCCCGCAAACCACAACGACTTCTCCCTTTGCAACTTCTAGGTTGATGTCATTTAGAACATGAAGCTTGCTAAACCATTTGTTTACGTTTTTAAAAGCTATCACGTACTCTTTCCCCTTCTTTAAGAAATATCTTATTAACTAGGAGGCTGTCTGAGAATGGCCTTTCGCCCAAACTCTTCGGAATTCTAAAAAAATAATGCTCGCAATATCAATTATATGGCTGTGCTTATTTTGTGAGAATTTCTCAATTTTGACCCAAATTCCTATTCTCGGACAAGCTCCTAGTGCTCGACCGAATTTGTAGATTTTCGTTCAGACACGAACTATGCTGTTAAATTTCTTTTTACAGCTTGGTGTTTTGGACACTCATCCGCCTTTCCAGATAATTTGATAAAAGGATCAACGGATAACAAACGGAAAAGTATAAGAGGCCGACAAGACCGAACACCATCAACCCTTCCGGAATTCGCTGTACAGTCAGCCAACCGACCCTGGTAACATCGACCACCCCAATCGCTGAAACTACAGATGAATCTTTTATAATAAGGACATATTGTCCTACCAATGGGGGAATGATGGAAGGCAGGGCCTGGGGCATAATTATATGCTTCATTTGCTGATAAGCTGAGAGCCCGGATGAGGTTGCAGCCTCTCTTTGGCCTTGTGGTACAGCCAGGATACCTCCGGCTACAATCTCACAGATAAAGGCGGCGCCCAAATTGCTAAGCGCTATTACCGCAGCCGGAAACGCTTCCAGCTCTATGCCAACTCCTGGTAGGATAAAAAAAATAATGAATACTTGTACCAGAAAGGGGGTTCCGCGAGTGACGTCAACCCACCCGCCGATAAGAAATCGTAGAATTTTATTTCGACCTGCCCTTATAATTCCTAATACGAAGCCAATGATGGTCGCTGCGATCAGCCCAAGCCCGGCAACAGCTACGGTCATCCCAAGGCCTTTGATGAAAAAAGGCATACTGTTCATTAATTCATGAAAATAGAAACTCCACATATCTTATTCCTCGGCCTTCAATGAGCTTCTCGAAAGATCAATCGATTTTCAGACCAGCTTGAGAAGGTTTTTAACAGGTAGTAAATCAGTAGATAAAATGCCGCAGTGGTCAGGAACCCTTCTGCTGGCATAAATCGATCCGATGTCAACAGTTGGCCCGCCCGTGTCAATTCCATTATGGAAATCAACGAGAGTAGCGACGAGTCCTTCACTAAAACAATGGCCTGTCCCAGCATAGGTCGAATCGTCATACCAAGGGCCTGAGGTAAGATGATGTAGCGCATGCGCTGGAAATAGTTCAAACCGGAAGCAATGCCAGCTTCGACCTGGCCGTGGGAGATACCCAGTATGCCTGCTCTTATGATCTCGGCATAGTAGGCCCCGCTATTCAAGGTAAGGGCGAACACGCCGGTGACCCATTCCGGCATCATAATGCCAACGGACGGAAGTCCGAAATAGAAAAAATAAAGCTGCACCAATAGAGGTGTGCCACGGACGGTTTCGATATAAATACCGGCAATAATAGAGATTGGTTTGGACTGACTCAATCGCATGGAGCAGGCAGTTATTCCGACCAGAATAGCACCGATCAGTGCAAGGGCGGACATCCAAATAGTGGCCAGGAAGCACTGCAGATAAAGCGGCATGTATTCCAAGATGACTCTAAAATTGAAATCTTCGAGCATATAGTTTACCTGTAATAATCTTACCTAAATATTGCGTGTCAAACAGTCAAAAACACATTTACTATATCAATTCAATAGGTTCGTAATAGTTTGGAAATCGCAAAATTAGGTCTTATGCAATGCTTTTGGTATCGACGGGGTGCGAGCCAATATAACCGGCTCGCACGAGATATGATTTCGTCGGTGAAAACAACATAAATTGTTTAGTGCCCCCCAGAGTATGTCGCTTACCTGAGAGGGGGGGACAGGAAATATGAGGTGTCTATCTCTGTTAATGATCTTTCTTCCAATCGAGGGAATTGACCCAGTAATCCAAGTTTTTATCTAGGCGACCGTCCAGTTTGGTGTGTAGAAAGAAGAGATTGAGCCAATCACGTAGATCCGGAGAGTCATAACGAACGGCAAAGGACAGCGGAGAGTTGGACAACGTTCCATCCAGAATACGGATACTATTAGGTGGGTAGCTGGCGCTTTGACCACGCACGGCTGACCCGTCATTTACCCCGCCATCAGTGTGACCAGCCATTACCGCGTTGAGCAACATCGGTCCACCACCTTTGTATGTCTTTAATTTGGCCTCGGGAAATGCATTTTTTGCATCGTGTTCACCTGTTGAACCCAACAAAACAGCCAACTTGGTACCTGACTTTTTGATATCTTCGACAGACTTGATCGGACTATCTTGCTTCACGAATACCACGCTTCCGGTATACATATAAGGATCAGCAAAAGAAATTTTCATAGCTCGCTTCAAAGTCGGTGTCATATCGGCGGCAAGCATGTCAGCTTTGCCTGAGAGCAAGGCAGGAATAAGACCATCCCAGTCATAGTTAAGGAACTTAATCTTGACACCCATTTCTTTGGCAATCAATTTACACAGCTCTACGGAACTACCTACTCGCTCTCCATTTTTATCAACAAAACTGAAAGGTGCTCCCTGGGTTTGACATGCAACACGAAGCTCTCCTCTTTTGGAAATTTCCTCAAGGGTTCCTGCTGAGGTAATTCCGCAAAGAACAAACAGAAACAACAATGATGAAATTACTGAAAAGCCAAATACTTTTTTCATTTTTCTCCTCCATTTTAACTTTTATGTTTCGTTTTGTTGCGTCTTCCCACACCTTCTGGTAGGTGCAGCCAGTTTTGTGTGGATTTCATAATGATAAATGTTTCACTTCTGACAACAGTACCAATTTTTAGAATCGTTTCAGTGGTAAATCGATATAATTCGTCTTGGCCTCCGACACAAAAAACCTCTGCAATGATATCGTAACGGCCAGCGACGACCCCTACCCATGCAACATTTGGAAGCTCGGAGATATTGGTTATAATTGTGTCCATCTGTCCGTTGGACTGGATATTCATGGCGACCAAAGCAGTTATCATATCCTGGTGTCGACTTGGATCAACAACGCCTGATACTTTAAAAAGGCCGTTTTTCTCGAGAATTTTAACCCGGCTCCGAATTGTTGGCGCTGAAACATCGAGCCTTTTCGCCATCTCTCCTGTTGACATGCGTCCATCTTCAGTGAGCAGGTGAATGATCTCGTAATCCAATGCGTCAAGAACCGTTTTACTCATTAAGTATCTCTCAGCTAAAGTTTCGAAGAAGAAATAGTTTTATACAATAATGTTTTTTAACGAAAAAAGTCAAGTCCCTAATTTTCCGTTAAGAAATAAAGGGCATTGGCTTTTTTTCTATAACAGGTGTTGATTGATAGTCGGTTGTTGTCTCAGCAGTATCTTCTGAACTCAGAATAACCCAAATTTTAATTCAAAAAATTTGGCCATCATCTGGGGGCACCATTGAGAGGAATTCCCATATGTTGGGTAGTTTTAGTCAGGAATAATGAGATTTGTTAACAAACAGGAGAACTTCAGCCTCTAAAATAATAAAAGGCATGGGGTGGGGCTTGCACATCATTGATGAATTTGATCGAAAGATCTCAATTTTTAAGGTGGCCAAAAGCCACTGGACAAAAAAAAGGGGAGAGCTGTTGAGCTCTCCCCTTCAAATAACAGCCTGATTGTTGTTAGTGCCTTACTCTTGAACGCCTGCCACTCTTTTTAGTACATCCTCGAAGTCTGGAGAGTATTTTGAAAAGAAGAAGTTAAAGTAATCTCCAAGGCACTTATACCTCCTTGTGGGGTGCTACTTGTTCTTGTACACGATATTTCGGTGGGCCATCAAACGGATAGCATTTATTTTGATAAATCCTTCCGCATCTTCTTGATTGTATCCTCCCTCAATATCCATAGAGGACATGTCTTGATTATACAAAGAAGATGGGCTTGTACGGGCCACAGGATAGGCGACACCTTTGTAAAGTTTCAGAGTGACTTCACCGTCAATGAGTTCCTGGCTCTTATCAATGGCCACCATAAGGAAATCCATTTCAGGGCTGAACCAGAAACCGTTGTAAACCAGTTCTGCAAATTTGGCCGCCAGCATGTCCCGAAGTCTCATGACCTCCCTGTCCATGGCAATGCCTTCAATGTCCATATGAGCTTCATGGAGAATGGTACCACCTGGTGTTTCGTAAATCCCTCTTGACTTTATACCAACAAAGCGGTTTTCCACCATGTCAAGACGTCCGATACCGTTTTCTCTTCCCATCTGGTTCAGGTATTCGAACAGTTCCAGGGGATCTGTTTTAACTGTATTGTCACCAAGATTGGTCACCTTGACAGGCACACCATCTTTGAATTCAAGTTTGATCTTTGTAGGAATATCAGGAGCATTCTCAGGGGCAACGGTATGGGAGTAAATATTTTCTTCTGCTTCATGGCCTGGATCTTCCAAGATGCCGGCTTCATGGGAAATGTGCAAAAGATTGTCATCTTCGCTATAGGGTTTGGAAGCGCTTTGTTTCGTTTCGATGCCATGTTTTTCGGCATATTCCAGAAGATCGGTCCGACCCTTGAAGGCGTTTAAAAACCCTTTATGCTTCCAGGGAGCAATGACTTTGATTTTTGGGTTCAGAGCATAATAGGCAAGCTCAAACCGGACCTGGTCGTTTCCTTTTCCTGTGGCACCGTGAGAAACATACTGGGCACCAACTTCTTCGGCAATTTCAATCTGTCTTTTAGAAATCAACGGCCTGGCAATAGCAGTACCCAAAAGATACCGACCTTCATAGATGGTATTGGCTTTGTATACGGGAAAGATATAATCGGTGACAAATTCTTTTCTCAGGTCTTCGATAAATACCTTGCTGGCCCCGATTTTAAGCGCCTTTTGTTCTGCCGCTTCAAAATCTTCAACCTGGCCGATGTTGGCCATATAGGCAAACACCTCATATCCTTCTTCCAGTAGCCATTTTAAAATAACTGAGGTGTCAAGACCTCCTGAATATGCGAGTACAACTTTTTCTTTAACCATTACGTCTCCTTTTAAATGAATCGATGAGTGATTTTTCTAGTAATGGTTTTACCATTTAAGAAAAAAAATGGAATAGTCAATGATTTTGTGTCTAATACATTCATCGTATTTGCATAATTATGCAGATACGATGAATGATTGTGCGATTTCAGCTCCATGAAAAATTCTGTACTAAAGGTGGCTTTTTTGATGATCATCAGGTCTTGCTTTTTCCCATGACCTATATTAATTGAGAACATGCTCAATTTACTTTACGGTGAGCAGGGTAGTGAAACGGGAAGCAGAAGCAATACCATTGGATCTAGTCCTCTATTTTCGGAAATCAAGCAGGTGATGTAGTGCAGGAATTGAAATATTTACAAGGATATTCTGACCACCTTATAGATCAGGTCCAGTGCTTGATAGCAGGGAATAAACTACAAACACTCCTTCTCAAAAAATATCCAACTCAACATGAGATTCGTACAGACAAAGCTCTTTACGAGTATGTGATGGCAATAAAAAATAGTTCCATGCAGCAATCACAGCCCTTAAGTAAGGTACTCTTCGACTCAAAAATCAAGATGCAACACCAGGCCCTTGGTGTGCATAAATTTATATCTCGGGTACAGGGCCGCAAGCTGAAAGTTAAAAATGAGATTCGCATAGCCTCTACTTTCAGAAACGCACCAGAACCCCTTCTCCACATGATTGTCGTCCATGAACTAGCCCATCTCAAAGAAAAGGATCACAACAAGGCGTTTTTCAAACTCTGCAGTCATATAGAACCTGAATACCATCAGTTGGAATTTGATATGCGTCTCTATATGACACAACTCGATCTTTTAGGACCGTTATATGTAACGGAATAAGATTATGACCACAGCTCAGGCTGATTGCTCCTATCTCCTTGCTGGAAAATACAATTGATCGACGAATAGTAATAAACCTCGATCTCAATGCTGCTTCGGCTGTTATTGTTGGCGAGCCATCTCAACTACAGAACGCTTTCTTAAACCTTGGTATCAATGGTTCTCAATCAATGACAGAGGGTGGAATTCTGACATTTTCAACTCAACAGCTGGACGTCGATGATCTCTTTTGTGAGATTTCTTCGTTTAATATCGAACCTGGAAAATATCTGGAGGTAGAGGTAAGAGACACTGGCTGTGGAATTACTCCAGAGGATCAAGACAAAATTTTCGATCCATTTTTCACCACCAAGGCACAAGGGGTTGGCACAGGGCTTGGTCTGGCAGCGGTATATGGTGTAGTCCAGCAACATCAGGGGGCAATACATGTTTATAGTACTCCTGACACAGGGACGTCGTTCCAAATGCTGTTTCCCCTTTCGACAGAGGAGGTGTCACTAGATTTGAATCTACCTCCGGTAATGAAAGGAAGTGGCAGAATCTTGGTAGTTAATGATGAGGAAGTTATGCGTATAACCGCACAGGCTATTTTAGAGGATCTGGGCTACGAGGTCATTCTTGCAAATGACGGAGAACAGGCGGTGAAAATCTACGAAAAGAATCAAGAGAATATTGATCTTGTAATCCTTGATATGGTTATGCCTATAATGAATGGACGCGATTGTTACCTCCGACTCAAGCAGCAGGATGTCAACGTTCGAGTTCTCTTGGCATCTGGCTTTTCCCGGGAAGATGATATTCAGGAAATGAAGATCAATGGACTTAAAGGTTTTATACGAAAGCCCTATAGCCGATCGAGCTTTAGTCAGATTGTGCATAAAGTTTTGAGCTGATTGAGAGTTGTCAGCCAGGCCAACTAGGTTTTTGTCCACTTTGCTGTGGTATTTTTGAAAGAGCAATGACAACGCAATCCATATTGTTGTTAGTCAGATAACGATAGGTTCCATATCCACAAGGTCCTGTTTCGTATACAAATTGGAGCACAGCTCCTTTCGATATAAGTTTACGGATAACTTTATCTTTTTCCCATGACCTGTACTCATTGAGACATGCTCAATTTACTTTACGGTGAGGGATACCCTCACCTTTTTTCAATCGTTTACTCTCACGCCAGCAGGGCCAATTCTGAACAGCGTTTGAGATTAAAGGCCAGGCTGACTCCAATCATTGCAATGGATTCAGGGTCCAGGTACTCTTCTGCATGGGCCTGAAAGAGTACTCTGCATTCGGCCGGAAACGTATCATCTTGATCATTCATAAGAAGGAGTAAGGATAGCGTTGGCAGGGCGTCAAATTGAAAAATACGATCATAAGAAAGGGTGAGGTCCGGTGTCCATCCACCAAGTTCACTACTTGCCTTATCAAGTTTTTCCAAGTTATTGGAAAATTGATTGTTGAGTACATCTTCACAATCCGTTTTGAGGATATTCACATTATTAAAAGTTGATGCTTTCTTAAGGTCTTTATAGTTGACCCAATCCTTATTTTGCTTAACTGGGGTTTGTGGAAACCGGAGGATATATTGAGCAAGTATTACACATGTTCCATAATGGGGTTGTCTGTTTTTAGAATCTGTAATACCCCGTTTGCTTACGGAGGATATCTGATTGAACAGAGGAATGAGTAAACATTCGTATTTAATCTCAAGGTTTAATTGTTGCTGGATTTTTGTTAAGTCGATCTCTCCTATTTTCGAAAGGTACTCTTCATAGTGCTTTTGAAAAACATCTCTGTGCTGGTCCATTTTTGCCCCCTCTATTCATTTAACTTCAAATTGAATATCTCGACATTTACTACAAGCCTAACAAGTGATATGAAAATGACATCACCCGTATGGGGATTTGTACATAACAGAAGCATGGAGGCAAAAATGTGAAGTGAAATTTTAACTGTGTTAGAGGAAATTATTCAGCGCAGCCCAGACTGAAGCTTGGGTTCGATCATTGACACCCAGTTTATCGAAGATATGATTGACATGGGACTTAACTGTATGATCTGAAATAAACAACTGGTTTGATATCTCTTTGTTGGTTGCTCCTCGTGCAAGGAGTAGTAACACCTCAATTTCTCTTTTAGTAAGTGGGGCCATGAGAAGCTGGTTGCTTGTATCGATTTGGTTAAATCTATTATTTTCCAGTTCTTTCAGCCTTTCTTGGAGTGCCTGTATCTGTCTTTCCTGATTTGTTACTTCTTTTCTTATGGAATCAGTATCGACACTCAGTGAAATGGTTTTAGTAATGTGCCCATCTTTGTTTTTCATCTGAAAAGTGGACTTTTCTTCAATTGGACGTTCAAGATAGGAACACTTTAAAAGTGAGGTCTGTTGCCTTGCAAGGGCTGCTGCGAAGGCCAAGCATGTTTGATACCCACACTCTTTACAATTGCTGCCAGGGAGAAGTGTATAAATATCTACTGCTGAAACAGGTGTGTATTCACGGTGGTTTGGATGAATGGTCTTATGATTCTTAGTCGTTTCCTGGATGAATTTCAGGAGGGTTCTTAAGTAATCGAGAGCTTCAATATGGTTTTTTACTGGAGCAAATACACCCTCGTTTGGATGCAGGGTGCAGAGATGATCAGCCAGCTTAAACTTGATATATAGGGGAGCGCTACAATATTGAGCTCCTGGCAGGAGTTCGTTGATGTACGGGAAAAGAAATGAAATATTTTCTTTTATGATAAATTTAGCACCATAAAATGGTTGAGTCGATTCGGTATTATGGGGAATATGGGGGCCAGTTTGAAAGAGGGCTAAACTATCAAAGGAAGAGGACCAGTCCCAATGTTTTGGATCGGGTGGTTGGTGTTGTGTGGAAGGAGTTTTCATATGAATGACTGAGTAAGGTTTGATAAAAGTTGCATACGAATTTATAGAAATATTCATCGACGCGTACAATAATCGCAATAAAAATTATAGTTAATCCCCCAATTGGGTGATTTCAACTTAATTCAATTAGCGTATGGTTTTTCAAAAACTGATTGACATCAACTGGCTCATCAATGGAGGCGACGAGACGATGACTGTTTTTAAAAATGTGATTGAGATTCTACAGCTGCTTGATAAGAGTAATTGTAAAAAGTGTGGTGAGAAAACCTGTATGGCCTTTGCCGGTTCTGTTTTAACAGGAAAGAAAAAAATTATCGATTGCCCAGCTGTCGATAGGAAGACTGCAGCATTGTATGAGGATGTGGGTGATGAACAGCCAACCCAAGAAAATGAATTAGAAGAAGCTATAGTTTCAATTCGAAAAGTCATCGAGAAGATGAACTTTCCAGAAGTAGCCAAAAGAATACACGGATTGTGGAATGGTGAAAAACTGACCATTAAAATAATGGGGAAAGATTTCAGCTTTGATGCAGTCGGTGAAATTTCCACAAATCTCCATATCAATTCATGGGTAGTGGTCTCTGGTTATAATTATGTGGTGAACTGTAAGGGGATTCCTGTAAAAGGAAAATGGAAGTCACTCAGGGAGTTGCCAGGTGGAAAAGATTGGTATCGATTTTTCAACCATCAGTGTGAAAAACCACTCAAAAAAATTATGGATGAACAAACCGATCTCCTTGAGGATATTGTTACTCTTTTCAGTGGCCAGCAACTTTCCCATGAATATGAATCAGATATCGCCGTTATGCTGTCACCTTTTCCCCTCGTCCCCATGCTCATTTGCTATTGGAAACCTGAGGATGGAATGGGCTCAAGTATGAATCTTTTTTTTGATGAGACAGCTGAAGATAACCTGAGCATTGAAGGCCTCTATATGCTTGTGACTGGAATCGTGCGGATGTTTGAAAAACTTGCTCAGCAGCATGGTTCACTTGCACACGGAAACTAAGAATTACAGATCGTTTGTTTCTTGATTGCTACGTAATGTCTATACCAATCAATACACCTTGATCTTATACATTAGCGACTGATCACCCGGACCTTTCTTAAAAGAAGGTGCTGAAGACGCCGTTTACCCGCAGAATATTCAAGCCGATAATCCAGAGGACGAGTCCGCCAAGAATCTCAGCCCAGGTAGAAAGCCAGGTGAGACGAGCGACCCGCTTTCCTAGATGCAATCCCACTATGGTGAAAAGACCAGCAACTATACCAATTATCATTGCCGGATAAGCAATAGACACCTGCAGCATCGACATGGACAGGCCGACAGCCAGGGCGTCAATACTGGTAGCAACTGAAAGGATGACCATAGTCATACCTTTTGTCGAATCTTTTTGGGGTGCTGTTTCGTCTTTATCCTTATCAGCCTGGATAGCTTCTTTGAGCATATTGGAACCGACCAGAGCCAACATGATGAACGCAACCCAATGGGCATAGGCAGCCACATAATTTTGGATGGAGCTGCCAAGCCACCAGCCGATGATTGGCATCAGAGCTTGAAAGAGGCCAAAATGCCAGGAAAGCCGGAACGTCTGTCGAGCACTGACCTGCTTGAGGTTGACGCCGGTGGCAATGGCTACGGCAAAAGCGTCCATGGCCAAGGCCACGGCTATTCCCAGGGTTGTGATTATATGCATGGAGGGCGTCTTCTCGTGGTTTCGATTTTAGTTGGGATTTACACAAGGGGCCTTATTAACAGAAATTGTCACCGTCCGGCAACTGTTAACTGAAGTTTCTAAAAAATCAAAATGGCTTGTTGGAATTAGGTTTCAAGTAAGGATAATTATTTGAAATAGGTGTTCAATTTATAATCCCAATGAGGCTGGCTGTGGAGTATATTATTTTCAAAACGGAGGTAATCGATAACATCGGTATATTCCCCTAACTTCTAAAATCATTTTAACTGAAGCTCAAAAGACTGTAAAACATCGTTTCGCTTATTTCAGGAATCATTGAAGGCAAAAAGGAGACACCATGTCATATTCACCATCCCTGAGTTCCGGCTTTACCTTTGCGAAAAACCGCAGTTCGTTCATCTCGCCGCAATCGGGCATGTGCTCTTTCTGTACGGAAAAATGTGCAGGTACCTGTGAACTCTCACAGGCTGCTGTACTGGGGTCACAGACCGTTTACCCAATGACAACCGGAACGAACCAAATTGCATCCGAAAAGGATTACCCTATTGATTTTTCCCATTTCAATATCAACGGCAGGGTATTTGGGGCCGCGGGGGTGGAAGCAAATTCTGAAGAAGCAACCGTTTTCAATGTGAAGCTTGAGAGAACCTACGGCACGATAAATCCGGTGAAACTGGCTCTACCTATTGTTCTCCCGGCACTCATCAAACTCAATTGGCGGGACTATTTCTCCGGTGCGGCGCTGGCTGGGGTCAGTTGTGTTATTGGTGAAGATGCGAGGAATAACGACCCCAATCTGGTGATTAAAAATGACAAGGTTGCAGAATTCCCACTGCTGGAAGAGGCCCTAGATTGTTTTCGCAGATATGACCGCGGATTTGGGCAGATCGTCTTGCAGTGTAACGTCGATGATGACCTGAAAGGCGTCCCCAAAATCGCTTTGCAAAAATATGGTACGGAAGCTATCGAAATCAAATTCGGCCAGGCTGCAAAGGGCACTCAACCTGTTAAGCGGGTAAAGGGTATAGAGGCCGCCCTCAAAAGGAAGGAACTTGGAGATATTGTTCATCCTGATCCTACGGACCCAGCAGTACAGAAAGCCTACGAGAACAATATTTGCCCGAATTTTAGCACTTACGCCAGGTTGCCGCTTTGGACCGAAGAGTCGCTGCTCTCTCGGATACAGCAATTGCGAGATTGGGGAGCTAAAAATATTTACTTCAAGATGGCCGGATATGACAGAAGCGATATAGAGCAGGTACTTCGAATAGCCTGCAAGGGCCAAGTGGACATGATAACCTTCGACGGTGCCGGAGGCGGTTCTGGATATAGCCCCTCAAAGATGATGAATGGTCCCTGCCGACTGTTTGTCTCGAAGATGCGGTGGTTCGTCTCTGTGTTCAACTAAAAGCTGAAGGAAAAACGTTGCCAGCCATTGTCATGGCGGGTGGTTTCTCCTCCGAAGACCATGTTTTCAAGGGATTGGCATATGGCGATGGGCATGTGCTTGGTATTGGCTTATGTCGTGCTGCTATGGCTGCTGCCATGACCGGTAAAACAATCGGGGAACAAGTAAAAAATGGAAAAGTGCCTCCGGCTTTCCAGGCCTACGGCTCAACCATTGAAGAGCTTTTCTGCGACTTGCCGGACCTGCGGGCACTCTATGGGACAAAGGCAAACGATTTTCCTACTGGGGCTATCGGGGTTTTTTCCTATCTTAATAAAATCGGATTCGGATTGAAGCACTTTGCGGCCCTAAACCGGAAATTTGACATGAAGCTTGTCAATAAGACTGACCTCATTCCTTTAACAGCAGAATCAAGAACACTTATTCGTAATGAATGGTTTCTATAGACATAAAAAGTAGATATGTAATATCTTCGAAGATATCTGTCGCCGGTCTGCGGAAAGAGGGTGAAGCCTATCTCAACGCAGATCGGCTTTGTTGTCTTGGGGCGAGACACCGGATATCTACAGTGGAGTAGGGGAGATGTCATTATCACGTCAATGAGGCAGAGGCTGAACAGCTTGAAGACGCTTAACCGTTTTATAGAGTCTGCGTCCCTGGAAAATAGCCGAAAAAGTTAATCCAATGATCAAGCCTATCCAGAAGCCCTCGGCACCAGGTTCAATGGGACCGAAGCCAAAGGTTCCGATTGCGTAGCCCACAGGCAATCCTATTCCCCAATATGCAAAAATCATCAACACCATAGGTACCTTGGTGTCTTTACACCCACGTAGTGCACCGCAACAGTTTACCTGTATGGCATCGGATAGTTGAAAAAGGGCGGCAAAGAACAGTAGATGTACTGCTATCTTCCTCACTGCAATGTCCTTTGTATACAAGAGGGTAATTGTATCTGCGCAGGTGATAATGAACAAGCAGGTCACACAGGCAAAACAGAGGGCAAGGAAAAGACCCGTTTGTACAATCCTTTTCAATCTCAGAGACTGGTTCCTACCCACAGAAAACCCTACTCGGATACTGAGTGCCATGGAAAGGCTGAGAGGTATCATGAAGAGCAATGATGTGAAATTCAAGGCTATCTGGTGTGCAGAAACTATCTCTGCTCCAAACTTCGCAATAAGCAAGGAGATTATGGCGAAGATAGAACACTCAACAAAAAGTGAAAGTCCAATGGGCATTCCTAAAGCGAGAAACTGTCCTATTGATTTCCAAATAGTCGGATCTAGCCGACGGAACAGACCAGTAACACCTTCAATCCTACTTTTCTGAAGAAGAAAGGCCATTGATAGCATCATCGTAAACATTGAAAGAGCGGTGGCCCATCCGCATCCAACTCCACCCATTGCCGGAAATCCCAGTTTCCCAAAAATAAGAACATAGTTGGCGACGATATTAACCGCCAGTCCACAAAAACCGGCCAACATAGAAAGCCGGGTCATGGAAACACCTTCTCCACCACTACGAAGCGCGAGGAAAACCCCCGCAAAAGGCATTCCCCAAGAGACAGCAAAAAGGTAACGTTTTGCGGGAGAGGCTATCTCGGGCGATATCTGCAATATTTGAAAAAGAGGTGACAGTTGCCAGATAAGGATCATGCTGAGTATCCCGCATATTAAACCAACGAAAATACCCTGCTGGAGAGAATGGAATATATCTGCAGAATCTCTGCGGCCATGGGCTTGGGCTGCAAGAGGTGTCACAGCACTGAGAAGACCAACCAAAAAGAGAAAGATAGGGAAAAAAAGACTGGAACCTACTGCAACGGCAGCCAGATCCACAGGGCTAACTCTGCCAGCCATCACTGTGTCGACAAAACCCATACTAGTTTGGGACAACTGGGCAATTAATATGGGGCCTGTCAGCTTGAGAAGCAGTGTCGCTTCATGACGAAATAGTTTTTTTTTGTTCACATTACACTCTATTAGGAAATCTTTAAAAACGAAAACCATCTTGAGCAAGTTGCCATTAGGAAGTCAAGCTCGGAAAACATTTCGAAGAAAATTAGTTTAACCAATTACTGAGTCTGTTGATTTACTAGGATTATGGTTCGAGATCAGGTAAGCGAAGACTCCGAGGCATACGAAAAAAAACAACCACAGGCATATAATTGATATCGGAGTCTGCGCTTACCTCCGAGGATTGTTATTTTCGTATAACGAAGATATCGGGACAGATAGCGTAGACTTCGAAAGACAGTAGATCAACGGGCTCATTGATAGAAGTATCGATTAGGTCACGTAGAATAGTGACTGGTTGCCTGTGTTAAGGTCATTTCAATGCTCTTAGCAAAAGAAGATGGTTCAATTACATAGGCATCTTCTCCCCACGATAGAATCCATCTTTTTAACTCAAGAAGATGGTTTACAGATAGTGATAGAATAACATCACCGTTGTCACATTGTTCAATGCTCTGGCTCGGGTGCCAGGATCGCTCTTGAACGTACTCTGCAACTCTCTTGTTAAAGCGGATTTTGACATTGATTTCTTCATTACTCCAATGAATACCAAAATGACTTCCTGACAGTTTTTTGAAGTCGAAATCATCAGGGATAGTAAAACTATCCCCAGTTTGTTTTACAGATAAAATACGAGACATACTGAAAGTACGAATGGCCTTGCGCAGGTAACAGTGGCCTATGATGTACCAGTCACCTTTAAAGCGAACGGCATGGTAGGGATCAAGATCTCTTGCTACCGGTTCTTTACCAGGGGTTTTGTATTGGAGCTGTATCTGTTGTGATGTGCGCAGACATACAAGTATCGTTTCCCATACTTCTGGCAAAACAGTGGTGCTAAAAGGCGGGAAAACTGTGAATTTATCCTGAGCAGTTGTCGGGTTCAGTTCAATTTTATTAGGTAGAGACTGTTCAATTTTCTTAAAAACAGAACAGAGAGAATTGTAAATAGGCGTCCCTTCGTATTGGACAAGAAGTTTTTCCGAGAGATACATCCCAAACAACTCACTCTCTTTCATGGAGAGTGCAGGAAGTTTGAAGTTTTTCTCCGTGTAGTAGTAGCCACGATTCTTTGCTGAATACTCCATCGGCGCATCCAATTCATATCGCATGTACTCTAAGTCTCGCTGGATCGTCTTGCTGCTTACCTCCCACTCATCAGCTAAATAACTACAGTTTGGGTAGTTGCCTTTTGATATTTCATTATCAATAAAGAGCAAACGACTGTGCTGGGGCTTAAATTTACTCATTTTTCTTCCTTAATAAATTGATGGGACATCATTTGTCTTACCACCTGTGATAGCTTAGGTCAAAGTTAAAAATCAAAGCTTATCTGTAGGAGGAAAGCAAAATGGTATATTTTTTAGGTTATTTATCCCTTGGTATGATCCTGGTTGTCCTGAAGTCTCCAGTTCGAAAACTCGTAGATTGGGAGGTCGCGGATCTGAAGATGCACAGCCTGATAAAAGATGAGGATATTCATAATGCAAAACTATTCCTGTATCGACTCATTCTTTCATTCATAATTGTTGCTATTTATCCAGTCATACTATTTCGCAAGGTGACCGAATTTTATAATAATATAGTACGAAATCGTGATTTCTATTGTGAGCCGATCGAGTCAAAAGTGGCGTGGTTGTGTGATGAGGTTACTATCGAAAATGCTGAAGCTACAAACATGGTAAAAATAGACGGTCGTAATGTTCCATTTGGTTATAGCAATAGCCAGTGGCTTTATATGCTCGGTGTCATGGGGGAAGGGGACAAGTTCTACGAATTTCGATCACCTGCGGAAAGTTGGAAATGCTTTTCCGGGATTGAAGGCATTGCACTGGTGAGGAATGGAGAAATAGTGGCTGATCTCGTTATACTGTTGAATTAAATAGTACTAATGTAGCAATACAAAAAAGTCTTTATTCAGAGTGTGGCAGTGTAATTGACTGAAATAAATGGATAATGGTTTGACTTGTTAGGTTGACAGGTGTAGATCAATAAGGTGACAAATTTAGGCTATCCTGCGGGATATAAAACGCAGGAAATACGGTGCCTGGTTGGTGGGTGAAGTTTACCTGATAACATTCAATTCATGCTGTTATCAAGTCAAATAGACCTGATAATCAATGGTTCCCAAGGCGCTCGCTTCGCTCCCAAACCACCTTGGGAATGCCCGAGCTAACGGGAACCCGTATTTAGCAATTGCCTCCAAAGACGCTGCGCGCCTTGGGAACCAATCGCTCAACACGACAAATTTACATCGATAATCGAGCAAGCTCATTATCAACGACAAATTTGCCCGTTAGCTCGGGCATTAAATGTAAAGAGAAATAATGGTCACACTGAATAATCGAGAAATAGCTATTATTATATGGGTGCTTCTTGGTTTAGGGTATCTGGCCATTTCCCCAAAGTTAAAAAATGTCAGGCTAGCAGTACCAAATTTAATCAAATCGACATTTGCAAAACCGTTAGTACGCCTATACTTCACCATTTTAATATATGCTATTATAGAAATTGTATTACTGCATTATTTTGGCTTGTGGGATTTCACCCAAATCAAAAACACTATTATTTGGTTTGTCGCTATTGCAATATTTTCATCATTTCAGATCTATAACATCGAAGATACAAAAAAATATTTCCTTAAAGTCCTTTGGAATGCATGTTCAATTGTTGCTGTTTTGAAATTTGTTGTCAACCTATACCCTTTTGATTTAATCTTTGAAATAATCCTAGTGCCCGTATATTGCTTTGCAGTAGTTGTATATGTGATTTCCGAAAGAAATGAAAAGACATTAATTATCTCAAGAGCAATGCAATATGCTCTCTTGATTGTAGGTGTATTTCTAATATCAAGAGCCATCTACACTACAATGATTTCATTATTGCAAAACGTTCCACAACCAATAGTTTCTAATTTTATCACGCCGCCACTACTTACGGTACTATTTTTACCTTTTTTATTCATACTGCTTCTTTCAGACGTATACGGTAGAGCATTCCTTAAAATTAATTATCATTTTAAAAGCAAATTCAAAAGTAAGCTTACCAAACTAATAGCAATAATTTTATTCAATTTCAATTTCCATCTTGTTGAGAGATGGGGGAACCATTTAGTTCATGTTAATGCTAATTCTATTATTGATATTTATAAATCGTTTTTAACGATTTATAAAATGAGATATTCAGAGCGCAACCCTAAAAAGTACTCAAAAGAAAAGGGTTGGTCTCCATATATTGTCAAAAGATATTTAGAACCAGTAGGCCTGCAGACTGGTCATTACCATCCTTCTTTTGACGAATGGTATGCGAGTTCTCCATTAATAGAACTAGATGATAGTTACTCTCCTAGCATTATTGCATATTATGTTGAAGGTATTAAAGATTATGCTAATATTTTAAAGCTGAAATTAAATGTAAACGACAGTGAGTTCTCTGAATCATCACTTATGGAAATGGCTAGTTATTCCGACTTGCTTTATAGCTCAGTATTTAGCAAACCACTGCCTCATGATATCCAAAATTCAATCAAACAAGGTCTTGAGTCTACTTTTATAGAAAATCAGGCAGAAATTTTACTCTTAAAAGACGTTTGGCAAGAGCATAGTCGGAATGGATATGATTATAAGTTTATCATCAAACATAAAAATCATTTAACCAGCTAATAAACACGGACCCGCAAACAGCGCGCGGGCCGGTTATCAAAACGTTAGGTCTTGAAGGATAACACTCCATTAAAAATGACTGATACTCGACAAATCTTTGCTATATGGACACATCCAGCAATCATCATTTCTGTATTTTTGATTGTTGTTAACCTGGCCTGTGGATTCATCGCTGTTGAATTTCGTTATCCCTCATTATGGGGGGTAAGTGATGTGTTTAAAGAATATGCCTTGCCTCTACACTTAAGCTGGGCCATTGCTCACTGGCCTTCGATGCTCATCCTGTGCGTGTTGCTATTTCGAATGCGAGACTGGGATGAAGCTCAAATCACCAAGATACGCTGCGTCCTCTTGGCAGGTATTGCGCTGTGCATTGCGATTGAATTCATCGCATCCCCTTTGTGCTGTTCGTCCTCGTCGATTTGTCAGCCGCTTATGGCCTATCTCTATTGTTTCATCAACGTCGAAGACCATTTGTTGCCTCATTTTTATTATTGGTTGTTACATTGATTTGGGCAGCTCCGACCATACGGTTTGAATACCAAAAATATCTGTACGACCAGAAAAGAATAGAAGCGATAGAGCGAGAAGCAGAAAGGACTCGGTGGATAAAAGATGAGAAATCAACTAGTCAAAATGATATTTGAGGTCAGAGTAAGAACTGATGATTATTAAATCGACGTTGTTCATCAAAAACGTAAACTACCGTTTAATTTGGTAGGCAAGGGCTAACAAATCTTTCAATTTGAAAAAATGAGGCGGGGGGGTATAGAAAGTTCAAGGTACGTAGTAAGTACATCTATATTTCATGCTCCTTACAGCGTAGCCTTTTTTTACGTTAATTCAATGTTATGCAATAGAGGGCAATATTGAAATGAAAAGAAAGCTGTTTTATTTAATTAGCACAGGAATACTTGTCTTATTTATGTCCATGGGAGGATATACGCTTTTAGAAAGTCGTTTTGCAAGACTAACAACAGATTTTGAGGTGTTGCCTTCGGACAGTCGAATTTTATACGAAAATGGAGCTGAAGCACTTGCCGAAGAAGCAGCTCTTCATTTACCAAATGCCTTTAAAGCCGTAGAATCAAAACAATATGGAAAATTTAAAGAACCTATAACCGTATATGCTTTTGCAAGTACTAAAAGTTTTTCTAAATTCTCTGGCATATCAGAAAAAGCCAGAGGGGCTTCTGTTGGGAGTGAAGTTTATTTATCAGGAATGTTATTAGATTTACCTGAAGAAGTTTATGGTATGATAGGGCATGAACTTTCTCATGTTCAGTTATCTCAGACACTTGGATCTATTACTTTCAATCGTACCTTACCGAGATGGTTTAGAGAGGGGTTGGCTATTTATGTATCAGATGGTGGTGGTGCTCCCAGAAACTTCGAGAAAGAAACCGTTGGGAAATTTATTGATGGAAAGCATTTTTTACCAGTATCAAAAGGAACGCTATTTAATCGAAATCTTAAGGCGACCAATTCAATTGGCCCAAGGATGTTCTACAGTCAGAGTGGGATGTTTGTTCAATATATTGCAAAAAATCAACCTCTGCTTTTTAAGAAATTTATTATTGCTTTGCAAGCAGGAAAGGTTTTTAAAGAAAGTTTCATTGAAGTATTTAATTTAGATGTCGATGTGTCTTTAAATAACTATATAGAAAAACTAAAAAAAATTCTTTGAGTAGGTTGGGAAGCTGGCATTTAAATTCCGTACCGTTGGCCCGTGCGACGTACCCCAACTACTGATGTAAATCCCAAAGTAGGACTAGAATGCAACTTTATATCGATTTTGAACAAATGACCCACATACTCGGCGAAGCGGCTGCCGAAGGACGATTTCAACTCTTTGAACATGAAGCGTATGATATGTTAAGCGCTCTCGGGTCTGAGTCAGTGCCTGAACACCTGATTTTCGAAAGGAATCAAAGATTAACTTCGGATATGTTGAGTCCCTTTCTCGGAGATAAAGTTGTACTCAAAATTGTCAGCCCTGATGTGGTACATAAGTCCGATGTGGGTGGTGTAAAAGTTGTTCCTCGAATAGCTGGAAAAGTCAGAAGTGAAAGTCGCCGAATGATGGACACGGTGGCTTGTCGATTTGCTGAGTTCATTGAAAATAATCCTGACCAGGTTCTGCCAGGCTATGAATGTCTTCATGGTGAAGAACTCCAGGAAGCAGTGAACAGCAGGATTAAAGGTGTTCTTATCACCCAATACCTCCCGCCGGAATCTGACGCTCTTGGCAATGAACTGCTGGTGAGTCTTCGTTGGACCAGAGAGTTTGGGATGGTCATTACCGCAGGACTTGGCGGGACAGACACAGAGCTTTACGCAGAAAGATTCAGGCTCGGTCAGGCCGTAATCTCGGCTTCTACCGCCAACACAAGCGGTGACGACTTTTTTGAGTTGTTTCGTAAAACTATTGCCTATCAGAAGTTGTCAGGACAGACACGGGGAGCCACCCGGTTGGTCTCAGATGAACAACTCATGGAATGCTTTGGTGCTTTGATCGAGGTAGGAAATTATTATTCACCACTCAATATTGATGCACCTTTTGTAATCGAAGAATTTGAGGTGAACCCCTTTGCACTCGTTGATTATGAAATGGTTCCGTTGGACGGCTTATGCAGATTTTCACTTCCGTTTCAAGCCAATGTGCCCCGTGAGATAACCAGAATTGGCAACATGCTTCATCCGGAAAGTGTGAGTATCATTGGGGTGAGTGCTACGAAGATGAATTTTGGTAGAAATATTCTACAAAACATGATCAAAGCCGGCTTCCCGAAAGAAAATATGACCATCGTCTCCCAGGCAGCCCCAGTGATAGACGGTGTGGCCTGTGTAAAGGATATCACAGATGTAAATGATGTGGATCTTATGGTTATTGCGGTGGGTGCCAGTCAGGTTCCAGCACTTATTGACGAAATTATAGACAATAAGCGCGCTCGGAGTGTGATTCTCATCTCAGGTGGAATGGGCGAGACAGAGGAAAGCCAGGAAGAAGCCCAAAAAGTGGTAAGTAAAATTCTCCATGCCCATTCCAGTGATGAGGGCGGCCCCGTATTTCTCGGTGGAAATTGCATGGGGGTGATTTCGCGAACCGGCGAGATTGATACTTTTTTCACCCCGGAGGCGTCTTCCCCGAAAAGGCGTGAAATTGCACCAGCCCCCTTAGCGTTAGTCAGCCAGAGCGGAGCTTTTGCCCTGGTGCGGATGACCACGCTTGTGGCTGGAGATCCTGCCTACAATATTACTGTTGGCAACCAGATGGATCTGACCATAGGCGATTGTGTTACCTGGCTGGCTGATGCAGATGATATTGGAGTGATCGCACTGTATGTTGAGGGGTTTCAGGACCTAGATGGTCTGCATACCTGTCGGGGTATTCAGAAGGCGGTGGGGAATGGTAAAGAGGTCATTGTATATAAAGCAGGGCGAACGCCAGAGGGAAAGAAGGCTACTGCCGGGCATACAGCGTCTGTTGCCGGGGACTATATGGTCTGCACCTCATGTCTGAGCCAGGCTGGGGCGCTGGTGACGGAGAGCCTTGAGGAGTTTGACGGTTTGATGAATTTCACATCAAGTCTACACAAGAAAAAGGTGACCGGAAACAAAGTCGCAGCATTAACCCCCGCTGGATTTGAGAGTGTAGGAATTGCAGATTCTCTACAATCAGGGAACTCCAGTCTCGAATTGCCTGAATTTAGTGAAGAAACAAAGGCGATTTTAGCAGACCTGTTTGAGAAGATCGGGCTCAAAGGAATTGTAGATATTAAAAATCCTCTCGACCTTACTCCTGCAGCACCAGATCTGTTGTACACAGAAGCTATTCGCACCATGCTTGCCGATAGTGGCATTGATGCCGTCATAACTTCTCTTGGTTCATTGGCACCTGCTACTTCAGATACACCAAATACCAACAACCCTTTGGGATATGTTACAGATCCCGGAAGCCTTGCCAGCCAACTTCCGGATATTTTGAACACGTCAGCCAAACCTTTGGTTGTGTTTAATGATGCCGGAAATGCGCATGAACCAATTAACAACTGGTTAAGACAACAGGGTATTCCTGTATTTTCGACCTGTCGTCAAGCAATGACACTTCTGGCCAGATATACCGCTTATAGGTTGCGTCTACAGAATCAAGGCACCCCACAACCGTAGCCTTCTTGATCTCCGCGAAGGAATTTTATGGCGAGCTGCTTGGTTGGACCTTCACAGAAACACAGACCATATACGGCAACCCTTATCTGGTGATTCACAAGGAAGGAACCATGGTTGGAGGTATGATGCTAAAAGATGGGAATGTTCCCGATGACGTTGCCCCCTGTTGGGATCCATATATCACCGTTGATGATGTTGAAGCATCAGCTAAAAGGGTCGAGAAATTGGGCGGAGTAGTTATTCTCCCACCTACTGATATTTCAAAATTCGGGCGTTTTTGTGTAATAAAAGATCCCCAAGGAATAAGTCTGAACCTTATAAAATATGAAAATAATAAATAAAAACCCGCTATCCAGACGCTAAACGCGGATCCGCAAACAGCGCAGTCCTGTGAACTCAATGTTCCCAAGGCGCTCAACACGACAAATTTGCCCGTTAGCTTGGGCCTTATGTTTAAAGAGAGTATATATGAAATATGAAGGTAGTTGTCATTGTGGATCAGTAAAATTCAAATTTACAGGCGAAGAAATAATTAAAGGTCTTCGCTGTAATTGTTCTATTTGCAACCGTAAAGGAGCCTTAATGTCTCCGTATACAATTTCGGCTAAAGATATAGAAATATGTGTTTCAAATGATGCATTGAAAACATATGAGTTTGGTAGTGGTGTGGCTAAACACCAATTTTGCAAGCATTGCGGAATTTATACGTTTCATCAAACATTTCGGAAGGTAGGTTATTATCGAGTAAACTTGGGATGTATTCCTGAACTTCATTCGTTAGAATTACCCTATGATGTTTTTGATGGTGCCGCACTTTAAACAGAACAAGTTGCAGCACTCGGACTCGATATAAAAGTATAGCAAGTAGATGGGGTCGACTGGAAAAGGCGCACCCCTGATTTAATCGTTATGTACAGTAATATTTAAAATCCTAGAAAAATATGAATCATCTTATCGCCTGCCCTATTTTCAAAGAAGAACTTGAAGCTATATTACCTTCTAACACTAATTTGAGTATTCACTATATGGATCGGTTGATTCATAATGATGCCAAGAAAATGCTTCAAGAGTTAGAAACAGCCACTTCATCTGCCCCAGAAAGTAACATTGGTCTGTTAGTTGGTCGTGAATGTTTCTGTGAAATTAGCATCAGTGATTTTGCTAATAAAATAAATGCCAACCTCATAGATGAAAAGAATTGCATTGAAGCCATATTAGGTCTTGAAAAAACCGAAAGACTTCAAGAAAATAGAACAACTATTCACACTCGGGGGTGGATGGAGATGATTACTCAATCTATCAAAAATGACCCCATCAATGGAGACTCCATTCGTATAATGCTTGGGCATTATGAGAAATTGATACTCCTCGATTATGGGATTAAGCCTTATACAGACGAAGAGATTCTTTCCTATTATGATTTACTTGAAGTGCCTATTGAAATTGAATCCGTTCATTTGAAACATTTTGAAAAGGTTTTGAAGAAACTTTTTGAAAATCATGTAACTCGTGAATGTGGCAGGTCACAAGAGGCAATCTCTAGTGTCCTCCCTTTGGTCGACGGTCCCAGCGCTCAACCGTTATGTGTTGTACTGTAATGGAAATATCGTAGACAAAAGAAACAAAAATAAGGTTCTTTCAGACAATAACTCATTATTTCATCTTTTCGGACTCTGGAGAATAAACCACAGCTAAAGTTCGTACAATTCCCAGTGAAAGAACTAAAATGGCAAACCCTATGATGCTTTTCCATTCAACTATTTCATGGGTGTAGAGGATTACAAGGAGTTCTCGGACAACAAATATGATGAAAGGGTCCATCATACTATGAAGACGAAATCGTTTTGATTTAAAATATTCAACAAAACTTCTAAAGAGTTCCAGGATGACTAAAAAAGAGAGAATATCTGTAATGATATGATTAAATCCATCTGCAAAGTTTTCTACAGGAATCAATCCATTTATGGAGTAAACAGTTTTTATAAGACCTAAAATTAAAACAATAATTATAAATATTATCAGTGTGTTGATGATCACCTTTAGTGATATGTTGAATAGTTTTTCAATACTCATGTTTTTAATGAAAGTAAGCATAATTCCCCTATGTTTTAGAAATGTTCGTTCCAATTTAAATAGGAATTCACTTTAAACGGGGGATATTGGAGTAATGATACGTTTTTGTTAAAATACCTTTAAATATCAATCTCATATGAAAGATAATTTAACGGCAAAGGATAGGTCGTGAGAGCGAAGCGTTCCAAGATCTTATCCCGGGTGGGACAAGCCCTTGGTAGTTATAGGGAAATATGTTTTTGGGAGGAAAAGCAGGAAAGTAAATGGTAAATTATACCCTCCAGAAACAGAACTGGATCTGGTTTTTATAAAAAGCCGACTTGAATCTGGAAATCTTAACCAAGAGGCTGCCTCCAACATTAGGAGCACAGGTTAAGTGATAGAAAGTTCACATGGTTCCTCAATTATGTTATTTTTAGAAAAATGGAGGAGCAATGAAAAGACAGAAAAGGAAACATTCATCTGAGTTCAAAGCAAGGATTGCCCTGGAAGCATTCCGTGGCCTAAAAACTGCAAAGACGAATGGCTTGAAAATATAAGAATGTACGATAACCCAAATATCGACTTAGATGATATTTGGTGAAATCAGCAGAACAAAACGCAAAACATGGCTCGCTACCGTGTGCCTGGAAACTCCACGTTAGAAAATGAAAATAGAACCAAATTTATTAGATAAAGATTTTTTTGAGGATGAAATATTCTCAGGGATACAATTATCCCAAAACACCAAGCTAACCGAAGTCGAGTTTCATGGCTGTACGTTTATCAATTGTAAATTTTCAAAAGTCATCTTCTTTGATTGCAGGTTTGAAAACTGTAGTTTCCAGAACTGTGACTTAAGTTCCATTTTGATTAAGCATAGTGTTTTTGATGGTGTCTTTTTTGAAGAATCAAAATTAACCGGGATTCAGTGGGCAGATGCGGGTATTCCTCTCGATGTGAAATTTAGACACTGTTTTTTGAATTATTGCAGCTTTATAGGTGTTGATCTTAGGGGAACCGAAATGACCAATTGCATAATGAACGAGGCTGATTTCTCAGAAGCTAATTTATCAAAGTCTAATTGTCGATATTCAGATTTTTCAGGAGCTCGATTTGCAAATACTAATTTGGAGTATACTGATTTATCTTATGCATCAAATTACTCAATTCATCCAGATGGAAACAAACTGAAAAAAACGGTATTTTCCTCACCAGATGTCTTGTCTCTATTAGATGCATATGACATTGTAATAAAATAATATTATTTCTAATCAGACGTTCGAATCGGATAGCGGAAAAAACCAAGCAACTGCGATCTCCACGTTATGTTGTTGGAAATACTCTTGATAAGGCGGTCGTAAGTACGTACGCTTTAGTGAGGAGGTAATGATATGACAGTATTGAATGCAACTGAAGCACGCTCTAAACTTTATAGCCTTATAGATGGTGCGGCAGTATCACATCAACCAATGGTAATTACAAGAAAAAGAGCAAGATTTATCTGAATGCTCAAAAAGATGTAAAAAACTTGCAAATTTTTGATAGTTATGGAGAAAAAAATTTCACCTCTGTCGGATTTCTCCACTAGCCTGTGAATTTGTCGTTAGATGTTGGGAGTTTTATAATGAATAAAAGTAAACCATTAATACTATTTACAACCCTGGTCATATTAAGTAGCTGTGCAACTTCAAAACATGGGACCTTTGTTGCATCTACTTATGTAGACCCTGCAATCATAGGGGAGGAAGTCGTTGGAAAGGTTTCTGGGGAGTCAAAGCAGACATGGCTTTTATATATTTTTCCAATTGGTAAAGCACCTTCTACGGATGAAGCAATAATGGATGCGAAATCAAAAGTTGAAGATACTAAATACCTCACTGATTTATCGATAGATGATAGAACTTATTGGGGGTTTGGTTACAGTGAGTATGTGATTGAGGTAAAAGCAACTGCAAGTAAATAGAATGAATAAAATCAATGCATAACAAACCACTTGAGAATCAACACACAAAGATCGTGCACGGGAAACAGCTACTCATTTATATGAGTTGGGATACTGTTCCCGTGACCATGCAATGCCTCAAATCTAATCAGGCTTTACTCTGTATTGCTAGGTAGATCCGTTCGGTCAGAGCCTGATTGTAACCATGAGAAGTCATGTTAGCGGTAATTCGCCCTCTGATCGGGAAGCCAAGTAAATAAAGATCTCCAAGTAAGTCCAGTATCTTGTGGCGTACGAATTCGTCGGGATAACGCAGTTCCGTATTTATCACTTTACCTTCGTGCATAATGATATGGGAATTGAGATATCCACTCCCTACCTTTCCAAGTCGCTGGGCCATTTCGATATTTTCAAAAGTATTAAATGACCTGGCAGGGGCTATATCTTTGGAAAAAGATCCTTGTTCAGGATTGAAAGTGAAAACCTGAACACCGATAGGCTGAGGATAATCGACCCTCATTACTATTTCGAACCCATCAAACGGTTCGGCATAGAGATGCTTTTCATGGCTTTCCTCTACTCCTATACCAATTTTCTCTCTGATGACTGCAACCTTGGCAAGCGCTTGTTGTTCCACTATTCCAGCGTCCTCAATAAGGTCACTGAAATCCTTGGCTGAACCATCTATGTTAGGTATCTCATCATCAACTTTTATGAGCACATTGGTTATGCCAAATATGGAAAAGGCGGCCATAAGGTGTTCAACGGTACGGACCTGTTGTCTGCCATTTTTCAACGTCGTTGAGTTAGCAGAAAAAATTTTGGTCGGGTCAATTTTGGAAAAATTTTCTAAGGAGGTGATGTTTCCAGGGATGGTCTTACCGTCCAGGGTTTGAAAAACTATACCTTCATTCACTCCAAGTGGGCTGAGGATGATACCGGTTTTGCGACCACTCAATAGTCCAACACCGTTCAGGACGATGACCTCCCCAAGGGTACGTTGAGGTTCGGAAGAAACGACAACATCCACCATTCCGGTGGGGATTGACGATTCTGGATTGGCGTCATCGATTATTGTCTTTAAAGGAAGAGCTGAGCCGTTTTTGGGCTGTCCGTAGTTTATTGCGGAATCCACTTTATCAAGTAGGACTTCCAGATGAAGTGGCTTTTCCATGAAATCGAAAGCTCCTGCTTTTATTGCTGTAACTGCCGTCTCTATACCTGCATGTCCGCTCATCATGATGATAGGGAGTTTGGGATAGCGACTGTTCAAACGTTTCAGAAGTTCAAGGCCATCCACACCAGGGAGCCATATGTCGAGCAAAACAAGAGAGGGTTCCAGAGTATCGAGGCTTTGCCAAAAGCTCTCTGCATCCTCAAATGCGATGGATGTATATCCTTCGTCCGTCAGAATGCCGGAAATTGTGGAGCAGATTTGAGGTTGATCATCAACTATACAGATAGGATTCATGTCTTTTGGGTCCAAAATATGTGTTTTAAAATGTGTACTTATATCTTTAATAAGCGATTTCACGAGTGCGTGCGCTGAATGTCTTCGTGATAATCAAAATATACCAATATATTCTAATTTAGATGCAAAGGTAAATAACCAAAATTATCACTTCTCTTTTTTCTCTAGAAAGACCTTGATTCCTTTTTCTTCACATTCGTATCTCTCAAAAATTGCAGCGCGGGTCTTCAGAAAATCTTCTCTACTGTAGATATAGGTATATCTCCAGGCTGAATCGTCTTCAGTTTTGTCAATTCCAAGGCTGTCTAAAAAGGCAATGTCATCTTCACCATACTCATGGATGTTGAGCTTTAATACTGGTTCACCTTCCATTTTGACTCTACTGGCGGTCATAAACATGTTTTTATCTCCGTGTACGTTACAGGTTTTATTATCGCACTCTTATGAATAATACATAACGACCAAGAGCCAAGGAAAATCTAATATAAAGTGATGGTGGGGAAGATTTATTACGCAGTGTTGAGGGTGCCATATCGTATTGTTTTATGGTCTTGGTCACTCTTTAAGTTTCTCTTCATTTTTGTAAATCCAAATGGTACGATTTAACTATCATTACCTAAGGATACAAAAGCAAGGCTTTTGAAGCCTTGCTGAAAATAGTCGGTAATTCAATGCTGGCAAATGGAGGGGCATTTTTTGATCGGCGGTTGGAGTCTTATTTTACTCTACGATTATCAAAATGGGAAAAATGTTTAAGAGAAGCTGATTGATCTATAAAACCTACTAGATCCACGATAGGGACTTTCTATGGTTTCACTGTTACCCCAAAGCAAACTTAGAGCAAATCTGTTCATCCTCATTATTGTTTTCAGTGTTGTGATGACCCTTGTCTCAACTGGATTACAGCTCTATTTGAAGCACAAAAACCACCTTGAAGGCGTAAAGGATAATTAAAAATTTATTGCCGATAGTTACTTGGCTCCTGTTAGCGATAGTATGTGGAATTTTGACGAAAGTAATGTACGACTTCAGCTGGAAGGAATATTGAAAATCCCAGGTATTGAATATTGTTTTATAAGGGATGTGCAAGATACGAGTAACGAAATGATTGAGGTTGGTGACGCCTCTATTCGTCGAGATATCACAGAAAGTTATGAGCTTGTTTATCGGGGTCATCTCCTAGGTACTCTGAACGTTACCGTAAATTTTGATTATATTTACAACGATCTCCAAAAGGTGAGTGTCTTTGATATTATCAGTCGTGGAGTAGAAGTCTTTATCATTGCAATCATTGTACTGCTCATTATCAATCAAGTCCTGTTGCGCCATTTTACCACTATTTCGTCCTATGCACGGAATTTAGATATCGATCACTTGGATAGGCCTTTAGTGCTGAAGCGTCTTACGAAAGATGATGAGCTGCAGCTTGTTGTGACGGCTATTAATGATATGCGATTGAAAATTCAAAAGGACATTAAACATAGTCGAGTCGTGCAGAGAGAACTGGAGTTCAATCATAATTTGCTCGTGGCCCAACAGGAAACCTCTTGGGAAGGAATACTGGTGATTGACGGTAACGATAAAATTCTATCGTACAATCAGCGTTTTATTGAGATGTGGGGAATTCCTGATGATGTTATAGCATCAGGAGTAGATGATGAGCTTGTCAAACATGTTTTGGATAAAGTCGTTGACCCCGATGGCTTCAGAGCTCGTATTGAATATCTTTATTCAAATCAAAACGAATCAAGCAAAGATACAATCGTTTTTCTCGATGGTCGAGTGATAGAGCGAAATTCAGGACCAATATATGGAAAGGACAACATCTGTTTTGGTCGAGTGTGGTATTTTCGCGATATCACACACGAAGTTCTGGCAGAACAAACATTACAAAATTCGCATGAGAGGTTTTTGACCGTCTTAAATAGTATTGACGCTACAATATATGTCGCTGACATGGAGACGAGTGAAATTATTTTCATGAATAAACACATTATTGAGAGTTTTGGCCGAGATATGACGGGCGAAAATTGTTGGAGATCTTTTAGGAACGAAAATGGACCATGTGACGTTTGTACCAATGAAAAATTGATCGATGAAAATGGCATACCGACCGGAGTTCATGTCTGGAAAGACGTAAATCCAATTACGGGAAGAGCGTATGTAAATCATGATAGGGCGATTGAATGGACGGACGGGCGGTTAGTCCGACTACAGATAGCCACTGATATATCTGATCTTCATCAAATGGAAGAGCAACTTCGTCAGGTCCAGAAAATGGAATCACTGGGGAGGTTAGCCGGAGGTGTGGCCCACGATTTTAATAATATGTTGAGCATCATTCTTGGTAACGTTGAGATGATACTCATAGATATGGACCCTGCAAATCCTCTTGGTAAAAGCCTGTTGCAGATACAAAAGGCTGCACAGCGCTCTTCCGACTTTACTAAGCAACTTTTGGCGTTTGCACGAAAACAGACAATTGCTCCTAAGGTTATTAATCTTAATGAGACCCTGGAAGGGATGCTGACGATGCTCAGAAGGCTCATTGGTGAAGATATCGAGCTTATCTGGAGACTTCAGACAGATTTATGGGCTGTTAAGATGGATCCCTCCCAAGTAGATCAGATTCTTGCCAACCTATGCCTAAATGCCAGGGATGCAATCATAGAAGGAGGACAAATTAACATAGAGACCGAAAATATTGTTTGTGATACTGACTATTGCATTGACCACGAGGATTTTGTACCAGGCAATTATGTCGTAACATCTGTAAGTGATAATGGTAGAGGGATAGGAAAAGAAAATATTGATAAACTTTTTGAACCATTTTTCACCACCAAAGAAGTAGGAAAGGGGACTGGACTGGGACTTGCTACTGTCTACGGTATCGTTAAGCAGAACAATGGTTTTATCAATGCCTATAGTGAGGCAGGACCGGGAGCTACATTTAAAATATATCTTCCCCAACACTCCGATGCGGGTGTATCTCATACTGAAAATACAACACTAGAAATAGAACACACAGGTTGGGAAACCATTCTTTTGGTGGAGGATGAAAAGGCTTTGTTGGATATGACCCAAAAGATGCTGGAGCGTTTGGGCTATACTGTCATGGCTGCAAATTCTCCGGAGGATGCCGTGAGTATAAGTAAAGAAATAGATTCAGGGAAGATACACTTACTGTTGTCCGATGTTGTAATGCCAGGCATGAATGGTCAAAAACTATCTGAGGAACTGCTCTTATCGCACACTGAAATGAAATGCATCTTTGTGTCGGGCTATACTGCTGATGTTATTGCTCACCATGGGGTATTGAAAGAAGGTGTCGATTTTATCAATAAGCCATTCTCAATACAGGATTTGGCCGTTAAAGTTCGTTCTGTTTTAGATGTAGCAGTATAGTCAAATGACGCACCAATCTTAGGTGTAACGACTTGTATGTGCACCAGACAAGTCAAATGTCCCAACCATGTTATACGTAATTTGTATAACACAGCGCTGTAGTTATACCTAAATCCCTTGAGTAGTGATATGTTGATCTTTGACTCTGTTAGCAATACGTTGTTTCTTATTCAATTATTATTGGGAGGGGATTATGAAGTGGATGCAATTTTTCACCCCAGTTTCATCTATTAACTGGGATGAAGCAAATGATATGGTCGCTGCCAACCCGAAAGGCGAAGTTTTTTTACTGGATGTTCGCCAGCCAAACGAATACGAAAAAGGGCACCTGCCTGGAGCAAAATTGATTCCGACTGGTCAACTCGACAAGAGGTTGGATGAGCTCCCCAAAGATAAACCTATTATTATATACTGAGCTATTGGTGGGCGGAGCCGTGTTGCTTCGCAATTGCTTGCTGGAAAAGGATTCTCCAAAGTCTATAATTTATCAGGTGGCATTAAGGCCTGGGAGAAAGAAGTCGCTGTGGGACAGCCTGACTTAGGTATGTATCTTTTTAGCAGTGATGCGAGTCCTGAGGAAGCCATAGTAACGGGATTTGGTCTTGAAATGGGACTCAGAGATTTCTATCTCAGCATGACATCCCAAGTGAAATCAGCAGAAGCGGCAGTACTTTTTGAGACACTCGCTGAGATTGAACTATTGCATGAAAGGCAGCTCGTTGACCTTTATAACGAATTAACCGGGAAAACGATTACCCTTGAAGACTTTCAGAAAAAAATAGTCGAACCTGCCATGGAAGGTGGGCTGACTACTGACGAGTATATGCAGCGATACGACTTTGATATGGAAAATGAACTGGATATCGTCTCTTTAGCAATGTCTATTGAGGTGCAGGCTCTGGATCTTTATCTACGTGCTGCTGAAGGGAGCAAGGTGGGTGTTGCACGTGAGGCTCTTCACAAGATCGCTGATGAAGAACGCAGTCACATTGTAATGCTGGGGCAGCGTATTGAACAACTGAAGGAATTGGTATGAAAAGTCTTGTCTTGATTGGGGGTGGGCATGCGCACATGATCACTCTTAGTAAATTAGATACATTTATATCTAAAGGGTATCAGGTAACAGTGATCCAGCCATCTAACTATCACTACTATAGCGGCATGGGACCAGGGATGCTGGGGGGGACGTATCAGCCTAGTGATATTCGCTTTGCAACTAAAATACTGGTTGAGAGTAAGGGCGCCAGATTCATAAAAGCACATGCCAGCCGTATTGACCCCGAAGAGCGGGTCGTACATCTCGCGGAAAGTGATGAGAAGATTCATTACGATGTTCTCTCATGTAATGCTGGCTCTTATGTCCCTAAAGATATTGTGGAAGGGGGTGGAGATAACGTTTTTACGGCAAAGCCTATTGAGGAACTAAAACGAGCCAAAGAGACAATTCTTGAAAAGTTACGTGATGGTGCCGTCTCAATAGCTGTTATTGGTGGAGGGCCTGCTGCTGTAGAAATTGCCGGTAATATCCATCAATTATGTAAGGAAAAAGCATTGCACCAACCTCAGATACGGCTTTTTAGTGGGCCTGGTTTTATGTCCAGAGGATCTGCTAGAGTGCAAAAACTTGTGCGTAAATTGCTTGTTCGTAAGGGTATTGAAATAATAGACAAAGGATATGTCGAAAAAGTCGCAAATGGAGAGATAACTGTAGAAAATGACACTACGTATACAGCTGATATTATCTTTCCGGCAATAGGTGTTAAGCCGTCGAAAATCTTTTCCAAATCGGGTTTGGAGATTGGTCCCGATGATGGTTTAAAAGTTAATTCATTTTTACAATCAACCAGCCACTCCAATATTTTTGGTGGAGGTGATTGTATCTATTATGCTGATCAGCCGCTTGATAAGGTGGGAGTGTATGCGGTTCGTCAGAATTTGGTTTTATATAATAATTTAATGGCAGCACTTGGTGGCGAACCTTTAGAAAGATTCTCGCCAGGTGGGGACTATCTTTTGATTTATAATCTCGGGGATGGTGAAGGGGTGTTGTCCAAATGGTCTGTTACATTCTCGGGTAAGATTGCTTTTACTATTAAGGATTACATTGATAGAAAATTTATCAAATCGTTCCAAAATTAGTAATAATGTAATCGAGAACAATCCGAATGATACTATCCAATTTTTCAAAAATTGGATAGTAGAGCGGAAATTATCTTGCCTCAAACGGAAAGCTCAATCTTTCTACAAAAACCTGCTGGAATTCAATATTTGTAGCAAGGTCAATGGTTGTAATATCCTCTGACATCTCTATTGCCTTCGTCAGGTAACTCTTATCACAGAGAACCATAACGGCTCCAGTTCCAGCAGAGTTTCCTGCAATTTCTACTAAGCCAGGAGCAATCTTGGGGATCATTCCAAGGGTGAGCATATCTTCTTTTTCGATATGTGTTCCAAAGGCCCCTGCAATTATTATTTTTTTAGCCTGCGTGTAGCCTGCAGCTTTAAGAAGAAATTCAATCCCTGTGACAAGGGCTGATTTTCCAAGCTGCACTGAGCGAATATCTTTTTGGCTTATATGTACAGATGAGCCATTCTGACTGACGTCGTTGGGTACGAGGGTGTAGGCTTTTCTCCCATTACTGTCATTTTGTAATGGAGTAATATCAGTGTCACTTACAAAGGCGCCACTTGGTTGGACTATTTGGTTACGACAGAACTCTGCAACGGCACTGATGACTCCGGTTCCACAGACACCAAAGGGTTTCACTTTCTTAGAGTTCTTTGGATTGATGATGGTGAACTCAGGATATGCCTTTCTATCTGCTATTGATATGTTGTTTACCGCACCTGGGATTGCTTGAGTACCACAGGAAAGAGAGGCTCCTTCAAATGCTGGTCCTGTGGCGCAAGAAGTAGCAAAAAGAGAATCTTTCCCCTTGAGCAGGAGTTCTCCGTTGGTCCCAAGGTCAATAAGAAGGGTTCCTTCCGGTTGGTCAGTAAGGTCTACAGCAAGACCTGCACTGAGTATATCCCCCCCAATGAATCCGGACACCTGAGGAAGTACTTGTAAAGGAATATTGGAAAAAGAAAATCCCAGGTCTTTTGTGTTGAGTTGTCTGGCTTCAGTAAAGACTGGTTGGTATGGGGATACGCCGATAGGACTAGGATCTACTCCTGCAAGAATGTGGATCATGGCAGGATTGCCGACGGTTACAATGCGAGAAATTTCTATGACGTCTTGTTTTTGTGCTTTGACAAGTTCATTAATGCCCCACTCTATGGCATTAACAACTAATTTTTGGAGATGCTGAAGGTTGTCTTGGTCTTGATTTATTGAGCCAATGCGACTCATGACGTCGTCTCCGTACAGCGCCTGAGGATTTTTTACCGCAACAGATGAAACCACTGTGCCACTGTTTATATCACACAGATAAATAGCAATGGTTGTTGTGCCAAGATCTGTAGCTATGCCATAACAACTAGGTTGGGTTGAGTCGGTTCTTCTCGCTTTAAAAGAATCTGGAAATACGACAGGCGCCTTCGTTATAACATGAGATGAGAGGAGTGACGTCTCAGGTATTTCGATATTGAGATCTTCGGTTACTTCATAATTACAGGAGGTGACGCTCGTGCGATCGCCATTTTCACCTATTGTTTCTACTTGGCATTTTCCACAACTTCCTTTTCCACCACAATCAGAGCGTAGAAAAATTGAATGGTCAACGAGGGCTTCCATTAAGCTTCTACCTTTCGTGCCGGTAATTTTTCGTTCGTGTGGTTGGATGCGGATATTATATGTGTCTGTCATGAAGTTTCCTGAACAGTAAATTATTGATTCTGTCGCATTTGACAGGTGGCGTTTTTGGAGCAGACCTGACAGGTTGTTCCAACCTGTTTGGCTGTGTAATCGGTGCCGATTCCAATAAGGCAGGTGAGGGACTTAAATGGTTCAAGTACTGCATCCGGGCGAATATTTACGCCAATTTTTTCTAGCGGTAGAAGAGGGGCGAGTTTGAGTTGCTCCTCGAGTTCCCATCCGTGTACAGAGCCAGGGCTGAGAAAGGGGCTTACCCCCCAACCAAGTTCTTTGGACTTTTGTTCCGCCATGTCCGTTATGATGTTTCCTGTTTTTTCCAACACAAGAAGGTCGATGATATCAAGAAGATATCCATCTAGGAAATGTTGGTTTGTTGTCGCTTTTTGAGTCTCTTTTTCTATTGCATTCCCGGCTGTATAACAAGCCACGAGCGCGTATTCTGCTTTGTCGATAAATGATGATGAGTGTCCCATAATGAGAGATGTTGAGGCACCACAATCATCTAGGGTATAGTTTTTTGGGGTTGTTTCTCCCCGTTGTATAGGGAGCCAGCGATATACGAGGGCTGGGTTCCAACTATTGTCGATTTTTGCAAGCAGACTGTGAGCTGCATTAACAATGTTTTGTTTGCTCGCTCCAGCCTTAATTTTTCCAGTTAACTCATCTGGAGAAATAGTTATCGCGAGGTCTGTAAGCACATTGGGGGAGGTGTCTATGTTATGCATAGGAGGATGTCTTAAAACCTTTTTTACGCCTTTAAATTACGTGTGCACTTGTTGATAACGCAATGAAGTGCGGCAAAACTCAAAGTACTGTGTATCAGGTGTTGAAAACGGAGTCGCAAACATAATCATTTTCTTAAATGGAGACAATCAGTTTTCAATCAATTGTGGTATCTTTTGTTAGGACTGCACCTTAACGTTTTGGTTGATTTTTTATCTGAAAATGGCACCTTCAGTAATGTGAACGGGCTACGTATGAGTCTGTTGATTTACTAGGATTTTGGTTCAGGATCAAGACATGAGAAAAAAATAACCACAGGCATATAGTTGATATTCCGAGGATTATTTTTTTCGCATAACGAAGATATCGGGCTAAAAAACAGTAAATCAACGGGCTCATGTATCAACCATAGATAAATATGGACATTTTTTGATGGAGCATGACGCATGAATGAGCAGAAGAGCGTTGTTGAGACTGTATATTTTATTGGTTGTGGAGTCTTAGGCCCAGATGTAAATCATGTTGTCCAAGCGAGTAATCTTCAGCTGCAGAGAAAAATGCTCCCTGGTGGACTTCATAATGTTCCGGATTTACTACGCGAAACACTTCAAAAGGCAATTGATGAGGCAGCAGCTGATTCGACATGCACACGGATAGTTGTCGGCTATGGCTTGTGTGGCACAGGAACTGTCGGTATCTGGGCGCCTAAGGAAATACCACTTGTATTTCCAAGGGTTCAGGATTGCATCGCTTTATTTCTTGGTAGTGATCAGGCATACAGGGACGAATTTGCTAAATATCCGGGTACTTTTTACATCTCATCAGGTTGGTATCAGGAGAAGGAGCAGTATAAAGAAAACCAAGACCGTAAAGTGTGGCTTGGTAAAGAGGCTATGGGGTGTAAAGAACTCCAGGAGAAGTATGGAGAAAAGCGTGGCCAAAACATTATCGATTTTTTCTCAACATGGCAGCAGAATTACCAGCGTGCAGCTTTTATAGACACAGGTAGTGGCAAGGCAAAACGTTATGAAGAATACGCCAAGAAAATGGCCACCGATTACAACTGGAAGTACCAGCCGATCAAAGGGAGTTTGGCTCTTATCGAGAGGTTGCTGACGGCAACTGAATCTGATGATCAGATTCTCGTTGTACCTCCTGAGCATGTGACAATCTATTCAGGTATCGATAATGGGTTGAGTTCAGCTGTTGCTATGGATCAGGAGTTTGTTGGCAGTACAGAGCCACGTCATATCAGTTTCGGTGCGCCTGAAAAAGAGAAGATTGAGATCTCTTATGGTTTAGGTGTTGATGCAGGGGGGACATATACAGACGTTGCTATCTATGACTTTGGCTCAAAGAAAGTGCAGAGTAAAAATAAGGCGCTCACAACGAAATGGGATTTCTCCATTGGTATAGAGGCCGCTCTTGCTGGTTTAGACAATGAAATCCTTGCAAAAGTAGAACTTGTATCAGTATCCACAACCCTTGCAACGAATGCCATTGTCGAAGGAGAAGGTCAGAAGGCAGGTCTTTTACTGATGCCGGGGCCAGCCGGGATTCCTGATGAAATTAATTCTCATACACCTAAGTGCGTTATTGCTGGAAGTATGAGTATTTCTGGGATTGAAAAAGAATCTATAAACGTGGGTGAGATTAGAAAAACTGCACAACAGATGATTGAACGCGACGAGGTTTCAGCCTTTGCTGTTTCAGGGTATGGGAGTATTGCGAACCCTGCACATGAACAGCAGGTGAAAGCAATCCTGGAAGAAGAGACTGGAATGGTGGTCTGCTGTGGACATGAGTACTCTGATTTGCTCAATTTTGCGGTACGTGGACAAACAGCTCTTTTAAATGCCAGAATAATCCCGAGAATGCTCAAATTTTTTACTGAACTGCGAGCAATGCTAGGGAAACAGAACATAACTGCTCCGCTCATGGTGGTAAAAGGAGATGGTACTCTGATGTCATCTGCTATGGCAATGCAAAGACCAGTTGAAACCATACTCTCAGGACCAGCTGCAAGTGTTGCCGGGGCAAAACTTTTAACTGGGATGGATAACGCGACGGTTGTGGATATTGGTGGTACAACGACAGATACCGCAGATCTTGTAGATGGGCTTGTCGAGGTGTGTAATAAGGGGGCACAGGTTGGTGGTTTTCAGACCCATGTGAAAGCACTAAATATGCGTACAATTGGTTTGGGAGGTGATAGCCAGATCAGTTGGGAAAAAGAAAAACTGTTCCTTGGACCAAGACGTGTTGGGCCAATTGTATGGGCTGCAGCTCATTCCAGTACGGGAGTTGATATGGCCCTGAATTTTATGGAATCCTGTCTTCGTAAGGGGCAAACAAGAAAGTTTTCGCAAGTTATATTGGTGGCCACAGAGGGTGACGTCCCATTCGCCCTCACTGGACAGGAAAGGACACTATATTCATTACTTCAAGGACGTCCCTATAGTTTAGATGAGCTTGTTGGGGAACTAGGGCTTGTGTCGTCACAGTTTGTTCCCACAGGAAGACTAGAGGGGAGTGGCTTAGTGCAAAGATGTAGTCTTACCCCAACTGATCTGTTGCACGTTAACGGGAGTTTTGTGAAGTGGAGTCCTGAGCCTGCTAAGCGAATGGTAAGGATTTTTGCCCAGCTTTGTGAGATGGAGGAAGAGGCGCTGGTAACATTTCTTTTACAAAAATTTGAAAACAATCTTGCAGAAGAGATCTTCAAAAAACAGTTGGAAAAGGATGTGGATACAAATGAGGAACACACTACACTTTCAAAATTGCTCATGGATTCCATAATCTTTAAAGATAATAGTAGCTATTCCATTGATGTTACTTTGAAAAATCCAATCATAGGTATTGGTGCACCAGTTGATTATTTTTTACCAGCAGCAGGCGGGAAATTAAATGCCAAGGTAATAATTCCAAAAGATGCAGATGTCGCCAATGCCCTTGGTGCAATAACAAGCAATATCGTAATTAAGAAAAAACTATCTATAAAACCGGGGCCACAGGGTGGATTTATTGTAGAAGGTATTTCGGGGGCTAAAACGTTTTCTCAAATTGATGCTGCTGAGCCCCTGGCAATAGAACATCTTGAAAAGCTTATTCAGGATCTCGCTAAAAAGGCCGGTACAGCCAGTAGGATAGTAGAGATGGAGATTGTAGATAAGGTAGTTAAAACTAAGAATGGAAGTAATTTATTTATGGGGCGAGAAATTACTGCAATTCTTACGGGGGCACCTGATCTGCTGCAAGAAGATGGTGTAATCGATGAAGAGCTGCATGCTATGAGAGAGGTGGGTTAAGGTTTGTTTTCACAAAAATCTTCTGTTCCTTCTTTTCTTTGTAACCGAGGTGTTTATAAAAGTTGTGCGCGTCTTCTCGGATCACATTTGCTCTAATTCTGACCGTATTTACCCGCTTGTAAAGCCACTCCTCTGACATCTGGACCAGTTGCCTTCCTACACCAAAACCTCTCAATTCTTTAGAGATAACAAGGCTTACAATCTCGCCGAAAATGCCTTCAGCAAGCCGGGCATCGATGATAGCACAACTACCACCTATAACCCTGCTTTGCTCTTCGGCTATGAAAATCACGCCATCCCGCTTAGTGATTTCTTGAACGGTCTTTTTGAACTCTCCCTCTTCAATAGTGTACCCTAACTCAAACATCAGTTTGATAAGGCCATGGAGATCTGTTTCCTGGAAATGTCTGTATTTAATAGTCATTTTTTTACGAGATGTTGAGGGAATTGCTCATCACTGAGCAATTCCCGTATGTTCATATAGTCGGTAAAATAAACAATTCCACTCCTTTATGATCCTCTGTTGTGTGACGGCAGGTCGTGAAAATAAGTTAAAATTTTGTAATTACTTTAGTAATTGTGTTGGCGATTATCTCAATTTCTTCTTGTGTAATATTCAGGTGAGGGCGGAATCGGATGCTTTTTTCGCCACACCCTACGAGGAGGAGTTTTTCATTTACAAGTCTTTCGAGGAATCGATCTCTTGTGTCTGAGTCCTTAAGGTCAAAGCTGCACATTAATCCTTTTCCTCGGGGGTTACTCACGATATTATGGTTATTTACAACTATTGTCTCCAGGCTTTCGAGTAGTTCTTTTCCGCGTAATTGGGCATTCTCAACGAGCTGTTCCTTTTCGATAATTTTGAGAATAGCCGAACATCTTACCATGTCGATGAGGTTGCCGCCGAAGGTGGAATTGATTCGGCTGGGTTCCGTGAAGACGTTACTTTCGGCGGTGTCTAATCGGTTAGAAGCGAGAATCCCACAGACCTGAGTTTTTTTACCGAAACTGATAATGTCGGGCTTGATGGTGGTGTGCTCGTGGGCCCAGAATTTTCCTGTAATGCCTACACCAGTTTGCACTTCATCCATGATAAATAGTATGTCGTTTTCGTCGCAGATGGTGCGAAGTTCCTGGAAGAATTCATTGCGAAATTGGTTGTCTCCACCTTCCCCCTGGATCGGTTCGATTATGAGGCCCGCGATGTCTGGTCCGGTTAGAGTGATCGCGCTCTTGATTTCAAGAAGTGCCTGCTGCTCCAGTTTTATAGTTTGTGAAATGTTTTCACTGGTTAATGGGAAGGTGAGCTTGGGGTTGGTGATTCTTGGCCAATTGAATTTGGGAAAGTATCTTGTCTTTCTCGGATCAGCAGTATTGGTAAGTGAGAGAGTGTATCCGGAACGCCCGTGGAAGGCCTGTTTGAAATGAATGATCTGATGGCCACGTTCACGGGTATGACCAGCAGCGAAATTAAGTTTTACTTTCCAGTCAAAGGCGGCTTTGAGCGCATTTTCAACAGCCAGAGCTCCACCTTCTATAAAAAACGCATGGGGCAGATAACTTGGCGTAGCAATGCGACCAAAGGTTTCCACAAATTCAGCCAGCGGTTCTGTGTAGATATCGGAGTTGGCGGGTTTTTGAATAGCTATTTTGCCAAAATAATCAGAAAGAGCAACGAGGCCTGGATGATTGAAGCCCACGGACATTGATGCAAACATCGAGAAGCAGTCGAGGTAGCGGTCTCCCGTTCGTTTATCGACAAGCCAACTTCCTTTCGATGCATCAAGGTCAACAATAATATCCATTCCATCGGCCAGAATATGTCTGGATAGACTGTTTTTAACATTAACTGCATTGGTCATAATCTCTCCTTTTTACTTAACCAGCTTATGTAAAAGGTAGTGTCGACGTCATATCATGTAACTGTTCGATATTAAACCGAATGCCTTGGGCAAGTGGTAGGCTGTCGCCATAGTTGATGGTAACGGTTTGTCTGCGCATATATCCTTTCCAGGAATCTGATCCGGATTCTCGACCTCCGCCTGTATCTTTTTCCCCTCCAAAGGCGCCACCAATTTCAGCTCCAGAGGTACCGATATTTACATTGGCGATGCCGCAATCTGAACCACAACTGCTAAGATATCGTTCAATTTCATTATGATTTGTACTGAAAATTGATGAGGAGAGTCCTTGGTCGACAGTGTTGTTGATGGCAACACCGTTTGCTATATCTCCCTCATATTCAAGCAGATAGAGGATTGGGGCAAAGGTTTCTTCCCTTACAATCTCAGCATCTTTATCTATTTTGACAATAGTTGGTTCAACGTAGCATTGAGACTCGTATCCCTCGCCTTTAATGATATTGCCGCCAAAGAGAATCTCTCCTCCTTGTTTCGTGATGGTTTTTATGGCTTTTAAGTAGGTCTTCACCGCGTCTTTATCTATAAGAGGTCCCATATGGTTGGCTTCCAGGAGTGGGTTGCCAACATTCACGGATTTATAGGCTGTTATGAGGTGTTCCTCAACTTCTTTATAACGTGATTTGTGCACGATAAGCCGTCTCGTGGAGGTACACCTTTGTCCTGTTGTTCCAACAGCTCCAAATACGGCTGCCGGGATAGCAAGTTTGAGGTCTGCATGTTCTGTTATTATAATGGCGTTGTTGCCACCAAGCTCGAGGATAGTCTTTCCAAGCCTGTCTGCGACGGTTTTCGCGGCGATCTTTCCAGAATGAGCTGATCCCGTAAAGGAGATGAGTGGAATCCTTTTGTCTTCAATGAGTCTTTTTCCTACCCTGTCACGGTCACCAACAATAAGAGAGAAAATACCCTCAGGCAGGTTGTTCTGGTCAAGGACACGCGCAATGATCTTGTGGAGTGCAATAGCAGATACTGGCGCTTTTGAGGATGGTTTCCAGATAGTGACATCTCCGCAGACGGCAGCAATCATGGCATTCCATCCCCAAACAGCCATAGGGAAGTTAAAGGCGGTTATGACACCAACAACACCAAGAGGGTGGTACTGTTCAAAGAGGCGGTGGTCAGGCCGCTCAGATACGGTCGTCATACCGTACAACATCCTCGACTGCCCGACGGCGTAGTCACAGATATCTATAAGTTCTTGCACCTCTCCAAGGCCTTCTTGAAGTGGTTTGCCTGTCTCATAGGCAATGAGTGTACCTAAAGGGAGTTTGAAGTCTCGTACGCGGAGCCCAATTTGCCTTACAATTTCTCCTCGCTGAGGTGCTGGCATCTTACGCCAGGTGAGAAAGGTATCCCCAGCTTGCTGGATGATGTGTTCACAATCTTTTTGAGTAGACTTGGTCACATGGGCAAAGGTTTCGCCATCTACAGGAGACGTTATGGCGATCTTTTTTTTACCGTTATTTTTAAGCCACTTTGTGCCAGTTGAAGCACCCGGCATTATTTTTTCCAGGTACAGTTCATCAAGAAAGTTCATTGTGCCCCCAATCCTCTTAAATTGTTTGAATTTTATTGTATATTATCCCACCATAGGGATGGAGAGTCAAGTTTGTTGCGGTGTCTGAATGTATGGCTTTTTGCTAGGAAAGATGTTGTGTTTCTTTAGATAATATCTTTATGTTACTGACTTGTTGAAGAAATTAAATATTGTTCTGGCAATCTCTGGGCCAATCCCTTGCACCTCGCATAACTCTTCTATGGTTGCACTCTTTACACGTTTAAGGCTGCCCATATGTTTGAGGAGTTGTTTTTTCTTCTCGGCTCCAATACCTGCTATCTGATCGAGCTCAGAAGTCAACGTTGCCTTGTTGCGTAACTTTCTGTGGAATGTGACTCCGTAACGGTGGGATTCGTCTCTTATCCGCATAAGGTAGAGGATGATGGGGTTGTGAGGCAGTAAAACTATTGGGTTTTTTCGTTCGGGTTTGTAGAGTTTTTCCCCCTCGTCTTCCTTTTCTTTTGCTATTCCAATCCAGTCAACGTCTTCGGTTATTCCAAGTTCTTTTGCTACAGCGAGCGCCATACCGAGCTGGCCTTTACCTCCATCCACCACGAACATGTCTGGCAGAGTGTTTTCTGCAATCCCACGGGTCAAACGACGTTCTAGCACTTCTTTCATCATTGCGTAATCGTTTGGGCCGTCGACTGTACGGATTTTGTAGTGTCTAAAGTTTGACGTGTCCTTTTCTCCGTCTGTAAAGCAGACAAGTGCCCCCACCGCCTGTTTGCCGCTGATGTTAGAAATGTCCAGACATTCAATACGATCTGGTGAGCGGTCAAGGTGCAGGGTCTTGCACATGGTTTTACTTAAATGTTCCCATGAGCTTTTCTTTTTTTCCTTCTCTTCGAAAACTTGGAGTGCATTATTATTTGCCATCGAGGTGAGTTGCGTGTTTTCACCTCGTTGCGGTATCTTAATGTATACTCTTGAAGGTGACTTGTCGGTTAAGAAGTCTTCGTGCAGGGCAAGATCAAGTGGTTCAAAAGGCAGTAAGATCTCAGAGGGAACAACGGTCTCATCACTATAAAACTGCGTAAGTACCTGGGACAAGATAGATGCATCATCTCCATAAGGGTCCGCTAGAAAAAAAGAACGGCTGCCGTTAATGAGTCCGTTCCGTATGAAGAGCAGAGCAACAGTTACAGCGGCATCTTTACGTGCAAAGCCAAAGACATCCTGGTCCTTGGTGTGGCTTGCTGAGATGACTTGTTTCTCCAGTGTCTTTGAAAGGGCTGCAACCTGATCTCGTAATAGGGCCGCCTTTTCAAAATCGAGCAACTCTGCTGCCTCCTGCATCTGTTTTTGTAAAGATTGTATGAGGTCCCTGTTACGGCCTTCTAAAAGCATGATGATTTTTTTAACATGCTCCAGGTATTGGGTACGGTTGGCGTTGCCGGCACAAGGGGCCAGGCATTTACCTATCTGTCTGTTAAGGCAGGGGCGGTCACGTTTTTTAAGCTTGCTCCCCTTGCAGTTACGTAGTGGAAAGAGTGATGAGATGAGACGAAGAGTCGCCCACATTGCACTTGATGAGGAGTAGGGTCCAAAATACCTGGCCTTATCTCTGGATTTACGTCTGGCCATATGAACTCGGGGCCACTCTTCCTGGACGGTAACCTTAATGTAGGGGTAGTTTTTGTCATCTCTCAGGATGATGTTGTACCTTGGTTTGTGCTTTTTAATGAGAGATGCTTCAAGGATTAGGGCTTCCTTTTCCGTATGAGTGAGGAGGATATCAACTGTACTCACTTTTTGGAGCATAATGCTGGTCTTGTTGTGTGCAGCTGCAGAAAATCTGGCGTATGATACCAGGCGCTTATAGAGATCTTTTGCTTTTCCCACGTATATCACGGAAGATTTAGGGTCTTTCATGATGTAGACCCCGGGGCTATGAGGCGCTGAAGATAAGATAGACTGTGGAAACATGTTTTTTGAAGTTACCTTAGAAGTGGTTTGTATCAGACTGTAATATCGTTGATATGTTGCGTTCGATGTGTGGCCGTTAACGTCCTTCTTGCAGGGCGTTCATCTCTAGGAGCCTGTCGGACAATGCCCTTTTTCCCCAGCTCTGTGTTATTTTTAGAAAATCAATGCTCGCAGGTAAGTGAAAATTCCGATATCAACTATATGGCTGTGCTTGATTTCCTCAAAATGCCTTGATCTGAGAAAAAATGTCTATAATCCGACAGACTCCTAGAAAAAATCGTAGTAATAATTGGTCAATTTAAATATCGTTGGATTTATCCGCACCGTAAAACTACGGTACTACATTCTCCCTAAAAGGCTACTGCTTGGTGATGGTAAAATAGTGATTTACATAAATTAATTTCTCCTGTATTTTAGCGGCTGCAATATTACATATCTCACAGGTGGTAACATTAATTGTTACTGAAAAGGGAATACGGTGATAATCCGTAACGTTGGGCCAGCGCTGTAAGCGGGGACGAGAACTGCAAACACCACTGCTCTTGAAACTCAAGGGTGGGAAGGTGCAGTTCAGAGGGTGATCCGCAAGTCAGAAGACCTGCCTGTTAGAAATAGACTTTTCTGTCCGTAAAAAAGTCCGCATCACGCGTAGCGCGTGGTGCGGGCTTTTTTATTGCCCATGGCAGGTGCATATAGTATGGAGATTATAATGAAAACACAGATTGAATTGGCAAATGAAGGGACGGTCACCTCTCAAATGCAGCATGTTGCAGATGATGAAGGATACACAGGTGAAGAGATACGTGCCAGGGTCGCAAAAGGGCATATTGTAATTCCCGGTTGTGAAGTTCGACCTCATCAAAAAATCGTTGGCATTGGTAAAGGTTTACGTACGAAAGTAAACGCATCTATAGGGACATCGTCTGATATCTCTGATGTAGAGCTTGAGATTAAAAAGGCTCGAATTGCCGAGCATGAAAAAGTTGATACCTTAATGGAGTTGTCAACAGGTGGTGACCTTGATGCTATCCGTAGATCTATCTTGGATAGTTGTTCGTTGCCAGTAGGTAATGTACCTTTGTATCAGGCTTTTGCTGAGGCAACGAGGAAGTATAAAAATCCTAATAAACTTGATCCAGAATATCTGTTTGAACTCATTGAGAGACAGTTGCAGGATGGTATCAGTTTTATGGCAATCCATTGTGGCATTAATCGTTTTTCCATTGAAAGACTTCGTAAGCAGGGCTTTCGTTATGGTGGTCTTGTTTCCAAGGGTGGCACATTTATGGTCTCTTGGATGGAGGCTAACAACATGGAAAACCCACTCTATGAGCAGTTTGATAGAGTGTGTGAACTGATGAAGAAATATGATGCTGTCTTGTCACTGGGTAACGGTATCCGTGCTGGTGCAATCCATGATAGTCATGATAGGGCACAGATGGCAGAAATGATCATCAATTGTGAGCTTGCAGAGCTTGGACGCAATATGGGCTGTCAGATGATGGTTGAAGGACCTGGGCATGTACCCCTTGATGAAATAGCTGGTAACATCATGCTTGAAAAAGCAATGAGTGGTGGGGCACCATATTATGTATTAGGACCACTTCCTGCTGATACTGGTGCGGGTTATGACCATATTACCGCAGCCATTGGAGCAGCACAGTCAGCATGGCATGGTGCGGATCTTATCTGTTATATCACTCCTGCTGAGCATCTGGCTCTTCCAACAGAAGATGATGTTCGTGAAGGTGTGCGGGCGACACGGCTTGCTGCTAGAATCGGTGATATCGCAAAATATCCTGAGAAAAGAGAAGTTGAAAAGCAGGCAGCAATTGCCAGAAGAGATAGTAATTTTGACGAATACTTTCGTCTTTCAATGTTCCCTGAGAAAATGACAGAGGTACGTAAAAGCAGAATGCCCGAGAACGAATCCACATGTACTATGTGTGGAGATTTCTGCGCCATGGAAAGAGGGTTTTCACTTTTTGAAAAGGATATTGCTGGAGATAAGTGCTCGCCAAAGAAGGAATTGGTTACTGAGGAATAATGCAGGTTAGTTCCCTTAGGTAAACGCAGAAAAAAGAGTCCGGGTGTATTCATGTTCAGGTGTCTTGAATATCTGATCAGTAGGCCCGGACTCGACAAGTTTGCCGTCTTTTAGTACCGCTACATAATCAGAGACACTGCGAATGACCCGTAGATCGTGGGAGATAAACATGTAACTCATGTTATATTTCTTCTGCAGATCGAGCAATAGGTCAATGATTTGGCCCTGAATGGTGACATCCAGGGCTGAAGTTGGTTCATCTAAAATGATAAATTGTGGTTTTAGAATGATCGCTCTTGCTATGGCAATACGTTGTCTTTGCCCACCAGAAAACTCATGGGGGTAGCGATAGGCCATCTCTTCATCCAGTCCTACCTCTTTTAGAGTCTTAAAGACCATCTCCAGCCGCTCAGATTTTTCCAATCTTGGTTGGTGGACCTCTAAACCCTCCTCAACTATTTGTAAAACAGTGAGTCGTGGGGAGAGGGATGCAAATGGATCTTGAAAGACGATTTGAAAATCGTTTCTAAGAGGTTTTAGCTTTCTTTGGGACAGGTTCTGTAAGTTGTTTCCATCAAAAAATATATCTCCGTGGCTGTTTGTAAGACGCAACAGTGCCATGGCAAGCGTCGTTTTACCCGATCCGGACTCCCCAACAATACCATAGGTGGTTCCAGCGTATAGTGACAGGCTGATCTTATCCACCGCTTTTAATATGTCTTTTGATGGTTTAAATGGGTTGCTCCATTTTCTTTTACTATCAAATGTACAGGTCAGCTCGTTGGTCTGAAGAAGTATTGGCCCGGGTGTGTTTGGAGGTTTTGTCCCGCTGGGCACTGCTGCAAGCAGAGATTTTGTATATGGATCTTTGGGTCGCTCGAAAATCTGTTCAGTAGGTCCTGACTCGACGATGCGCCCATCTTTCATGATACAGACGTGGTCAGCCTGATTACGGACCATAGCCAAGTCGTGTGTGATGAGCAACAGCCCCATGGAAAGTTCCGTCTGGAGCTCTTTTATTAACGTGAGTATTTGCGCCTGGGTGGTAACGTCCAGGGCCGTGGTTGGTTCATCTGCGATAAGAAGAGATGGGTTGCCAGCAAGTGCCATGGCGATCATCGCTCTTTGTCTTTGGCCACCAGAAAGTTCATGAGGATAAGAAGAAAAGCGTCTGGCGGCATCCTCAATACCCGTTTTTTCAAGAAAGTGAATTGCTTTTTCGTACGCGGCATCTTTGTCAACCTTGTTATGAATTGTGATAGGTTCCAAAAGCTGGTTGCCAATTGTGAAGACAGGATTGAGTGAACTCATCGGTTCCTGAAAAATCATGCCTGCTTTTCTACCGCGTATCGCTCGAATTTCATCACTGTTAAGAGTAAAGACATCATTTCCTTCAAGGAAGATAGAACCCTCTGATTCAATATTTGAAGCTGTTTCCAGTAGTCGCAGAATGGATAAGGCTGTGATTGATTTTCCCGATCCGGACTCCCCCACAAGGGCAAGTGTCTTCCCCTTTTTAAGGGAGAGGTTGATGTCGTGGAGGACTTTTGTTTTAGTTGGTTGGTTGTATTGGTCGTACCCAACAAACCAAAGGCTGAAGTTTTTTATTTCGAGGAGCATATAGATTTTACTGAGTGTGGTTTAGTGCGTATAAACTGGGAGATGTGACCAGAATGTGAAGTGATTACTCTCATGGGATTATTGCTGCAATTTCTTTGTTTACGATATCTTCGAGTTCTTTAAAAGATGTTGTCATTCCTATGTCATACCTGCCGGATTCCAGCAATTCAACACGGACTACATAGCCGATGAGTATAACAGGATCTTGTCCTGAGGTCAGTTGGATCTCTACTGAAATGAGAGAATCAAGAGGGAGTGGCTTGTCATTTTCGAAAAGAATACCACCTACGCAGATATCTTTACTGGTGCCATTACAGGTCGGAGCGTTGGTGAAAATGAGTTCTTTTGTGCGTATATGCTTATTGATTTTAACTCTAAGATAGCGTCTTTTTTCATCTTTATAGTGAGAAATTCGATTCTTACCAGCACCTTTAGACAGATACATAGCGCTGTCAGCCATATCTACTAAATCTGCCGGGTTTGAGCTGTTAAACGGAAATGATGCTATACCGCCACTGACTGTAACTTTGAGTTTTTTGTTTGTCTTGGAAAATTCCAGGTTTGCAATTTTTTGACGTAAACGTTCTGCAAATATATAGGAGCTGATATTACCTGAATGGGTGAGGAGGAGAACAAATTCTTCACCTCCATAACGTGCTGCTATGTCACTATCACGTTTCTCTTTTGTGATGGTATCTGCAATGGTTTTCAGGACATTGTCACCCACCTTGTGTCCGTGCGTATCATTTACGGTTTTGAAATTGTCAATATCAAGAAAAAGAACAGTAAAATCCTCCTGATATCTTTTGGCGAGTGCAATCTGCTGGTTATATGCCTCATCAAAGTAACATCTGTTATACAGTCCTGTTAATTTGTCGAAATGGCTTTTTTGCAGGATATCTTCATAGTTTGCTGATTCTATAATACGCGGATTATCAAGATAGTTTGGAGTACTTTGCAGATAGTCGCATAAAACGGTGGTAATGTTGATGGGCCGTTGTAATTTTCTTGTCATTTCCTGGCGATGAACCAGCAGTTTGTTCCAATGTTTATTGCAGTCCATCAGAGGAAAGTCGAGGCCGCTAAAAAGATTGAAGGTGTTTTGCAGGACTACTGGTCCAATTTGTTGCGATAATTCTTCAACCTTGTTTAAGAAAACATCATCACTTTGACTGTTAGATTTCAGTTCCAAAAGTGTTTGTCTGAGTTCAGATTGCATAATTATAATGTAAAGGAAGAGCTGAAAAGGGCGAACATCCCCTCGTATGTAGTGATTTTACATAGCAAATTATAATCAGTATTTTCTTATTTGCAGTAGAATGTACTGTTAACTCGATTGACAGATAATATATAGATTATACGTTTGTACTTGAATTAACAATTTTATTCTGTGGAGTCTGACAAGCAAACGCTTTTTTGATGAGATGAAGAGTCGTTAATTTTAAACCTGATAAGGTGTAAAGAATGATCAAAAGATGTGCTTGGTGTAGTGATGATCCGTTGTATATAGAATATCATGATACAGAGTGGGGCGTTCCATTACACGACGAAAGAAGACTGTTTGAGATGCTCTGTCTTGAAGGTGCCCAGGCAGGATTAAGTTGGATCACCATCTTAAAGAAAAGGGACGGTTATCGAAAGGCTTTTGATAACTTTGAAAAAGAGAAAATTGTTCTGTATTCAGATGATGATATAGAACGATTGAGAGCGGATTCCAATATTGTACGTAACAAGTTGAAAATACGTTCTGTGGTTCAAAATGCCAAAAGTGTGTTGCAGTTGTACGAGGAGGGGAAGACTTTAGATTCCTATTTATGGGATTATGTGGATGGAGTGCCGATTCAAAATCAGTGGAAAAGTCAGTCTGAACTGCCTGCCACAAGACCTCTATCTGAAAAAATGAGTAAAGACTTAAAGAAAAGGGGCTTTAAATTTATAGGCCCGACAATCTGTTACGCGCTTATGCAATCCATAGGCATGGTAAACGATCACCTTGTTGATTGTTGCAGATATGAAGCGGTAAAAGAAAAAAGATAGATAATGGAAAAGTTTTCTTTTGAATTAGTTAAGACAGGCCTTTTAGTCCATGTTTTTTTTATGATAACATAAGAAGCCAACTTTTCTTCACCTTTGCGCCTGGGTGTTAAATTCAACTGAATCAGTTATGTCGAATAAAGCTTGTAAGACATCTGTCAATATAAAGAAAAACAGACTGATTATCACTGTTGCCGGGAAAATCACCAAAAAATCTATCGACAGTCTCTATACTGAGATCCGGTTTTGTGTCGCAGATTTAAAGCCAGGTTTCGATGTAATAACTGATCTTTCCGCCTGCAATCTTGCAGCTGTTAGCGGTGTTCCTACTTTTAGAAAAATCACCAACCATCTCATTATCAGCAAAGTCGGCCGAGTTGTACGGGTAATTGATGAAACCAAAATCATAAAAAAGCAATTATTTAACATTACAGCAAGGTCCCAGAGTTATAACGCAGAGATTTTCCATAGCCTGGAAGCAGCAGAAGAATATTTTTCAGAAAGTGATGAGAGTAAGGAACTCTGTTTCAGGCAAAACGGCCAGCATGTCGACTACATTTTTGATGAGGCCAGTGGAATAGGGGAGGTGGAGTTCTTATCAATTGGTGAGTGTAAGATAAACTCAGCCACGCTCTCTTTAGCTATCGGTTCGCAAATAACCCTAACTGTAAAGTTTGAGAATCACGAAGATCTTCTTGATCAGTTTGAAGTGTCAGCAGAAATTATCTGGGTTGAAGGTGATGATTTTGGCGCACAATTTATAGATGTAGATGAGGAAATGAAAGATCGTCTTTGGAAACGTTTGGTGCATGAATCACAGAGAGAATTGTTGTGAAAATGTAAGTGCTTGAGGTTGCCGTTAATCTGTTCCACAGAAGTGGCCCCAGGAATTGGGACCACTTCTTTTCTCATCGGGAAGTAGATACTTCTTCAGTCGCTCCTTTAGTTTTCTCCACATGGACGGCTGAAACTTTAAATTCAGGGATTTTGGCCAGTGGATCAAAAGCATCTGAACTGGTCAGGATATTTGCCGGATTCTCTCCAAAATGAATAGGTAAAAACAGGGTTCCAGGATTAACAGCTCTTGTCAGGCGTGCAGGAACATCAAGTTCACCACGTCGTGATTTGATGGTCAAAAAATCCCCTTCGGTGACATCCAGATTTCGAGCATCTCTGGGATGTATTTCTACGTAACCATCGGGTTGTTCAACATCAAGATGGGGTGACACCCTGGTCATTGTACCGGTATGGAAATGTGCAAACATGCGTCCTGTGGTCAGCGAAAATGGGTACGCTGCATCAGGGCTTTCGGCTGGAGGCTTATATGTAACGGCATGGAATTTACCGAGTCCTCTGGTAAATTTTTCCTGGTGCATAAAGACTGTGCCTGGATGATCCGCTGTCGGGCAGGGCCACTGCAAACCATCATAGCCTAACCTTTCATAGGTCATGCCTGCATAACTTGGAGTAAGAGCTGCGAGCTCATCAAAGATTTCCTTAGGGTTATCATATTGCATTGGATAGCCCATGGCTGTGGATAATTTTGAAGTTATTTCCCAGTCGGGCAAAGTGTCAGCGTAAGGTTCAATGGCCTTGTCATATTTCATGACCCGACGTTCCGTATTGGTTACTGTACCCTCTTTTTCGGCCAGTGCGGATGCTGAGAAAACGACATCTGCCGCCTGGGCAGTCTCTGAGAGAAAAAGATCCTGTACAACCAGTAGGTCTAACTCCTTTAGGGCGTGACTCAAGTGGTTCAAGTCAGGGTCACTGAGTTTTGGGTTTTCTCCGATAACATAGAGTCCTTTCAGTTTCCCTTCGAGAATGGCAGGGATCATATCGGTTATTGTCATCCCCGGTGTCTCAGGAAGAGCACAGTCCCACGCCTCGGAAAATTTAGCCCGTGCTTTTTCGTCGGCTACCGCTTGATATCCGGTGTATACATTGGGTAGGCCACCCATGTCACACGCACCCTGGACGTTGTTTTGACCACGTAATGGGTTAACCCCACCACCTGGAATACCGACATTACCGCACAGCAGAGCAAGGTTGCAGCAAGATTTGACGTTATCAACGCCTGTAACGTGCTGGGTAATACCCATGGCATACAGTAATGAAGCCGCATTAGCGGTCCCATACAATTCTGCCATACGGTACAGATCTTCGGGATCAACTCCGGTAGCATCTGCTGTTTTTGCAGGCGTTGCGTCTTTTACTGCCGACGCAAATTCGTCATATCCTTCGGTACGCTCATCAATATAGCCTGTATTATGCCAGCCATTCTCAATGATGATATGCATCATACCATTAAGGAGGGCAACGTCGGAGCCAAGACGATGGCGGATTGCAACATCTGCAAATTGGCTGAGTTGAATACCTCTTGGATCTGCCACGATGAGACGGGCGCCTTTTTCTTTAGCCCGTATAATCCGGCGGGAGAGTATTGGGTGATTGGCCGTGGTATTTGAGCCAATAATGAAGATACAGTTAGATTTTTCAATTCCGTTGATTGAATTGGTCATCGCACCTGAACCAAATGCGGCGGCAAGACCTGCCACCGTAGAAGAGTGTCAGAGACGAGCGCAATGATCAACGTTGTTGGTCCCTATTACCGCACGAGCAAGTTTCTGAGCCAGATAGTTCTCTTCGTTGGACATCTTGGCAGAGACGAGTACACCGATACTATCCGGTCCGTGTTTTTCGATTATATCCTTAAACCGATCCGCTGTAATCTGGATTGCCTCGTCCCAGCTGGTGTTTATAAAGCGGCCAAACGTTTTAACCATCGGCTGTTTGAGTCGCATTGGGCTGTTAATATGCTCATGAAGATTCCAGCCTTTAATGCAGAGTTTCCCCTGACTGACGGGATGGGATTTCATGGGGAGTGTGCTGTTGATCTTGCCGTCAATTGTCTCGAAGAGAACGCCGCAGCCTGTGCCGCAGTAGGAGCAAATTGAGGGAACGAAGGTGCATTTCATTGTTTATTCTCCATGCAATACGATATGTTTGCAGTTAAAGCCTGTATAACAAATGAAGCTTACATCGGTTTGAGAGTTAATTTTACCTTATCTCCCAAAACGCTGAACGGCGATTGGTCACTGCTCTCACCTGTAGTGTAATCAAAGACATCCTTTACGACGCTGTTCACCTTGCGGTAGAGGAGGCGCAACGGGATATCCATGGGGCAGGCGTCTTCGCAGAGCCCGCAATCGACACACCGGCCCGCCATGTGGGCAGCCCGCACCAGGTGGAAAATCGGAATCTGCGGAGGTAGTGTTCCTCTGCCTACCAGGTCTTTATTTTCAAGCGAACATTCTGCGCAAAAACAGACCGGGCAGATATTTCGACAGCCATAACATTTGATACACTTCTGAAATTCGTACATCCACCTGATGTTTTTTGCCTGATCTGAAAAATCGTCAGCAACTTCAGCATCCATGGTGTTGTCAATTCCGACCTTCTTTTTGTAGTGGCCCGGAATCTCGGTGGTCATATAGCTACAATCTGCCTGCTCCTTGGTTGGAGAGGGGCAGCAGTTGACATTGAGGGTGTGTATTTTCTCAGGGTCAAGCTGGTGCCAGATGGAAAGAACATTAAGAGCTCTTTGATTACAGTCACGAGCCAGGAGACCTATTTTGAGTTCAGGGTCTTGGCGAGTCAAGTGAGTTGCAATTTTTTCAAGACTGTACCTGGTACCACTGGCAATGAGTTGATCGACCTCTTTCAGGTCTTCCATAGTAAAACAGTGGGGCAGGGGGTGACCATTACTCATTTTGTAGCCGATAAACAGATCTATTTTTCCATTTTCAAGCCATTCTTTTACTGTATTCTTCATCATCTATACCTCTACTGCGGCTGCATCTTTATCGAAGTCACCGAGAAGGAGTTCGGCCTGGGACGAGGTCAGCATAGTATTCATCTGATTTGGTCCCATGGCCTGGATTTTTTCAGTGAAATTTGTGATGGTATCCGCAAATTTCTGGGCCTCTGCAGAGGATATCCATTCGAGATGCAGCCTCCCTTCAACTCCGACAAAGCCTAATAATTCTTGCATAAATCTCATTCGCTTAATGGTCATGTAATTACCATACAGGTAATGGCAGTCGCCGACGTGTCAGCCACCGACCAGAATTCCATCGGCACCTTCCTGGAAAGCTTTGAGTATATGGTGAGGCGATATGGTTGCAGAACACATCACCCGTATCAGGCGTACATTTGATGGATACTGCATTCGGCTTACACCGGCAAGATCAGCAGCGCCATATGCGCACCAGTTACAGACAAACGCGATTATCTTTGGTTGGAAAATTTTACTGGTCAAAATTATCTCCTTTGGTCATTGTGGGTTACGAGCACAATGCCATTTTTATCTCGGCATAAAGCTGTTCATTGTTAAATCCCATAAGCATTGGTGCCTCTGAAGGACAGGCCGCAGCACAGGCACCACATCCTTTACAGAGGGCCGCATTGACTACGGCTGCATGAAGCTCTGGGTTATAAGTTATTGCTCCATATGGGCAGACATTGATACATCCATGACAGCCGCAGCAAAGATCAGGATTGATCTCTGAAACAACCCCGCCGACCATGATTTTGTCGCTGGTAAGCACTGTAAGTGCTCTGGATGTCGCTGCGAGCGCTTGGGAGATACTTTCTTCTATTGGTTTTGGATAATGAGCCATACCGCATAAAAAGACACCTTCTGTTGCAAACTCCACCGGTCTTAGTTTTTGATGGGCCTCAAGGAGCCATCCGTCCCCATCCATCGGAACCTTAAAGAACTGTGACAGCGATTGGTCATGGTGGGATTCGATAGCGGTAGCCAGGCAGACAATATCAGCGTCGACTGAAATGTTACCGTCCAGAACCGGATCATGGAAAAGCACTTCAAGCTGCTGTCCGTTGTCTTTTACCTCTGGTTTTTTTTCAGGTTCGTATTTGCTGAAAATGATACCTTTCTGCCGGGCCTCAAGAAAAAGATCCTCGCGCTGTCCATAGGTCCGGATATCCCGGTAGAGTATAAAAATACGCGCATCAGGGTTTAACTCAAGAAGCGTGAGAGCATTTTTTATTGTATGTGTGCAGCATACTTTTGAGCAGTAAGGCCTATTGCTGTCGCGGGATCCAACACATTGAATAAAAACAATATTTTCAGCGTTGCGTAGCTTGTGGTCATTGGTTCGTATCAGCGCGTCCATCTCAAGATGAGTCATAACTCCGGGATGCTCGCCATAGAGGTACTCAGCCGGCTGTGACTCCTTGGCACCGGTGGCAAGAATGGCCACTCCGTGTTCAATACGTTCTGAGGTATTTCCATTGGAGATCTCAGTTATGAAGTTACCGACAAAACCTTCAACATGCTTGATGGTGGAACCGAGATGGACGTGTATACGTTCTTCGGCGTTAACATCGCTTATCATCAGATCCAGTTGTTTCCCGATTGATTCCCCTTTCCATGTTGTGTTGAGTAATCTGGCATTTCCTCCAAAAGCATCAGACTTTTCTATCAGATGTACCGGGTATCCCTGGCGGGCGATGGTCAGTGCCGAGGTTAAACCAGCAAGGCCTCCTCCAATAACCAGTGCGACACGACTCACCCCCAAACTGCTTTGAGCAAGGGGAGATGATAGCCGAACCTTGGCAACCGCCATGCGTACGAGATCTTTTGCTTTTATGGTAGCCTGATCAGGATCATCAGAATGGACCCATGAATCCTGGTTGCGGATGTTAGCCATCTCAACCAGATATTTATTAAGACCTGCGTTGATTAAGGTCTGCTGGAAAAGTCCTTCATGTGTTCGGGGAGTGCAGGCGGCAATAACGACACGATTCAGGTTCTGTTCACGGATTACCTCGGTCATTTTGTCCTGGATATCCTGGGAGCAGCTGAAAAGGTTTTCCTCTACATAGGCAACATTGGCAAGGGTCGCCGCATACTGAGCCACTTCAGGAACTCGCACTATTCCGCCTATATTAATACCGCAGTTACAGACAAAAACACCTATCCGAGGCTTTTGGCCGTTAACATTCCTTTGCTCTGGAGCCTCTTCGTGTAGGGCAAGGCTGCCTCTGGAAGGAGCAAGTTGTACGGTGGCAGCACATGCTGCAGCACTTGCCTCCATAACTGATTGTGGAATATCTTTTGGCCCGGTGAGAACACCACAGGCATATATGCCGTCGACACTTGTTGAAACAGGAGAGAAGCAGCCTGTTTCGGTGAAATTGTTTTTATTGAGATTTACGCCGAGCCGTTGAGCCAAATCAACAGTTTTACCATTGATGACCAGACCCGTTGAGAGGACAACCATATCATATAGTTCGTCCTGCATTCTGCCGTCTTCTCCTACATAGCGCATTACCAGTTTGTCGCCAGCCGGATCCTTAAATATACTGTGTACACGGGAGTTGATAAAATGAACGCCGCTTTTCTTGGCCTTTTCATAATAACGGTCAAAGTCTTTTCCCTGGGTTCGCATATCCATGTAAAAAATGGAACAGTCAAGAGGAGCGGAGCTGTGATCTTTTGCCATGACAGCCTGTTTAACTGCGTACATGCAGCAAACGGAAGAGCAATAACTGTTGCCACTTCGGTTGATATCGCGGGAGCCGACACACTGCAACCAGGCAATCTTTGCAGGTGGTTCACCTACATCTTTAGGCTTTTTCTTTGTTGAGGGGCGAAGAAGATGTCCTTGATAGGGGCCTGTTGCAGACAGGATTCGTTCAAATTCCATTGAGGTAACAACATCATCACAACTGTTGTAGTTGAAATGGTCGAGTTCGGATGGATCAAAAGAATCAAAACCGGTTGCTAGAATAACGGCACCGACATCAATTGAGAGCGTTTTTTCGGTGTCATTAAAATTGATGGCACCCGCAGGGCAGTGTTGTTCACAGGCTCCGCATTTTCCCTTGGTGAGATAGATACACTGGCTCGCATCAATGGCGTATTTCAGGGGTACAGCCTGGGAGTAGGGGACATAAATCGCTTTGCGTTTAGAAATCTTTTCATTGTAGAGATCATCAACTTTCTTCGGACATTTTTCAGCACAAAGTCCACAGGCGATGCACTTGTCCATATCCACGTAACGGGGATGCTGGAGAAGTTCGACGGTAAAATCCCCTTGCGTGCCAGAGATAGAGTTGACTTCAGATAGGGTAAGAAGCTTAATATTGATATGCCGGCCGACCTCGACCAGTTTCGGTGAAATAATTCACATCGAACAGTCGTTGGTGGGGAAGGTTTTATCCAGTTGGGCCATTACTCCGCCGATTGCTGGTGACCTTTCCACGAGGTAGACATAAAAACCTGAATCAGCCATATCCAGAGCGGCTTGCATCCCGGCTATACCACCGCCGACGACCATTACCGCACCGAGCTGTTTTGTTTGCAGAGCTGTAGTTGTCATAAAACGTTCCTTCGTTCAAATAATGATTTTTCCAATAAGGTAACTGCCTTAAAATGTGTTACGTGCGGTTGCTGTTTCCCTCTCTAGTTATAAGGAAAAGTGACCACGAAGGTTGAACCATCGCCAATTTTGCTTGTGACCTGAATATCACCGCCATGGTTGTTCACAATATTGTGACATATGGCGAGTCCCAGTCCAGTACCTTCAGATTTGGTAGTAAAAAATGGGTCAAAGATGGTTTTCATCTGGTCTCTATTAATTCCATTACCGTCATCTGTGACAGCGACAAAGGCCTGATGGAGTGGCGTCTCTCCCGTTTCCACGGTGATGATTCCTTTTTCATCAATGGCCTGCATGGCATTAATCAACAGATTGACAAAAACCTGTTCGAGTTGATTCTCATCAAGGAGAATTGGTCGTAGATCCTCAGATATTTTTGTGTGAATTTTGATGTAATGAAGCTGAAATTCATTTTCCAGGATCTTAATGGATCTTTTGACTATATCATTGAGATCGTGGACCTTTTTTTCGGGTGATCGATTTCGTGAAAATTCAAGTAATCCTTCAACTATGTTTTTACACCTGGACGTTTCGTCAAGAATGACCTGTAATCCATCCTGGAAACGATCTCCCGGCTCTGTCTTTTTGATCAAACTACTGCTAAACAGCATGATACCGGTGAGTGGATTATTGATTTCATGTGCAATGCCTGCAGCCATCCGTCCCAGAGATGACATCTTCTCCAATTGGGCTGCCATATGAAAATAGTGCGTCCGTTGATTTTCATACAACCTGACTCGTTCGATAATACAGGTACACTGCTCTCCCACAGTAAGTAGAAAATCCAGTTGATCATCTGAGAATTCGCGGATTTCAGAGAGATAAACGCGGATAATTCCAGACATTTTGTAGCGGATGCTTAAAGGTACATCCAGCATCATGCGAATGCCTTCATCCCACGCCTGCTGCGGATATTCCACCCGTGGAGCATTCCATATATCCTTGATTTGGAATACCTGAGAACACTGGTCTGGTTGAACCATTATGTTCTCTTTACTTGCCGGACCCTTGGAGAGGTATTTTTCACCAACTCCGTAGGCGGCCCGGACATCAAACTGACCAGTTTCCTGGTTGGCGAGTCTGAGGAGCGTTCCCTTGGCATCGAGTACATCTGAAACCGTCTCAACGACCAGCTGCAGGACTTCATCGAGATTGTCGTGACAATGCATTGTCCGTATAATGTCCCTAAAAGCTTGAAAATACTCTTGGTAATTGCTTGATGAGGTCATGGTCTTCCTTTTAGTGAGAAGAGATGATGCATGAGAGTCATAGCATTCATTCGTATTTGACACAGTTTCCTGCTCCTATCAGAACTTTGTTGTTTCAAACGGACATTTTCAGGATTGCTACATGTTTGATGCTATAGAAAAACTCCGATTAGAGCTGCCAGTCTTTTTTCTGGGAACAGTCAAACACATATTTAAGTTGCTTTTGTGTTAGTTCGCCGACATTGGTGTTAATCCAATCAAGGTCTCCGGTTGCGATTGCCTCTTTGGCTTCCTCTGAAAGGGCGTATTCTGCAAGGACCTCTGTTCCTTTTTTCAGGAGGTCATGGCAGAACAACTGATCATCGTTAGTCCTGTCGAGTACCTGAAGTACTTCCTTTTTTTGAATCAGTCTGTCGGTTTCCGAAATGGTGTGTACGTATGCATCACCTTCATTACCAGGTGTTGATTCAAGGGTTTTGTGAACGGATTTAAGAATTTGCTTTTCACTGAAAGGTTTTGGTAGGAAATCAGTTACTCCGGTGTTCATCGCATCAACAGCGACAGAGGTGCTCACAAAGCCTGTTATAACAATAATTTTTGTTTCAGGAGTGTGTCGTCGAACTTGCTTAATGACATCCATGCCATTCATATCAGGTAACCGGATATCTGCGATCAGTAGCTCAAAATCCTCCGCTTTGAATGCATCGAGTGCCGTTTGGCCATCATTGGCTACTTTGACGTTGTAATTTTCATCACCGAGTACCATTGCCAGCCCTTTGGCAATGTTCACATCATCCTCCATGATAAGTATACGAGTATCATCTATTGCCTTAACTTGTGCCTGTGTCATTGTTTCATCCTCCTGAATATTTTTATATACAAGTGTATCGAAGAATTACAGATGTAACAAAGCAAGGAATGGGCCAACAACAAGCGATTACATGTTAGAAGTGAATAATATCAATATATTAGATAGATACAGGTTTGTTGGGGGGGCAGTAGGGGGACACGGAAATGGATAATCGGGGCAAAGAATATTTACTGGAAAAGAATTTTTTGTAATTACTGTATCATATCATGCAGTTACGTGTGTATGTAATAATATACGCATATATATTTATTTATACGCATGTGATGTTGAGGGAAAATGATATTTTTTCATCAACGTAGAAAAATTGGATCGCTGCATGCCAACACTTTTTGCAGCCTGGCTGATATTACCATCTGCTGTGTCGAGAGCCTTTTGCAGGAATGCTTTTTCGGTGGGGTTGTAATGAATATCTAAAAGGTGTTGTTTGGCCCCTTTCAATTCCTTCAAGGTGGAGGGAATGGTGTCTTCAGCGTCATGGTTGTGAGGGTCAAGATGCCCGTGGATATTGCTACTGTCAACCAGCTGTTTGTCGACCATAATAACCAACCGTTCGACTACATTTTTTAACTGCCGTACATTACCAGGCCAGGGGTAGTTGATGAGTGTTTCGAGAGCACCGTCAGAAAACCCATCCAGAGACTTTTTGGTCTTGCGACAAAACTGCTTTAAAAAATGATACGCAAGTTTTGGGATATCTTCTTTTCGTTGTCTGAGGGGCGGAAGGTAAATGGGAAAGACATCCAAGCGGTAATATAGATCTTCTCTGAAGGTACCATCAACTACTTTTGCTTCAAGATCTTGATTTGATGCGGCAATGATGCGAATATCTGTTTTTTTTATCTGGCTTCCACCGACTGGTTTGTACTGTCCGTATTCAATAACACGCAAAAGTTTTGCCTGGATGTTCAGGTCAAGATTGGCCACTTCATCAAGAAATAATGTGCTCCCATCTGCAGCTTCAAAAATGCCTTCTTTATTTTTCTCTGCGCCTGTAAATGCTCCTTTGACATGACCAAAAAGCTCACTTTCAAGCAGGCTTGCAGAAAAGGCACTGCAATCGATTGCGATAAAGGGTTGCGCCGATCTCCCGCTGTGGGCGTGAATAGCACTGGCAAAAAGCTCTTTACCTGTACCGCTTTCGCCGTTCAGCAGAACCGTTGTATCGGTAGGAGCAACTTTTTTAATCGCGTCAAAGACCCGAAGGATGGGAGGACTATCTCCAACGATATTGGTGAATTCGAAGCGTTGAAATAATTGCTTTCGCAGGTGAAGGTTGTCACGTCTTAACTGTGCATTTTCTAGAGCTTTGTTTACAGATAGAGTGAGAGTATCGTCTGTGAATGGCTTGGAAAGATAGTCAAAAGCCCCTTTCTTCATGGCTTGAACGGTTTGCTCGACACTAGAGAAACCGGTCATCATGATAACATGAAGGTCTGGATAATCTTGCTGGATCAGGGAAAGCAGGTTCATGCCATCGTAGTCGGGAAGGCGGATATCTAAAAGAATGAGGTCGTATTCTTCTTCCTTCAGGCACACCAAACCGTCAGTACCGGTTTGACATACGGTTGTTGTATGACCCAATGAGTTGAGGATCATTTTACAGCCACGGCCAATGCTCTGGTCGTCATCAATTATCAAGATATTTGCTTTAAACATTGTATTCTATATCTTGTCGTCAAAATTCATACGTGCCACCCCTGTTCATCATTCTGTAAGTAGATCTATTTTTAAAAATATACTTACCAGATAATCGAGGCAATATCTCTTTTATCCTGTAACCTGATGTTAATTGTGTATTCCACGCAAACGGTTACTGGCTGGGCTTGTACCACAATAGGGTACATTGCGATGTGAGGAGTAAAACAGCGAGGTGGATAGGGTAATCTGTAAAATAAGGAAACTACATTTGGCATATACAAAAGGGGCTAGTTGAAATTTCCACCGGCCCTTTAAACCGTCAAATCATGAAATAAGGTGTTACGTCGTTTAAATTAAAACTTCGAGTCCTTTTCTTTCCATAATATCTAGTAGTTTCTTGGATGCACCGGTTGGTTTTTTATTTCCTTGCTCCCATTTTTGTACAGTTGAGGTGCTAACATTAATTACACTAGCAAAAGCAGCCTGACTAAGTTTGTATTTTTTTCTAATGGTAACAATTTTTTTCGGGCTAAACTCTTGAATTTCGGAAAGACAGAGTTTTTCGATATTTTTCATTGTAATATCATCGACCAACCCGCTTTTGTTCAAGTCATTGATCGTTTTATTTATTGATTTTGCAATAGATTTTCTCATGATACAACCTCTATTAAATCTCCGTTTTTTACAGCTATACCTACTTCTTTATCATTAAGAGAAAGTAGAATTTTAGAGAGTTCTTTAAATGCGAAAAGTTCTTTTTTTGATAAATTTGATTTTTCATTCTTTGCAAAGCCATGAACAAAAATAATTCTGTTACCTTTTTTGTAGCAGAGAATTAAACGCCCACTACTACTTTTTCCTTGCCCTTCGAAACGGATTCTTTTCTTGAAGACATTGCCGCCAAGATTTGCTTCAAACTTTCCTTGTTGCACTTCGTTTAAAGCAATTAACAAATAATTGTCTTGAATTTGTTGCTTTGAAGCCCACTTTGAGAACTGCTTTGTCATTAATCTTTGCATAAGCTAAGTATAGCACCTAGTGCTATAGATGGCAACAGTGCTACATAATGAGTGGGGTAAATCAGAATCTATGGCGTCTTTTAGATACGATCGCATATACAGTACAGACTTTCTTGCTCTTCTGTGGGGTGGAAGAGCACGTTCTTTAACCGATTGTTATCGGCATCGATGAATGACTATTTTTCGATTATAACTCGACAATCGTCTTTGTAGTTGGCCTTTTTTTTAGGAGATTTGATATATTATGAATAGCTAGTTTTATCTGTGGATTCAAACTTATTTTTTAAAGTTCGTTGTCAGATCGGAGATGAACCACTACAATTAAATTTATAACCTAAATTTTGCAATCGCCAAATTTGCCGGAGATGAAAGGCAACAGACAAGTAGACGTACATGTGTACCTCAAGTGGCTGTTAACGCAGCAGCTTCGGTGAAGTTGGTGATCCCGAAGGGTGGAAAATATGGGAAAAACACACTCTTTGAGTTCATTAATAAATGAAGACATTCCTTTTTTAAATGAACATTAACGTAATGAGTTGATGTCGTAAAAGTGTTTTTTGTCATGTTTGACATGCAATGTTTAGGTATAAAATCACGAGAAACCTTTTACACCGAGAATGAGGTTTTTCCTAAATACTGGACTCCTATTACGCTATGCCATTTATTCTATTTTTCGTAACAATACTTACTGCCGCCACTTTTACTCCAAGCAACGCGAGAACAGAGCAGGTTGTTTCTGACCAAGTCTACATGGGTGTAGATCATATTATCTCTTTGTCTCATTCGACTGCTGATATTGAACCAGAACTATTATCCGATCTCATAGATTTCGTCAGCAGTATACCACCAGACGTAGGCTCCCCCCTCAGGAAGCGTGATGATGCCCAAGGAGCATTTTATAAATTCACCATCCAGGGAGATCTATCTCGCATATTAGATTATGTTTATAATCCTAATGTCCCTGGTTACGTAGCTATGCCATCCTCTTTACACACGCAACAGTGGGTAACACCGGAAACATTACTTGAACTCGAAAATCTACCGAAGAAGCTGGAAGCAAGAGGGATGCCATATGTACTTCGAGGCCAAGATAGTGAGACCATCACGCCCGATATTAACACAGGTGCTTACTATAAATATGATCAAGACAGGCTTGTGGCCTCATTCCCAGGTCCAAGGGGGCCTGTGCTCGTCTCCGTTTCAAGTCAGACAAAAAAATCAGAAGTAGGGAAGAAAGGCTGCGTTGCTGGAGACGACAAGAACTGGAGTTATTTATTTTCTGATAAGGTCGGACTCAGCAAGGCTGGGCTAGGCTGGGTGAGCTCGTACATGTATTCCGCAGAATCCATGATTATTTACGTGGTCGATTCTTTAAGTGGTGTGATCCATATAGGTGTTTTCAAATGGCTTGATGCCGGTTGGGCCACTATGAATATGGTGAAATCAGACCATATATTGACCGGAATCAAACGTTTTGCATCGGATTTCACGAGAGTACTTGAATCACCAGATTTACCAGCTCCAACAGTAATCGCAGCCAAACATCGGCAATTGCAAGAGAGCAGTGAACAAAGCCTCCAGCAAGCGGTTTTACCATACTTGCAAGGCTTGGTCAGTTCGGGAACCTCGGGTGATTGCTCAGGTCGGTTTAATTCCCTCCTTTCTTCAGGAAAATACCTGCAAAAAATGGGTCATGAGGAAATGGTGAAAATACTGATGTTGGAATATCTGAAGGACTCTCTCCATGAACAGCCTATTATCTAAGCTGCTACAATACCACAAGGCTAAAGGATAAAAGTTCTCTTAAACTATTAAGGGTTTCTTCTCCAATGAAATACGCAAGTGTTGAAAACCAATCAAGGTCCTAAATTATCTCGTCGGTGACTTTGCCGGACTGCATCATTTCTGGCCAATGAATAATGCCAGATGTTTCGGGTCCTCCCTGTATTGTGTCTGATAAATTTGGTTAGGATATTGTTCTCAAATCATAAAAATGCTAAACTTAGTTTAGTATTCCATTTTTAACCTTTTTTATTGCGTTCATATAACGATTCATACATCATCTTTGATAGTACATGACTGATCAATGCGGATTAGTTCAAATGCCCAACGAGTATCAGATTACTACTTAACAAAGGAGATTAATCATGTCCATGTTTTGCCATCAATGTCAGGAAACTATGAAAAACACAGGTTGCTCTATGAAGCAAGGTATGTGTGGGAAAACTGCAGAAGTTGCTAATCTGCAAGATTTATTTATCTGGTGTTTGAAAGGAATCTCTGTTTGGGGATACAAAGCAAAGGAGTTTAATCTCTATGACGATGAGGCAGGGTTTTTTATTGATAAAGGACTGTTTGCCACAATCACCAATGCCAATTTTGATAAAACTGCTTTTATAGAACTCATACAAAAAAGTATTATCATCAGGGATCGCGTAAAAGTCGCATTTCTCCAAGCATATAAAAACAAAAATGGTTCAGATTTCTTTCAATTGGTTCCTGAATGCGCGACATGGATACCAAGTAATGTGGATGAAATTAAGGTCAAAGCTGAGAGCGGTACTGGAGGGTGGTTAGAAATTGAAGATGAAGACGAACGCTCCTTAAAGGCTACGATTTTATATGGTTTGAAAGGTATGTCGGCCTACGCTGAACATGGTTATCAAATTAAAAAATCATGCAGAGAGATTTTTGAGTTTTTGATGGAAGCACTGGCGGCGCTAGTGGATGAGAATAAATCACAGAAAGATCTCTTTGACCTGGTGATAAAAACCGGTGAAATGGGTGTGAAAACGATGGCTTTTCTTGATGAAGCCAATACCACAGCCTATGGCACTCCTGAGATTACTCAGGTCAATATAGGGGTTGGTGAAAATCCCGGAATTTTAGTTACAGGCCATGATCTCGTTGACCTTGAAGAACTGCTTGAGCAAACAAAAGACCAGGGGGTTGATGTTTATACCCACAGTGAAATGCTCCCGGCTCATTACTACCCCAAGCTCAAACAACACAGCCATCTTTATGGCAATTATGGTAATGCCTGGTGGATGCAAAAAGAAGATATCGCAAACTTTAACGGGCCAATGTTGTTTACCTCGAACTGTCTCGTTCCTCCCGTAAACGTTGATTACAACGATAGATTATTCACCACTGGAGCAGTTGGATTTGAGGGGGTCCCTCATATTTCTGACAGAGTCGAAGGTGGGAAAAAAGATTTTTCAGCCATTATTGAAATGGCAAAAGGATGTGCTGCTCCCAAGGAGATAGAAACAGGACAGATCACAGGTGGCTTTGCCCACAGTCAAGTTCTTGCACTTGCTGATAAAGTGATTGAAGCGGTTAAGTCTGGTGCGATCAAACGTTTTGTTGTCATGGGTGGATGTGATGGTAGACACAAAACTCGTAATTATTATACAGAAGTAGCAAAAGCCTTACCCAACGATGTTGTCATCCTCACAGCTGGCTGTGCGAAATTTAAGTATAACAAACTCGACCTAGGGGATATCGGTGGTATCCCAAGAGTCCTCGATGCTGGTCAATGTAATGATTCATATTCCCTTGCAGTTATTGCCATGGAGCTTCAGAAAGCCTTTGAACTTGAGGACATTAATGATCTACCTATATCATTTGATATAGCCTGGTATGAGCAAAAAGCTGTTCTCGTGCTCTTAGCATTGCTCTCATTGGGTATTAAGGGTATTCGAGTTGGGCCAACACTTCCTGGGTTTTTATCTCCAGGAGTTGCAAAAGTACTTATTGAAAAATTTGATCTCAAAGGAATAACTACTCCTGCTGAGGATGTCGCAGCTATGTTAGAGGGGAATTAATCCGATTCAGACTGCATAATGCTGAGGTTGAGTTATTTTGCACAAAGGCCTTCTCTTTTGAGAGAGGGCCTTTTGGTTTTGACTCTTGTTGTTGTGAGAGTATGATCTGTGTTGATAGTAAAAGATAGTTCCCAAAAAACGTCTGCCGTTTATTCCATATCTTAATGAAGAACTCAGCTCATGATTGACTATTTAAGTGCGGTTTCAAAAAAAGTTGTTTGGTTAAAACCATTGTTTTTCATTACTACCGCCGTTGCAATCATTGTGTTTGGTTACGTGGTGCTCATTGAGGGGAGCGCAGATAAAGACGTTTATATCATTCCGAGTATCGTTGTTGTGCTATGGTCGCTTGTCTGTTCACTCTTACTATCTGTTTTTCCCTACGTTCCTCCTAAACCTGACAAGCAACAGCGTTTTTATAAGCGTATCAAAATCCGGCTTGCAAGGGGCAGTTATCACTTAGGATCATTGGTTTTTTGCGTGTTAAGTGTATCAGTTGTATGGCTTACATTCAGACTAATAAGTGTTTGGCGTGTAGACTTTTAAGCATAAAAAATCATTTAACACTGGGCTACAGGGTTCGCAGAGGGCTCTCTGATACTATCCGTTTAACTCTACGCGAACCTTGCCACTTTCAAGATCTATATTTCTCAAATTCCATCCAGATTAGTATTCCTGTATCCCTAGGAGCCTAAGGGTAAACTTATTTCTGTATATCTATGTTGGGGATATCCTGCAATCAGGGTTTGGAGATGATGTGTTACGGGGAGCACGGCAATATCGGTCAGACATAAAAGAAGATATCTATGCTGTAAACTTTTACTCATTTAAGAGATGTTGTTAAATAATGCAGGGATGGGATTCGAAGAGTCTATCCAATAGTTTGGAAGGACTGGGATTGTAAGACCGACAATATCGCAAGTGCATCTTCTTCAGGAGTTCCTAACTCGCTGGTGAGCAAGTTGAGGAGTAGTTGCCTGCCATCATTTTGAGTTGTCGAAAAAGGAGATATCGCATTACTTAATTCGGAGTTGGTTGTTAGGTCACCTGTGCCACCAAAGAAACCACCGTCGTCAATGCCGGCGGTTATTAATGCTTTGATATACCGCTCATTTGTGTTGGTGTTTACTTGAGAGTTATCAGTAGAAACTCCTTGTGTTGTGAGCAAATTGGTCAGAGAATCTGAATCAGATCGATTAAGAACACTGGTTAAGAGGTCTCCAAGGTTGGCTTTGATAACATTTATGTTCAAGGATACTTCGAACGAAAAGTCGTTCTTTTCCTCAAGCCGTTTCGTCAACCCAGCAAACAACTCCTCCTGATTGACAAAATTATCGCCATTTGCATCGACTTTAGCCAGTAACCTAGAACTGTTTCTTAACTCTTGTACACTGAGTTGGTTGTCACCGTCACTGTCTCTATTTTCAAAAACGCGGGCTGTTATTTTTTCAGCACTTTGAACTGAAGTTCGGGGGCGAATGCCTAAATATCCCGTGATTGCAGTTATTTCCATATGAGCACCTATTGAGAAACCATCGATTGAATCTCTCGTCTCTTATGCAGATACACTATTCACGGTTTCTGCAAGGTCAACGTCGAGAGTTTTTCATAGGTGAAGGCTGATAGAAAGACAAAAAAATATGTCCAATATTTATCAAAGAGATGCCTGGCAAGTAGACCCTAACCCGGATTTCTCACTGAACATCTTAGAATAACGGTTCGTCTTTTGTCTGGTCTGGAAAGATGGATATAGGAGGATAGATTACCGTGAATTGATGACTGATTGGAAAGAAAATTTCGAAAAAGTGGATAGAACTTAAAAAACGATGCCATATCACCTCAAAACACCTGTCAAATAAAAGCTGTAATCTCAATGGGTTTGAGATCACAGCTTTTTTATTTGCAGCAGTATGAGCCGATTATTATCTCAAGTATTAGGCTTTATTTCCCAATGCCTTTATATGCTCAGGCAAGCGTTCGTTGGAACCGTACATGAAATGGTTGGACATGTTTTCTGAAAACCTGCTCGCTTCCGTCTGCAAACCAACGGCTTCTGCCACCTGACGTATATGGATGGGCGCTGCACCACAACAGACACCAAGATAATTAATTCCAAGCCCATATGCTTCTTTTGCGAACTCACCGATCTCATACCGATTACAGTAGAGAGGGTCAAGCGCGGTTGGAAAGGTTCTTCCATGGGGAGCAGGGCAGGTGCATGAAGAATGATCCGAGAGGTTAAAAAATGTCGGCTCTACCTTATTGGTCCGGTACGGTATAGGTAGCGCTCCCACATGGCAGGAGACCGCCTTACGGATCTCACGCAGATAGGGGAGCATCGTTTCAGGCCCACGAAAACAGTTCATTCCCACCACATGTGCTCCACGCTGTTCCAGCTCCTTGCAGGTATCTACGATGGAAATGTTATCCATCATCTGGTTTTCTGCCATCGGCGCGATGGTGATCACTGCTGGCAGCCCTGAAGCTTGAATGGCGTCCAGTGCTTCGAATGCCTCACCGGCATAATAGAAAGTTTCACCGATGATTATATCGGCACCTTCGTCTACGGCCCAGCCGACCATTTCGTCAAACATTTTTCGTACTTCCAGCTGCTTTCCCTTGTCTTCCGGATTCCATATATTGGTGTTGGAGATGTTGCCGGCCATCAAATTCCCAGGTTTCGACTTCGCCACCTTTTTGGCAACCTGCAGGGCGGACCTGTTGAGTGGCTCCAGAAGATCTTCCTTACCGATAACACGCATCTTCTCTCGGTGCCCGTTATAGGTAAACGCCTCCACAATGTCTGATCCTGCCCGCTGAAAATCACGGTGCAGTGCTTCTAGTGCTTCAGGGAACTCCAGGGCAACTTCTGGAACAAACTCCCCTGCGGTGAGATAGCCGCGCCGTTCCAGTTCAAAAAGAAAGCCTTCAGCACAAATGACCGGGCCCGCATCTAATTTTTCTACCAATATATTTGTCGACATTTACCATCTCCCTCTATTGTATCATTACGATATTTCTCTTAACCAATGGTAATACCGGACTGGCATTCCCTGTTGATAGATACAATAGCTATTCCAATGCATGAATAAAAATGGTAATATTTCATCAATCCATGAATTTTACTCATAATAACAATGATTGAACGCACACACCTCGAAATAATCCGTGAAATTGACCGTCAAAGAACGCTGACCGATGCCGCTGCAGCCCTACATCTCAGCCAGTCGGCACTGAGCCATTCCATTCGAAAACTCGAAGACCAGACCGGAGTAAAGATCTGGATAAAACAGGGTAGAACGCTCGAATTTACAGATACAGGCCACTTCCTACTGAATCTTGCCAACAGGATTCTTCCCCAGTTTGAGCACGGTGACAGTGCATTAACCCGGTTTTCAAATGGCAAAAAAGGCATCCTGAGAATCGGCATGGAATGCCATCCTTGTTACCAGTGGTTACTTAAGATTGTTTTGCCTTACCTGCAGCAGTGGCCGGAAGTCGATATGGATATCAAAAAAGACTTTCAGTTTGATGGCTACAACGCCCTAAAAAACCATGAAACTGATCTACTCATCACTCCAGATCCGTACAGCGATGATGACCTGATTTTCACCCCGGTTTTTTCCTACGAAATGGTACTTGTCGTTGCTAGAAACCACAGGATTGGAAAAAAACATAATGTAATTGCCGAGGAGCTGAAAACCGAGACACTCTTTACCTACCCTGTAGGGACTGAACGACTCGATATATTTACTAACTTTCTATTACCTGCGGGCTGCAGACCAGCGCACCACAAGGTTATTGAAGACCATGAGATAATGATCCAAATGGTTGCAGCGGAAAGAGGAGTGACTGCACTCCCTAATTGGATGGTTGCTGACTATACTGAACTGTTGCCAATAAAAGCAGTTCGGCTTGGAACTTCTGGCCTTCATAAACACCTGTACACAGCGATCCGGGCAACAGACATTGATGTAGCCTACATCCAGGATTTCGTCTCTCTTGCCATGGCTATTGCTGATGAGGATGCAATTTAACTCATAGCATACAGCTTTAGAAACGTTGAAAGTTGTCGATTGGAGTCAGGGGGGGTGTGGGTAAAACACGTAACAGCTGGTGCTTACAGTGGTTGGAGGTTTGTTTTTAAGTAATATCTGGCATCCGAGTTTTGAGGAATGTAGGAATTTTCTCGGGTAATAATCTGAAACTATCTTTTAGAACCTCGGTCAAGATCGATAGGAGATATATGGACTATCGAAAATCAGAGATTCAGTAGTAATATCCACATGAGGTGAAAGCCAATCTCATTGAGATTCATATTACCTGTCTTAAGCTTCTTCCTTAATCTTGATACGAAAGTTATTAAACGTCCGATGCTGGAGCAATAGAGCAATTACCTCTGTTGATAATCTGGAGCAATCTAGGATTTCAAGATGCTACATTTTTCGCTATATTTTCCGAAAACACTCTTTATTTTACTAAGCGCCAGGATGCTCCTTTTCTGGCATGTTTCTTGTTCATGAACAAGTTCAACCTGTGGCATGTACTTGCCCATAACTCACAAGGCGCAAGCCCTAGATGTTGTGTCGTTTTCTCCACTCCGCTGTAGCACTTTGGGGTGGAGGCCAAAGACAAGCAGTATTGTCTGGTTGCGAAATATAGTGACAACGGCACCGTTCTATGACATTCTCAACTACTACTGATACTTATAAACAGTGTCTCAGATCAATTTCACACAGCTCAGTTCAATGGAACGTACCCAATCTTCTGTTGAAATCATAGCTTCCCTCGAAAAAAGGCTGGCATATACTGAGGCTCAAAGCACTCGCATCCTTGCCGAAAATACCCACCTGAAGCAGCTCTACGATAGAACCCCGTTCGCGTACCAGTCTCTTGACTGCAACGGTAGCTTAATAGAGATCAACCAAACATGGTTGGAGGCGCTCGGTTATACCAAGGAAGAGGTCATCAGTAGAGATTTTGGTGATTTTCTTCATCCTGACTCGCAGAACCACTTCAAGGAAAACTTCCCAAGGTTCAAAGCGATCGGTGAAATTAACGGTATCGAGTTCGAAATGGTCAAAAAGGATGGTTCTACTGCCCTCGTTTCCTTGCATGGCAATATCAGCAAAGACCCAGATGGCCATTTTCAGCAGACCCATTGTGTTTTTTTCGACATCACTGAGCGCAAACAGATCGAGGATGAGCGAGAGGCAACAATCGAATTTTTGCGTTTTACCAACGATAGCCGGGGAATCGAAGAACTGATCCAGGCGGCAACAGCCTTTATCCAAAAACAATCAGGCTGCGAAGCTGTAGGAATCCGGTTGAAAAAGGAGAATGACTATCCCTATTACGAGACGCGGGGGTTTCCGGAAGAGTTCGTTCTCGCCGAAAACTGGCTCTGCGCCCGCGACGAGGCCGGGCGTCCGATCTGCGACAGCACCGGCAACCCTGTGCTCGAATGTATGTGCGGTAACGTCATCTGCGGTCGATTTGATCCTTCCAAACCATTTTTCACGGCACAGGGAAGCTTCTGGAGCAACTGCACCACCGAACTGCTCGCCTCCACCCCTGTAGCGGACCCGCAGTCCCGTACACGCAATCGCTGTAATGGCGAGGGGTACGAGTCGGTAGCCCTTATCCCACTGCAGCTTGGCACGGAACGCTTGGGGCTTCTCCAGTTGAACGACCGGAGCAAAGGACGATTCAACCTTGAAACCATTGCCATGTTGGAACGACTCGCGGGCGACTTAGCTGTGGCACTGGCCAAATTTCGGGCCGAAGAGAAGCTTCAGGCTCTCAATGAGGAACTTGCAGTGAGGGTCGAAGAACGGACCCACGCGCTGCTGGAAACCCAAAAACAGTATCTGCATGCGGAAAAGCTATCGGCAATCGGCAAGTTGTCCGCCTCCATTGCACATGAGTTCAACAACCCTCTGCAGAGTGTCATGACCATTGTCAAGGGAATTGGCCAGTATGTTCCCTTGGAAAAGGATGAAGAGAAACGCGTTCCTCTGGCGCTCCATGAATGCCACAGGATGAAGGATCTTGTCGCCAATCTCAGGGATTTCTTTCAACCTACTTCAAGTAAACTTGACTGGGTGGACCTCCATGCCGCTATTGACGTTCTCCTTTTGATCAGCAAAAAAGATTTTCGCAGCCGAAATATTATTATTGTAAAAAAGTATTGTGATGATATCACCCCTGTCATGGGCGTTGTTGATCAGCTAAAACAGGTATTTCTTAATCTCTTCAATAACGCCGCAGATGCATGTGAAGGCGGCGGGACAATCACCATCACAACTGAAATAATTGGCGGGAAAAACATTGCAGTCCATATTGAGGATAACGGCATAGGCATAGATGCTGCAACTTTTGCCCATATATTTGAGCCATTTTTCACCACCAAACCGGAGCTGAAAGGCACTGGTCTTGGTTTGTCCGTAAGCTATGGTATTATAAAAAGCCATGGTGGCCGTATAGATGTGAAAAGTGAATCTAGCAGGGGATCAACATTTTCAGTGTTTCTGCCCATTCAGAGTGTAAATAATGAACAATAAGAGTGTAAATAATGAACAATAAATCGATACTGCTGGTTGATGACGAAAAATACATTCTTGCATCAATCGGGTGGGTCCTTGAAAAAAACAACTTTAAGGTAACGCCTGCGACAAATGGCCGGGAGGCCATAGAGCTCCTTCGAGCGAACCACTATGACCTGGTAATCACTGATCTGAAAATGGACAAGGAGGATGGTCTAGCGGTGTTGAAAGAGGCAAAAAAACTCTACCCTGAGACCGGTGTCATCATTTTAACCGGGTATGCTGATATCGGTTCTGCTGTCGAAACTCTAAAACTGGGAGCTGATGATTATCTCCAGAAGCCTTGTGATATTGACGATTTGCTCAATAAAGCCAAGCGTAGCTTTGAAAAACAGGACTTGGTTGCCAAACTGCGCGATCAGAATAAACAACTCAAAAGAGAGATAATTACTCGAAAGACCATGGAGCTGCAACTCCAGGAATCGCGCGCCAATCTGGAGCAGCAGGTAGAGAAAAGGACTGAAGAGTTATCACATACAGTAAATGAGTTGAAAATCGTCTTGAAGACATTAGTTCTAAGAGAAAAAGAATTACAACAAAAAAACCAGGAACTCCATGATACCAACACAACCTTGAGTGTCATGCTAAAAAGAAGAGATAGGGAACAGAATGAAATCAGGAAAGAAATTGCCGAAAAAGCAGTAGAGATGGTCCTTCCGCTCTTGAAGAGAGCTCAAAACAAAGCGACCGGACCGGTTAAAAAATATATGGAAACTGCGCAGGCAAATTTGCTCGATATTTTCTCAACACATCGACATGATGCTGTTTTTACAAATGCAAAATTAGCCCCTCGGGAATTGCAGGTTGTTCACTATATCCGACAGGACAAAACTTCAAAGGAGATCGCCGATCTTTTAAACCTCACAGTGAGCACTGTAGAATCCTATCGAGAAAATATCAGGAAAAAACTAGGGATAAAAAATCAGCAAATAAACCTCAAGAAATTCCTTACTTCCATCCCTTAATACGGTATTTGATTACCGCTTTTTCTCCTCAACTGCAGTATTGTCTTTTTTGCTTTTTTCATCGATGCTTTAGCGACATAGAGCAACGGATATTCAGGGGAATTTCGATGCAAAATTTACCTGCAGCAACCACAAATCTCCAAATGACGACCAAAGATGCAAAGAGTGAAAACGGTTTACAACGCTTGTTCGAGAAAGGAGAAATAATTTATAATTACCCCCCCAACGATGACCAGAATGCGAGACGGAAATTAACCAGGTTCAGAGCCAACGGCATAGTAACGATGACAAGCTTTGGGAAACTGGTTGTAACAAATATTTACGACATAGGACCGGGCGGAGTGTCATTTTTGTCTGCCAGCGACAGGGACGTAGAAAAATGTCAATTCAATATGGATATTCTGATCTTTGACGGTCTTTCGGACTTTGAATATTTCATCGATCAAGTCAAAGGGCGGGTTACATCCAAGCAATTGTTTTCTCTCCCGAGAATTAATAAACCGATCTGGCGATTCGGGGTTGAGTTTTATGATCTTGACTGCTCACACCGAAAGATGCTGAAAAAATTTTGCAGCCAGGCGTTCGACAGATGTTCGGTTTCTCGGCTGCCTTTTACCAAAAACATCATATGATTCCAGAAAAATCCATCTTTTGTGACGATTTTGCATAGATTGACAATGCCGATTTCAAGGTCATCTTCTGGGATGGCAGTGTTTATGAATTTGGCAAAGGTAATGATTTCATGGTTTATTTTAAAAACAGAGAGATCTTTTAAAAAGTGCTCTTCGATGCGTCACTCGGATTCGGAGAAGGATATATGAATGGTGACATTGAGGTGGAGGGTGATCTCAGGTAGGTTGTCAGGATCGGATTATTGTGCGATGGACTCCTGGAAAGATCAAAACATTCGCTGTTTAATATATTCAAACTCAATGTATTGCAGAGAAACAGCAAGAGGGCAGACAAACGCCACATCTCATGCCATTACGACCTTGGAAACAATTTCTATCAGTTGTGGCTCGATCAGAAGATGGTCTATTCCTGTGCTTACTTTAAAAACGAAAGAGATACCCTGAAACAGGCACAGATCCAAAAAAATCAACCTATGCTGCCAAAAGCTGCAGCCTAACGAACGATTGCCTGATGTCGGATGCGGCTGGGGAAGTCTGCTTATAACCGCTGCGAAAGATTTTGGCATACAAGGTGTCGGTATAACGCTCTCAAAAGAACAGTTGGAGCACGGGAGACAACAGATAGATAAGGAGGGGCTGCAGGACCGTGTACATCTGGAATGTCTTGACCTTCCCCGAATGAATCAAACCTTTGACAAGATTGTATCGGTGGGCATGTTCGAGCATGTTGGTAAGGCTAACATGGACCACTTTTCAGAAAATACTCGAAAGGTGCTGAGGCCTGACGGCCTCTTTCTCCTTCATACCATTGGTAAGACAGTGGAAGAACCAACCGACAGCTGGTTTAAGAAATATATCTTTCCGGGATGCCACATCCCTGATCTTGGTTCGATTCTCAAGAATTCCACCCGGCCAGGGGTTGAGCTTTATTGACTGTGAGAACATGCGCATGCATTACAGCAAAACCCTCGATAACTTGTTCCAGCGTTTTGAGGAAAATGAAAAACCGATCCGTTTGATGTGTGATGATCGTTTTATCCGAATGTGGCGATTTTACCTCGCAGGCTGTTCAGCAGTGTTTAGGCATGGGAGCATGCATTTATTTCAACTGTTGTTCTCAGCAGGAGTCAGGAACGATCTGCCGCTGACCAGGGAATGGATGCTTAAGGCTCATTCAGGATGATATGAGCAGGAACGTATACCCTCAAGAGGGCACTGAAAGGAGCCCCGCTCATTTTCAGCGAAGTTAGCTCATATATGGCAGGAAGGCTAATATTAACCGTTAATTCAACAGGAGCAAGAGCAATGCCGGAAGGAAAAGTAAAGTGGTTTAATGATGCAAAGGGCTACGGTTTTATTGAGCAGGATGGCGGGGAGGATGTTTTTGTGCACCATTCCGCTATTCAGGTAGATGGGTTCAAATCTCTCACAGAAGGGGAGCGTGTCAGTTTTGAAATTGTGGTCGGCCAGAAAGGACCAGCTGCAGATCGTGTCATAAAGCTTTGAAAAAACAGTAGCCGGGGTGAAACAATCGTTCAGGGGGAAAACGGATTTTATCTCAACACGACCAGGGGAATATCAGCCACTGCTAATCCATTTTGGGGTGTTTATGGAGATGGTTTAATAATAGGCAGGTATCCCTTTGGGTTGTATATAAGGGTGTTGCAAATAATTAACAAACATGTCGTGAAAACAGTTGCTTAGGATAAAAAAGTCTCTGTTTTGGGAAAAAAACTCCGACCAAAGAGAATTCAATTCAAAACAGAGGCTTTTATGCACCACAAGAATATCAAGCTCATTGTACGAAAACAACTTAAGGCTACCTTAAAAAGCAATATCCAAATTGGAGATAAGCGCAGACTTCGATCGTCTCAACCGGAAAAGCAAAGAGGAGATGATCGATCACACCCAGCTTAGCAAATTTCGGAGTTCTCTCACTTTTGTTCAGCAGATAAATCTCCTGCTGTATATTCTTCATCATTTCAGCCAGTCCGGCCTCCTTGGCGACAACATCTTACATGGGATCAATTCAACTGAACTGGCGAGTGACTGCAAACTTCCTTTGGTTACTTTGAATATAAAAGGAAAAATTCAGGGTAATTTCAATGCAGAATTCCGCTGAAAAAACTATGAAGCCTAAAGTGAACGACAAGGATGAGAAGAGTGAAAACGGACTGCTTAATCTGGTGGTATACTATCAAAATTTATTTGATAGAGATGAAAATATTAATCATTACAGCAGCAACGATTACCAAAATGCGAAACGGAAATTTGTGAAATATTCACTAAAGAATAGAAAAATATAGCTATTTATGGACAGACAACAGTTGACTGATCCAAGGGGCAAGGTATGAAAATGACGGATGTTTTCATAGTTACTGGACGGGAAAAAAAATATTCTAAGCTACTTTCATATAAAAGAAAGGGAGGGATGGCATGCTGGAAATTAAAGGATCTGTCGCTGTGATCACCGGTGGTGCCAGCGGTATAGGCTTTGAGATGGCCAAGTATTGGCTGCAGAACGGCGGTAAGGTCGTTATCGGCGATGTAGCTGAAGAGACCCTGGCAAATGCATCCAAAGAGCTGCAAGGCGATGTAGCCACCGTGCTGTGCAATGTAACCAAAGAAGAGGATTGTGCCCGGTTGGCGGATACTGCTATTGAAACATTCGGGCAAATCAACCTGGTAGCGCCTTTTGCCGGCATCATCAAAGATGCTATGATGGTCTCCCCCGACCGAGAAACCGGCAAGGTCGAGAAGAAGATGAGCCTGGGAGAATTCCAAATAGTCATCGACATCAACCTGACCGGGGTCTTCTTGACGGTTAGGGAATGTGCCGAAAGAATGATCAATAATGACTGCAAAGGACTGATCTGTCTGGTCTCCTCTACAGGTTCCCTGGGAACAGCCGGGCAAATCAATTACTCTTCCACCAAAGCCGCCATGTCGGTGATGCCCAAGGTCATTACGGCCGAATTTTTCCGCAGGGGGATCGCCGATAAGATTCGATGCGTGGCCGTGGCGCCAGGTTATGTCGGCACCCCCATGGTCAAAGAGATGCCACCCAAAGTATTAGAGAAAGTTATCGGCCAGGTGCCCATCGGTCGCTTGATTGAGCCTGAAGAGGTTGCTTCCTTTGTCGGCGATCTATATCGCAACGAGGCGCTGGCCGGTGATGTCTTTTATATTCACGGCGGTCTGCGGCTGAGTGCCAAGGGATAGACATTCTCGGTACTCTAAGGTGTGTCTTCAAAACCTTTAATAGCTTTTGAAGACACTTCTATACACTTGCACGAGGTATGTAATAATGGATAAAAACGATACGGCCACAGGGCAGGATACAGCATCCATGGATTGGAACAAGGTGGTGCAAGAGTTTTGGCTGCCTCTGTTTAAACCATGGAGCGGCGTGTTTCAGTCGTCCGAGGCCGAGGATCATGGGCAATTCAATCAGGGCCGGACAGTTGACTCGTTGCAGGCCACTGTCAGGATGTGGCAGGCCATGACGGGAGCCATGGGCGAACCTTTGGCTTTTGAGCATTTTCAAAAGGCCACGGAGGTGACACCAGACATCGCCCTTGGGTTTGCCCAGACATGTTTGCAGAGTTTTATCAGTTTGCAGGCTCGGGCCGGCGAATGGATCCAGAGTCGGGCCTCATCACTTTCTGCAGACGAAGTTCAGGAATTAGATAGGGTGTTAATCAAAGAATTGACTGAAACCTATGAAAAGGAATTCAGCAAATACCTCAAGGTTCCTCAAGTCGGACTGGGCCGTTTTCACCAGGAGCGTTCGCTGCATGCCACCGATAAGTATAACACTTTTCAATTGGTGTTATTGGAGTTTCTACACATGCTTTACCTGCCCGTTGAAAGGTCTCTCAAGAGTCTCCAGGAGAAAATGGCGGAAATGGCCGAAGCGGGCCCCTTGGATGAAAAACCCAAAACCTATTACAATTTATGGATAAAGTTGCTGGAAGGCGAGTATATGGAACTTTTCCAGCAGCCCGAATTTGCGGATCTGATGGGTAAAACCCTCGGAGCACTGAATGAGTTTGTCGGAGCCCGGCAGGCCGTTATAGATGATGTCTTAAAGCAGCTGAATATTCCTACCAACCAAGATATGGATGAGTTGAGCAAAGAGATTTACCTTCTGAAAAAACGTGTTCGCGCCCTAGAAAATAAATGACAGGAAAAATTTGGGGATGAGATCTTGAAATTGTAACTTAAGCATAAAGATGGGGGTGACATCATGGCACAACCTAAAGTACCTGTTGATCTGATCTTAAAAAACTTGACCGAGGAGGCTGAATCCGCCCAGAAGAGAATGGGCAAGGCAGCAGATGTGCTTTTGGGCGACCTGAAGACGGATATCGCCACCACACCCTATGAGGTTGTATACCAACAAGACCGGGTCAAACTTAAGCATTATAAACCCATAAAAGAGAAAAAAGTCAAAACACCTCTTTTGCTCATTTATGCATTGATTAATAGGGAAACCATGTTGGATCTTTCGCCGGGACGCAGCGTGGTGGAAAATTTCTTACAACAAGGCGTGGATCTCTATATGATCGACTGGGGCTACCCTACCCGAAAAGACCGTTTTCTTGGGATTGACGATCATGTAAATGTCTATATCAACGATATTGTCGATTTTATTAGAGAGCGTGAGAATGTACCCAAAATCAACCTCATGGGAATCTGCATGGGCGGGACGTTCAGCGTCATGTTTTCCGCCCTGCATCCGGAAAAGATCCAAAATCTGATTACCACAGTTACGCCGACCCGCTTTGATATCGATACAGGCCTGCTGAATCTCTGGATGCGTAAGGTACCCGTCGATCAGCTCACCAACACATTCGGCAACATCCCGGGGGATTTTTTAAATTTGGGTTTTTTACTGCTCAATCCGGCCCGGCTCATGATTGATAAATACGTTGGATTCTGTGAGCATCTGGATGACAAGCAGTTTGTTGAAAATTTCATCCGCATGGAAAAGTGGATCTTCGACAGCCCCGATATCCCGGGCGAGACCTTTCGTGAATTCATCAAGGACTGCTTCCAGGATAATCTGCTGATCCAGAATAAAATGGTGGTGGGGGGCAAGCGGGTGGATTTAAAAAAACTGACTATGCCACTGCTCAATATCTATGGAAAATTCGACCATCTTGTGCCCCCCGAAGCCTGTGACCAGCTCACCAAAAAGGTGGGCAGTAAGGATACTGAAGATATTTGTATGAAAACCGGGCATATCGGCATTTATGTGAGTTCCAAATGTCAGCGGGAGTTTGTGCCTAAGATCACCCAGTGGCTTCTGGAACGAGACATGCCGCCTGCGGAGAGATCCAGGGGCAGTGTTGCCAAACTCAAATCTGCAAAACGGCAAACTACTGCCAAGGTTGCAACAGACTCAGCAAGAGCGGTTAATCAACATTATGAAAAGGAGAGGGCATATGACCAGGGATAGTGATTATTTCCAAACTTTTTGCAATATCAGTCAGGCATTCGGTACAGCGGCCACTGTCGAGGAACTTTTGCAGCTGATTGTGCAAAGCGCCACAGAAACCATGAATGCCAAAGCCGCCTGCCTGTTTTTGGAAGATCATAAACAGAATGCATTTGTTCCCAAGGTTAAATTCGGTTTATCTGACAAGTACATGCACGCCAACCCTGTAAAAGCGAAGAAACTGGTTACGGCTCTTCAGAAAAAGGGCTTTTTTATGTTTGAAGACGCCACCACCGACCCAAGGCTTGAAAACCATGAAGCCAAAAGAGATGAGGGGATCGCCTCCATTCTGACGGTAGAAGTGAAGGTGGGTGGTCGCTTAATTGGCATACTTTCTCTTTACACGGCCAAGCATCACAAGTTTACCGATCAAGAAGTTGTCTTCATGAAGGCATTAGCATCCAATGGTGGAATTGCCCTTAAAAAAGCCCGACTGCTGGAACGAATCGAGAAAAATTCGATGCTCTTTCTTGAACTCGCCTCAGCCATCAATTCAAGTCTCGATATCAAGGAGGTGCTCCGTAGCATGTCTGAAAAGTCTTGCAATGCCTTTGGCATGAAAGGTGCCATCATCAGGCTTCTCAACGAAGATACCAACTCTTTAGAGATGGTGGCCAGTTACGGCTTGAGCGAAGCCTTTTTAAACAAAGGGTACGTTTTGGCCGAAAAGAGCGTTACCGAAGCGCTAGAGGGCAAGACAGTCGTTATTGAGGACGTGTCCAAATATAAGCGCCTGCAGTACCCAAAGGAGACCAAAGAGGAAGGGATCAATTCCATGCTATGCCTCCCCATCCGATCCAGGGAAACGATTATTGGTGTAATGCGGCTCTATTCGTCATGCATTCGCAGATATCCTCAAGATTTTATTACAGTCATGGAAGCTCTTGCCCATACCGGCGCGCTTGCGATTCAGAACGCTTCGATGTACCTGGCTCTCAAAGAGGATAAGAAAAGCCTCGAAGAAGATATCTGGAGCCATCGACTCTATTTCTAACATGAGCTACAAAACCCTGATAGGCAGGAGTAAGGCACTCAACAATATGAAGAGTAAGAAGGAGCAATGATATGGATAAGGTGCAAGCCCTCAAACAAATTATGCAAACTAACAAAATGGCTTTTGATTACAACTACACTATGATGACGAGCGCATATGAACAAAATAAGCTCATGTTTCATACCTTTTTGAATCAATCAGCCGATGAAATCCCTGCCGAAGTAAAAAGCGCTATTGAAGAGTGGCTACAAGCGTATCGCAGAGGTTGTGATGACCTTAAAAGAATGACAGATGATGGCTACCGACTAGTGGAAAAAAGTCTATCCGCAAGCCAAAAATAACGACTGCCTGCTGCCAAAGAACGAGAGACCCCGAGGGGGAGGCCCTTTCAGCACTCCCTCGGAGTCTCTCGCTTACCTGAAGGATGTACCTATCACTCCGTGGGATTTTTTCTCACCCTCGCAGAAGACTGCTTTAAATATCAAGGTGGAATGTCCTTGTCCTGTTAATAAGTATGTTAATTTTAATTTTATTATTGGTGCTGCGTTGCAATAAAAGCCTGATATTAAATTCGAGTAATTATATTATACGTGTGTATCTGCTTGTATCTATAGTTTAAAATATCTTTTGCATATCATCTGGTTCAGTAATCTGTGCTTGTGCGTTGCACCATTATCTTCTTGACAAGGAGTTTGCGATAGCTATACTATGTCCATCCCAAACTCCTGAAAACCTCTCTTTAGAGATGGCTAAATAAGAGGTTTTATCTGCGAGCCAGGGTTATGATAAACTTGTAGAAATGGTTAAATACAAATAAGATAATTGCCATACGGCAAGGGGAAAAAACGATGAAAAATCAAACCATGCTGTCAAAAACTATTGGTATGCAAAAGGCCGTGTTTACTAACAGCCTGGCGATCTTTTCCACCATGCAGCAGCACGGAGAGGATCTCTTGAAAACAACACTGGAGCAAAGTCCTTGGCTGCTGGGAAGCAGCAAGGATGCTTGTTTCTATTGGGCCGATTTCTCTTCAAAATATTTGGAGAATTTGAAATCCGTGGCTGATCAGGGCTTTGCTGCAATAGAGCAAGTTTCCTCGCCGAGCACGAAACCGGAGGAAAATGAGCCGCAGCAAACAAAAAAAACGGCACGAGTTCCAGCCCCTCGTCCGGCAAAAAAGAGTCCTGCCGCCAGAAAGAAAACTGTAGGTGTAAAAAAGACCGTGGATGCAAAGATGTTGCCTGGCACCAAGGCGGTTGCCCAGAATGTATCTGCTGATAATCCGGTTGCCCGTGAGAAAAATGAAGTAAAAAAACCTGAAGAAGTCAAAGCCGCGACGTCCATGCCCAAACCCTCTGTCATAAGCGAACCGATCGCTCCTCCGGTCTTGGAAGGCAGAGAATCAGTTAAAAAAATTCTGCAGAAGAAGGGATAGACAGGCAGCAGCGAGAGTGTAGCACTACTTCAGTTTGCATTCGTTGTTTCGGCGGATCTGTGTTCGCCGACAATACCAACCAACCATGGGAACATATGTATAACCATCGCAATTGACCTTCCGACGATCCTTGTCGCGTCGTTCCTGTGGTGGAAGAGTTCTACTATTACGGGTTTTCCCTTCAGGGACGGAGAGTGGCTTTTCCATCGACTCGCTCCCTCTAGTGATAAGTTTCGAATTCCACTTATCTGTAGGCAAAGAAATAGGACATCACTGCAGTTCTTGTGGCAATTCTTAAATATATGTCCGGAGCCACAGTGATTCAAGGGGTGAATTCCCAAAATAATAATAACACTGCAGTGAATTTTGTACGTATCTGGCTAAAGAGTACAAGCCGCAAATTCAGGCCGTTTACTAATCGGCAATGCCAATAATTGATGATACAGTGCAACAGAAGAAACAGGATTGTTAATCAAAATGCTTTCGCAGGAGACGTCTATCGTACTGTATTTGTAATTAATAACGGTTTTTTTTCTTTTCATGATATTAGTAAAATATTTTGTTGCAACGCACCATTTAATCTTGACAGAGAAATTATCCTGGCTATATTTAGGTTAGTTACTGGAAAGAATGTCTTTGCGGGAACAAGGATTTTTTCCAATAACTGACAGAGTTTCTGCGTGAAACGCGCAAAAATCCCTCTCGTCACTGATAAACATTCACCTATCACAAAGGAGTAACAACGGATGGAAACAACACAATTTGCTAAACAAGCCTTAGAATTTCAGAAAGTTATGCTGGACAACAGTTTCAATGCCATGATCATGGTCCAGGATCAGACCGAGAAAATGGTCAATGGGTATCTCGATCAACTGCCATTGGTTACCGCTGAAGGCAAAAAAACTTTGCAAACCTCTGCCGACGTCACAAAGAAGGCGCGAGACGATTTCAAGAAAGCCGTAGACGAGGGCTTTAGCAAGATCGAGCAACTCCTGGAAGAAAAATAGTAGCCGGAAGCCATTCCTGATATTACAATGCCGAGAGGGAGTGCCCTCTCGGCATTGTGTGTTTTAGTGCCTTACCCCTCAAGGGGGCACTGAACTGAGTACTCCAGATTCCCTATCACTCTTGAAGTTCAGCCATTAGTTAAGGAGGGGCGAAAGTCCTATGCAAGATATTTTCACCATGTTCAATACCTGGAACAAAACCCTTACGGCACAGATAGAGATTAACAAATACTTCACCGAAGGGTTCAATGCATACAACAATGATTTTCTACGGCCTCTGCTCGCCGCCTCGGAAGTCTTCAACAACATCGAATCGACAAAAATCTGGCAGCGAACCCCACTTGAAAATGTCAATTCCTATCTGAAACTTCTCGGTTGCAATGTCGACCTTCTTTCAAGATATTATCTGGGAACCATGAAGGTGCTGGGCCAGTATAACCAAAAGGATTCCGACAAGTTTCTCGCCTCTTGGTTTGCCACCCTTCTCTGTCAGGAAGGAGAGAAGCTCGATGAGGTACTTGTTCGGCAAAAAGATATACTGCAGCGGGTCCTGGTTGAGTATCCCAGAGCAATCAAAGCGATTGAGCCTGAGTATGGTTTCCATTTCGAGAATCAGCCGAAAAGTCTTTTTGCTGAGACTGAAAGATTCATCCTCCATCAGGTATTGCCCAGCGAACGAGGCATCGAAACCGACGATACCCTGAAACCCGTCATTATCCTGCCGCCATTTGTCCTTGGTGCTAATATTCTTTCTTTTTTGCCTGGAGAGAAAAAGAGTTACGCTCACAGCTTTGCCAACAGATCGATTCCTACATACATCCGGATCATGAAGGATATCCACGCAACGCCAGCGGTTCAGACCATGACCCTTGAGGATGATGCTCGGGATACTCGGTTTTTCTGTAATAAGGTCAAAGAGAAACATGGCCACAAAGTCACCTTGAATGGTTATTGTCAGGGAGGTTTTTCCGCCATTTGCAATATCTTGACGGGTGAACTTGATGGGCTGGTCGACGCCCTTATCACCTGTGTGGCACCAATGGACGGCACCCGCAGCAAGGGACTCGGTAATCTTCTGAGCAACTTACCGGAGCAGTTCAACAATCTGGATTATGGCACCAAGACGCTTAACAACGGCAACAGGGTTGCCAACGGGGATTTGATGGGCTGGGTGTATAAGCTTAAAAGCATAGAAGACTCAGGCCCGATGGTGGCATTTGTCAGGGATATAATGATGCTGACTGGTCGAGACGGCGCCCCGTTCCAGATAAACAAAACGGTAGCAGCCCTTAACTACTGGCTGCAGAACGAACGCTCTGATATTCCAATGTCAGTTACCGGGATGAGTTTTGCTTCCTACAATATTCCTGTCACAAAAGACGGTACTCTGCCCGTTACCATTTTTGGAAAAAAGCTCAACTTCCACGGTATTAAAGAGAAAAACATACGCTGGCTGCTCTGCTATGGAGAAAGTGACGATCTGGTGGAAAAGGAGGTTGCTCTCGCCCCTCTCGACTACATTGATGTCGAAGTCACTCCTTTCCCTAAGGGGCATGTTGCCATTGCCACATCTTGGTCGCATCCAGCATCTACCTGTGCCTTAGACTCGGTTTTCGGCCCTGGTAATTACCGTGGTCCTGTCCGTTTTCAGCTGGATCTGGCAAAGGAATGCGCAAGGGCTCGCGAGTAAAGGGTACTTTGGAAAAATAAATTCAGGAAAAAATGAAGTGGATAATAAAATACTTATAAAAAAATACCCAAATCGTCGGCTCTACAATACGGAGACGAGCAGCTATATCACTGTCAAGGATGTTGCGGAACTGATTAAGCTCGGCAACAGGATCGAAGTGCAGGATGTAAATAACGGCGATGATGTGACGGCCTTGGTTCTGACCCAGATTATCATGGACAAGGCAAAAAATAATCAGGGACTCTTGCCGGTATCGCTCTTGCATCTTGTCATACAGTTCGGAGAAAATCAGCTTCATGAATTCTTCGATAAGTACCTGGAAAAGACCATGGAAAATTATCTGGTATACAGGAAGTCGATGGATGACCAGGTCAATGCTTATCTTGATATAGGCATGGACTTCTCAAGTATGGCCGAGAAAACTCTCAAGGATCTTGAAAAATTGAATGTTTTTAAGGAGACGTTTAAGCATTACGGCGGTAAAAAATAATTAAACGTGACAAGCTCGTAAAAACCTCAAATTGGTGATGGTTGAGTAGATAAATGAAAACTTCCGATAAGCGCAGACTTCGGATGAAGACTTCTTACGACTTCATCCAATGTGCCTACACATTGTTTTCTCTATTACGGGCAACCTGAATTGCCAAATTGATAAAATCGGTGAATAGCAAGGTTTCTGGACGGGCAGTTGGTTGGAGGTTGGCTTACTCAATGGCGAGACGAGTGATTTCTTTATTGGCAACCTTATCAATTTCCCCGGAGTTTGTGAATAGACCCGCACCACTCAAGGTGTTGAGAATGGTTTTACGGCGTTGATTAAAGCTTGTCCTGACGAGCTGTCGAAAGAGGAAATAATCATACTGGCACTCTGTTGTGGGTTGCTTGGAGGCTTCTGAAAAATCTATATTGATAACCACTGAATCGACTTTAGGTCTTGGGTGGAACTCTCCTGGTTTGAGGGTCATCAGCTTTTGAACCGATGCGCAACTGGCAAGGAGTACAGTTGGTACACCGTAATCCTTCGTGCTTGGAGCCGCCATCAAACGTTCAGCGACCTCCTTTTGTAACATGATCGTCGCGTTGCTGATAAGGGACTTGTTTTCAATAAGTTTGAAAATAAACGGATTAGAGATCGAGTAGGGCAGGTTGGCAAGTATTTTTAAGCTTCCGCCACATTGTTCAGCTATTTTTTGAAAATCGGTAGTTAGAATATCTTGGTGAACCAGGGTTACGTTGTCGGGTAAATCGCCTTCCTCTTCGTGAAAACGGATAATGCCGCTGTCTATCTCATAGCCGAAAGCATATTGAGCCATAGCGGCCAGGGGGAGGGTCAGAGCCCCCAGTCCAACACCGACTTCCAGTATAATATCAGAACTACGCACTTTCCCGGCTCGGACGATAGCTTCAGCCGTCGGTTTGTGAACAAGAAAATTCTGACCGAATCGTTTCTTGGGTGCCAGCTCCAGAATTTATTGATTCAGCTACGTTGTCATTTTAAATAATCAGTAATGAAAAAATAAAGCGAGTTTTAAGTTATGATTTTTTCCATCCTAATTTAATGCAAATAAAATTCTAGAAAATCATTCAGTAAGTACGTCGGAAAATTGGTGATCACATTCACAATAAAGCAACATTATAAAGGTTTAACAGATACAGTTTAAAAGGTGAGAGCTACAATGTTTCTTGCCAATCCTAACTATTCGTGTACAACAGAGACTTAACACTATTCCTGATAATGTAATCAATAAGTTGTCTCAAAAGCCTAGCAACACCAAAAGGTCTTCTTGATCTTTTGGTAAGCACGATTTTCCTGACAGGAAAAAATAATATCATTATCCCAGATGGTTCCAGGTAATATTTGCTGGTCACTTCGGCAGAAGCGTTAGGCAACGTGGTTGATAATAACTGATTGCCAGTCTGTATCGGCTTGAAACCTTATAGGCAAGCCTGAATCAAAATTGAACGCCAGATTGGAAAGTACTATCAGTCAGGAGAACCATTCAAAATGAAGCAACGCATTTTATTGATTATCTGGAAATATCAATAATATCAAATGCTCCATTAAGCGCCAGGTTGCTGGAAACAACCTCTATTTTTTAGAAGTGCCAGAGTGCTCCTTTCCGGGCATTTTGGGGCCATGATCAAACTGATCAGGAACAAGGTTAACCTAAAGGGGGTGCTTTCCATCATAATCTTGGGTATTTTTGACTAAAACCGCGACGCCATCTCGATCGGCCGTTACCAGATCGGTAATTACCAGGTCATAGGGCTTTTTGCTCGAAGGATGTCTATGGCTTCCCGGCCACATGCCGCGATTGTTACCTCGATGTTGTTTCTTCTGAGGACCCAGCCGATTGACGCAAGAATGTTCTGTTCGTCATCGACCAGCAGTATCGATTTATTGCTCATTATTTACACTCTCAATGGGCAGAAATACGGAAAATATTGATCCCTTGCCGAGTTCACTTTTCACATCTATACGGCCACCATGTTTTTTTATAATGCCATAACTTACGGATAAACCAAGACCAGTTCCTTTCAGCTCCGGCTTGGTGGTGAAAAACGGCTCAAAGATATGAGTAATGTCAGTAGAACTAATCCCTATACCGTTATCTTCAATATGGATTGCAATGTTCTCCCCAATTTTTTCAGTTGCAATGGTGATCACCCCGCCGCCTTCACATGCGTCTGCTGCGTTATTAAAGATATTGAGCAATACCTGTTTCAACTGATCGGTAACTCCCATAACTGGGGGAATATTGTCGGCATACTTTTCTACAATCGTAATGTTGCGGGTGTGAAAGTCTTTTTTGCATATTAAGAGGAGACCTTTAACAATAGCGTGGAGGTCAACCTGCGAAAGTTTATCGGAAGTAGGTTTGAAAAAATCGCTGAGATTGGCGATGAGATTCTTCATCCTGTGGCATTCCTGGAGAGCCAGTTCAACGAGTTCAGCTTCTTTCTTCTCCAGGGGGACATACCGTCCTATCCCTTTGATAATGGTCATGACACTCTGGAGCGGGTTGTTGAACTCATGGGCGAGGGAGGCGGAAAGCTTGCCCACGGCGGCAAGTTTTTCGGAATGGAGCAACTGTTCGTGTGACTTTTGCAATTCAAGAGTGCGGTTTTTAACCCGTTGCTCACACTCATCATGCGCTTCCTTCAAGGCTTCCTTGATCTTCTCCTTCTCTTCCTCAGCCTGTTTGCGTATGGTTATATCCCGATAGCTCTCGCGGCGGCCCAAAGGCTGCCCGTCTCTACCGTGCACAGCAGTACACGAACGGCCAAGCCAACGAATATCGCCGCCTGGAGTGAGGATGCGAAAATCAATTTCCCTATTTTCGGTTCCGGCACCTTGACGGGTCAATAGAAAATGCTCGATAACCTTTGACTGGTCGTCCGGGTGGGTGATTTTTATCAAAAGGTTCGGGTCAATCAGGAACTCTGCTACTGCGTGCCCCGTAATACGTTCACAGGAAGGAGAGACATATCGATACATGTCATCCGGCGTCCTCCATGTCTCCATATTGTAGGTAAAGTCCGCCACCGTACGATATTTCTCCTCGCTTTCCTGCAAGGCCTCCTCCGACTGCTTGCGTTCTGTAATGTTACGAAATATTCCCTCTACGCCAAGTATTTTCTCGTCCTTGTCGTGATAGTAGCCCGAAGTGACAGAAACAGGTACAGAAGATCCATCCTTACGCACCAAGACGACTTCATAGTCGCAGACGACTCCATCTCGCCCCATTATCTCAAGCATATCTGGCCGTTCTGCTGGAAAATACCAAAGAGAGGCAATGGGTCGCCCAATCATCTCTTGTGGTGACTCATAACCCAGCAACCGTGCCCCGGAAGGGCTTATAAATTTGAGAAAGCCTTGGGCATCTGTTCTGTAAAAGGTGTCATGACTATTTTCGATCATGCCCCGATAATGGGACTCGCTTTGCTCCAGAGAAGCGGTTGCTTTGCGCAGCGCAAGGAGTGCCTGTCTGCGCCGGTGGATGTTTACCGCAAGGAAACCAAGTGCCGCCAGGAG
>JBLHNU010000009.1:0-122646 GCA_047622095.1 Desulforhopalus sp.
GCTTGAGGTGGTTTGAAACCTGCTCCTGCAAGCCGGTTCCGAGGGGCCTACCCTCATCTCTTGTGCAGCATGGCTACACAGGGTGTGCAACATCACACACCTGAGTGCGCCTTCGTGGCACACAGTCATCTGCGCACCGACAGAAGCGGTGACCACGTTTCTCCAGTTCTTTGTCAAGACCAAGGGACCTAGACACCTGTTTCAACATGAGATATTGTTCAACCCCCCAGACCTTCTCGGTCGCAATAGACAACTCATTCCAGACATCTTTTTCAAAAGTTCGCAGATTAAAATCCATGTACAAATTAAAAATGAAGTATATACTTGCAACAAGTAAGAAAGATGAGCCTGATTGGAGAGCTGGGCACCAAACAGCCGTCCTTACTGTTAATTGTATATTGCGAGCATTCTGTCACTTCTTAAAGGTCCAAAATTGAAACTCTTTTTAATCCTTCTTATCGGTATTTTTACTTTTCCGTTTTTGTCCTTCGCTTCAGTTGACGACAATTTACCCGTGCGGATCGAACCGAGATTAACACTATATCCGATTTGAAAGGTAAAATTTTTCTTGCAGTCAGAAAGAGTTCTCTTGGTGGATTTCTTGTCGCCTGGGAGCAATTTCTTCTCAATAATATCGATCCCTTTTCCGACCTTGCCAGCCTCACCTATAATGGTTTACCGCAGGATAATATTGTATTCAAAGTCCTCAGCGGTGACGCGGATGCTGGAACAGTCCGAACAAGTGTACTTGAACAAATGGAGAAAGAGGGAAAGATCAAACTGGATGATTTCAAAATAATAAACCAGAAAGCTACCGAGGGGGTTCCCCTTTATTCACTCAACCAAGCTGTATCCAGAGTGGCCTTTTTCAAAATTAAGCCATGTAGATGATGATCTTGCGGAACGAGTAACGATCGCCCTGCTCAACATAAAACACAACAATCCTGCTGCCATCGCCGGGAATTATGACAGATGGGTCCCTCCCTTGGACTACCAGTCTGTGCATACTTTGTTCACAACCCTGAACACTGGACCATATAAAAAATTCAACACCTTTACCTTCCAAGATGTTGTTCAGAAGTATCTGGTGGAAAATCTTATTGCCTTGATAATTTTTGCTATAGCTTTTGTTTTTCTAATAAGAATTTTACAGCTGAACCAGTCACTGCAAAAGGCCCTGTCGGAGGTGACAACCCTTCAGAAATTTATACCTATTTGCTCTTCATGTAAGAAAGTTAAGGATGACAAAGGCTATTGGGAACAGGTTGAATCCTACATAAGCAAGCATTCTGAAACCGAATTTAGCCATGGATATTGCCCCCAATGTTATGAAAAAGAAATGGCAAGAATAGGAACATTGAAAAAAGATAAGGATTCCATCCAAGATTATTCCTGAATTATTTTAATAGATAAGCGACAAATTTGATCTCAAACATTCCTCTCCCTCCAAACTTCACCTCGCGATAACGCTCTTGCCATTGGTTAGTCTTCCATGGTAAGAAAATGACGTAACACATGATCACACAGGGGAACTTACTCTCATTAGCTCACGCCCATGTCGGGCGGCGCACCCAAACGCTTCAGTTGGCCGTAAAAGGCGGCGGCAACTGCGCTTAATTTCATAATCCAACAGACTACTAGGAGGAAAAATGGGATTTGGATTTCGGGTTTTTTTCATTGATGAAGATGATTCAACCATACGAACTACTTTAGCAAGATTTGAGCGTCTGAGAAACCATGATCCCAAGGAACAACTACTGCAATATGCTAACCAAAAAATACGATTTGCTATGGCTGTTTTGGAGGTGAAAGGTAAGAAACCACTTTCAGTAGTACAAATTGATTATGGCTACTTATCGTTCGATTCTGAAGGGAGATTAGATCCAAAATATCTTGAGGATGAAATGCGTATTGCGATGGGAGCTGTCCCAGTTCTTTCTCTACCAGAATTACTTGACAGCACACCCAAAAACGTAATAAATGCGCAACATACATTCGCAATAAAGAAATATAAAAATTTATTTAAATGGAAACCTAGCCCCAAAATTGAAAAGGAAATATATGACTCCATCTTTGGTAAATAATACAAACAAAGAGGAAGTAGTTCTTAGGTAGTATCGAAAAATCAGGGTTAAAAATCACAACCGCACAACCAAACGTTCGTCAGGATTTTTTACCCCGATAATCGATGCCAATTGCACCAATATTAATTAAATTTGCCGTCAATTTGGACATTATATGTCTTTTAGCTCATGGCTTATAGAAAGGTAGTAATTATGAAGGTCAAACTAGATAAGGCAAAAGTTGAAGATGCTGAAGTTCTGAAAGCAATGAGTGTTTTGTCTTTTACAAGTGACTACGAGCAATACGGTTCTTACCCACCAGATATTGAGTCGTTAGATTGGCATAAATCTGCGATAGCAAAAGGTCATTACTACAAAATTAGCTATGATGACAAGATTGCAGGCGGGATTTGCGTTATCCCGTCGGTTAATGATCTAATAAAGATAAAGTATTTTTTTATTTCTGACATCTATCAGAACAAGGGTATTGGCTCCACAGCAATGGAGTTAATTGAGAAGAAATACAGCAATGCAAAAACGTGGGCACTTGTAACCCCATATAAAGCATATCGAAACCACCATTTCTATGAGAAATTGGGCTATTTAAAAGTTGGGGAAGTACAGCCTGATCCACATAATGAATTCAAAATATTTAAATACAAAAAAGAAATTCTTTCATAGCATCGCCACTAATAACACTATCCCGAGCCACGGCATCTTCTTCGTAACTCAACAAGACTCATACGTACCTTCAGCAAGGGCATTAAAAAACGGGCCTTGATCGCTACTGGAACTCTACAATTATGACGTAGAGAATACATTTTCCACTGCGGGTAATCTCTGACACGTACGCCCGCTCGATTCTGTAATTTAGATACTCCTTTTCATAAAATTCTATCTTTTTTCCAGAACATGCCTAAATTGACTTTTACATCGAACCATTCTTGATAAAAAAATCCGACCATCTTTGGTTGAAATTTCAAAAACATACTGCCTACAATGAGGAAATAATGACAGGAAAGAATTTGGTACTTCAAACGCTGAAGAAAAAAGGCGTCAAGTATATTTTCGGCTATACCGGCGGTGCCATCATGCCGATATTTGACGAGATGGATAAAATGGGTGGTTTCAACTTTATAATGTCACGCCACGAACAGGGTGCAGCATTCATGGCACAGGGAATGTCCCGTGCTTCCCTATCAACCGACACTCCCCAAATTGGCGTATGCCTGACAACCTCAGGCCCCGGAGCGATGAATCTGACGACCGGAATCGCGGATGCCTATATGGACTCAGTACCGATGGTTGCTATAACCGGTCAGGTCGCCACTGGGGTGATTGCCACCGATGCCTTTCAGGAGAGTGATGTGGTCGGAGTGATGATGCCCATCTGCAAGCAAACCTATATGCCTCTGACCGCTGATGATATTGAACTGACAGTGCATGAAGCCTTCTACGTTGCGACAACCGGTCGAGGTGGACCCGTTGTTATCGATATCCCAAAGGATGTGCAAAACCAGGAAGTTTCTGACGATTACACCTTTGATGCAAATACATTTCGTCCAAATTTACCTGGTTTTTTCTACCACCCATCTCCAGAGCGAGAGCCATTGCGACGCGCGATTGAGCTGATAAACCGCAGTGAACGACCAATGATGTTTTGTGGTCATGGTATCATCAACAGCAATGCTGGTAGCCTACTCCAGAGATTCGCAGAAAAAGTGAACATTCCTATCGCCTTTACCCTGCACGGTCTTTCGGCCCTGCCTGCTGATCATCGATTGAGCTTGGGAATGATGGGGATGCACGGGACGGTAGAGGCCAACAAAGCTATCATGGAGGCTGATCTCCTGATATCTTTTGGCATGCGTTTTGACGACCGGGTTACCGGCAAGCTCAATGAATATGCAAAAAATGCTGATGTAATCCATGTTGAAATCGATCCCTCTGAAATTGATAAAAATGTTGGTACCAGTGTTGCGATCAACGCCGATGTGTATCGCACTCTGCATGTTTTACTTGATGACCCAATGCTGACGTATAAACCACGTCGGCGGTGGCTTGAGAGAATTGACAGCTTCCGCCATGTGATGGCTGACGATTTAAATGAGGAAATCGAGAGTGGCGTTGGAGATGGCAATGCCTTGCTCATGAAGTCAATAGTCCACCGTCTTTCAGAACTGACCGAAGGCAAAGACCTGATTGTTCCCGATGTGGGCCAGCACCAGATGATGGCCGCTCGCTTCTATAACTACCAGACTGAGAACAGCTGGTTCGCCTCTGGCGGTGCCGGCACCATGGGCGCATCTTTACCGATGGCAGTTGGTGTCAAACTCGCTCGCCCCACAGAACGAGTCTGGTCGATTAGCGGTGACGGTGGTTTCCAGATGAACATTCAGGAACTTGGCACCATTATGCAGCAGCAGATCGATATCAAGATCATCATCCTCAATAACGGGTATCTCGGCATGGTCCGCCAATGGCAAACACTTTTCTTTGATGGTCGGTATGCAGGCACGCCTATGCAAAGCCCTAACTTTGGATTGATAGCAGAGGCCTATGGCCTCCCCTATCGCAAGGTTGAAAAAATTGAAGAAGTCATCCCGGCCATCCAATACGCAATCGATCATCAGGGAGCGGTAGTGCTCGAGTTTATTTGTGACCCAAGTGAAGTGATTCTTCCAATGATCCCGGCCGAAGGTGGTTTTGGGGAAATGATTATCAAGCGGCCAAGTCAAAAAACGCTAGCAAAAGACAATAGTAAAGGAGAAGACTCATGAAACGACGTGCTATTCTGGCCTTCATGCTTGATCGTCCCGGGGTCCTCAACAAGGTATCGATGCTTATTCGCAAAAAAATGTACAACGTTGATACCCTTACTGTCTGCAGTTCACGGATCGAAGGCATCAGCCGAATGACCATTACTTTGCGAGAAGACGACGAGGCAAAGGTACTTCAGGTGATCAAACAGTTGGAGAGTTTTACAGAAGTAGTTTCGGCAAAAGAACTCGATACCGACCATAGCTACTGGCGTGAAGTAGCAATTATCAAGCTCGAGGTCGACGGCGACCACCTAAAACAGTTTAAGGGCCGATACAATTTTGAGATACTTGATCAAAAGAGTGAGGATACCTACATCCTGCAGGTTGCCGGGGCAACTCGTAAGATAGATACCTTCCTCGATGAAATTGGTCGGGAATTTATCATAGAAATTGCACGTACCGGAGTAACAGCTCTGGAAAAATAGTGGAGAAAACAATGAAACGTCGCAGTAATACAATTACGGGAAACCATCAAAGCGGTAATTGGATAGAACGTACAGCGGCAAGAACCATGCTGCGGGCTGTGCGTTTCAGTGATGATGATTTCGCCAAGCCGTTGATCGCTCTTGCGGTACCTTATACAAACGGTACTCCCTGCAACGATCACATCCGTGAACTTGGTGATCTGCTCCAGGCTGAAATTGAAGCTGCCGGCGGCAAAGCTATTATCTTCGGAACCCCTGTCGTCTCCGACGGGATCTCCATGGGCACCGAGGCGATGAAATATTCGCTGGTCAGTCGGGAAGTCATTGCCGATTCCATAGAACTGATGACGGAAGGGTATCAGGTTGACGGCGTCATAACCCTTTCCGGATGCGATAAAACAATCCCCGCTGCCTTAATGCCTATAGCCCGCAACAATCTGGTTGGTTTAACCCTCTATGGTGGCAGTATCCTGCCGGGACAGCACAGGGACCAGGAACTTAATATTGTCAGCGCCTTTGAAGGTATAGGAGCCCATGCTGCCGGCACCATTGATGACAAGGAACTCCGCGATATTGAGTGTAACGCCTGCCCCGGTGCCGGCTCCTGTGGCGGTATGTATACCGCCAACACCATGTCCGCTGCAATTGAGGCACTTGGCATGAGCATGCCGGGTTCATCTTCAAATATGGCAGTCGATCGACAGAACCTGATATCCAGCGAGAAACGTGACGATGCTGCCCGTAGCGCCAGGGCTCTGATCGCTCTGCTTGACCAAGGCCTCACAGCGCGTGAAATCATGACCCGCGAGGCGTTTGAGAATGCTTTGACCGTTGCCTGGGCACTGGGTGGTTCAACCAACGCGGTGCTACACCTGCTGGCGTTGGCAAAAGAGGCTGATGTTGCTCTTTCACTTGCGGACATTACCACTATCACCAAAAAAGTACCCCTTATCGGCAACTTCAAACCATTTGGTCGATATCTGATGCATGATCTACATCGGATCGGCGGGGTTCCAATGATGATGAAAGTGCTGCTCGATGCCGGTTTTCTCCATGGTGACTGTGTAACCGTAACCGGTAAAAGCATCGCTGAAAATCTTGCCAATGCACCCGACTTGCCTACTAACCAAGACGTGATTTATCCAGTGGAGTCCCCTTACGCACCAGCTGGAACTCATATCCGCATCCTGCATGGCAATCTTGCGGAAGACGGCTGTGTACTTAAGCAGAGCGGTAAAAATCTGCAGACCATGAGTGGCCCGGCCAGGGTGTTTGAACGGGAAGAGGATGCCATGTCGGCAATACTTGGCGGGAAAATTATGCCAGGAGATATTGTTGTCATCCGCTATGAGGGTCCTAAAGGAGGGCCTGGTATGCGGGAAATGCTGTCACCCTCTGCAGCGCTCATGGGGGCGGGTCTTGGTAACAGTGTGGCACTCATAACCGATGGCAGGTTTTCAGGAGGAACCCACGGCATTATGATTGGCCATATCGCTCCGGAAGCACAGGTTGGCGGGACCATCGCTCTGGTCGCTGAAGGAGATCGCGTCACCATAGATCTTGAAAACGAAGCCTTACAATTACAGATCTCAGACACGGAACTTGAGCGTCGCCGTAGTAAGTGGCAGGCCCCTGCTCTCAAATATACCCGGGGTGTGCTGGCTAAGTACGCTCGCTTAGTCTCTTCTGCCGCGAAGGGAGCAGTAACAAGTTAGTGCCCACAAATGTTTCGGTGTTTGAAAGTACCATAGATGCTGATAATCAGCCCAAATATGATTATCTTGATTAATGAGCGTTTTTTCAGCCCACACAATTAATATTGTTCTAATAACCGAAAGCTTCACACTCTTATTCAAAGGAGAACTTTATGAAAGATACTGAAAATTTGCACCAGAAAGTACAAGGACTCTGTGATTGTTTTGCCACCAACGATCCATTAAAAGAAATGTCTGAGGTGAAAAACGATGCTGATACTGATGAAGCTGCATTGAAATGGATAGCCCTTGCTATTTTGCACGGGATAAACAGCAATGCCAAAGAAATTACAATTTCCAACAATTCAAGCGAGGGTGTAAAGGTTACCGCCGAATACAGAAAAGCAGATCTCCCTTCTCCCGGTGGCCCAATTGGAAGTAAAATCATTAATGCAGTGAGAGAGATCACACATCTCGAAGGGACGAAAGCTGAAACAACCCTTGCTTTTGGAATTCGTAATAACAGTATGGATCTTAAAATAAAATCAAAACACGAGGACGGTAACGATAAGATTTCTATTAAATTTCCTTAAATTAGATATTTTTTCGGGACAATCTCGACACACCCTTCTCACCCATTCATTTTAGCCCGAATTTCTCATGAGCTTCCTGCTGAACCAAAAAGTAGGAAGCTTCGATGGGACGCTAAAAATCACTCAAGTCAAGAATCGCTTTTTGAGCGTATCAAACCACCTGTTCATACTTGTAGCGACTGTGAAGAATATCCACTTCTTCTTTTGGTTTGTACCCGGTCTTCATACTATTTAGGGAGCCGGCGATGGCAAAAACTGACATGTAAACATGGGTCAGATAAAAGGCCAGTATGCCCATTCCGAGAATGTTATGGATAATGGTGTACAAACGTACCGTGTCCAGGGCTGCCGAGCCCATTCCCCAGATAATGTAGCCGGTATAGGCCATTACAACGCCCCCAGCGGTGACCAGCCAGAAATACATTTTTTGGCCAGCATTGTATTTACCTGCAGGTACTGGTTTTTTTTCTTTACTGAGGTAACCTCCAAGCATAAACATCCAGGCAATATCATGAAGTTGAGGGAGCATGTCCTTAAACCACATTATAAGCATCAATACTGCCGGCAGAACAAAAACCATCGCAGCACCAATATGCACGTATCTGGCGAATCGTATCAAGGTTCCTCCTCCGAGATACGTCCCTAACACCATCATCAATCCGCTGACAGCCAGTAGAGAAAAACTGAGTGCTGCTATAAAATGGACAACTCTTGCATACAGAGGAAAAAACAATATTTGCTCGCCATCGTGATCAAAATGCTTGGCACCGATAACTAAATAATGAAGCAAAAAAACTCCAGGTACAGCTATAATTATTATGAGAAAGGCTTTCCAAAACCATTGTCCCTGCAAGGTGGTAAAGAGTTGACCGTATCCCTGCCAATTGCCTGTAATTGTACCTATAAGTGAGTGGTAATAATCAGATAATGACCCCTCAGAAAGGCCGGCAAGCCCCTGACCATTCTGGGCAAAAACAAATACAGCAAATCCTACCACAAGAACAAATGTGAGCAACAACACAGAACCAAGAAATTTATGCATATTGTACTCCTGATAAGGGATACTCCAGCCTCGTGGCTGTTTTCAGAGGCTGGAGATTTCAGTTATGCGTAAGGAAATTTCTGTTTATCTATTGCTTATATGCCCTGGACCAACCCCAGGCGTTAACTCCTGAGCCTCGTTTAAAGACACGTTCACGATAGACATCTGCAACCACATCGGCATCACCTGCGAGCAGTGCCTTTGTCGCACACATACCAGAGCAGAGCGGAACTTTCCCCTCAGCTATACGGTTCTGGCCATATAGCTTTTTTTCCTCGGCACTGAAATTTTCCTCAGGACCGCCAGCGCAAAAGGTGCACTTGTCCATGGCCCCTCTGGCTCCAAACACATTCCCCCCAGGGAATTGAGGAGCCCCGAAGGGACAGGCCATAAAACAATAACCGCAACCGATACAGGTTTTCTTACTCACCAGCACTATGCCATCTGCACGCTGGTAGATCGCATCAACCGGGCAGACTGCGATGCATGGTGCGTCTGCGCAATGCATACAGGAGACCGAGATGGATTTTTCCCCGGGTTCCCCCTGCTTTAAAGTTATAACCCGACGACGGTTGACGCCAACCGGCACATGATGACCCTCTTTACAGGCTACGACACAACCACCGCAATCAATACAGCGTTCAACGTCACATAAGAATTTCATTCTTGCCATTTTTCATTCCTCCTCATCCACGTTGATTACGCACGGCTGACTTTACAAAGACCGTCTTTGGTAGCCTGCATCTGGGTGACTATGTCATATCCATAATTGGTGACGGTATTGGCCGGGTCACCAACAGTAAACGGTGCATGTCCATCGGGGTAATCCTTTTCATAGGACTCGCCCATCAAGGTGCCTGCAAAATGGAATGGCAGGAAGATTGTATTTTCATCAACACGCTTGGTGAATTTGGCCCTGACTTTAATCTTAGCTCCCTCGGGCGATTCGATTATCACCATGTCACCTTTGCGAATTCCAAGATTATTGGCCAGACGTGGATTGATCTCAACGTACATTTCCGGCTGCAGTTCAGCGAGATATTTGTTGCTTCTGGTCTCGGCACCACCTCCCATATGTTCAACAACACGTCCTGTCGTGATAACAATAGGATAATCTTTCACCAGATCGGGATTCTGCTCACTTTCATACTTAGTATGAACCCTGAAGTGGTCAGGTTTATCCTTATACGTTGGATACTTTGCAATCAAATCCGGGCGTGGCGAATGCAACGGTTCTCGATGAATCGGTACCTTGTCTGGAAAGTTCCAGACAACGCAGCGGGCACGAGCGTTTCCAAACGGCGCCATTCCGCGGGCTATGGCATCTTTTAAAGTCTTCTGGGAAAGGTCAGTTTTCCAGTTAGTGCCGGGAACGACATCCTTGAACTCAGGATATCCCCCCTCAACTTCACTACCGGGATTATAAACACCTTCTGCGGCCAACTGATTTTCGGTACGACCGCTACTTTCGTATGTCCTCTCTACTCCAAATCGATTACGGAACGGCAAACCTCCTTCGGCCACCGGTTTTGAGATATCGTAGAGAATTGGAGTACCGGGGTGTTCATCGGTCCAACAGGGCCAGGGCATACCATAATAATCGCCATCACATGGGCCACCTTTTGCCTGCAGATCATCTATATCAAAGGTATGCCAGTTTTCCATATGCTTTTTTATACGCTCAGGTGTTTGACCATTGTAGCCGATTGTCAATGAACCTGAACCAAGCTCACGGGTTATATCCTCAGGCGTCTGTTTGATGTTTTTATAGAACTCATCGGCAAAACCGAGCTTTTTCACCAGCAACTCCATGACCTGATAGTCATCCTTGCTATCATAAACGGGGTCTACAACCTTATGACGCCACTGAATCTGACGTGATGTGGAAGTTACTGAACCGGAAGTCTCATACTGACTGGCACCCGGCAGGATATATACATTGTCGGTTTTTGTGACAGCTGCAGCAATAGTCGGGAAAGGGTCTACAATTACCAGCAATTCAAGCTTATTTAAGGCCTTGACCACCCGGTTGTATTGAGAATTAGAATTCGACCCGCATCCCCATTGGATCATTGCTTTGATCGGAGTTGGAGATTCAATTTTTTCTTCGCCCAGCACACCTTCATACCACCGAGCTAAAGTGAAACCTTTTTTATTCATCCATTCTTTTGCGGGGAAACGTCCAACCATCCAGTTATAGTCAACATCCCAGACTCGGCACCAATGTTTCCAAGCACCATCTGACAAACCGTAATAGGCCGGCAGATTGTCTGAAAGGACACACATGTCAGTCGCTCCCTGAACGTTGTCATGACCACGGAATATATTGGTCCCGCCTCCAGATTTACCCATGTTGCCAAGAACGAGCTGCAGAATACAAAAAGCCCTGGTCATCGAAGAACCGATTGAATGTTGAGTACCACCCATACACCACGTCAGACTGGTGGGCCTGTTAGTCGCTAGTATTTCAGCAATTCTGGTAACCTCTGACGCTGGAATACCGGTAACATCTTCCACTACTTCGGGGGTGTAATGAGAGGCAACTTCAACCATCTCTTCATAACCTGAAACACGGGTTCTGATGAATTCTTTATCTTGCCAGCCGTTGGTGATGACAGCATTGACGAGTCCCATCGTAAACGCTACATCAGTACCGGGGCGTATACGGACAAAATCTGTTGCTTTAGCTGCGAGCTTGGTAAAACGGGGGTCGACTACGATTATCGGCGCATTATTGACTTCTTTGGCATGAAGAATATGCTGCATAGAAATGGGGTGCGCCTCTGGGGCGTTTGAACCGATGAACATCATGCTCTTTGCATGCCTGATATCATTTAGGCTGTTAGTCATTGCCCCATAGCCCCAAGTATTGGCGACGCCCGCCACTGTGGTGGAGTGACAAATACGGGCCTGATGATCGATGTTATTTGATCCCCAGAAGGCAGCAAATTTTCTCTGCAGATAGGCCATTTCATTTGAGACCTTGGCGCTACCGTTAAAGTGCAGGGCATCAGGGCCATCATTTTCACGAAGCTCAAGCAATTTTACGCTGATTTCGTCGAGCGCCTCATCCCAGGAAATAGTTGTCCATTTGCCATTTACCCGCTTCATTGGTTTTTTCAGCCGTTTTACGCTGGTGACCATATCGATAGCCCCGGCGCCTTTACAGCAGTGCGCCCCACGTGAAACGGGATGGTCCAGAGCTATTTCCTGTCGAACCCATACACCGTTATGAACCTCAGCCTCGATTCCACAACCCACGGCGCAGTAGGTACAAATCGTTCTGATTTTTTTGGAACCTGTGTATGGTTCGCTCTTCCCGGCTGTTGCATTTACCTTGGAGGTCATCCTGGATGTCATTGCCACCCCTGTTAAGGCAGCTGTAGCCGCAGACAATTTGAGAAAAGACCTCCTGGCGATATTGGGGTTGAGAGTTACTCTGCGCTCAGTAGAACCTGTACCCCTTTCGGGTGAAGTCGCTAACTTAATTCTGGCCATTGATTATTCTCCTTATTGAGTAGAATATTATTTCGTGGCTTGCAGACTCACCATAAACCACCAGTACATCGCACTGGTGGTTTATGACCGCAGGGTTTTGTAGTACTTTTTAAAACTTTCACTCTCATGGTAAAGTATCTCGTCTGAATGACTGAGCATTGATGCAGACTTGGCTTTTGCAGGTCTCACAATGGCTGCAGCACCAGCTACAGCAGTAGCTGTTAAAACATGCTTAAGGAATGTACGTCTGTTGTCTTCTTTCTTTTTCATAACTCCTCCTTTTTCTGCCCATTGCGAGCGGGGTATTGTCAGTGTGAATCTCAATAAAAAACCGCGCTACCTTTATAATAGGTAGCGCGGCTATCTGCTAAGACCCGTCGCTTTCCGTCCCTACCTTACGGCAGGTTTGGCTTTATCGTTTAAATTGAACAAAACTATCATTTTTATTTATACCACTGCTCAATAAAAAGAACCATGGGAAAATAGTCTGATATCTTAAAATAGAACTGTTTACAAATTATCTTTATGGTGCTCGAACAGTCTCCCAAAAAATTTCTTAGAATATTCAGGCTAACCGTAAGAGATGTTAACCAGCAGTGAATCCTTCCTTAACCATGTTGACGATTCTTCGCCTCTTTGATAGCATTTCTGGACTCTGTTAAATCCATAATAATGTCCCATTGCGCTGGCACTATGATAATTGTTAAAACGGTGGCTGTACAAAGCCCTGTGACAAAGGTCATGGCCATACTGCCCCAGACTATTGAATATTCCGGAAAACCAAGAGCCATGGGAAGCAGCCCTAGTGTGGTGGTCAGGGTCGTTAGTATAATCGGACGTAACCTCGTGTTTGCAGCAGTAAGCAGTGCCTCTCTTCTACCCATACCACTGCGATAGCAGGAATTAATAAAAGCCACCAACACCAGGGAATCGTTGACAACCACTCCGGTGACACCTAAGACTGCAACAAAACTGTTAATGGTGAAAAGAGTTCGCGCAAGAAAAGTACCAAAAATCACACCAAGCAAAGCAAAAATCACGGCAGAAATTATAATGAGTGGTTGGAGATACGATTGAAATTGTGCGGCAAGGATGAGATAGATAAGAATTGTTGCAACCACAAAAGCGTAGGTCAGTGAGAGAAATGATTTTTGGGTAGACTCATGTTCGCCGGCGAAGGTGAGAGTCGCACCGGGATACTGTTTTCGGATTCCCTGATAATACTCCTTGGTCTTATTAACGATCATTGCAGGGGTAAGAGAGGTACCGCTATCAATATCAGTAGTAAGAGTGATCGAACGCTGCTGCTGAAAGCGGCTAAGGATTCCTGATTCAACACTGTAGTCGTAGGTGCATAGATCACGAAGCCTGATTATACCTCCCGGACTGTCAATAATTGGAATTTCAAGAGTCTGTGCTAATTCTAGCTGCTCTGGTTGGGCAATTTTAACTATGATATCTATCTCTTCGTCACTCCTCTTCATGGTTCCCACAATTTGACCGTTAACAACCGAAGCAGCAAGACCTGCCACCTGATCCACCTGCAAACCAAGTTCAGCAACTTTTTCTTTCAACACGTGAATCCGAAATATCTTCGAGACTTTACCCTGATCATCTTTTAAGCCACTAAGCCAGGGACCGATACTCTCATGACTGGCAAGAAAAGACCGTACCTTTTCGGCCAGAAGTTCCACATTATCATTATTGGTTCCAAGAACACGAATTGTGATGTCTTTACCTGTGGGTGGTCCATCTTTTTCGGGTCTGATTACCATGGTGAATTGTTCTGGAAGATGCAGTGCAAGCCTGTTCTTGATATCGTCAAGATGCTGAACCACATCATTTTTCGGATAGTCTGCAAAATGTCGTTTCCCCACTGGGGGCAGAGTCACTGCTATATGCCCCATAGTGCTGCCATATTGGGGAGCAAAATCATCATCGATATAAAAACCGGAAAACCCAAGCACCGATTCTGCCATTGCCGGCCCATCATCGTCTAGCACTTGAGAGAATTTCGTTATTACATCATTGGTTAAGGATATAGGGGTTCCTGCAGGTCCAAAAACTTCCACATAAAAAACGGAATAGTTGTCAGGGAAAAACTGGATGCGTATCAGGTTAGATTTACCTTGAAAAGACAAAGTAAAAATAATCGCTGCAACCAGAAATACCATTATAAGTAAGATTTGTGAGGTGTATCGAAATTTTAAGGTAAAGAGGATGAGCTTGTTGCACAATCTGCGGGTAATCCGCATAGGGACAGCTTCTTTTACCTGTGACAGGGGATGTCTCTTCAGCTCCTCTGGTTCCCTGTTTTCTTCTCGCCTGCCAAATTCAAGATAATGACAAGGGAGAATGAATAAACATTCCAGTAATGAAGCGACAAGTGCAAACACAATGGTTTTTGGGATAATGGAAAAAAAATCACCAATCATTCCTGTCATTAAAAGCATCGGTAAAAAAGCCGCTGCTGTGGTCAGTGTTGCCGAAACAACTGGGAGAAAGACCTCAGATGTGCCAACAACAATAGCTTTTTTTATGGGTTCACCCTGCTGTACGTGGCGATATATATTTTCAACAACAACAATAGCGTCATCAACGATGATCCCGGACACCAAAATAAATGCAAACAGTGAGACTTCGTTAATGGAATTACCGGTAACATACATGAATATAAGGGTTACCAAAAAAGCAAATGGGATACCAATAGTCGTCAAAGCCGCATTGCGAAATCCCATAAACAACCAAATAATAATACAGACAAGAATGATACCAACCATAAGATTGACACCAAGAACCCGTATAGAATCCTTAATTCGTATGCTTGAGTCCTGGGAAACTGTCAGATGAACATTGTCTTTTCCATAAACAAAACGGAGTTCATCAACAAGTTTGCGCACCTCTGTTGCGATTTTCAATGCATTACCATTCTCACTTTTTAGCACCTGCAGAGTTACACATTCTTCTCCGTTTATTGATGCAACAATATGTGGTTCCTGGTAGGTGTGAAAAGCATCATCCACTATATCCGCAATCCGTATAAAGGAGCCGTCTTCATCAGTGCGAAGTATTGTCTCCATAACCTCTTGCCGGCTTGTGAATTGTTCGTCAACACGAATGGTAAATTCGCCACCACCTGTTAGTGCATGGCCCGCTGGGATGGAGATATTGGCGTGTTGTAGTACAGTAGTAATCTCTTGAAAAGTCAGACCATAGCTTTCCATCTTGAGGGCATCAAGAAGCAGGTGAAACTCCCGCGTATATTCCCCCAGCATTTTAACCCTACTCACGCCATCTATAGCAGAAAGGGGTATCTTAATTTCCTCTGCAACGAGCTTTAAGGTCGTATTTGTATGCGCCCCTGAAACGTTGACACTTACTGTAGGAAACCAATCACCGACATCAAGAAAATTAAAGACTGGAGATTCTGCCCGCTCAGGTAAATTCTTTGCCTTTGAAAGAACGTTTATGCGCACATCGTTATAGGTTTTTTCGTAATCACTATCATCTATGAATTTAATAACGATATTAGACCGCTCCCGATAACTGCTTGAGCGTATGTATTCTATGTGATCAATTTCTTGCAGGCTTTCTTCTATCTTTTGGGTCACAAGTGTTTCTACTTCTTCTGGTGAACCACCTGGAAGATAGGTGTTGATGTACATTTTACCAAAATGAATATTGGGATATCGGTCAACAGAGACTTCTAAAAGAGTAAACGCACCAACTACAATGAGCAGAACAAACAACAGGTTCATTACAACCCGCTGCTTTAAAGTGAAGAGAACAAGTTTTTCCATTGCGATGTCTTTGGTCTTTTTGCGTTTCCCGGGTTAAAAATCTGCTGGTATTCTTTTGAAGAGTTTATCAGTTTCACTCAACTCCGGGGCAGAAACTATGGCTGAGACGCCATCATCAGTTGTTCCTAAATAAATCACCTTTATACGTTCCTCTTGTTCATTGACTACCCAGTATGCATCATATCGATTTATAACGGAGGAAAAAGGCAATATAAAAGTACTCTTGGTCTCTTTGAGTCGAATTTTCAGTTCTGCGCGGAGCCCTCCACGAATGGCTGCGGAAGACTTTTCTTTTTTATTATCTATTATAAGTTCTATCGATATTTTTTTAGTTGCCTCAACATAAGCTGGTGAAATACGGTATATTCTGGCCGTAGTCTGGATATTAAGATCTGGTAGAAAAAGTGTGATGCTCTTTCGTTTTTTGAGGGCATTCATCTCAGTAAAACTCAGGGCAAAGGGTATTATCAGTTGCTTAAAATCCCCTAATTTTGCTATGGACTGCCCAGGCTGAACATACTCCCCAGCTTCAATCATACGCTCTATCAGCAACCAACCTTCTGGCACCTTAATTTTGTGGCGATCAAGTGTCTCTGACAAGCGCTGATGCTTATTATTGAGACCTTGTATAGCCAATTCATGAAGGTCAGCGCTCAGCTTCACCTCATCGAGTTTCGCTTGGGTTGCTGAGTTTTTTTCACGAAGTGTGGTGTACCTCTGCAGCATTTTTTTCTCTGTCACCAACTGACGTTGTACACGTTCTCGCTCCAATCTGTTTGATTCAAAATCCAAACGGATATACGTATCATCAATATCAGCAAGGATGCCAGGTGGAGGGATCGGGTTACCAACCTCAGCATAAACAGCAATGCATTTTCCTGAGACTTCACTACTCACATTGATAACCTGTCTTGGGCGGGTAAAACCCGTCAGCAGTGTCGTGCGCTCATAGGGCTTGGGAGTTATGTACTCCGAACCGTATACAACAGGAAACCTGTAAAAATCAGAGACAAGAAAAGACAAAAAGAAAAAGAAAAAAAATACTCCCCGGAGACGTGTTGGAACATACATATATTACACCTCATTGCCTTGTAATGGGTGGCGTTTGAAGGGGTCGGATACAGCATTATCCTCTAGGATCTTGTCCGAGAAGAGGCATTTCGGAGTCTACGCTTACCTGTTCAAAATCGAAAAATTTCAAACATATTGCCTTTAAGCAATTTTAAACTTCCTCATATTTATACACAACCATCTTTATTTAAAGTGTTTACATCATATACATTACAATGCCGTGTAATTTCACGTTACCTAGGATATTGACGGACAAACTCCTAGCACTTTTTTTGTCTCATTATGTAATAAAGACTCTACATCTATTGAAAGGTATTATGGATTTTATCTATGGATATCTACCATTATTATCGTTATTTTACTTTTCAAGCACACATCATACTAGAATATCAAAATAAGATTATTAGTGTTGTATACATATAGGTACCAGTAATTCTTATAGGGATAGCTACCTTCACGAAATAATTATTCGAAGTCTATGCTTATCCTCCATTTTTTCAATCCCCTTAAAAGGGGGACCAAACCATACCCCCAGATGAGTATATATAATGTTTTATGTAAATGACATCAGAGGTTTAAAATTTACAGGCCCACTGGAAGAGTTAGAAAAATGGGATAAAGTTTCAAGAAAGAAAAACATTCCGCCCCTACAAAAAGAATCAGGTTTTTCGTCATTTCCAAGTGGAAAGAGTGCCCACGTAGTAGCTGAATACCAAAAATATGTTACTGGTAATAACATGGTTGAACCCTTGGTGCATGCCCATCAGATAATGTCATCTCCGGTTTTGACTATTCTTCTTGATACACCACTTACTGACGCTTGGTTGTTGTTACAAAAAGAGTCCATTAAACAACTCATTGTCACAACAGACCAGAGAAAAGTTCTTGGAATGCTTTCTGACCGAGATATTCTTAAACGTATCAACGTCATCGACAATACAGTTCAGACGACCCAGGAACTCTCTGTAAGCGATGTTGTAAACCGAGAAATAATCAGCACCCATTCAATCTCAGACATTCGTCGTATTGCTAAGGTTCTTGCACAATTCCATATCGATGCCTTACCGGTGGTTGAAGATGAATTACTGATAGGTTTAATCACGAGAGGCGATATTTTAAGAGGCTTTGCTGCTAACCCTAAGTTGAATTTGTACGCATAAAGACACCCTGATTAAAAGAATAACAGAGGCTGTTTAACTTTACTCAATGAGAGCAACAGGTTGGTGGATAAAGTGGTACCATTAAACACATCAATCTTGCCGGCGGAACCACAGCTCACCTTCTTGAGCGTGCTGAAAAAGTCTCTCTTTGGTGCTGTCCATAAGTGAAATCTTGTGTTCTCAATCGAGGTCAACATGACATATTCACCCACTTTGGAGGATAGAATCAGCGGGGCTTTTTTCGGGATGTTTATCGGAGATGCTCTGGCCATGCCTGTTCATTGGTATTACAACACTCAGGCACTTCGCAGGGATTATGGAGAGGTAACGGACTTTCTACAACCCAGAAATCCCCATCCAGATTCAATCCTATGGCGTTCATCTTATTCGCCAGTAAACAGTAAAGCGGACATTCTCCATGAGCAGGCCCAATACTGGGGAGTAAAAGGTATCCACTACCATCAGTTTTTAAAACCTGGGGAAAACACCCTTAATCTCAAATTGGCCAGGGAACTGCTAATACTCATCCAACAGAAAAGCTATTATTCTTCCGAAATTTGGCTGGAACGGATGATTGAATTTTTGACATTCCCTGGAGCCCATAACGATACCTATGCAGAAGAATATCTACGACATTTTTTCATGGCGTATGCCCAGGGAAGCGCTGCGGATGAGTGTGGTAGAAGTGATGAAAAGCATATTGGCGGATATAGCCTTATGCTGCCACTTGTCCTAGCCTATTGCCAGGCACCTGAATATGCGCGGCAGATCTCTCTGGAACACCTAGCCCTGACCCATGGAGGACATACAATGTACATATGGGGTGACCTGATTGCACGCGCCCTTCTCTACACCATCCAGGGTCAAACGCTTCGGGATGCAATTATGGTTGCCGTCAAAGAGTCGAATGTAGATATAGATGTTGTGACTCTGGAATCGTTCTCCAATTATCCCGACACCACTGTAGTTGGAAAACATTTTTCATCGGCTTGTTATGTGGAATATGCAGTTCCCGCTACCTTATACCTTGCTTTGAAATATGCTGATTCACCCGAAGAGGGTCTGATAGCCAATACCATGTGCGGAGGGGATAATGCAGGAAGAGGAACCGTTCTTGGTGCACTTTTAGGCGCTGCTTGTGGAATCAAAAGATGGCCCAGAAAGTGGAGAGATGGCCTCATCTCCCCTCCCCCATTCGTACAGCTCAAAAAACAGTAACGTTCACTACTTCAGACATTGAGTCAGTATCCTTATCAACGGATTTTAAGGAGATACTACATGCAGGATATTTTTGAGTTAAAAGTCAAGACCATTGATGGTGACATAACAACACTGGACTCCTACCGAGGGCAGGTCATGCTCATTGTCAACGTTGCCAGTAAATGTGGGTTTACAAACCAATATGACGGGCTCGAGGAGTTATATAAATCATATGCTAAAAAGGGATTGGTTGTACTTGGGTTTCCATGCAATCAATTTGCAGGACAGGAGCCCGGTACTGAGGAAGAAATCATGAGTTTCTGCCGCCTCAATTACGGCGTTACCTTTCCTATGTTTGCTAAAATAGAGGTCAACAGGAATGACACTCATCCTCTCTATGTTCATCTTAAAAAACAGTGCCCCGGCCTTCTTGGTAGCGGATCAATCAAATGGAATTTCACCAAATTCCTGGTGGACCGAGAAGGGACTGTGGCCAAGCGTTTTGCTCCGTCAAAAAAAATATCTGAAATAGAAAGAGATATAAGCAGGCTGTTATAATGCTAGAAGTAGTGCGCTTTCCTTCTGCATCTACCTGTATTAATTTGCGAGAAAAACGTCTTTAGAGGCCGATAATGGAAGAGGAAAAAGGTGTATTAAACACAGCCAGGGGATACCATGCAATATGACGCAATTATAATAGGCGCTGGAGTGGCGGGTTTGGCCTGCGCCAAAGTTTTAGAGGAAAAACAACTCTCGTATACAGTTCTCGAATCGGGCACACGACCGGGGGGGAGAATTCAAACCGATGTCCTCGATGGATATCTCCTGGACCAAGGCTTCCAAGTTTTACAAACTGGCTATCCAGATATTGCTCAATATCTCAATCTTCAAGAACTCCAGCTGAATAAATTTCCAGCGGGGGTTGCTGTGCGACTCAATGGCCGTTTTCATACTATAGCAGACCCGAGACAACATCCACGGCATCTCATGTCAACTATTGCATCACCTATAGGAAACTTTGGTGATCGGATTGCCATGTTAAAACTAGCCCGACATGTATGCAGTGGATCAGTTGCAGATATATTCAATCAATCCGAAGAATTGGCAAGGAACTCTCTGGCTGATTACGGATTCTCTGAAAAATTTATCAGAAGTTTTTTTGTGCCCTTTTTAGCCGGTGCGTGTCTTGACAAAGACATCAATATATCAAGTCGGGTGCTCAAATATCTTTTCCGGGTTTTTTCCACGGGAGATGCTACATTACCGTCAAAAGGCATGGAGGAGATTCCACGTCAAATGGTAGATTCATTAAGCCCTGACAAGATACAATTCCAATCTAAAGCCATAAAAGTCACTGATGGATCTGTTACTCTGGAAGACGGCAGAACAATTTTGGGGAAACAAATAGTAGTTGCAACACCAGAGCCGATTTTGCAGGATCTATTGGATATAAAGACGGTGAATCGATCCGTTGGGGAAAGCTGTCACTACTATTCTACAGATTGGGTGCCCCCCTTCAAGGAACCTTTTTTATTGCTCAACGGTGATGGATATGGCCCGGTGAACAATATTGCTTTTCCTAGTATGATCGCAAAGGAATATGCTCCTGCAGGTAAAACTCTTATTGCAGTAGTTGTGGTCGATGACCAATTTATTAAGAGAACTGACCTTGAAGGAGAGGTACGCAGCCAATGTCGTGAATGGTTTGGAAATATCGTCAATGAATGGGAACATCTTCGAACCTATCAGATAGAACATGCCCTACCCGATCAATCTCCTCCTACACAGAACCCTTACCTTCTTCCGAAACCAATCAGTGAGAATATAAGGATATGCGGCGAATACCAGAGTCTCCCTGGTTTACAATGGGCCCTGATGTCGGGTCATATGACTGGCAAGCATCTTACCAAAATAGTATAATCGTTCCATAAAAAAGCGCATGCAGCAGGCGCATAACCTTTGCTCTGGAAAGTAAATGTCTGAAACAGAAAAAGATATTCAAAAAGAGATCAGCAGTCTGCTTTCAAGCCAGAAATTGGCTGTGTTGTCTACACAAAGAGATGGTCAACCATATTCAAGTTTAATGGCCTTTGCCTATAGTTCTGATTTAAAAGATATTGTCGTTGCTACAGCAATATCGACCCGTAAACATCAGAATTTAGTTCAAGAATCAAGAGTTTCACTTCTTATTGACAATCGATCAAATAGCGAAAATGACTTTCATGGGGCTGCAGCTCTTACTGTGCTTGGCAAAGCAGAACAGATAAACGATACTGAACGACGAGGATATGAGGAACTCTATTTAAAGAGACACCCCTATCTAGAAAAATTTCTTGGTTCTTCTTCAACCGCTTTTTTTAAAGTAATGGTCCATCACTACCTTTTGGTATCCGACTTTCAAAAGGTTAAAGAGTACAGAGTTCGAGATGAAGCTGATGTATTCACCTGATACCTGAAAAGATTTGGCAGTATACGTAACGCCCTTACAAATAAGGTTAAAAGACACCTTCCAAAAAAAATCTGGCCAGGTCAGAAAAAATACAGGTTTGATCTTGGGATATTAATGGAGGTTCAGAAAAAATAATCCCCCTATTATTATGAAATAACAGGGGGATTATTGAAATATACTTTTCAGCGATTGTACATTGTTACCAACTATCGCTTATAACAGTACTTAAATCGACACACTTGGCTTTTTCTTCTTCGCTTAAATCTTCTTTCCTTTTGATGTTTTTAGGATCATCTATATAACAGACATATTCTTTTCCATCTTTATCCTGAACCCATACCATTTTCTGAAATTCTTTTGAAATCACTTCACCTTTCATGTTGCCTCCAACGGTTTAAGATTGAGAGAAATAATGGGTGTTGTAAAGATATTCCATACCCAGTTTGGTGCTCATTTATTTCACTGTTAACTCATTCACCAATGAGTTGTATACAGAATAACTACCTAACACATGAAAGCAAGAAAGATTTGGTCATTAAAGCGAATTGATGGGTCTCATTGTAAAGATCATGGGCTCTATTTGGGGGGGATACTTCAGAGACAGCATTTATTCATCTTCATAGAGTTCAGGAGGCCTTCTTTCTGGTACTTCCTGGCGCTCAATCTTTCCTGTGTACCAATCTGCCGAGACATAAAGCGAACAAAAGCAGCTACCATACTCCATTATATCGGGCTCACGGTAAACACACGGGCAGATAATGTCACGATCATTGCCACGGTTCCCTGAAGCGAGCCGACAGGGACAGGCCATATAACCGTATCGTTTCTTATTGAAAAGAAGACTGCGAATAAACTCGTAGGTCTTTTCCTTGTCGCCATTTAAATAAAAGCCTTTTGGCTCATTGATTTTTTTGAGTGCGTCGTAAAATTCATCAACTTCTGTGCGGATGCCAATTGTTTCTTTTATTTCCTGGATTTTGTATCCTACAATAACCTCATCACCGACAACGACTGTAGGGAAAGAACATTTGGGGTTAACTTGCCTCAGCTCCTTTATGGTCTTTTTCTTTTGTTCCGCAGAGAGTTCATCAGCCTGAATACACTGAAAGGATATCTCAAGGTCATCAAACATTTTCTTAATAGCCTGACAAAAAGCACAGGTAGTTAAACTGTATAAGATGATTTTTTCAGAGGTCATTTCATTATTTGATGTAGCAAGAAACAGATGATGTTTTCGAAAAAAACAGTTTTGAAGACGTTTAAATTAATGTAATTTTATAAATTATTTTCTGCAAGGTGTTTTACAGAAGTATCTATCTTCATGTAGTAATTTGAGAGTGATGTTTCTTGCATTGCCGATACGTCTTGTGTCTGGTCTATCTTCTCTCCATGCGCAGTGGCAACATATTTTGTAAATACAAATCGTTAAGCTTGAATGAGACGGTATCATCCCTAAGTTATCTACATGAACAATATAACTGTTTGCTACTCTACACATCGCCCTGAAACTCTAGGCCTCACGGGTCGATTAATGCAGGATCATGATGTCATTATTCTCGAAGAACCATTTCACAATGACTTTTCAGAGGTACTCAAAGGTAATATTAAGCTAAAAAATCACTTGCTCGAATTGGATTCAGGATATCCTGAATTCACCTTAGGCCAATACCAAATGCTTCGCCAGTTTTCTCAGGCCGGAAAACAAATAGTCCAAATTGAACCATATCTGGAACATTTACTAAAAGTTCAATATTTTCTTGCTGAAGATCATAGCCCCGAAGAGATTAAACCCAACACCAAGGCTAGTGCTGTCTACTCTGCAGAGCGCGAGGCCACTGGAAGGCTGATTGACTATTACAATGAGGTCAGGGGGGATAATTTCAGAAAAATATTATCCACCATGAACAACTTTGCAAAGGCTGACGCCGCCAGGTTCATTCTTCGCGATTCTTTACGGGTAAACGGTATTCTAAAAATATTGGATCTCAACAAAAAGACCTACATAGAGGCTGGTTCAATACATCTTCTACTTCCCAGATTACTTGGTCAAAGGCTCTCGAAGAAATGGCATCTTCAAGTGCATTCCGTTGATAGAGAGATTGTAAAAAAATTGAATCAAACAGGCAGTCTCTTTAGTCCTGGAGATGAGCTGACCCTGAACTATATTTGGGGCCAAAAGGTTAGCAAGCGAAAGTGGGAATTGAAATGTGCCCAAACGCTCATTTATTCCAAAATAATTATGAAAGAAGAAACACTCAATACCGATGAGGTCTTTCCTCATACCCGCAATGAGATTGAATCAATTTCTGCAGTACAAACACTCTCCGCCGAAGACTGCAAAACGCTTTTTCAAAAAATCAGAACACTTAAGACAAAGGAATCTGTGGTTTTAGTAAAAAACTATTCGAAATAGCAACAGTTTGGATCAAAAAGACTTTTCTTGTAAATCATCTTTAAATTAGTTAGGTAATAATCAGCACCTTATCTATACAAGCGGCATCATGACGTATCATTTATATAAGCTAAGAATCTAATGTAATAGTTGTCGCTTCTGTATGTTTTTTTACTTAGCGACAAAACCATCAATACAGGGGAATATATGAAAATCGTTAAAATTATGTTTTTTGCATTTGCCGTGATACTTTTTGGAGGAGTACTTCAATCATCCCAAGCAGATGAAGTAAAAGGTGGACTCTTTGTAAATCTCACTACCGATGACACCTGGGCTGCCACTAAAGCGATTATGTTTGCCCATCAAAAAGTGCTTAAACGCGGTCACAAGCCGGTTGCGATCTGGCTCAACGTTCGTGGAATTTATTTAGCGGACAAAAAAAGAGCATCACATGTTCATGGTTTGATGAAAGATAAAGGCCAATCAATTCAAGACATGTTGACAGCATTTATCAAGGATGGCGGTACTGTTATTGCCTGCTCTGCCTGCTCCAAGGCAGCTGGCCTTGCACACGAGGATTTTATAGATGGAATAACCATGGGAAATCCGGATCTTGTCTCTGAGATTCTCTTTGATCCAAACGTCAAAACGCTCTCCTGGTAACATTCCCATCTGAGATGGTCCCAATCGGCATTCACCTACCCGAGGGACCATTCTTTTATAATCTTTCATTAATACAACAACTCCCGATATTTCTTTTTACATTTACACTTCTTTTACTTATTCTCTCACAGTAACTTGTGAAATTAACCCCTCAGAGATAAGGCAATGGCAGATCCACTCAAAAAAATACTCGAACCCATTAAAGATCTTCAGGTAATACGGGGCGTCGAGCTCCCGATAGGCCTTGAGTTTCTGCAACTTGTTGTCACCGGTCCACCGGGCGCTGGTAAATCCTATTATATTGAGCAGATCAAAGGCTGGCCTAACGAAGGCTACCTTGACCTTAGCCAAAAAGGCTGGTGGAAAGACCAATCGCTTATTTATCGCCCACGAGAAGTCCATTTAGGACTACCATTTGTAGGAATCAAAGAGTCGCTCACCGTGTTTGACAAAGAATGGCTTAAAACGAGTCCTCCTCTGGAACTTGAACTCAGTCGAATTGTTTTACCTCCTGAAAAAAAATATTCCTTTCAGACCAACTGGAGAACCCGTTACATATTTGAATTTCTCATTCCCGGACCGTCAACGATTTACGACCAGCGTGTGGCAAGAAAAGAAGACGGCTATTTCCCTGTGGATGAAAAACTTACCATGGAAATGGTTCGACAACAGGTATCGATATACCGCGAGGTAGCCCTGTATTTACACAGGGCTGGACTCAACGTGTATTTACGAAAAGGCCTTGATAAACCACCTATGTTTTTTGCAGAACCGGGTATTGCAAGTGTACCACGGTGGACTCTAGATAAAATCCCTAAAAAACCTCCATTAAATACACTGGCTGGTTGGAGATATCTCTTTAGGCGCCGCTATCCCATTCAGTGGATTACAGTAACCAATATTCCGCAAATCATTGAACAAGCAGGACGTATTGCCCATGATGGTAGAAGTTTTGCGCTACATATTGGCAAAACACAACTGCGATTTCACCCTGAAATTGCCCTCGGTGTTAAAAAGAAGGTCGCTCATAAAAACTGGATTATTAATACCGATCTTTCCTGCTCTACTAAAAAGATACGCGGGTTTATGCGAATAAAGGTTGGAGAGACAATAGTTCTTGGTCAATCTAACCCTGAATTTCTGGAGTTATTTGATTTTGATGAAACTGTTGGCAAACGTCATATCAGTATTACTAACCGTAGAGGCGACCTTATTCTCACTCCTCTTTCTCCAGGGTGCGAAACCAGGGTTGTCCTTTTGAATGATCTCGATCTGCGAGAACGACTGGAGCGTGGCCGCCACAAGGACCTACTTAAAATACGTCGTATCTATGGACAAGAAATAGCACCATTTCCACCGAAGATGGCTCTTGATTCTATACGAGCAGTTAACACCCTGCTTGCTAAAGAGTCTTTTCGACCTAAAAATGATAAAGGAATTGCAGGTGGACTTGTTGAAATTTCATTGAAAACATCTCCCGTAATTGTTGGTGATCTCCACGCACAGGTGGACAATTTACTTAAGATCTTAAGCGAGAACTGCTTACTTGACTGTCTACGGTTAAAAACCGCTACTCTGGTTATTTTGGGTGATGCAATCCATTCAGAAAATGTAAATGAGCTTGATAAATTTGATACCTCCATGCTTATGATGGATCTGATTTTCAGACTCAAACTCACCTTTCCTGATAATGTTTTTTATATCAGAGGAAACCATGACAGCTTCAGCCCCGAAATTAATAAAAGTGGTTTTTTACAAGGTGAATTATTTGAAACAGCCTTACGAGAACAACGTGGGGAGGACTATGTCAACGAGATGCAAGTTTTCTATAACAGCCTTGCCTATGTAGTACAGTGCAACGACTTTCTTTGCTGCCATGCAGGACCACCCAGAGGTGAAATGAAGCGTAGCGAACTCATTAATATCACACCAGATAGTCGTCTCGCCAAAGAACTTACTAAAAACAGAATCCAGCGCCCCAACCATTTAGGAGGTTACAATAAAGGTGACGTGAAGCGATTTCGTAAAAACTTAAAATCGCCAGCCAAAACCAGTTTTTTTGTTGGTCATACTCCCATGGATCCATTTGGCAGCTATTGGCTTAATGCGGGCACAGTAAAGAACCACCATGTCATTTATAGCGCCCACGACGATGGCCCCAGTATCTTTATTCGAACCGGTGACAACTTCATGCCAATCAGTTTTCCGGCAGAGCCGTTGACGGATTTTATAAATGATCTCAAATAACAAGGTACACAGGCCACAGATAATGCAACTGAATCAGTAAACTTCTTGTAAACAGATTATGACACTACCCATACAACCACGTAGCAGTTAGTCTTTTTTACAAGAAGTAAAAAACCATTGACTTTCCGCCCAAATTTACTAATCAGGCTAATATTTTATTAGTTTTCCCCACATTACTGTTTCCATGACAAAGTAGCTCACAACATAACTATATAGACCTTTATATACGGAGGATTACGAACCATGCCATTAATGAGAAATAGCCCCTTATCCGGGCTCCTGCGCGGGTCCCCTTTTAAACCCATTCAAGCACATATGTCTGTTGTTTTTTCCTGTATATGCCTTATTCCGCCCCTTTTTGACGCGGTGTACAGAAACGACGAAAAACAGGTGGCTAACTTTGCAAATCAGATCAAACTGCTTGAAACTGATGCGGACAAACTAAAATCGACGTTTCGTCTCAACATGCCAAAGTCACTCTTTATGCCTGTTGATAGAAAGGATCTTCTAAACCTCCTTTCTGACCAAGATAAACTCGCTGATATTGCAGAAGATCTTGGAAAGATTTTTCTGTACAGGCCAATGGCAGTACCTGAAGGAATCAAAGAGCTACTCGATGAACTTCTCGAAGGCACAATGGAGATTTCAGCCGCAACCAAAGAGATGATCGATCAGCTTGATGAGCTCCTCGAACTGGGATTTAGTGGCCGTGAATATGATAAAGTGTCCCAAATGATTGCCGGGGTTCGTCGTAGCGAACATAACATCGATGACATTATTCACAGGTGTTGTCAGCGGCTCTTCTCTATCGAGAAAGAACTCGATCCTGTTTCTGTCATGTTCTGGTATAAAATTATAGAATTGCTTGGCCTTATTTCAGATCAGTCTGAAAATCTTGCCGATCGGCTCCTACTCTTTCTCTCTAAATAAGATAAAGGTACTCAATGGAAATTATCGCAGCATACGGAACCGCCATGCTTATTCTGGCTGTTATTTTTGGACTTTACATGACCTGGGGTATCGGGGCTAATGACCTTGCAAATGCCATGGGTACATCTGTTGGTGCAGGAGCTGTTACAGTTAAACAGGCCATCTGTATCGCCATCATTTTTGAGTTTTTAGGTGCCGTTCTCGCTGGAGGCCATGTAACTAAAACCATCAGAAAAGGCATAATCGATCCAACATCCATCATCAACAGCCCTGAAATTCTCGTCTACGGTATGCTAGCCGCCTTGCTCGCTGCAGGTGTATGGCTCATGATCGCATCATCTAAAGGATGGCCTGTATCAACGACCCACTCTATTATTGGTGCCCTTATCGGTTTTGCCATCGTAGGAATTGGACCCGAGGCCGTTAAGTGGGGCAAAGTTGGTAGTGTTGTCATGAGTTGGGTTATATCACCTGTAGTTGGAGGTACCATATCCTTTCTCCTCGTGATCAGTACCAGAAAGCTCATCTTTGATACGGATGATCCTCTTAAAAATGCCAAAAAATATGCCCCAGTCTACATCTTCCTTGTTGGATTTATTATCTCATTGGTTACCATGTTCAAGGGCTTAAAACATCTCAACCTTGAACTGACAGCAATACAAAGCTTTGGCGTTGCCACTCTCTTTGGCATCCTCACAGCATCCATTGGGTGGATATTTATACGCAAAATTAAAGACGATCCAACAGCGAACAGATCTTTTAGCTATGCCAGTGTCGAAAAAGTATTCACCCCAATGATGCTTTTTACTGCTTGCGCAATGGCCTTTGCCCATGGTTCCAATGATGTTGCAAACGGCATTGGTCCCCTTGCTGCTGTTTACAGTATTATCAGTTCTGGCGGAGAGGTTATGCAATCTTCACCTCTACCTATTTGGATTTTGCTTTTAGGTGGTGCAGGTATTGTTTTAGGCCTGATTACCCTGGGCTACCGAGTTATGCTCACCGTTGGTCAAAAAATAACCGAGCTTACACCATCCAGAGGTTTTTGTGCAGAACTTGCTGCTGCTACCACTGTTGTACTCGCTTCTCGAACTGGACTTCCCGTCTCTACAACACATATTCTCGTTGGTTCTGTTCTCGGTGTCGGTCTTGCCCGTGGAATCGGTGCTCTGGATTTACGGGTTGTGCTGAATATTATCATCTCATGGCTTGTAACTCTGCCAGCCGGAGCTCTCATGGCCATGCTGTTCTTCTTTACCTTAAAGGGCATTTTTAGTTAATGATCTGAGCCTTTAAAAAGATAACGCCTCTGTTCTCATATAGAACAGAGGCGTTTTTATTTTTTGAGAGCTATTTCTTTGTTTCTGTAAACTTTCTTAAATCAGCAACGATCCTACCAATTCCGGGTTCGCCAGTTATCTTTAATATTTCCCTACGCTCATCTTGAGATAAATAGACAACAAAGCCAGACATCTTTAATTTATGAGGCTTTTTTAACGACCGGGTCTGAGGTACAATTTCCCAGGCATTACGGTCAATGCCATCCACATTCAGTACAGTTTCACCCCTACACAACAGCTGCAATTCGTACTGCTTGTTCCCTGTGAATACATCAAAGACCTCAGCTGTTCCAATTTGCCAATCAAGGCTTCGAATAAGAAAAACAGTTGAAAATGGGTCAAGGATAAACGTTTCGGACACAAACTCTTTTTCTTTTCGGTCTATGGGGCCACCCGCCTTAGATTCCTTCTCTATGGTTGTGACTCTGTTCGGCTTAGGAAATTCTGCTTGAATAGTTTTCTTTTTGTTTCCGGTTCGCTCCTCAATAAATGCGGTGCTTGGTTGTAAGGGGTCTTTTTTGACAGTCACTTCTCCCCTGTATTTTACTTTGTAAGGATATTTCATTATCCCCCGGGTTCTTGCTGTGACGGCAACAACATAATCATCACCCTTACGATCCACCTTAATAGTAGCACGACCAAGCTTTGCCCCTTTTAAGAACACATCATAATAATACGTTCCAAGAGCAGGTTCAAACTCATCATCAAAGTCAAGTTCTGCACTCGTCGCTTTTCTTGTAGGGGAAAAAGAATTGTCTGAAGAACTCTCTGCAATTGCCAGGTTGCAACTACAACCAAGCGCAAAAACAATTACAAAGCAGAACCATACGTAGGAATTTTTCTAGTAGTATTCGCTGTGTTAAACCTATGGATAGAGTTGCTATCAATGACTTTACACCCTTAAGAGTGATCTGCTTAAGACAAATGTCTTCTCACAGATAAACTGATAACAAACAGAATTGAGAAATGTATCTCTACTATATACAGAAGACAAGGAACTTGTCCTATTGTTATTGGGGTTAAATACCCAACATATAATCGCGCCAAATAGGAGCGGCAGTCGTCCCGCCACTCTCTTTCTTGCCCATGGATTTATTTCGATCATACCCAACCCAAACTCCCGTGGTATATTTCTTATCGTAACCGATAAACCAGGCGTCCCGACTTTTATCAGAGGTCCCTGTTTTCCCCCCCTGCACACCAGGTACATCTGCTACTTTTCGACCAGTACCTTTCTTTATGACTCCATAGAGCATTCGTTTCATATTTGTGGTTACACTCTGACTGAGCACTCGCTTTCGTTTACCCTGATCTTCAGGGTAGACGATGGAGCCGTCTGGTAGAACCATCTTTTCTATGAACCTAGGCTTTAAAAAGGTCCCATTACCTGCAAATGGGATATAAGCACCGGTCATTTGCAGCAAAGAAACATCAGCAGACCCTAGAGAAAGTGATAAATCTGGAGGCAAGTCAGCAGATATACCCGAATTTTGGGCCAGTTTATGAACTCCTTTATATCCCACTTTCTGCATCACTCGTACCGAAGCAGCATTGTAGGAGCCCGCAAGGGCTTGAGCTAGAGTAGTGTTACCATGAAACCTTCCCGAATAGTTTTTAGGGCTCCAAGTCTTTCCATCTTTTCCTCTAATGGACAGTGGACCGTCGTTAATTACCGATTGAGGAGTCCAGCCCTGCTGCAGAGCAACTGCGTAGACAAGGGGTTTAAACGTTGAGCCAACCGGACGCTTTGCTTGAGTGGCCCTATCAAAGGGAGACTTTTTATATGAGGTTCCCCCAACTAAAGCTCGTATCCGACTATTCTTTGTTTCAATACAAACAAGGGCTGCCTGGGGCGGAACATCTACTTTTTTACCTGCAATAATCTGCCTGCTTTTGCTCGCCTTCACCCCTCTTCTAACAGCCTTAAGAGCCTGACTCTGCATTTTTGAATCAAGATAGGTATAGATCTTCACTCCGGCTGACTGCAAAGGTCCCCCAAGATAAGCTCTGACCTTCTTCTTTACGATCTGCAAATAGTAGGCGTTTTCATCCGTTGCATATTGCACCTTTGGATTCAGCTTTATTCTTTCTTCATACGCTTTTTTTGCAGATGCAGAGCTCACATAACCATCTGCAGCCATGCGGTTGAGCACATATTTTTGCCTCTCCACTGCTCTGTCCATATGGTTAAAAAGTGAATATCTGCTGGGAGCCTGAGGCAGTCCTGCAAGAAGTGCACATTCTCCAAGGCTGAGCTTACTAGCACTTTTTCCAAAATACACCTGAGCTGCGGCCTCAACTCCATGAGCCCCTTCCCCAAGGTAGATTTGATTCAGATAGATATAAAGAATTTCGTCCTTACTCAGCACTTTATCAATACGCCAGGCGAGAATCGATTCTTTAATTTTTCTGATATATGTTTTTTCAGGAGTCAACAGTAGAGACTTGGTTACCTGCTGGGTAATGGTGGATCCACCCTGACTTTTAGCCCCATGTCTAAAGTTATTTATAGCAGCCCGTAATACTGAAATAAGATCTAAACCAGGGTGCTCGTAAAACCTTCCATCCTCTGCCGCGACAAAAGCTTTGGCCAGATGAGGTGACATCTTAGAAAGAGGTATTACCGTTCTATTTTCAGTGAACATTCTATCAACGATTTCACCATGCCGATCATAAATTATCGTCGCCTCGGCAGGACGATAGTTTGCAACCGATTTGATATTTGGAATATTCAGGTTGGAATAGGTCAGGAGCATGCCGCCTAGGACAATTGTCTGCAGCAGACAAATCATAATGAGAAAAACGTAAATACTCTTTTCTCTGTACACTTTGCTCCGTACGGCGGGTTTTCTGGCTGGCCTCTTTACAGGCGTTGTCTGTTTAGGTGATGACACAGTCACAACTCATGGTAATATTCGTAGATTCAAGAATAGGGGTAATGTACTTAAGGGTACTTTGAAAAGTCAGACTCATTTTTTTATATTAATACAAGACAGTTGTTGAGAAACCAGCAGCACTCTAACATCTCGTCATGAACGCGCAACAGGAAAGTCCGTCCTATGTCTAAAATCCGAATACTACCAGAGCAGCTTGCTAACCAGATCGCAGCGGGTGAAGTTGTTGAACGTCCAGCATCTGTTGTCAAAGAAATGGTTGAAAACAGCCTTGATGCAGGAGCAACCCGCATAGAAGTTGAAATAGAAGGTGGTGGTACCAGACTCATTCGAATCATCGACAACGGTGAGGGAATGGGTGAAGATGACCTTCTCATGAGTCTTGAACGCCATGGAACGTCTAAAATACAGACGGAAGAAGATCTCGGCGCCATATCCACTCTCGGGTTTCGCGGAGAGGCTGTTCCTTCAATAGGTTCTGTCAGTAAACTTAGTCTCACGTCGCGCACTAAAGACAGCGATCTTGGAACCAGAGTAGTGCTCGAGTACGGTAAACTCACCAAAGTTCACGAGATTGGTTGTAGTTTTGGCACCACGATGGAAGTCCGTAGCCTCTTTGGTAAAACACCAGCCAGGCGTAAGTTTTTACGTACAACCCGAACAGAGATTGGCCACATTGAAGAAATTGTGAAGAACTATGCTCTGGGCTGCCCGGAAATCAGCTTCATCTTGCGGGTAAACGGTAAAGACTCTCTCTATTTCGATGCAAGTCAGAACCTCACGCAAAGACTTGCAAGTCTGATGCGCTACGATGGAGACTTTATCCCCGTGTCTGCAATGAAAGGTGCAGGTCCTCACAAGACACAGGTTACAGGCTATCTTGTTCCACCGGAAAAAGTAACTGTCGGCCCATCCAGACTACGGATTTTTGTCAATAGTCGAGCGGTCAAAGATAGAATGGTCACCCACGCGATAGGTGAAGGTCTACGTTCATTTCTTATGAAGGGCAAGAATCCATCAGGACTTATCCACCTCGAACTGCCCCATGAAGAAGTTGACGTTAACGTACATCCCGCAAAACACGAGGTGCGTTTTAGACAATCCCAAGAAGTGCACACCTTCCTCAGTCGCGCTGTAGCCTCTGCAATGGAAAAACACCAGCGTGATCTTCAGGTTTCCATCTTCGGCGCTGATAACACTCAAGAGAGAACTCCAGCCCCCATCGACTCAGGCATTGGTGTAGAAAATGATTTACCTGTAGTTGATAGCAATCATGACATTACGATAAGCAATATTTCAGTACCCAACCCTGTCGAGCCACTAAACTCTATTGATTCAGGCAAGTTCGACTCTAATACAGCAGAAGCAATCTGGCCTTCAAAAGTGTCATCCCCTGTATGGGAGCCGACAAAACTCTCCGAACCACCGTCTCAATCACTTTTCACAACATCAGAGCCAATTGCAAAAGATCTTAAAGCACTTGAGACATCTTCAGCAGTTCCTATACAAGAGGAAAAACGACATGCCAAACACAACCTTCTTGTAATAGGGCAATTTGATAACCTCTATATCTTCTGCAAAGACAGCGAAGGGCTTCTTGTGATTGATCAACACGCAGCCCATGAACGACTGCTCTACGAAAAACTACACAAGCAGTTCCTGGATAAATGTATTGTTAGTCAAACTCTGATGTTTCCTGAAACGGTGGAGCTTTCGCTATTCCAGGCCAATCTTACCCTGAAAAATCAGGAAGAAATACAACGAATGGGTTTTAGCATCAGTGAATTTGGCGGTAATACCTTTGTCATTTCCGCAGTACCTGCACTTGCTGGCATAAGTAATCCAAGAGAGCTGTTTCTCGATATTCTGGAACAATTTGGCAGTGAAAACAGTGGCAGTGGCGGAGGAAAACTCGACAATATTCTCGCTAACATGGCCTGTAAAGCTGCTGTAAAGGCTGGGACTTCACTTTCTACCCAGGAAATAGACAACCTCCTGAGCGAGATGGCAAGGGCCAACCTTTTCTCCCATTGTCCCCATGGTAGACCAGTCGTAAAACGATTTTCATCAGATGAAGTGAAAAAGTGGTTTTACAGAACATAGACCATTTTTAACAAATTTTGTACGGTGTGCAACATCTGCAATCCTTCTGAGCAAATTTTGTCCATTGTTCCCTCTATCAGGATAACGTATCTCTGCATAACCGAGTATTTATGGCACTTTACATGATGGCACAGCTCTTGCTTTGTGGCAACTGAGGTTTGATGGAGTCAAAACTCAAGCAAATCACAAAACAATTAAAGGAATAATACGTCATGAAAAAACTGGTCAAGCCACTAACAATTGTAATATGTCTCGCAATGTCTGGACTCTCTTTCGCCGTTTCGAATTCAACAGAACCACCACAAGGCGACCCTGCTAAAATTGTTGTTACTGCAAAACAAGACACCCAGGTCTTCCATGGTATTGTAAAAAAGCTCGATGACGGAATGGCCCTCTACACTGAAAAAGAGGTATATCCTCTCATTGGTGGTGAATTTGATATAATTAACGGCAAAGAAGTAAACATCACTGGAAAGATTGTTGAAGAAGGAAGTATCAAAAAACTGGCTGTTAACCGCATCCAATTAAATAAATAGCACCTACTTCTCCACTCTTTGACTCCAACAAAGATGTCATAGAAAGAGGGGGCCTGGCTATACCAAGTCCCCTTTTCCTCTTTTAAGAGCCAGGCAAGCACCCTTTCTTCGTTCGTCTCCCTTCTCACATTTCAACCAAAGAGTATTATCTTCATACTTTTTGAATTTCATAGTAAACTCCCGCTTAGATGGTTTACTAACTCATTTATGTGTATAGTTTTTCTTATATTAGACAGGCGTGCTCTCACTATGTAATTCGATTATTCAAGGATACAACAAAGTGAAGAACAGAACATTTTTGCATCTACAAAATCTCATTTTGCCTATTGTTTTTATCTTTTATCTTAGTGGCTGTGCACAGCTTCCTGAATTTGCCAAACCACATTTAAGTTCTCAACCTTTTGATCCATCTGTTGAATTTTTGAGCTATCGGCAGCTCACTATTGATGACTTCAAAGCTGTTACACCGTCTGATACAATTAAAGATCATAAGCATATGATCAATGCCCACACTTCAGTATCGCTCCGGCCTGTAACTGAGATTCAGTATATTATCAGTCCTCCCCATAATAATTTTGGACTATACAAAGCCTACTTACAGGAATTAGCGTTTAAAGCTGTTATGGTTCCAACCCGTAGTTGGTGGAACCCACAACTTGCACCTGAGAAGACAAAATATGTGTTGCAACATGAACAGATTCATTTTGCACTTATGGAAATTGCCGCCCGTGATTTAAATAAAAAATTAAGCACTTCGGTGGGTGAGACCGTAAGCGGTTACGATAGAAAAATTGTCGAGAAGCTTCTTCTTGATGCAGTAGATAAGAAAATTACAACTGCTCAAAAAGAGATCTTAAAAGAACATACCGCCTTTGATGAAGACACTTCGCTCTACTATGACCAAAGGCGTCAACAGGAATGGTACGACAACAGTTTGAAAAAGCTGGATCATCTGTCTAAGTGGGCTAGATAATTTCTCCATGTACGAGTACAGTGGACTCTGATGCCATATAATTGTTAAATTATGTGCAAAAGATACTCTTTTAAAATCTCATTTTATCTACAAGCCATGCTGTACTCATCCACCTTTTCTATAAAACAAATTTCCTGGCCCAAGCTGAGCAACACCTTGCTTATCCTTCTCCTACTGCTACAGGTGGGTTGCGCCAAATCAAAGGTACCTACCATCATTGAGACAACCGCTTACTGCAACTGCTCTAAATGTTGCAGTTGGGAACGTGGTAGCTGGCGCTGGCTTAAACTCGACTTCTGGAATAGATATGTAAGCGCAGGGTCTGGTAAAGGAAGATCGTACAGTGGTCTTACGGCAAATGGCACCTCACCACGCGAACCAGAACAGGGTCTCTTTTCAAAAGATTCTATCTATCGCCCCTGGATGATACCTGTACGTATTGTCTTCTTTCCCTGGTATTTTCTTCCCCATGATGGCACCATAGCAGCAGACACTGCATATTATCCCTTTGGTACCCGTATGTATGTCCCTGGATATGGTTGGGGGGTAGTAGAAGACCGCGGTGGAGCCATAAAGGGAGCCACTCGGATAGATCTATATTTTAGTTCTCATCAGGAAGCGCTCTCTTGGGGAAGAAAAAAGGTGCGTGTTACTGTCGAACTCCACTAGGAGCCTGTCGGATTATGCCCTTTCGGAGACTACGCTTACCTGGCCCACTTCATCGTTATTGCCATAAATTTTTCTCATACACTTCCCACTGTCAATAAGAATCAACTCAATATAATTATCAGAACACAATTATGAATCACCATCCACTCGCACATGTTTTTAGAATTTTTTTCCCTTTTGCTACTGGTTATTTTCTTTCTTACCTCTACCGAGTCGTTAATGCCGTAATCGCTCCGGATCTCGTAGAAGAACTTGCACTCGCGCCATCTAGCCTTGGACTTTTAACCGCAATTTATTTTATTACCTTTGCATCTTTTCAACTTCCCCTCGGTATCTTACTGGATCGTTATGGGCCAAGAAAGGTTGAGGCAACCCTGCTGCTTTTTGCTGGATTAGGTGCCTATATATTTAGCCAGGCTACATCTCTTTCAGGACTTGTCGTTGGCAGGGCTTTTATAGGCTTTGGAGTTTCTTCATGTCTTATGGCTGCCTTTAAAGCATATACCATGTGGTTCCCTAAGGATAAATGGCCACTTGTGAATGGTTTTCAGATGGCGGCCGGTGGCTTAGGTGCACTCGTAGCAGCGTCACCTGTCGAGTTTGCTCTTGGTTATACTGATTGGCGAGGATTATTTGTCATACTTGCAATGGCTACAATCGCCTCGGCTCTTTTTGTGTTCATAGTTGTGCCCAAAAAAAACATATCGACTGGTGGAGAGACTATAGGGCAACAATTAGATGGAATAAAAATAATATTCACCTCCAGAACATTCTGGTCTCTGGCACCACTCACCACAGCGTCCCAGGCAACATTTCTTTCAATTCAGGGTCTTTGGTCTGGCCCATGGCTCACCAATGTTGCTGGCTACAACAGAGCAGACACCGCACAGACATTATCTATGGTGGCTCTGGCAATGATCGTTGGCTTTATCACTATCGGGTGGCTTACTCACTGGCTCGGAAGAAAAGATATTTCCACAACCCACACGGCAGTAGCCGGCATGTCATTTTTTATGCTCGCCCAACTGCTTCTTATAATCCTCCCCGTCACATTTGCAGTTCCGGTGTGGATCATATTTGGATTTACAGGAACGACGAGTATTATTGCCTATGCAGCACTTTCTCAATCTTTTCCTTCCGAACTATCAGGTAGGGTCACCACAGCAATCAATCTTCTTGTTTTTGTGACAGCATTTTGCTCACAGTGGTTCGTTGGATGGGTTATCGACTTCTTCACTCCCAATTCATCAACTCTTCTGGCAGTAGGAGGATTTCAGGTAAGTTTTAGTTTGTTACTGCTCTTGCAACTGGGTGGACTTATCTCTTTTTATCTCCTCGGCCGAAAATCAATTGACGTAAAGTAACAGGTGCTTAGTTTTAGCACCTATCTAGTGTTCATTGGGGTATCTCCCTTCATTTAACTTATCTGTAGGATCTATGTCTGACAAAACAATTACCATTATAGGCGCAGGACTTGCCGGATGCGAAGCAGCATGGCAAGTAATACAACGGGACTGCAATGTACGATTAATCGAAATGAGACCCGGGAAAAGAAGTCCAGCCCACCATTCTGACGACTTGGCGGAACTCGTCTGCTCAAATTCTTTTCGATCAAACGATCAGACTTCTGCAGTCGGTCTCTTAAAAGAAGAGATGAACCGCATTGGTTCTCTTATTGTTGATACTGCCTATGCCACGGAAGTACCTGCCGGGAAAGCCCTTGCAGTTAACCGGGAACTATTTGCTGCAAGTATCACTGAAAAGCTTAAAAACCACCCAAAAGTTGAAATTATCCACGATGAGGTCATAGAAATGCCACCTCAAGGTGATTCTCCAACGATACTTGCAACCGGTCCCCTAACGTCTTCAGCTCTTGCCGATTCACTCGCCAAATTTACAGGTAAAGAACGGTTAGCTTTCTATGATGCTATTGCGCCGATCGTCTACAGTCATTCGTTGAATATGGATATCATCTATTCAAAGTCACGCTATGAGGATGGTCCTGGAGACTATCTGAATTGTCCAATGGATAAAGAGACCTACATTCGCTTTATCCATGAGCTCAACCATGCAGACTACGTTCCATTACAGGATTTTGAAAATGCAAAATATTTTGAAGGCTGTCTACCAGCAGAGGTGATTGCCTCAAGAGGAGAAGACACTCTTCGCTTTGGACCGATGAAACCAGTGGGACTTGCTGACCCCAGAACAGGTGAAGACCCTTACGCGGTTATCCAGCTGAGAAAAGAGAACAAAGAAGGCACTACCTACAATATGGTTGGCTTTCAGACAAAACTCACATACTCAGAGCAAAAACGAATTTTCAGTATGATTCCAGGTATGGAAAATGTCGAATTTGCACGCCTTGGCTCAATCCACAGAAACACCTTTATAACCTCTCCAGAACTTCTTGAACCGACGTTGCAGTTTAAAAGCCGTCCCGATCTGCTTCTTGCAGGACAACTCTCTGGAGTTGAAGGTTATATTGAGTCTGCTGCCATGGGACAAATTGCAGGAATAAATGCAGCAAGAATAGCTCACGGTCAAGAACCTGTAATCCCACCCAAGGAGACTGCTTTAGGTTCTCTTATTGGACATCTTACTGAAAGTGATCCAAAACGTTTCCAGCCATCAAATGTAAATTTTGGCCTTTTTCCACCGTGGGAGAAAAAAATCAGGAAAAAGTTCAGAGGTGAAGAGAGGGCGAAGCGATCCTTTACTGCCCTTGATCAGTGGCGAGAAGCAACAGGCCTTTAGTGTCTTACTCTTGAAAACCGGACACTCTTTGCATTACTCCCCTCGGATTCTGGTTCTTACCTGAGGGGTGTAAATGTTTTGGCATTAAAGAAAGTTAGGTGACAGCATCGCTACCAATAGGATGCTCATCAAAACCCCAGAAGGGGTAGTCCAAGTGATACTCCGCGACTCTTCCTGGACTATGCTCTCTGCTTGCCACCAACCAGAGGCAATTTTTCCTGTCGTGGCTTCCTTGAGTTGAAGAATCTGAGGTAGGAAATAGAACCATTGCATTGTCAGCACTGTATTCAATATCCCCAGAACCTTTAAACACACCCAAATGTGGTGTGTGATCATATGAATCGCCTGCTCCTCTAGAGAGTTCGGAGATAACAAAAAAAGAGACGTTTAACTCATCCCGAATGGATTCCATCTGCCTGAGCCAGGCATCAATTCCGGTTCTCTGTTCTGTAAATTCATTAAAGGGTAGTTTATGTAAACTATCAATGACCACAACGGTATAATCACTACGGGTTTCGTGACGAATAAATTCGATGTGTTTTCGCATCAGTTCCGGGGTAATCGTCCTGTCATTGATCACCCGCCAATAAAAAAGCATTTGCTCAAGTTTTTGCTTTGCCTCGATAAGCTGCTGTGGGCTATCAGAGCCACTCTCTCCTCCATGAAGCCCTTTTGCTTCTACTCTGGCAAGCCGACTCAAGGTACGCTGATAAATCTTCTGTCGACCATTTTCAAAATCATAATAGAGTACAGGTATCTTCTGACTGGCCATCTGGGCAGCAATCTGTATTGTAAAGGTTGATTTACCAACTTTTGGCCCACCACCAATCACATTGATTCCGTGTATTCCACCAAGGGCGTCATCTAATAAAGGAAACCCTGATACGATGTTTTTATAGGCGCTAGCTTGTTGACTTTTCAGCCCCTTTAAAAATTGCTGATATTCTCGTTGTGGTGGCGTAAATGGGGAAAATGATCGAGATCCCTTAATCATTGCCCCGACACGTTTTCCAAATTCTTTGCCGCTATCCTGAGCCAATTGCCAAAAACTGTATAGCATTGGTGTGGCTGTTGGCCAGGTAAGGATACGAGCTTTAAAGCCGACCCTAGATGCAAATGAATAACTACTGTTGATAGACTCAGCACTGTTACTTACTGCCACAAAAATTGTTTTAATGCCCTCAAAGAGTTCTACCGGTAACCTCTCAAGATGGTTGTGATGAGGAACAGCAACTGCAGGAAAACCAAGTTGCTTTATGCTCAGCAGACTATTTTCTTCATCACAGACAAACAGCGTACCCTGCTCGCAATGTTGCAGTTCATTACGGTTAAAGAGAGTGTAAGGCACATCTGTGTAACGTTCGTCTCCTTGCCAAAAATAATCTTCTTTTTTCCCAGGATAGACACAACGAGCAGAATAACAGTTCCCATCTTCTTGAACGTAGGGATAAACGATATAGCGACCATTAAAACCGACACCAAGTTCTTTTAGTGTTCTCTTAGAAACATTGTTTTTCCGAAAGAACTGTAAGATTGAGTCGTTCAGTCGGTCTTGATAGGCAGTTATCTCTTCGCCCAGGTTATCTACTGGAAACTCTTGAAATGAAAAGGAATCAGCCCTCTCTGGATCATAGCCTGGAACCTCAACTGCAGGGATGGATGCAAGCTTTGCAAACCAGAGAGGAAACCCACCTGGCACACATGAATTCGTACAGCGAAAATATCCATGGAAAAAACTGTCTCTGTTAAGAACGATTGCAAGACTCCCAGACTTATAACCTTTATTTTCACAGAAAGGACACGGCACCCCCTGTTTATCGACAGATACGCCTAGGTGTTTTTCATAAAACTCTGCAATCGGCTCACTCAGATCCATCTCTTGTCCCTTTTTTATGTATCACCAAATACTCTTTATGCTTTTAAGCCAACAGCAGGATCTATACGACATGCCTGAATGATCTCATAGAGTAACTGTGTTTCACAGAGATTATCAAATTTCATATGAACAGAATAATATCCATGTGATTCTTTACACGTCTTAACGGCAACGATATCACCTGTTACCGTGGTCGAACTCGTTTTCTTGTCACCAGTTGGCAACGCCATCCTAACCTGACGTCCCAGCAATTGACGCAGGCTGCCTTTATGTTCGAGTTTTATTTTATATGCGAGGCCTCCCTGAGAAATATCCATTAACTCAACATGAGCAGTTATTCCTGTATTTCTGCCACGCGAGTCAATGAGGTTAGCTGATACATTTTCACATATTTGATGCCGCTTATGAACACGTCTGTCTCTGCTGCTTTTTATAATAAGCGATTCAATACGTTCAAACTGCACACAAAAACGTAACAGCTTTTCTTCTAGTTCTGGGTATTCTCTGCTCCAGCGCTGCAATGCATCTACTGTTAGCAATGATATTTCAGAATCTCCTACACTGGCAACCGACATTGTCCATATTGATGGTTCAAAGAAAGCATCTGCCCCAAAGATTTCTCCACTTTTCATCGTTGATATCAAGAAATCATCACCTTTATCTTCATAGTAGATTTTAACTTCACCACTATTCACAAAAAATAATGCGTTCTGCTCTTCACCCTGAGAAACGACAGATTCTTCAGTGGAATATTTCCTATGTACCAGGTGTTGAAATAATTCACTAAATTCTTCGGTACTAAGAACGTCATACAGTTCACTCCACACTTCAAGATTACCTTCGCTAATGGTCGCAATCTTTTCTCTAGCAATGAGTTCTCCTGCTTTGAGAGCATGTTTGAGTTCATTTTGTTCAATTTCAACAAGCCAATCCTTGAGCTGCTCTGCTTGCATAAAATTCCTCGATCTTGCTGTCTGTTCGATCAACAACAAGAGCTGTTTGACACCAGTGGACTTCTCACCTTTTGCCAACAGATTACGAATTGCCAGCTCCTCAGGTAAACCTGTTATCACTCGTTGACCAATAGAAGCTTTATTTCTCTTTGCCAGTTGCTTCATAGCATCTTTACGTAATTGGCTGGCCTGGGCATGTTTTTTCTTCATGGCCTGTAAGTCATTGTTCAAGAAATGTTCTGCTTTATCGGCACTGTCCCATACTTTTCGAGAAATATTTTTTGTTGATTTCTCCCCTTTAGTCCTAATAAATTTCTGAACAGCTCTAAGAGACGCATTACAAGGACAACGTCCTAAGGTATTTATCAAAGCGAGAAGTAATGGTTCTCTCGTAGATTCAGAAAAGTCCGAGTAATCGACCATTAATATTCCGAGCCGAGTTGCAACTTCCTGATCACAAAACGAAGTAAATGCTTCTACTATCTGAATAGTTACGATCTCAGAAGCAATATCTAAAGCTTCTAAAAACAACCTTTTCCGATTCAATCCACCAATTTTATAAATGCAGACAAAGGCTTCTCTCTGCACTCGAAAATCGACATGCCGTAAAAATCCAACCACCAACTCAGCATCTTCAGGCTTGCCTATCTCACTAAGAAGTTTAATCAGGTTTCTTTTACCATACCAGGGCATGTGGTTTGGCAAGCGTTCATGAATAATTGGAACAAGATAACTGGTATTATAGGTCAAAAGATCAATTATTTTCAAACGATCAATTGACCCTTCTGTCTGCATGAGAGCATCAACCAAAAATTTGATGGCAATAGGGCCCTGAAAAACTAAACGACAGCTCAGATTTTCATCTTTAGGGTTTGCAAGACAGTCATCTAGAAACACCGGAAGACTGGCGCGATCAATACCTCTATCCTGTACCTGGCCCACGATGATTTTCAATTCATCACTTTTTTCTATCTGACCTGAACGCATCTGAAAAAACAGCAAAAGAATCTTATCTCCTATTTCCTTTTGACCATTCTTCCAACTCGCCCTCATCAGCTTCTGTAAAAAAGAGATATTTTTTTCAAATATCTGCGGTCCGAGTGATGCTCTCTGTGCAACTAAGATGAGGGGGTCAGCAAGTATTTGGACTTGAGCCACATATTCTTGCCCTAAAAAAAGATTTCCTGTTTCTAAAAGACACTCAAGAACAGTACGATTCCTTTTGTCCCGACTCTGACCCAAGTGGATAATGAGATTTTTTAAAACCTTAGGAACATAGTCCCTGTTACGCCCTTTTTGCATTTTCAACAACCCAGTGGGCAAGGCCTCAATAAACTCCTCGTTTTCCAATACTTGAAATTCTTCCTCTAAAATACCATTAATGCCTGACTCAAGACGTTTCTTTGTCCTCTCTTTTTCCCCTTCATGAATGATAGTTTTTGCTTTTTCAGCACTAAGAAAAAGCTTCCCCTTCTCGGTTTTCATAAGGGTCAACAATGACTTTCCTAGCAACTGAACCTGGGCCGACTTTGCCCCCAAGCCTTTCACTCGACTGATCTGTTCTCGAAAAGCCACAATGACCATGCCTATTCTTGCCCCTGACAGCCCAGACACCAACCTGGAATACAACGTTGTCCCAAAAGAGGTGGGGAATTCCTGACACAAAAGTACACACAAGGCCGAATCTTTGAGATTTTCCAAAAGTAGTTGAGCGAGCTGCCCAGCAACGAGCTTCTTTTGATCTGGACGAATAAGTGACTCAGCACTTCGTAACATTTTCGGAAAGTCGTTTGCTGCTAATATCTTTTTCTTCGCTCTGATCCCCTGTAAAATTCGGGCGATAGTCGCAGCTATTATTGATACACTCGTATCTGCCACTGCAATTCGTTTCTTCAAATCTTCAATAACAAGGGGACGCTGATCGTTGCCCAGAAGACATGCAACCAATTCAGGTCGCACCTTGAGTAAATTTCCTTCTTTGAGTCCCTTAGTCTGTGTACCATCAGAGTTGTTGTCACTTGTACTAACAAGAGACTTTGTTGAAAAATAATTAGATACCCCCTGTGAAGTCACATATTCAAGACCTCCTCCTTGTTGCTCTATCTGTGCGACAGAGGCCTGAAACACACCAATAAGTTGATTAAAGGTGAAACGGTCCATGTCCGCCCCGATAGTCAAACAATGAAGCCCCAAAAGACGCAGCCGCCTATATATATGCAAATTGGGAAAAGAATTTAAAGTATCTTGCTGTATAGGAGTACCGCATAGATTAGGCTGGTCATCTACAAGAGAAAACTGCAAATGTTTATGCTGCCGTAAAAAAGCCTTAATTGACTTATATCCTCGATCGATCGCAGCTGTTACTTGAGGTGCTTCAGGAGGATAAAGACGACTTGTGGAAATAGAGTTATTAAAGGATTTTAAAACCTCAATACCTTTGTTTTGCAGCTCATTTCTCTTCATTTACCGGCACCATAGTTCAAACAAAATTGAGGACCTCAAAAGTTCACTCAAGTTAACGTAAAACACCACGTCAAATAGTGAGTGAGTAACCAAAAATTCTTTATTTATAGTATTTTTTTCAACCAATCTCTTTTCAGCGAACCTTTCATAAAACATCAGGCCTTGCTCAATTGAAAGCCTACGTAGCTTATATTCTAGTAGTGATGGATTCGGCCTAACACCACGAGCATCATCTAAAACCTCAATGATACGTTCAATTTCATGATTACTCAATAGCTCATCAAAGGCCTCGAACTCTAAACAAACAGGTGCTCTATAAGGATTATATACGGGTTTTTCCGTACCTACAAATCCTTTAATTATATTTATATTTTTTTTGTACATCTGTAATTTCTTTTACAATATCAGAAGCTAATGCTCCGATGCCCTCAATGAGTACATTTTGAGAGAACAGGCTTACAGGAATAAAGCACTAAGCGCCTACAGGAGAAATTACTCCTTCTTCTTCAAGTACAGAAACCAACTCTGCCATTGGTAACCCAACAACATTTGAGTAGGAACCCTCAATACTATCGACCAACACACCGCCTACGCCCTGTATACCATAGCCGCCCGCCTTATCCATAGGCTCACCCGTTGTAACGTATGCCCTGGCAACCCGTTCAGAGAAACGAGTGAATCGTACACTGGTCACTACACTTTGGGTTCTGACAATATTGTTCCCTTCATGCCATAGACAAAAACCACTTCTTACAAAATGGGTTTGCCCTGCAAGTTGTAAAAGGAGCTCGACAGCATTTTCTTTTGATGTGGGTTTACCAAGAATTTCTTTTCCAAGACACACAACAGTATCGCCACTAATGATCCAGCTATCAGGAAAATATTTTGCAACCGCAGCGGCCTTTTCTTTTGCCATTCTCAAAACAAAATCTTCCGCCAATTCTCCGGTCTCAACCAACTCATCAATGGATGCTACAGATATTTCAAAGCGTAAGCCTAAGCTTTCAAGAAACTCTTTTCTTCTAGGTGACCCGGAGGCTAAAACAATTGATTCACTATTATTATACATAAAATCACTCATATTTTTTAAATGTGTCACTTTAATATAGATTGGACCATAACGCTTGTCATTAGGAGTCATTTCCATATCATATGGTTACATATTTTACTTATAAACCACCTACATTTAAAAATATTACACACAACAGGTCAATCCAGTTCACAATTGTTTTCAAATGGATATACTTAAAGGTATGAATAGAAATATGTCCGTAAAAGAGCAGGTAATCAGGATTGTCATCACCCTTATATGGGCCTTACTTTTTGTAATGCTCTTAAAGAGAGATGTCTTCCTTGAAACTGTTGATATGAGGGAAAGTTCAATCATTGACCAAGCTGAGTCTGAAGAATATCAGTCCGTATACTTCAAGGGCGAAAAGATTGGCTACGTAATGCAGCGTTATACAAGACAAACTGATGAAACTATTAACCTCACACAAGAAGCACAACTCAACCTCAATGTTGCGGGTTCCGTTCAAGAAATACATTTAAATCTGCTTGCCACCCTCACTGATAAAAACCTGCTTCAGGATTTCACTTTTACCTTTGCCTCTCCCTTCTACACAATGGAGGCAACCGGCAAAGTCGAAGGAGAGACCATAACCTACACACTCGACACAGGAACCAGTACAATAACTGACACAGTCACCCTTGAAAAACCTCCGATTCTCAACACTGCAAGGCGTCCCTATCTTCTTACAGGGAATATGCTTGCAGGAGACAAAGTAAAAATCCCCTGGTTTGATCCATTCTCTCTTACCGGAAAGGAATCAATTATAGAATACAGAGGCAAAGAGCCTATACAGATTGGCGCTCGTATACAGAACCTTCACCATTTTATCGAATCATTTTCAGGAGCCAGAGTCAACCTATGGCTCGACGACTCTGGGCGAGTTGTTAAAGAAGAATCCCCGGCAGGGTTTGTTTTTATTAGAGAACCCAAATTTAAATCTCTAAAACTCCCCAATACAAGCGTGGATATCCTGTCTGCCGTTGCAGTAAAAGTGACAGCCCCAATAGTGCTATCTGAGACCACTATGCAATATCGTCTCACCTTTCCACAAGATGCGATTCTTGATCTTCAGGGTGGCCGCCAAAAATACACAGGTGGTATTCTCACAATTACAAATGAATACCAAGGAAATAACATCAATGAATCATGTGGGCCGGTAGAAAACTACTATGAACCCAGTCCTTATGTGCAATCAACCCATGCCGATATAACACAACTCAGCCATGAGCTTATCGATGGTAAATCTGACGCAGTCGATAAGGTAGCAGTTCTTTCCAACTGGGTTTATGAAAACATTGATAAACGTCCGGTTCTTGGATTGCCAGACGCACTGACCACACTTAAAAACCTTCAGGGTGATTGCAATGAACATGCGGCCCTTTTCGCAGCACTTGCAAGAGCAGCATCCCTGCCCACTCGTATTGTGGCAGGAGTAACATCTCACAACAACGGCTTTTACTACCATGCCTGGAATGAAGTTTGTGTCGAAAACAATTGGTTGAGTGTTGATACAACAACAAACCAGATTCCGGCAGACCTCACACACATTCGTCTTATTGTGGGAGAGATGCAGGAACAGGTTCGCATTGGAGCCCTGCTTGGAAAACTGACCATTGAACCAGTCGACACAGACCGGTAATTTATTAATACGGATAAAATATGTCTGAACCCTTTCTACTCGAGCTACGTAACCTGAACAAAAACTTTGCGGATTTCCCAGCAGTAAAAGACCTCAATCTCAGTATTAAAAAGGGGGAAATATTCGGGTTTCTCGGACCTAATGGAGCCGGTAAAACAACAACTATCAAAATGCTTGCTGGGCTTCTTATGCCAACAAGTGGTGAAATCGCAATAAACGGAAGGTTACTTCATAAAGACCCAATTCCATGCAAGCAAGACACTGGCTACATTCCTGACCGCCCATATCTTTATGAAAAACTGACAGGAATGGAGTATCTGGGATTTGTAGCAAGCCTTTATGAAACATCGACCGATCCCCTGAAAGAAGCCTCATACTATCTCGACCTCTTTGACCTCATAGAATGGCAAAACCATCTTATTGAAGGCTACTCCCACGGTATGCGGCAAAAACTGATAATGACCTCTATCTTTATGCTCAAACAACCTCTTATTATTGTCGATGAACCGATGGTAGGACTTGACCCTAAAAGTGCTCGTATTGTAAAGGAACTGTTTAAATCAAAGGCAAAATCAGGCACCACGGTTTTCCTTTCTACACACTCCATGGAGATAGCAGAAGAACTCTGTGACCGAATCGGAATAATAGTGAAAGGTGAAATCAAAGCAAGTGGCACTATGGATCAGCTTCGCAACCAAGCAAACGATTCTACCAGTAAGCTTGAAGATATTTTCTTAGAACTGACAGGTGCATTTGAATTACAAACAATTATCCAGGCTCTTCAAACTGATAAGAAGGAATCCTCAAGAATCACAGGAGCAAAAGAGTAAAATGGATACCCGTCTGTTTTTACCATGGCTGTATACCGCGAAAAACCGATTCTGGGCTGATAAAAAAAGCATCGTCAGATCCAGTGTTATTTTGCTACTCGCACTTGTTGTCTGTATGTTGATCTACTTGGGAAGCTGGAAGGTATTAGGATATTTTCACGCTCAGGACGAACTTGGTGTCATCCTCAGTCTAAAAATATTTCAAATGATGTGGATCATGCTTTTTAGTATGCTCATTTTTTCGGCGATGATAACGGCTGTATCTACTATTTACCTATCAGAAGACAACGAGATATTTCTCGCTTCCCCTCGTCCACATCGTGAACTATTCAGACTACGATTTTTCACAACAACCCTTACAACCTCCTGGATGGTTGTGATATTCTCCCTTCCTGTTTTTGGCGCGTATGGTAATATTTTTGATGCGGGCCCACTCTTCTGGCCTCTGGTTCTGTTCACAGTCCCTTTAGTTGCTCTCATTGGTACTGGCATTGCGACGCTGATAACCATTTGTATAGTTTTTCTCTTCCCAGCCAAGAGAACAAAAGACATCATCTTCTATCTCTCCTTACTCTTTGGTCTCTTTCTCTATCTCGTCTTTCGCATGATTCGTCCGGAAGATCTTGTTAATCCAGACCAGTACGGCCAATTCATCGAATATTTCAGTGCAATCTCAACTCCGGTTGGCCCATGGCTTCCAGCGTCCTGGGGAGCTAAACTCCTCTCGACCTATCTCCTCGACAGACAGTTCGACTGGCTCCTCGGAGGATTACTTGTCACAACACCACTTGTGTTGTTTTTTGCTGGAGAATTTGCTATGGATCGTCTTTTCCTCTCTGGCTTTTCAAAGTCACAGGAATCCTTTGGTGGCAGCCATAACTTTACCCCTCCAAAATCATTCCATGGCCACATTGCATGGTTTTTTCGTAAAGAGATACGACTCTTTACAAGGGACTCGGCTGAGTGGTCACAGTTTTTTATGATTGCAGCACTCATCGTCGTCTATTTATACAACTTTAAAGTACTCCCACTAGGCCGTTCCCCCATTTCAACGCTTTACATCAGTAATCTCATTGCCTTTGCCAATATAGGCTTAACTGGTTTTCTTGCGGCTTCACTTGCCACCCGCTTTGTCTATCCATCAATAGGTTCAGAGAAAGGAGCTTTCTATCTCATCACAAGTGGCCCTATTTCTCTTGAGAGATTTCTTTTCATTAAATACCTCTTTTACTTAGGCCCTTTTACTCTACTCACACTACTCCTCATCACCGCCTCTAATTATCTGCTCCACCTTTCAGGGCCGATTTTGTGGATTTCAGTCATAGCTGCGCTCCTTATGACGTGGACAGTTCTCGGTATGGCTCTTGGATTTGGTGCGTTGTACGCGAATTTTAAAGCGGAAAACAGAGACGCCTCCATGGGGCCTGGTGCTATTCTGTTTTTACTCTCAGCCCTGCTCTATGAATTGATACTACTTGGATTAGGTGTGATTCCAACGTACAGACTAGTTAAGAAAGGATTACAGACATCAGAAGCCCTGCCTTTTTTTGAAATGTATCCCCTTTCACTCTGGCTCCTCGGGAGTTCTATTATCTCAGTATTACTCGTTTTAACCGTCTGTAGAGCTGGGATCAGACGGCTTAAAGGTTAAAAAAAAGGCCACACATTGAAGAATCAACGTGTGGCCTTTTGGATACATATTTTCAGGAACTAACGCAAATAGCATCTATCCAGATAAGATACTATTTATTCCAGTTACCCGCGAATAGCATACCCACCATCAACCGTAATAACCTGCCCTTGTATCATGGTAGCAAGTTCACTACAAAGAAAAAGTGCAATATCTGCGACATCTTCTGGCGTCGTCAGTCGCCCAAGGGGGGTACGCGCCATCGCTGTACTCAGAATCTCATCCCGATTAGGAAAATGTTTGAGTGCGTCAGTATCTACAGCTCCAGCGCTAATAGTATTAACATTAATTTTTTTGGGCCCAAGCTCAACAGCGAGGTGACGTACTAGAGACTCCAGAGCTGCTTTTGAAGCACCAACAGTCGTATAGTTTTCAATAGCGCGAACCGAACCAAGACTTGAGACAGCCATAACCCGGCTTCCACTTTTCATAAGAGGCAAGGCACCTTGAACGAGTTTAAGTAGGGCTCTCGCGTTAATGTCCATTGCCCAGTCCCAATGGCGTTCAGTAAGCTCAAGAGCTGGTTTTAAAACTCCTGAAGCTGCATTACTTACCAGTATATCAAGACGTCCAAATTCACCTTCTATTGCTGTAAACATCTTCTCTACGTCATTCGCATTGGCAACATTAGCTTTAATCAAGAGACATTTACGACCGAATTTTTCAACAGCATCAGCTGTCATTTGAGCATCTTTTCTATGTCGAACATAATTAACAACAACATCAGCTCCTTGCTTGGCAAGGCGAATAGCAATCGCTCTACCTATACCACGGGAACCTCCGGTTATAAGTGCAACTTTATCCTGCAAATCAAACATACACAATATCCTATAAAAATTTGATAAATAAAAGGGTACTGCTTTCAAAGAAAGCCATAAATACAAACACTAAGACGGCAAGTTAACTTTTGAGTTTCAAGCCTATTCGTTTTAAAATTCCCGTCGTGAAGCGAAACGGATTAAAGCGGATTGGGTTTAACCCGTTCGGTGCAATGAAATCTGAACCATAAAAATCAGATGGTGTGGAAAAGGGATAACTGATCATATTTAGATCCGATCCAGGCAAGCCCATTTTTTTTGCAGCCCCATAGAGAGGGCTCCGATTTGGATCTAACTCCAGTAAATCAAGAAATGCAGTATCAAGTGCTATTGGTGACTCGCTCCCACCAATACAGTTTATGCCAAGAGGCACTCCATCCAATGGACCGGATTCCGACATCACCTCAATACCATCGATAAAATGGAACTGGGGAGGTAAAAGATCTAGCAGGCCGAGAATTATCTCTGAAAACTGTGTATGGTCATTGTCACAGGTCATGTGTATCATTGCTTTTTTCACACCTTTTACAATGCCAAAGACATTTTTTACCGCAAGTGTCACATACATCTGATTATGGGCCTTTACTCTTGGTAAGCCAATAAAATAGTCACAATCGAGAGCCTCAGCGGCAACAGTAACAGTTCTCCCGCAGCATAACTTTTTTTCTACAGGAGTTGAAAATTCAATTATTTCAATTCCAAGATTGTTAAGTACCTGATCTATTTTTCTTCTCTCACAAACGCTTCTTGCGGAACCAAGAGCCGGAGAGTCGCCAACTTTTACACTTGCTCCCTGCTCCTTAAACCACAGAGCAACTCCAGCAACAAATTCAGGATGACTACATGATAGTCCTATCCCCCGACCACTGATAAGATTTGGCTTTAGAAGAACCGTCGCTCCTCGTAGTGTCGAAAAAGATCCTGTTGCCAGCGCTATACGGTCTACAATCCCAAATATTTCTGTTGCGTTATAGCTACTACAGGGCGTAAGAAAGACGTTATTTAATTCAGAGACCATGGATTTCTATACGTAGACAAGAATATGTCCAAAAAAGAAAAACCGGGCCTCGCATGAGGTCCGGTTTTTCCAGGAGAAAAGAGAGAAGAGATAAAGCATAATTTATATTGCATCATGTGTGCCACTTAACCAAAGCACACATTAATCACCAATTTACAGCGAGTTATGCAATACACACGAATATTCTTCAACCAGATATTTGTACAAGTTTTTATACTTCCAACGTTTCTTTTGATCACCCATACTTCTCTTGCCACAATAACAGGGAGATATAGGGCTAATTTTTTAAACTTGGTTCATTCAAATTTTTACTTTACAAAACAGATGACTCTGGTCCTGATAACATCTTCATTTTCTTCAATACTTTCTATCACAGCATCTGGAATTGAGGTTTCAACATCAATAATATTGTATCCGACAGTCCCATTTGACTGGTTGAGATAACTTTCGATATTAACCTCGTTGTCGCCAAATATATTAGAGACAAAGGCAATCATTCCGGGAACGTCCTTGTTAATTACAATAAGTCTACAACGGACTTTATCGCCTGGAGTCGACTCAACGTTGGGAAAGTTCACACTATGAGCCACATTCCCATACTTGAGATAATTAGAAATCTCTTTTACTGCCATTGTGGCACAATTTTCTTCAGATTCAGAGGTAGATGCACCAAGATGTGGAGTGGCAAGTACTTTATCATGGCGTACAAGGGCCGGAGACGGAAAGTCGCAAAGGTATGCTTCAAGGTACCCACTATCCAGAGCTGCAATCACTGCATCTTCGTCTACAATTGGCTCTCTGGAATAATTTACCAGAACGGCACCTTTCTTCATACGTCCTATGAATTCTTTATCAACCAATCCTTTGGTTTTCTCAATAAGAGGAAGATGCAGACTCACAACATCAGCGTTCCCTACAGCATCATCGAGATTTCTACAAACACGTACTTCTGGGGAGAGCTGATGGATATTTGACAAAGCCGGTGCCGGATCAAAACCATTCACGTTCATCTGACGGTGAATTCCACCGTTGGCAAGTCGTACACCAATTTGTCCTAAACCGACCACAGCCAGTGTTTTGCCATGAATCTCTTCGCCTTTAAACGCAGACTTTCTGGCTTCTACTTCCCTGTTTACCTTATCGGGATCCATTGCTGCGAGCTCTTTACAAAATTCGATCCCCTTATAAATATTTCTCTTCCATACACCGAGCATAGGAAAAACAAGATCAACGACCGCATTAGCGTTTGCACCAGGGGTGTTAAAAACACAAATTCCACATTCCGTAGCTCGGTCGACATTTATATTATTTGTCCCTGCACCTGCCCTAGCGACTGCAAGTAGCGATTCGTAGTCATCAACATTCACAGGAGAACTACGAAGAATAATACCGTCTGGATTCATCTCTTCTGCTGAAACCGTAAATTTATCGGTAAAAAGTCTCAGACCTTCATCGGCAATATTATTTATCTTCTTAATTTTATAGGACGACATGAAATTCTCCTTATTGCATTTTCAATTGATTGTTCGATTTCTGCGCGATAGTCCATTGAAACAGATGATTACTATATACAGACGACATAAGAGGTCAACTCTTTTCAGTATATTCTTCTTTTATATCACAAAACCAAGACCTTACTATAGGTATAAAGACCATCTTCCCGGTCTGACAAAAAACAGAGCACAGGCTGGTCATTTTTTACCTGCAAACCAATTTCAACAGCTGATTTTTTCGAAATTCGTAAAAAAAATGACTTTCTAAAAAAACGATTCCTACTTTTCCTTGTAAAATACCCTTCCAATTCTTCTGGCAAGCTATTTACCAGAATAGACTTTGTTTCCAGAGGCTGCTCACAATCTTCGTCCGGCACGAGGCTGGGGGAAAGGAACCGATGATTACAACGTAACCAGTCGATACGAAGCAACTCACGTATAAGATTATTATCGTGACGCTTTTCACAGATATTTATAAGCTTTTCACTCATAAGTTCATGTGTTGCTGCATAGGAGAAAAATCGTGTTTCCTTGCAGAGAGTGAGTAATTCCCTGAAAAAAGCATAGATATCTTCTCCGGATTTCCTAAAATAGTCCCAGAGTGAAACAAAATATCGGTTATTCATAAATTTTTCCACACATTCAGAAAACCAGTACAAATCTTGAATTGTTTCATAATCCATCCAGTGATTTGCTAAAACAGAATATGGAGGAATGAGACTGTGTTTATATTCATAATCCATTGCGCTGTAGCAAAGTGGCGTTTCCGGTAGGATTTTCAACAACCCCATCTGGATATAGTTTGCACCCATAAAAAAAACATCTGTAAACGATTTGGCAAATGTCTCCTTCGTTTCATAGGGTAACCCTAGGATCAGATCAACGTGTAAATGTATAGTCCCAACGCTTGAGAGCTGCTGTATCGTCTTATGTACAACAGTCGAATCAACTGGCCTGTTCACCGCCTCAAGGGTTGCATGGTTTGTGGATTGAATACCTATTTCAAACTGAAATTTACCTGGACCTACTTGCTTTAAGAACTCAAACATTTCCTCAGTAAATCTGTCCGGTGCCATCTCAAAATGAAAAAGGGTTTCGCCGCCTTCTTTAAGTAAATACTCCCATATTGCCAACGCCCGCGCAGGTACATCATTGAATGTCCTATCTATAAATCGTACAACCTTTGGCTGATGAGCAAGAATATCCCGCAATTCATCTTTAACCATCTCAAGAGGTTTATGATACACACCCTTTTCAACTGCTGACAGACAATAACTGCAGCCAAAGAGACAGCCTCTTGAGCTCTCGTAATAGAGATGCTTGTTAGCTAAATGAGTATCAAAATCCGAATTGCGGTAGGGGTAGTCAAATCCACGATCACTCTTTTTAAAAAAATTTGCCTTATATTTTTTCTTCAACGAATTGTTTTTAAGAGCGCTATAAAATTCCTCATCTACTGCCTCAATGGCACCTTCCAGGACGCTGTAATTGGAGGTTTCAAGTTTTTCATGTAAAACTGATGCCTGAGGCCCCCCGATAACAACGTGACAATCTGGAAGACAGACAGCAAGATCACGGGTAAACTTTTCAACCAGTTCGCTATTCCAGATAGCAGCAGAAAAGAAAATATATTTTGGATTATTACTGCTCACCCGTAATAACGATTCAAAATAGTTATCGTTAATAGTTAACTGGATAATTTCCGACGACCAGTCGGGACAATATTTTTCAAGCTCATTTCTCAGGTAAAAAAGAGCAAGACAGGAGTGCGTATAGCGCCCATTTATACCGACCAGTTTCACAGAATTCATAACATTACCAACATCAAATAGTATTCACCCAATTAAATGGATGGAAATTTATAAGCACAATCGCCTTTTCGAACTTACTTTTTATGCAGTTTACATATGATTAGCAGGACTGTTACTTGGATCCCACCTCAAATATACTGCAAATTTGGACTCCAACATATTAACCAGATACAGGAAAAGTCAAATGCCAAATCTTTTAAATTTCCGTTTCCTTGCTTACCTTTGTCTTCTTCTTATCCTGATCATTCCGAGTCAGGCCTTATCGCAACCAACATCAAGCCCTGACTATAATCTTGCCATCAGCTTTAATACCGACACAAATCAGGTTATTGGAACTGCAAAAATTATAATTCCAAAGGACAAATCAATCTCCTTTTCTCTTACGCAGCTCACTGTGACCGGTGCTTTCATACAACAGGAAAATGGTGGCGAAAAAGCTCTGCACCCTCAAGATAGCCATATCAAATTCAGGAGTAACAGTAAAAAGAGAACTTTATTTATTTCTTACACAAGAGACGTGAAAAACGAATATAGCAATCTTATTACAAGTAGTGGCATTTCTCTTACGACAAATTGGTATCCCTACCCTTCAGAACCGTCCGTTTTTTCGCTATCTGCACAACTACCCGACACATTTTCTGCTATTTCACAAAGTGACTCTTTTCCCCTCGAAAAGAAATCTGGAATAACAACGTCACACTGGAGTCGGCCAACCCAGGACATCTATTTTAATGCTGGCCCATACGTGATAAAAAAACTCAAAGTTCGCGATAATCTTTATGTTTACTCAATGTTTTTCCAAGAAGATAAAGCCCTTGCACAAGGATATCTGGAAGCAGCTTCAAACTATTTAAAGAAATATGAAAATGAGATCGCCCCATACCCATATAACCATTACGTCATTGTAGCAAACAGGCTTCCTACGGGGTACGGCATACCTACGTTCACCCTGCTCGGTCAGATGGTATTGCGCCTCCCCTTCATAAAAAGCAGCTCTCTAGGCCATGAAATTCTTCATTCATGGTTTGGTAACGATGTTGAAGTGGACTATGAGGACGGAAACTGGTGTGAAGGATTGACCTCATTTCTTGCAGACCATGCTTATCGAGCTGCTGAGGGTAATGGCGCGCAAGACAGAAAAGAAAGTCTTATAAAATACCACAATTACGTCAACAACACAGTGGACAAGCCATTCACGCTCAAAGACTTCAAATCTGCAAGCCACAATCAACCGATGGCGGATTCAAAAAGAGCCGTAGGCTATAATGGAGGTGCATTTCTATTCCACGAATTACGAGAGTATCTCGGAAATGAGATATTCACAAAAGGAATCCAGGATTTTTACTTAAAAAACAAAGGAACAGCGGCATCTTGGAATGATCTGCAAGCAAGCTTTGAAACTGTATCTGACGTAGATCTCAATACATTTTTCAATACACGCCTATGTATGAATGAAGCACCATCTATACATGCAGAGAACATTTCTGTTGATTCAGGTTCTGGGATTCATCTCAACTTTACGCTCACACAGCAGGTCAGTGAGTTTATCCCAATGCAGGTTCCAGTTCTGGTCAAAACCATGTCTGGAACTCATATTTTCAAACAAAAACTTGAATCAAGCTCGCAGGACGTCTCTCTTGCTCTACCAGACCAGCCCTTAGAGTTCATTATAGACCATGAATACACATTACTCCGCACGCTTTCTAGTGAAGAACAGAGCCCAGTCTGGTCAGCCTTTTTAGGTGCTGAGAACAAACTTATTGTAGTTGAGAACGAAGAAGGAAGAGAAAAATACCAGGCAATTATTAACTCTCTTAAAAAATACGACCCTACAATAGTTATGGCAGTGGATGTCACAAACAAAGAACTTGCTGAAAACAATCTTCTCTTTCTAGGGGCCGACCAAGCTGCTTGCAGATCTATTTTCGGAAGAGTGAACCATGATGAAAAGAGTGAAACCATAGATGTACGAAACAATCCACTGCACCCAGGTTATGTCGCTGTCATTATCTCAGACAAATCAACAACCCCGTCCGCCTCAATTGCCAGGAGGCTTAAACATTATGGAAAGTATTCGTATCTAGAGTTTAAGGCTGACGGCTCTGTTACTAAAAAAATTACTGAAAATAGTAATGGGATCCACTACCAGCTTGAACGACTGCCGAAAGGAAGTGCCACCAGCGCTCTTACTGAGTTTGATCAGATAATAAATTCACTTCTTAGTAAAAGAGTCATTTACATCGGTGAGACCCACAATTCCCTTCCCGACCACCTCCTTCAGCTGCGGGTCATCGAAGCCCTGTACCAAAAGGACCCGCGACTTGCCATAGGTATGGAAATGTTTCCAAAACATTCTCAGCCAAGTCTTGATGCTTATACAAGTGAAGACTCCACCATGGATGAGAAAACCTTTCTCAAACAATCTGATTACTATAATGTCTGGAGGTACGATTACCGCCTTTTCAGAGATATCCTAAATTTTGTAAAACAAAAGCATCTCCCGGTTCGTGGTCTCAATCTGGATCGAAAAATTGTATCCGAGGTGTATCAAAGCGGTAACACGGATGGCCTTAGTGATGAAGTAAAAGCACATCTTACCCCAGACAGAAACTTAGATCTTCCAGGGTACCATGAGCGATTAACGCTTATACACAATGCTCATGTAAATGGAAACCTTGGCCAGGGTGCGTCCAGTGGTTTTATCCAGGCCCAGGGGCTTTGGGATGAGACCATGGCTGCAAACATCGTCTCCTTTTTACGAGATTTCCCTGACCATAGAATGGTCGTAATTGCTGGAAATCAGCACACAAGAAAGGATTCTGGAATCCCTCCCAGAGTTGCCGCGCGAATATCAGTTGAGCAGGCAAGCCTTATCAATGTTTATGAAGATGCAGTTCCAGACAACCTTAAAGAAACAACAGATTATTATTTCTTTGCTGATAATTCCAGTCTTCCAGAAACTCCAAAGATTGGAATTGTGCTCAGCCCTGTAACAGAAGAGAACACGCACAAAGGGTTAATTATTGACCAGATAAGCCCCCACGGAAAAGCGGGTGAAGCAGGTCTGATGCAAGGGGACCTTTTAATAGCTCTTAACAGCCATCCTATTGAAGATATGACTGATCTGCGCATTGTTATGCTTAACTCCAAAGAAGGTGATTTCATTGAAGCGGAGGTGTTGCGAGGAAAAGAGACAAAAGAACATCATACTGTAAAAGTAGAACTCACAATTCCTAAAATGTCACAAATGCCAATAGGACATCCCTAAACAAAAAGCGAAAGGCTAAAAAACAAAATTCGCCCAAACAGATCATAGACATGGGCCTAATTACGGTTTATGATTGTCATAATTTTTTTAGAAATTTTTCTAATTTTATTTTGTTTTGACAATAACATTTATTTTTTTCACTCCCCCCCTTTGCAAAAGGAGAATCGATGTATAGAATCTGCTCGCTGTTTGTATTAATCATATCATGTATACTTTTATCTGGAGAATCTGGAATGGCACAATCTAAACTCAAAGATGGTCTTTATGCCAAATTTGACACCGCAAAAGGTGAAATCATCTGTCTTCTTGAATATAAGAAGACTCCTCTTACAGTTACCAATTTTGTAGCGCTTGCAGAAGGCACAAAAGATCTTGGTGGTGGCGCAAAAGCAAAAGGCGATAGATTTTATGATGGCCTAAAATTTCACCGTGTAATTCCGGACTTCATGATCCAGGGTGGTTGTCCCCTTGGAACAGGAACCGGTGGACCAGGGTACACCTTCCCCGATGAAATAGATCCGAGCCTTACGCATTCCAAGTCAGGAATCCTCTCCATGGCAAATGCTGGACCAGGTACCAACGGAAGCCAGTTTTTCATTACCCATGTTGCTACTCCATGGTTAGACGGCAAACATACTGTTTTTGGACATGTAGTATCCGGTATGGATGTGGTTAATCAGATTGCAGGTGATGATCTTCTAAACTCTGTTGAAATTATCCGCGTTGGAGAAGATGCAGAAAATTTTGTAACCACTCAGGACACCTTCGATAATCTTCTCGGAAATCTTGATAACAACAAGCGCGAAAAAGAATTAGCTACTTTGGAAGCAGAACAGGAGACAATTAAAAAGCAGTGGCCTGATGCTGTAACCACTCCGTCTGGACTTAAATATGTTGTTGTAGAAGAAGGCGAAGGAGATACTCCTCAGTCCGGAGTAGTTGTTACCGTACATTATACCGGTAAATTAATGGATGGTAAAAAATTCGACAGCTCCTACGACCGTGGTGAACCAATCGATTTCCCAGTAGGCCAGGGACAGGTAATTAAAGGTTGGGACGAGGCCTTACTTGGCATGAAGAAAGGTGAAAAACGAGTACTCATCATTCCATCAGACCTTGGATACGGCCCATCTGGACGTGGCCCTATCCCACCAAATGCAACAATGGTTTTCGATGTTGAACTTGTAAATTTCCAATAAGATTTACAGCATCAACCATTAAAGGCCGCTCTGCTTTCTTGCAGGGCGGCCTTTTTTATCTACACAAACTTCTCTTAATACTTCAAACCGATTCGGTCACGTACCAGATCAATAGTTACGGCAGCCTTTTCGCGAGCCTTACAACCACCCTTTTGCAAAATCTGACGGAGCATTTCAGGATCAGCCAGATACTCTTTCTTCTTTTCTCTGGCTACTCCAAATTTATCATTGAGCAGATCGAGGAGTTCAAGCTTTAAATACCCATATGCAGCACCACCGTTAATATACAGACCATTGATTTCAGCCATTCTCTCTTTTGTGGCGAAAAGCTTCATCATCTGATACAGATTGCAGTTGTCAGGATCTTTTGGGTCGTCCACTGGAGTTGCATCAGTCTCAATGGCCATAACCCTCTTCTTCAACTGCTTACCTTCCATAAAAATTGGAATGGTATTTCCATAGGATTTAGACATTTTCTGACCGTCAAGTCCCGGTACCGTAGCTGTTACCTCGCTGATCAAAGGCTCCGGAATGACAAAGGTTTCCCCGTACTGGTTGTTGAACTTCATAGCCAGATCTCTTGCTACTTCCATGTGTTGCTTTTGATCCTTTCCAACCGGCACATGGTCTGCCTGATACAATAAAATATCCGCTGCCATAAGTACTGGGTATGCAAATAACCCATGGCTTGCATCAATTCCCTTAGCAACCTTATCCTTATATGAATGACATCGCTCAAGAAGTCCCATTGGAGTCAGGGTTGAAAGTGCCCATGCCAGTTCACATACCTCAGGAACATCGGACTGCACCCAAAAAGTACATTTATCAGGGTCAAGACCAAGCGCCAGAAAATCTGCTGCCGCCTCAAGGGTGCCTGTTGCAAGCTTATCCCTGTCATGTACAGAGGTTAGGGCGTGGAGGTCAACGATAAAAACATAGAGTTCGGAATTCTCCATATTCGAAATCATTGTTTCCATCATACCAAAATAATTGCCAATATGTAGTTGTCCTGAAGGCTGGATACCTGATAATATTTTCATGGCTCGCTAAGTAATAAAATTAATATTGAAGGTAATATATCTACCCCGGATATCGCATGTTGAAATACACCTAGTATACAGATTCTCATGAGATATTCGGGCTAACGCAGAGCGGACAATACCTCAAAAAAACAAAAAAGGGGAGTAGAGAAAATCAATTTCTCTACTCCCCTTCTAAACGATCAAGGTTTTAGCAGTTTCTGCTATTTAACCTCTTCGAAGTCGGCGTCTACAACGTCGTCATCATCGTCTTTCTTTGGTTTTGCACCAGCGTCCGGTCCACCTTCTGCTCCCTCAGGAGTTTCTTGTGACGCCTGTGCGTACATTAGCTCAGCAAGCTTATGTGAAGCTTGAGTCAACGCTTCAACCGCTGTTTTGATTGCGTCAACATCATCACCATCTTTTACCTTATTGACGTTATCAATCTCAGTCTGAACATTGGCCTTAGTTTCCTCATCAACCTTGTCACCAAGATCTTTCAGGCTCTTTTCAGTCGCGTGAACCAGTGCATCAGCAGAGTTTTTGGTCTCAATCAACTCTTTACGACGCTTATCTTCTTCAGCGTGAAGCTCTGCATCCTGGGTCATGCGGTCAATCTCATCCTGAGTCAAACCTGAAGATGCAGTGATACTAATAGACTGCTCTTTTCCAGTACCGAGATCTTTAGCTGATACGGCTAAAATACCGTTTGCATCAAGATCAAATGTAACCTCAATCTGAGGAACTCCACGTTGTGCAGGTGGAATATCAGAGAGCTCAAAACGACCAATGGTCTTATTATCCTGGCTCATCTCACGCTCACCTTGGAGTACGTGGATGGACACTGCAGGCTGGTTATCAGCAGCAGTTGAGAAAACCTGACTCTTCTTAGTAGGAACAGTAGTGTTTTTCTCAATCAGTTTGGTGGTAACACCACCAAGGGTCTCAATACCAAGAGATAGTGGAGTAACATCAAGGAGAAGTACATCTTTTACATCACCCTGAAGAACACCACCCTGAATCGCTGCGCCGATAGCTACAACTTCATCAGGATTCACACCTTTATGTGGATCTTTACCGAAGATCTCCTTAACCTTTGCCTGTACGAGCGGCATACGACTCATTCCACCAACAAGGATAACCTCATCAATTTCTGAAGCACTGATGCCAGCATCTTTCAACGCAGTAACACATGGTCCAACGGTTCTTTCAACAAGATCGCTCACCAGATTTTCAAAATTGGCACGGCTCAATTTGAGGTTGAGGTGTTTAGGTCCTGAAGCATCTGCGGTGATAAACGGCAGGTTAATGTCGGTCTCTTTGGTGGTAGAAAGCTCCATCTTGGCTTTCTCAGCTTCTTCTTTCAAACGCTGAAGAGCCATCTTGTCACTTCGGAGATCGATTCCCTGCTCACGCTTAAATTCATCCGCAAGCCAGTTAACGACTCTCATATCGAAATCTTCACCACCGAGGAAAGTATCACCATTGGTTGACTTAACCTCAAATACACCATCCCCGATTTCGAGGATAGAAACATCAAAAGTACCACCACCAAGGTCAAATACTGCTATTTTTTCCTCACCTTTCTTATCAAGACCATAGGCAAGTGAAGCTGCGGTTGGCTCGTTGATAATACGCTGAACATTCAGCCCTGCGATCTTACCAGCATCTTTGGTTGCCTGACGCTGTGAGTCATTAAAGTAAGCAGGAACAGTAACAACAGCATCTGTAACTTCTTCACCTAAGTACTCTTCGGCGGTCTGCTTCATTTTCGCAAGGATCATGGCAGAAATCTCTGCTGGTCTGTATACCTTTCCGGCAACATCCACAGAAACACTACCATTAGTTCCCTCAACGATAGCAAAAGGGCTGACGTCTACAGAACGCTGTACCTCTGCATCGGTAAATTTTCGTCCAATAAGTCTTTTAACTGCGTACAATGTACGGGTTGGATTGGTTACAGCCTGACGCTTTGCAACCTGACCGACCAAACGCTCATCATTATCAGTAAACGCCACAACTGAAGGAGTTGTTCGGTTTCCTTCAACGTTGGCAATAACCTTCGGATCGCCCCCTTCCATAATTGCTACACAAGAATTGGTCGTACCCAGGTCAATTCCAATAATCTTACCCATCTTTTTCTCTCCTTAAATCATTCTCAGTGGATTATATATCCATCCAGCATTGCTCAGTGTATTTTAATTGCTCTACCCATGGTAATAGCAACCTCTTTAAAAGTTGTCATCTTCACAGGTTTGTCAAGTGATCACGGCCTGTTTTCAACAACCGTTTTCAATCAGATTCTTCTTTACTTTTACCCGAAGACACGACAACCTTGGCTGCCCTTAATAACCTGTCTTTATAGTAGTATCCTTTTTCAAAAGCAGTAATGACATGATTTTCAGGAACAGTATCATGGGCGCCCATAGTAAGAGCTTCCTGATGCTTTGGATCAAAAGGCTCCCCAACACTGTCAATTGCTTTAACTTCAAATTTTCCAAGAGTTGCAACAAGACTTTTCAGAGTCAACTGAACCCCTTCCAAAAGAGCATTCAAATTTTTCTCTGCATCGGCACCTTCAACCACACCCTGTCCCAGAGCGCGTTCGAGATTATCTACCGTTGGAAGAACCTCTCTAAATATTGCTTCTCCTGCATATTTCAAACTTGCCAAACGTTCACGTTCGACACGCTTTTTGAAGTTTTCATTCTCAGCAGCCGCACGCAACATTCTATCCTGAAGATCTACAATCTGCTCTTTAGCCGCTGCAAGTGCCGCTTCTGGGTCCACACTGGTTTCTTCAGCCTGCAGATCCGCATCAGACTCTGAATCGTTTTCTTCAACATTTTGATCCACGTCAGTCTCTTCAACTGCCGGATCGTCTTGGAGTTCTTCGTTTATCTTTACTTCGCTCACCTACGCCCCCATTTATCTCCAATTCTCATTCCAGGCACAGATAAAATCGGTTTCCTGACTCTATCCTGGCCTGACCATTCGCAACCTGAGGCAACAATAAGTAGCCGAATTTTCCTTGTCAAGAGACGGATAATCAATAAAACTAACTTGTGATTAACTATGGATTTTCAATGAGTTCTTCAACGTGCCCAAAGGAGTGATAATGGGAACCTTTACCACCATAAAACAATCGTTTAAATCAAGAAAGATCACTAGGAACTTGTGCGAGAATAGGCGTTTTGTTCAAAATCGAGAAATTATAAAATAAATAAGCACAGCCATATGTTTGATATTGCGAGCATTATTTTTTTGGAATTCCGAAGAGTTTGGGCAGGTAAGCGTAGACTCTTAGAGGGCCTTCTCGAACGGCCTCCTAGCTATGAGCCATTATATTTATTAAGCTTATTCTGCAGGGTTTTCCGTGTAACACCAAGCCGTCTTGCCGCCTCACTTTTATTACCAGATGTTTCTTCCAGTGTTTTCATGACAAGTTGCTTTTCAGCTTCGGATAGGGACGTTGGCTCTCCACTTGGCTTAAAGTTCTCAGACAGTGTCAATTTCTGGATAGTCAAAGGAAGTGATTTTTCTGTTAGTTCTGTTCCGCGCATAAGAATTATACCGCGCTCAATTGCATTTTCTAGTTCTCTTACATTGCCAGGCCATAAATATTGGCTCAGATATGTCATGCAATCGTCCGTAATTTTATCAAGTTGACGCCTGTTTTTCGCCGCAAATTTTTCGGCAAAATAGTCAACCAATAGACAAATATCAGAAGACCGGTCCCTCAAAGGAGGCACTGTAATCATGACCACATTGAGTCTATAGTAGAGATCTTCCCTAAAACGCCCTTCTGCAACCTCTTTTTCCAGATCTCGATTGGTTGCAGCAATGATACGAACATCCACTCGTATGGTCTCTTCTCCACCTACCCTTTGCAACTCCTGCTCCTGAAGAACTCTTAAGAGCTTGACCTGCATCGCCTGAGACGTTTCCCCTATTTCATCGAGAAACAGTGTCCCTCCATCCGCCTGGATAAATTTGCCTTCTCTTCGCTTTTCTGCTCCGGTAAAAGCACCTTTTTCATGACCAAACAATTCAGATTCCAAGAGATTTTCAACAAGAGCTGCACAGTTAACCTTTACAAAGGGCTTCTCGCGCCTCTCAGAGTTTTGATGCAAGGCTTCCGCCACAAGTTCTTTTCCGGTACCGGATTCACCATAGATGAGCACAGTCGCCTCTGTTGGCGCAACGTAGCTTATCATATCAAGAAGTTCGACCATCGGAGGCGATTGGCCAATGATTGAGGTCTCAAGAATATTTTCCTGTTTGATTCCCTCCTGCTTGTTGCTTGCCACCTGATGATGATCAACAGCCCTCAGTAAAGTGAGACGTAATCTTTCAAAATCAAGAGGTTTAGTCAAATAATCATGTGCCCCCTGCTGGATAGCGCCAACAGCATCATCCACAGTAGAATACGCAGTCATAATAATTACGGGAAGTGCAGGATAAAGGACCTGAATCTTGGAAAAGGCCTCAATCCCATCCATCTTCGCCATTCGTACATCCATCAACACCGCATCATATTTATACTTTTCCACCGCTGCAACGGCAGTTACTCCATCATCGGCTTCAGCACAGTTCCACCCCCATTCTTTAAGCATAGAAACGAGCATAAATCTATGGACCTGGTCATCATCGACCACCAGGATTTTAATTGACGTATTCTTCTTCATAGACCCGCTGTTTACCTTTTAAATGTATAGATAATATCGGCTCCTGTTGATTCAGAAGACGATCTTGTTTCGACATAAAAACCGCGGCTCAAATCATAGCGCACCCTGAATTGCCCAAGTCGACTGAACATATTCATATCATAGCCAATGTACAAATCTTCGGTGATTCGTTTCCCAACAACCAGTGAGACTTCTTCTTTTTTGGTCGAACCCTCCAGATGCAAATCATCTATTAGCAGGAGGCTGCCAATGCCTTCCATAAGCTTCGAACTTCCCTGAAGACCTAGAGTCATGGCCGCTGCCTGAAGAAGCGATCCCTCCTCTTCACTTAAACTAGCAAAAGAATGTCCAACCACCATCTGTGATAGAATGTCAGTGTCATCCATATATGGATCAGAAAAAAGATGATATTGCAGATCTTGGACCAGCCCGTTTATATCAACACCAACTGTATACTCATCATCCCGTGCAGTTTCAGCCGAAATGACTTTCTGTGCTCGTATATCCATTCCAGGGTTATCGATTGGGCCTCCAGTAAACAAGATTCTACCCCTGGCAATATCTAGGCTACGACCATAAAACGAAAAAGTTGAATCCAACAGGTCAAGCTCCCCATTCCCTGTAATGAAATCATCCGGAGTAATTTTGACGTTGAAGCCCCCTGCCAGCCTACCTTCAAGTCCATACCCATCAATTTTAACACCGTCACCTAACTCCACATCGAGATCTAAGAAAAATGGATAACCGTTCTTGGCATGGACTTGCTCCTTTCCTAGAAACACGACATCCTCAGACACCTTAACAACGCCACTCAATTCTTCTGGCGCTATGAGTCCTGATGGTACAATTATACGCCCTTTAATCTGACCACGATTCTTATTTATCTTCATTTCCGCATCAGGCGTCACCCTCAACGAATACTCAGGTAGATTAACCAGTAGAAAGTTTTCCCCAGCAAGATGCAATGATGCCTCAACGCCTTCGGTACCATAAGCAACAACGCCACCTATATCCAGGTGACCGCCATCTGAAGTTGCTCCGGCACGAACTACGGCACTCGTATCTCTGGAATTTACAACAACCACAACATTTTCCAGAGTTATTCCCTGATAGGCAAGTTCCAATCCACCTTCCTGTATGGCCAGTTCACCATAAACCTCAGGTTTCCCAAGTGTCCCTCCAATACCAAAAGAACTACTCACCCAACCCGTTGGCTCAACACCATACCCAGTAAACGCGGCAAGTGAATTGAGATAGTATTTATCCAGAGTCAACTCGCCAACAATGGTATTCGTGGCAAGAGGTGTATCAAATTGACCAATTCCATGTACTTGACCAGACAAATCAAGGGTGCCGCCCTTGGTGGCTTTAAAAGAAAGATTAAGGTCGAGGTTTTGGTCTTCCAGTTCGGCAGTAAAAATAGAATCCTTCAGTTGAAGAGAAACAAAATCACTATCAGTGACTGAAAGTAAGGTTTCCACTTCTGGAGCAGTTACATGAGCACTGGCTTGGGTAATTCCTTTTCTATCACCATTTGCCTCAACACTGGCTCCTAAAACACCTTTTATAGGTGGAAGCCCAAGAGCCATTTCATGAAGAGCTTCCATATTAAAACTGGCCATGTCTGCATCTATTGACCAGTTAGCATCTTCTCCACTCACCTTTGCTGACAAACACGTACTGTTATCGCTCCCTGCCATCAGGTTTGTAATACAAAAACCCTCTAAACTTTTATTTTCTGTGGATAGTTCAATGGGTGCTGAATCAAGCTGTGTCCAATCGCCAAATTTTGTGGTCTTAAGAAAAAGACCCGAAAGGTTCCCCAACCAGCCTTTTTCATATTTGCCCGCTAGCGTAAAATTGAGTTCACCATCAGGGCCTTTCATTTCACTTGTAAGTTTATGAGCAAGGGTCGTTCCTGATACCGCGACATTAACCCCACTGAGCGAGACACCTGCAATCACACCCTCTTCCATCAGCAAACCACCATCTATGAGGCCATCTGTGCCAAAATCCGCCTGTAGGTGGCCATGAACTGTCTTTAGCTTTATATTTGCCGCGTGGAGATTATTTCCGTCAAATGCTACGTCAATCGTAGGAGAGTCCTTAGCTCCGGAAACATGCCCCTTTAGATTGAACTCTCCAAGAAGAGTATCACTAATCTCTGAAAGATCTGGTGAATCAAACGAAAACTTTAGGCCAAGGGTGTCCTCCACCTTGCCATTAATGTGCAATTGAGAATTACCGAGTGAAAGCAGCAAGCCGGTGGTGCTCAACGAACTGTTATCAATTGAGATTTCACCGCCCCCGCTAAGTGGTAGCCCCCGTAGTTCCCCAGAGAGCTGAGAGAAGCTAATCCCTCCGGTAGGAAGATCCCCATCCCACTCCAAATTACTCTTTATATTACCGCTTATATCGCCAACAGCCATTGGATGCAGGAATCCCGGATCAAAATGTTCAAGATCGACCTCAGCCTTCCAGCTGAGTTTATCTACCCAAGAGAGCTCAGCATCGCGGACTAATGCCAGACCGCCAACAGAATCACTTTGTATACGTAAATCACGACTAAAAATACGTTCGTCGGTAAGATCTATATTTCCTTCAGCGGACCAGATATAATCAGCAACGCGTCCATCCATAGTCTTTAGTTTTAAATTTGCCTCTAGACCCTCTTCGGTGACATCTCCAACACTATGAAATTCTGAGGAAATCGAACCTTTAAAATCTGGAAAGAACATATTGATAGCAAAACTATTAAAATCAAGATCCGCCTCCCAGGAGAACAGTTCTGCCCACGAGATACTCGCATTAGTGGCAACAGCAGAGCTCTCATTGCGGTCTATACGCAGAGATGAAAAATCAATCCCAACCCCATCACCATCAATATCACTACGAAATTGTAAATTGCCTGCTACACCCCAGAATCCATCCGCCACTACTAACCCGCGATAGTGACCAAAATCACCTGACATATCCGCATGAACAGTAGATAAAATAATTTCAGGACAATTGAGTATCCACGTTTCTAGGTTGATGTTTTTGGCGTCCACATTGGCAGTCCAGGTTGCTGCATCGAGAAGATTTTTCACAACACCAACCACGTGAATCTCACCCGGATCATTTAATGAGACGTTAACGCCAATAGAGTCAATTGGACCATCTAAAGAAAAGGTTCCTTTAGAAGGATGAAAACCATATTCCACTAAACGCCAGCTGCCGATCATATCAATCCGATGATCGTTTTGCAGTTCGGCATTACCATGAAATGCCAGCCCTATCTCAGGTCCATCTGCACTAAAATTGTTTACGACTATCAGATCGTTCTGATACTCAAGGCTTGTCGTAAGCGTAAAAAGCTGAAAAATCAGTTCTCCATCTTCAGTTTTCACATCTAAACCATCAATAGCAAACTCTTGAGCAAGAAGGCGTCTGAATGGTAAGAAAAAAGGCAGTCCAGAACTATCGGATTTTTTTTCGGCAATCTCTTCACCTTGCCTTAACTGGATTACAAGTTGAGTAGTTTTGCAGAGAATAACATCCAACGTTCCCCGCATGAGCGACATAGGGAGCCAAGACCAGTCAAACTTTTTAATATCAATATCAGCCCCTGGAATCTCAAGATGTATATCATAAAGAGTAGATTTTGTTATTAAGCGTCCCTCTACAGAACCGATGCTGACAGCACCACCACTCATAGAGTTCACGTTTTTCTGGATGAAAACAAGTCCCGATTTTGTTCCAGTTACGGCCGCTACGAGAAGAAACAGAACAAGAAAAAATCCAAAAAAAACGTTACGCAATTTCATTACAGATCCCCCCCAACTGTGAGATGGACCCTGACTGGAGTGCCGTCTTCTGTAATTGCAGATGCCACATCTAAACGTATCTGTCCAAAGGGCAATCGAAACCGTATCCCGACACCAGCGCCTTGATAATAATCAAGAGAGAGATCGTCAGTTGCAGTACCTCCGTCCCAGAAACCAGCAACACTCCAATTATCACTTATAATGCGTTCCATTTCAATTGACTGAACAATGAGGTAGCGTCCACCAATAACGGTACCGGAAGAGTCTTTAGTCCCAATCGACTTATATGAATAACCTCGTATTGATGAGTCACCACCTGCGTAATAGCGTAGAGATGGAGGCAAGGAATCAATGGAATCGACCAAAGTAGCACCAAGAGAAACACGGCCAATGAGCTTCCACTCTTTAAATGGCGTAATTATAGCCTTACCACTCGCCGTTGCCTGGAGAAAACTGGCATCAGAGATGACCCCCTTGTATGCCCCAAGAAAATTTACAGAGGTTGATAAACCGTGTTTGGTATTTAAAATATCGTCTGCCCAAATATACCCTGCATTCAGAGAAGGCAGCAGCAAGGTTGAGTCACCACTGGTATCTCCGATATCGTAAACCTCATCACGCACTTCCAGCCCTGTACTAAACTTAAAACGTGGACCTGAGTGCTCTTGTGAAACAGCAGCTGTAAGCAATCGAGTATTTGTGTCATCCCAGGTTGTATCCTGATACCCCACGCTGTGTATCAAAGTGTCGTACCTGGGATCTTTACGGGGTATTTCGTAGATAAACGTGAGGCTGTTTTCAAGTTCAGCAACTTGCAAAAAGGCACTGATTTTATGACCACGATTATTAAAAACACGATTGGACCAATCTAGTTTACCTCGAATACCAGTATCTGTCGCATAACCAGCTCCAACACTATATTTATTAAGTTTTTCAGGGCTCACCATTTCAATTTCCACAGGAATCATATGATCAACAATCTTGTTCATCTGCCCTTTTACTTTCACACGACTAAAAAAATCTGTTTTGTAGAGAATTGATTGAAGTTCAAATATTTTTGCCGGGCTATAGATATCCCCTTTTGAGTACGGAAGATACCTGTTGAGTAATCCCTGCGTGAGAACCTCTTGCTTACACGTTGTGTCACCAAAGACATACTGTCCTTTGGTATCTAGAATAAGAGTAATTTCAGCTTTGTTTGTTGTGGGATTGACGGTGAGTTCTTTTTTAGTAAAAGTGACATCCAGGTAGCCTTGATTAATGGCTGCATTTACGAGCCTCTTTTTTTCTTTTTCATACAAAGGCTGGTCGAGAATATCGCCCACAGCAAGACTCCAATTTTGCAGTGCTTTCTTGAGCTTTCGGTTATTTCCCCCATCGCCAATAACAATATTCTTGACGCTTGCGACCAGTACAGGAGCCCCTTTATCAATCACATATTTTGCCTGGAAACCTTTTGCGTCCTGATTGAGGGTGGCTGTAACCGTTGAGTTATAGTATCCAAATGGTGCAAGGGCAGAGGCTATATTGTTTGTCGCTTCCTTGTGTAACTTTTTGATCGTTGTCTCCCGAAGCCTGTCATTGTCTTTTTGCAAATACAGGGTAAGCCGGGCAAGGACATTTTCCTTGATGGGAGAGTCGACACCTGTCACCTCAACTTCTACGCTTATAGGAGCAGAGTATGCTGTTGAGACAAGCCATAAATTAAGAAAAAAGACGAATACAATTCGACAAGATCTTGATGATAGATTAAGAAACTGCAATAATCGTGTTTTGTCGTCGCACCAGCAACGTCCTCTCTTAAGATACATGGCTCATCCTGATAAACGGGAATTGTGCCAGGGTAAGTGCCTTGATGGTAAAGTTACATTTCTAATTTCAACATAAACTCCAGAGTTCTTGCTTTTTCACTACAGGATTTCAGGAGCAAGGTACTCATTATTAACTCATATCCGGATAAAAATGCTTAAGCAAACGATAACCATAAATAAAATCGTCAATGGCGGATTTGGCTTAGGCCATCTACCGTCCAAACAGGTTGTCCTTGTACATTTCGGTCTTCCCGGAGAAAACCTTATTGTAACCACTGAGGAATCTAAAAAAAACTATCTTTTTGGTAAAATACACCAAATCGAAAAAAACCACCCTGCCAGAATCCAACCCCCGTGCAAATATTATGGTGAGTGTGGTGGTTGCAACCTGCAACATTGCGACTATGAGACGCAACTCACCTTCAAAAAGGATATCCTGGTAGATCTTCTGCTCCGGCAAGACGTCATCGCAACAGAAGAAGTTGATGACACAGTGAGTAACGTAATCGGATCTCCAGAGCCCTATCACTACCGACAACGAATCCGCTTGCAGGTAAAAGATGACGACAAATTGGGTTTCAACCGCTTTCGCTCCCATGATCTTATCGAAATTAACCAATGTCTCCTGGCAAAGTCCTCAATAAATAGAACCCTCGAAGCTCTTAAGACACATGGCGATACTTTTGATCTGCTTAGACTCTCGACTGAACTGGAACTTCAACAAAACCCTGCCACCGACAAGGTTTCTTGTATTTTCAATTTTTCAAGAAAACCAAGACCATCTGATCTGAAGATAGCAGCAAAGTTGTGCTCTGAAATTGAATCAATTGATCGTATCTTTTTTGCAGGGGAAGATTTCCCTATAATAGGGCCAATTGTCGCAAAGGGTGATGAAGCAAATAACTTTCTCACTGTGCATTACCCGGAGCTTAAAGGAATGCAAAACCCATTGGATCTCAATTGGGAAGTAGGCGGGTTCTGCCAGGTCAATCTTGAACAAAATAAAACTATGATTGAGACTGTCCTTAATTTTTGTAACATCGGGCCAGAAGATTCCGTTCTTGACCTCTATTGCGGAATGGGGAATTTTGCGATCCCAATAAGTGCTTTAGCTCAAAGTGTCTTTGGCATTGAAGGCCAGGGATCCTCCATCAGGTGTGCTAAATATAATGCAGCAACGGCACAGGCGATCAATGCCACATTTAAGAAACAACCCGTTCATAAAGGATGCGAGACGCTCATAGAAAAGGGGGAAAGATTCGACTGTATCATCATTGATCCTCCAAGACAGGGAGCGCCAGAACTAGCCGCTCAACTGAGCAAACTTTGCTCAAAACGACTGGTCTACATCTCTTGCGATCCTGCAACCCTTTGTCGCGATCTTAATGCTCTTACCAAAGAGGGATTTTCAATCAAAGCGATTCAACCTTTGGACATGTTCCCCCAAACCCACCATATTGAATCAGTGGTACTTCTGGAAAAATAATATTTTCACCAAAACTATTAAGAAATTGAATTGAATGGTATAATCTGCTCCCTATTATAGAAAATTATCGTAATATTTCCCCCATTTTTTTATGAGAGAAAGGAGAGATGTATCATGACACGAACATTGGCACACGCGGTCTCAAATCTGTTTCTTGGAAATGCCCCTGTATGGTACAAATTAACCATCATAGGGTTTTTAATTTTGAACCCCATTCTCTTATTTACGGCTGGTCCTTTTATTGCTGGCTGGGTTCTCATTGGTGAGTTTATCTTTACTCTGGCGATGGCTTTGAAATGCTACCCACTTCCATCTGGTGGCCTTCTCGCCATGGAGGCCATTGCTATTGGTTTAAGCCACCCAGAAACAGTTTATCAAGAAATATTAAACAATTTTGAGGTTATATTACTCCTCATCTTCATGGTAGCTGGCATCTACTTCATGAAAGACTTTCTCCAGTTTACTTTCACCCGTATCCTTGTTCGTGTTCATTCTAAAATTACAATTTCCTTACTTTTTTGCTTTGCAGGAGCCTTTCTATCCGCCTTTCTCGACGCGCTCACTGTAACTGCCGTAATCATTGCAGTGGCCTATGGTTTCTACGATATTTATCACAGGTATGCGTCTGGCAAAACTGCCATGCACACCCACGACCTTACCGAAGACAGTTCACTAAAGGATACCAGAAAACGTGAATTGCGGATGTTTCGTGGATTTTTACGAAATCTCATGATGCACGGAGCGGTTGGCACTGCTCTAGGTGGTGTTTGCACCCTCGTAGGTGAACCACAGAACCTTCTTATAGCCAGTGAAATGGGCTGGACCTTTGCAGGCTTTTTCATCAAAGTTGCACCCATTTCAATGCCTGTTCTTGTTGTAGGCTTACTCACTTGTTATACCGTTGAAAAACGTAAACTTTTCGGTTACGGCATAAAAATGCCCGGTAACATACGCTCCCACCTTCTTGAAAAAGCAATGCGGATGGAGGAAAAGAGAGGTTTCATTGGAAAAGCGAGGCTGTATATCCAGGCAGCAGTTGGCCTCTGGTTAATCTTTGCTCTTGCCTTTCACCTAGCCGCCGTAGGAATTGTCGGTTTGTCGGTTATTGTTCTGCTAACCGCGTTTAATGGGGTTATTCAAGAACACCAAATAGGAAAAGCCTTTGAGGAAGCGCTCCCCTTTACCGCGCTACTCGTTGTCTTTTTTGCAATAGTTGCGGTAATACACGACCAGCATCTTTTCACTCCGATGATCGGATTCGTCCTTTCCATGAAAGGACAAACTCAACTCGTAGCATACTATGTTGCAAATGGGGCTCTTTCCATGATCTCCGATAATGTCTTTGTTGCAACTGTTTACATATCAGAAACTAAACTTCATTTCATCCATATCCTTGATACTATAGAGGGTACAGGTATGAGTGGGGAGGCATTAATGGCTCTATTGACAGATTCTCATCAAACTTGGGACTCTGTACTCACAAACATGCCAAAAGGGGTCGCTCAAGAAGTTACCACAGTAATGACTCAGTTTGAAAAATTGGCAGTAGCAATTAACACCGGAACAAACATTCCTAGCGTCGCAACACCTAATGGACAGGCGGCCTTCCTTTTCCTTTTAACTTCTGCCCTTGCGCCTGTAATTAAGCTTTCATATGGCCGAATGGTGGTCCTTGCCCTGCCTTATACAATCACAATGTCAATTTCTGGTTTTTTGGCTACCTACTTTTTTCTATAGGTTTTACACGTAGGGACTGTCAATCTTCAACGTTATGTATGAGCCCGTTGATTTACTGCCTTTCGAAGTCTACGCTATCTGCCCCGATATCTTCGTTATACGAAAATAACAATCCTCGGAGGTAAGCGCAGACTCAGATATCAATTATATGCCTGTGGTTGTATTTTACGTCTGCACAGCCACACCCTTTTACGCTGATCTAGCTTGCAAGAAAAAACCAGATAGCCTATGTTGTATACCTGATACGGGAGCTCACATAAATTGGGCTGAGAGGGGTGCAATAGACCCGACCGTTTAACCTGATCCGGATAATGCCGGCGGAGGGATCTGTTTTCTTCGGCCGCCTCCAATTGTGAGACGGCCTTTTTCGTATGACTACAGAGACTCCCACATAATACATGAAATACTTACACTGGAGATCTTCATGAATAACATGCGACGTACCACAGGATTGATTTTAATAGCTCTGTCTTTTTTTGCATCCACAGCCTTGCAAGCTGAGGAAAGTATCACAGTCATGACCCACGACAGCTTTGATGTGAGTAAGGAAATAATCGCGACCTTTGAAAAGGACAACAAGGTTAAAATTCGGTTTTTAAAATCTGGAGATGCTGGAGCCGCTCTTATTCAGGCAATTTTATCTAAAAACAATCCATTAGCTGATGTTTTTTTCGGAGTTGACAACACCTTTTTATCCAGAGCCCTTACTGCAGATATTTTTCGCCCGTACAACTCACCTTTACTCAGTACAATCCCTGAGCATCTCAAGCTTGATGCGAAGAACCGCCTTCTCCCTGTTGACTATGGTGATGTCTGCCTCAACTACGACAAGAAATGGTTTAGCGAAAAAGGTGTGGCTCCTCCAACGAATCTTTCTGATCTTACAAAACCTGAGTACAAAGGTTTAACCGTTGTTGAAAACCCGGCCACCTCATCCCCTGGAATGGCGTTTTTACTTGCTACCATTGGCAACTTTGGTGAGGATAACTATTTAAAATTCTGGAAGGCTATGCGAGCCAATGACGTACTTGTTGCTGGCGGCTGGGAAGATGCGTATTTTGGACACTTTACCGCCGCATCTAAAGGGGATCGCCCAATTGTTGTAAGTTATGCGTCTTCTCCACCTGCCGCCGTGTATTACTCGGAAACACCACTTGAATCAGCACCAACTGCAGTTGTGGTCTCTGATGGTTCCGCCTTTCGACAAATTGAATTTGTGGGTATTTTAAAAGGTTCAAAGAAAGTGGCACTTGCGGAAAAATTTATCGATTTTATGTTAAGTAAACCTCTTCAGGAAGATATACCTCTAAAAATGTTTGTGTTTCCAAGTAACCAAGAAGCCAAACTCCCAGAAGTATTTGTAAAACACGCAGTTGTCGCCAAAAATCCGGCAATTATCGACCCTGAAAGAATTGAGGCCATGCGAGACACTTGGATTGACGCCTGGACAACAGCAGTTATCAGATAGGACCTACATCTTGCATACGCAAAAAAAAAGGAAACAATTTAGCTAGGCGAAACAGTATATTACGTTCATGATACTTATTTTAGAAATAACACCCCATGAATATTATGTTCCCATATCTCCTACCCTTCGGGACTTGCAAGATTTAGGTAAGAGTTGCACTTTTTTTTCGTAGGAGAGCAGTAAATGTTACTCAAAAAATGGCCCGTAAGCCTGCTACTGTTCTCCCTCCCCTTTGTCTTTTTATTGATCTTCTACTGTTATCCGCTTGTCAAAATAATCATCTATAGCTTTCTTCCTGGGGGTACGGGCTCTCCAGGAACAATAGAAAAACTCTTTTCTACACCCACTTATGGGAGAATTCTCTGGTTCACTATCTGGCAGGCTGCAGTTTCAACTGTCATTACTTTAGTGCTTGCCCTCCCTGGGGCCTATATTTTTGCAAAGTTTAATTTCTTTGGTAAAAATTTCCTCCAGGCGCTCATGACAGTCCCTTTTGTGCTCCCCACAGTTGTTACCGCAGCTGCGTTTCGAGCACTTCTTGGATCAAACGGACTCGTCAACTCTTCTCTTATCTCGATCTTTAATCTGACAAAGGGACCAATTGAGCTTGAGCAAACTGTAACGTTTTTCCTTATTGCCCATGTTTTCTATAACTACACCATGGTTCTGAGAATTGTTGCCAGTTTCTGGAGCTCTCTTGATCCTAGTCTTGTCACTGCTGCTCGGATGCTCGGAGCTTCACCACTAACTGCATTTAGAAAAATCACCCTACCTCTTCTTCTGCCAGCGATTGGTTCGGCTGCTCTTTTGGTTTTTATCTTCTGCTTTACAAGTTTTGGTGTTGTTCTCATCCTTGGGGGCCCAGGCTATGCAACCATTGAGGTTGAAATATACAGACAGGCGGTGCAACTCTTTAATCTACCTATGGCAGCCGCTCTCTCTCTTGTACAGATCTGTTTTAACTTTCTGCTCATGTGGCTCCACGCAAGACTCAGTAAAAAGTCAAAAGTCTCTTTTTTCTCGGATACACCCGCAACAGCGATTGCAGAAGTGAAAAACATTACCCAGCGAATCGTTATTGCGTTCAACATCACTTTTATGCTCGTGCTTCTGGTCCTTCCCCTGCTCGCCCTTATTATCAGCTCTTTTATGGGGGAAGATGGTTTTACCCTCACATACTATCGGCATCTTTTTGCTGGGGAGTCCAATTCACTGTTCTATGTCTCCCCAATTTCTTCAGTCGTAAATTCCATTGGCTTTGCACTGACAGCAATGCTCTTTTCTCTTATTCTGGGGATTACCTCTGCTGTGTTTCTCGCATCAGGATCTAAACATAGATCTAACCTCTGGGACGCATTTATAATGCTTCCTCTTGCCACATCTGCCGTAACACTTGGTTTTGGTTACATCATTACTCTTAATGCCCCACCTCTCAACCTAAGAGATTCTCTTATTATCGTACCAATCGCCCATACCCTTGTGGCATTTCCTTTTGTCGTTCGCTGTGTGTTACCCGGCCTCCGGCAAATTCCTGAGAACCTTCGTGAAGCGGCGTGTCTTTTAGGTGCCTCACCCTTTAAGGTATGGAGACTCATTGATTTTCCGCTCATTAAACATGCGATTCTTGTTGGAGCAATCTTTGCTTTTTCTATAAGTATGGGTGAATTTGGAGCCTCTGCATTTTTAACTCGCCCTCATACCCCAACGATGCCTGTTGCTATTTTCAGATTTCTCAGTCAGCCAGGAGAGCTCAATTACGGCCAGGCCATGGCAATGAGCTGTATTCTGATGCTTGTCACCTGCTCAAGCTTCTGGATTATTGGTAGGTTTTCACACACTAAAACTTCTACTTCCCACACCTAAAGAAAATGAATGCTCCCCACACCCTGGATCCAATATGTAAAGTAACCGACGTTTCGAACAGATATGGCGGAAAGCTACTGTTACAAGATATAAATTTCTCTCTTGATCCCGGTGAAATACTCTGCTTACTCGGCCCTTCTGGTTCCGGAAAGACGACTCTCTTACGCCTCATAGCCGGTCTTGAAGAGGAATATAGTGGACAAGTTATTTTCAAAGGGAAAAATATTCGCACCATACCTGCCCACAAACGTGGCTTTGGCCTCATGTTTCAGGAATATGCTCTCTTTCCCCATAAAAATGTGGAAGAGAACATCAGATTTGGCCTTGAAATGCAAAACCTTCCAAACAAGCAACAACTCCATAAAGTCGATACTATGCTCGAATTAGTAGGGCTCTCTGGGTTTGGTAAACGTAGAATCGACGAGCTCTCGGGTGGAGAGAGACAACGGGTGGCTCTGGCAAGAAGTCTCGCCCCAAAGCCACAACTCCTTCTTCTTGACGAACCACTTGGATCCCTTGATCGAACATTACGAGAAAGGTTAACGATTGAAATCCGGGCAATATTAAAGGAATTGGGAGTGACTGCAATCTTCGTTACCCATGATCAAAATGAAGCCTTTGGGGTGGCTGATAAAATTGCCATTTTAAAAAACGGAGTACTTCAACAGTTTGCTGCCCCTGAGCAACTTTATAGATTTCCAAAAAACACAGACGTTGCCCGTTTTCTTGGATTTAGAAATATTTTTCACGCCTCAATAGATGAAAAAGAGGGGGTAGTGAAAAGCGAATTTGGTTTCGCCCAAAAAGTAGAAAATCCAAACAATCTGCCTTCTTCGCCTATGCTACTTCTTCGACCGGACGGAGCAAAGCTTACTGGTTCTAGCAACAACGTGACGCCCGGGGCTATCACAATTACAGGGACAGTAAAAAACAGACGATACCAAGGAAGTACATATAACCTTGCAATAGACTCTGGGGCACAGACACTTCATTTCGATCTGCCTCTAGAGCCTGTTCCACCAGCTGTGGATACCACAATTTCACTTATTGTAGAACCTTCAGCACAGGTTATCATTGCAGCTTAACAATCTGCAGTTTCGCAGCAGACGAACGTAAAAGAGTTAACCAAGAGGGACCACATTGTTAGTACAGACATTTATTAATTTTTATTTGAAAATATTTTTCATTCTCACGCCATTTTTCGTACTTTCGGCTTTCATATCCCTCACCAAAGATCTTGACGATTTTGAAAAAAAAAGGACAGCTGTTCGGGTGACCATTGGTGTCATGGTTAGTTCTTTCTTATTTTTTCTTTTTGGAAAATATATCTTTGAACTCTTTGGAATAACACTTGATGCTTTTCGAATTGGTGCAGGAACCATACTTTTTCTATCTGCAATCTCTATGATCGCCGAAAAAGATGACACTAAACACCATACCAATAGCCAGGATATTGCCATCGTTCCACTTGCTATCCCTATTACCGTTGGCCCAGGCGTTATCGGTATGCTTTTGGTAACGGGCGCCGAGGCAGGTAGTCTGACAGAAAAACTCATTATTGGAACCGCTCTTTTTCTCGCGGTTGTAAGTGTGGGCGTCATCCTCTACCTCTCATCCAGTGTAAAACGACTCATCGGGGAGCAGGGATTGGTGATCCTGCCCAAGGTAACAGGACTGTTCGTCTCCGCCATTGCAGCGCAGATCATTTTCACTGGCATACAAAACTTCCTGCATCTCAACTAAGCCATAGGCCCGGATATAGCAGAGTATACACAGTGCGGTGGTACAATATATTGCATCCAAACAGAAATTACGCCCTCACTGGTGACGGATCTTATCAATAACTATATCCACAATGCGTGCCGAGTCAGCTTTGGTACTATCCATTGCCAGCGCTGGTTGTTATTTGGGACGCTCTCTGCAACATTCAACCTAATCCATGGCAAACCTTTCCACAAAAAAATGGGCAAACTATATTGTACTGCTCGAACTTTATTATTCCCCGACACCTGAAGAGTCAACAATACAAAAAAACCAGTGGGCCACGCACCACTATCTCACCAATTTCTCCAGCCTTTGTTTCCTCTCTTTTTGGAGTTACCATTATAAATCGGCCTTGACAATCTAACAATCACTACGCTCTTTCAAATACAAACCTGACCACACTTCGAGGATTGCCATTGTGCAGATTGTGCGACCAGTTCACATATTATAAGTGGCGAGGCTTTTGGTTTTTAGTATTTTCTCTCAACAAGTAATCTTTGCCACGCAAAAGATAATTTTTCCAACAACATAGTAGTAAAACTCGTTGATTCTCATCAAGATTTATGTTACGAAAAGCATGTTGTTGAGTCAAAATGCATCACGCCTACAAGTGATGACCAGAGTGTTATAATGATGGACCACTGGAGTTAATTTTATGATTCAATCTGCTGCACTTTTCTTACCTTATAATATCCTCGACCGACCCGGGTCTTTTAAATTTTGATGTTTTCTTTGTTTCCTTGCTTCGCAGTAAATGTAACTCATCGTATTATTAAATCAGGCTCGTTCAGGGCCTCAATCTAACAAAGGAGTTGACTATGCCATTGGATCCGACTAAACACGCAGATTGGGAGATTGCTCAGGAAGCTGAAAAAACAATGTTAACGATTTATGAAATTGGAGAAAAGCTTGGTCTTACAAAAGACGAGCTTCTTCCTCAAGGTCATTACATTGCAAAAATTGACTTTAGAAAAGTTCTTGATCGCCTAAAAGACAAGCCTGACGGAAAATATATTGACGTAACTGCAATCTCCCCGACTCCACTTGGTGAAGGTAAATCTACATCATCCATGGGTCTTGTCCAGGGGCTCGGAAAAATCGGAAAGAGTGTTTGTGCCGCGATTCGCCAGCCATCTGGCGGACCCACCATGAACATTAAGGGATCTGCAGCTGGTGGTGGACTCGCCCAGTGTATCCCGCTCACACCATTTTCATTGGGTTTTACCGGCGACATTAACGCCATCATGAACGCCCATAACCTTGCGATGGTTGCTCTTACCTCTCGCCTCCAACACGAAAGAAATTACACTGATGAGCAGTTAGAAAGACTTTCCGGTATGAAACGTCTTGATATCGATCCCACTAATGTTGAAATGGGTTGGATCATGGATTTCTGCTGTCAGTCTCTCAGAAATATCATTATCGGTATTGATGGTGTTAACGGAAAACGTGACGGCTTTATGATGAAGTCTAAGTTTGGTATCGCCGTTTCTTCTGAGGTTATGGCTATTCTCGCCATCGCAAGAGACCTCAAAGATATGCGTGAAAGAATGGGCAAAATTGTTGTTGCCTATACTAAAAAAGGCAAACCCGTTACCACTGAAGACCTGCAAGTTGCCGGTGCTATGACCGCGTGGATGGTTGATGCTATTAACCCATCCCTTATGCAGACCCTTGAAGGCCAACCGGTTATCGTTCATGCTGGACCTTTTGCCAATATCGCCATCGGCCAGAGTTCTATTATTGCAGACAGAATTGGTCTCAAACTCGCTGACTACCACGTTACCGAATCAGGCTTTGGAGCTGATATCGGATTTGAAAAATTTTGGAACCTTAAGTGCCGTTATTCTGGTCTCAAACCTGATTGTGCAGTTGTTGTTGCCACAATTCGTGCGCTAAAATGTCACGGTGGTGCTCCAGTTCCTGTCCCTGGTAAAGCTATGCCAGAAGAATACAACAGTGAAAATGTTGAGTGGGTAGCCAAGGGTTGCGGTAACCTTATCCATCATATCAAGAATGTACGTAAAGCCGGTATCAGCCCTGTTGTTTGTATCAACGCATTCTACAATGACACAGACGCAGAAATAGCAAAGGTACGCGAGCTTTGTGAAGCTGAAGGTGCCCGAGTTGCTCTTTCCAGGCATTGGGAAAAAGGTGGTGATGGTGCCATTGAATTTGCTGAAACGGTAGTAGAAGCATGTGAAGATAAAACTGACTTCAAATTCCTCTATGAACTCGACATGCCGGTTAAAGAAAGAATCGAGCTCATCGCAAAAGAGGTTTACGGTGCAGACGGTGTGGACTACTCAGCGGAAGCCACTACGGCAATTGATCGTATTCAGGCTGATCCTGAACTCGCTAAGATGGGAATGTGTATGGTGAAGACTCACCTCTCACTCTCCGACAACCCAGCACTTAAAGGTGTACCTACTGGCTGGCGCCTCACCATCCGTGAAGTTCTTACATACGGTGGTGCTGGTTTCATCGTACCAGTTGCTGGAACCATCAGCCTCATGCCTGGAACAAGTTCAAATCCAGCCTTCAAACGAATTGATGTTAATGTGGAAACTGGACAAGTTGAAGGTGTATTCTAATTAATACAATGTAATTATGACTGGCTGTGCAGAGCACGTAACAGTGTACTGCACAGCCTCATCTACATTTCTCACTTTCAAAATCCAACTCTTCACAGGGAGTGTACAGTACTATGACTGCTGAAATTATTAGTGGAACAGAAATTCGTAAAGAAATTCTTGCCGAAATCAAGGTAGATGTTGAAGCGATGAAAGCCAAACATGGCAGAGGACCAGGTCTTGTGACCATCCTTGTCGGCAGTAGCCCTGCATCTATTAGCTATGTAACCTTAAAAGTAAAAACAGCATTAAGTGTTGGTTTTCATGAGATTCAGGATGATCAACCAGATGACATTTCAGAAGCTGATCTCCTCGCTCTTATCGATAAGTATAACAACGATGCTACAATAGATGGAATCCTTGTCCAATTACCTCTACCTAAGCATATAGACGATAAAAAAGTACTTGATGCAATCAATCCAGACAAAGACGTTGATGCCTTTCATCCGGTAAACGTTGGTCGTCTTATGATTGGTGGAGATGCCGTACGTTTTCTCCCTTGCACCCCTGCTGGGATCCAGGAGATGATTGTACGCTCAGGTACCGAGACATCTGGTGCTGAGGTTGTTGTTGTTGGTAGATCTAACATCGTTGGAAAACCTATTGCTATGATGATGGCTCAAAAAGGTGTTGGCGCTAACTCAACGGTCACCATCGTCCATACAAGGACTCAAGATCTTGCTGGTCATTGTAAACGTGCCGATATTCTCATCGTTGCAGCGGGTGTTCCAGATCTCGTTAAGCCTGAGTGGATTAAGCCAGGTGCCACCGTTATTGATGTAGGTGTTAACCGCGTTGGTATGAACGAAAAGACCGGTAAAGCCATACTCAAAGGTGATGTTGACTTTGAAAAAGCCAAGGAAATTGCAGGAAAGATTACTCCTGTACCTGGTGGCGTTGGTCCAATGACCATTGCAATGCTTATGAAAAACACCCTCACTTCTGCCAAGAAGACTTTGGGCGCGTAGTAATATACTGTCAGGTTTCAGTAACAGAAAAGGGGTTGTTACCTATGTGGTAACAACCCCGTTTTTATTGGCCCAGCAATCCCGAAAACTATGAAAGTTATCAGTGCTTATGATCGTGGCTGTGGTCGTGACTATGATCATGATCGTGACTGTGACCATGATCATGTTTTTGGTGGTGATGATGACCATCATCGCCTACCGCCTTTGGGCCACCCACTTCGTGAAGTGCTTTGCCTAATTCCGCATTGACCGTTGCCATCAGTTTGATTGCTTCTGTAATATGACCGGCAAGTTTTTCCTGGTTTTCATCCGCCATCAATTTACGCCAGTTTTCAAATTCGTCTACGTGCCCTTTGTTGTGATCTATCCAGTGCTGCAGAAGTACTCGCAGCTTCTCAACATTTTCCATTTAATCTCCAATTGATTCAATCATGTTAAACAGTTTATGCCGCCTGTTGCAAAAAAACCTTCCCTCCAGAAAAATCGATACGCCTAATTGCTACATTTTGATACTCGGTTGCACCTTCAAACAGGGTGGTAATGGTAATATTCATCCCACTGACCTCAAGACCGGTCACATTTTCCAGTAACAATTCCTCTTGACCATCTTTTTCCATCAAAACACTTGTCTGACACATAGAACACCTCTTGCCTAGCATGTTCGGTTTCCGCCAAGACAGGCTAGACAGAAACTAAACGTTCTGTAATTTCGGGAACTTCATCTTCAAACCGATGACCGTAATGCGGTCCCCGACTATTCCTCTACATTTTTTACCTCTGAATAGTGTCAATCGCAACAATTATTCCTTAATTGCCCGACTTATCTATTAAAACCCTTTATAGATACAACTTTAATCATTTTTCCGACAATAAATTATTAAAACCCATGGTGAAGTGCCATTTTTTCAATCATCTGGATCAAACCTGTTCCTAAGAAAAAGGCTGACTCTACACCAAGGTTTTTATGGACAGTTTCATCAAAAAAAACATTTAGACTCGATTCCATTCCATCCTCAGCCTTCCAGTAACAAATCATAATCGGCACAAGTGGAAGAGGATGCAACACCACTGAAATATCTGATTCAAATTGCTGTGCCACACTCTTCCCATCAAACATATGAATGATATCATCAAAAAAGTCGGGATACTTATCAGCAAGGGACTTTAAAACTGACTCTCCCCGCTTTTTGAAAAGACCATATTTTTCTTTGCCTCCCGGAATCTCACGAAACGAGATCCAGTGTTCTTTTGGTAGTTTGCCTTTAGAGTTACAAGCATACTCAAGAACCGGAACGACGAGCCAGGGGAGAATATGTAAATCCGTTATAAAATGCCCCTTGGGATCAATCGCAAAAGCTTTCCCCATTACCTTTATTGAAAGAAGGTCACCAGTCGCGTCTGCTCCAATTCTTTCAGCAACCTTCTTGTAATCTAATCGTTGTACTTTATGTCTTAGCGAAATGAGATATTGATCATCTTCTAAACCTGCAACAGCAACTCTCTGTGTCTCTCCAAACAATGCAACCGTTGAACTATCTACATAGGGACACTCTGTAATTTTTCTTTTCCCAGTATGCACTGCTCCAGCAAAGGCAAGACAGGTTTTCTCTCCGCATAACTTGCAATTAGACTTATTGAGAAGAGTAAATATCTCCATCGCATTTTTCGGTTTTTCCATCGTGCAGTCTCCCTGAAAACAACTCCAAATTGCTATAATTAATAATTATATAAATCAACCTTTTTATAGCATAATATACATCCTAAACCAAACCCTCAACAACCTCTTGACGAATGATAACAATCTATAGTATCACTGGGACGTTATGTAAAAATATGTCCACAACAATTGAGGTGATTTCCATCCTCAACTGTTCCCACAAAATCTTTTTCACGATATGCTATGAAATCACTTAGCCTAACATGCACAGCAATTCTAACAGGTACAATTTGTTGCTCGCTTGTGACCTCACCCGCCTATGCTCAAAGTTCATCAATTATTGAAAGTGAACAAACACCCACTGCTACAAGCAGCGACCTACCCGGGACATCTGCAGATGCGGGGTGGTGGACGAGTCAACCTAAAGAAAAAAAACTACTATACACCAATATAGTTGCCGCTTCACTTATCGGAATATGGGGCCTTGCTGAATGGGATTATGGTTCAGCTGATTGGCACTCTGGGAGTGAGGGGTGGTTTGAAGCAGACACTAAATATGGTGGTGCCGACAAACTTGGCCATTTCTGGGCAACCTATGCATTCTCAGACGCCCTTACAGGTCTTTACACACATTGGGGCTATGACGCGAAAACGGCTAACACATATGCAGCCCTTTCTGCATGGACCGTTCAGGCGTTTATGGAAATGGCTGACGCCACCAGTGAAACACATGGATTTTCCGGGGAAGATATGGTCATGAATACTGTAGGTGCACTTACCTCAGTACTCATGCAGAGATACCCAGAATTGGATCGTAAGATAGATTTCCGTGTTGAATACGTTTTCAACGTAGATGTTAACGGAATTTTTGACGATTATTCTAACCATTACTACTCCATGGTCCTCAAACTCGATGGCTTCGACTCCATTGAAAATACAATGCTTAAGTATCTAGAATTCCATGGAGGATACTACACAAGAGGCTATGAGGACGACAATGAAGAAAACACTCGTTCCCTCTATGCCGGTATCTCATTAAACTTTTCAAGAATGTTTAAGCAAAACGATTGGAAAAAGACTGGAAAAACACTCGAATACCTTCAGATACCGTATACTGTACTTAAAGTGTCCCACGACCTTGATTAGTTAACAAAAGAGCTTCAATATTCATTAGTATCAGTAGTGTATAACCACGTATAACACGTGGCTTATTCAACAAATAAAGGAGAAATAATGAAAGCAACTATCTCAAAAGAATGTATGGGTGATAGGAATTGTAACAAATTATGTCCTGAGGTTTTTGAATACGACGAAGATCAACTCCTTTCGATTGTTAAAACGGGTGATATTCCTGTGCACCTTGAGGCCACAGTAAGACAGGCCGCAGCAGAATGTGGAGCTGCCGCCATAACTATTGAAGAATAGCTGGGGCTGCTATGGTCAGTTTCCGCGAAAGCCAAACGGCGAAAAACATACTCCTATCCTATTCAGCAGAAACTCAGGCTCGAACACGCTATGATTTTTTTTCTTCCCAGGCAAAAGATGATGGCTTCATCCAAATCGGGAAATTGTTTACAGAGACCGCTGAACAGGAATATGAGCACGCATTACGCTTTTTTAAATTCTTCAACGGAGGAAAATTATCAATTTCGGGTACATTCCCCGCAGGAGTGATTGAAGACACCCACTCCAATCTGCTTCAATCAGCAGAACTTGAGTTATACGTTCATGATGAGCTCTATGCAGTCTTTGCAAAAACAGCTGAAGAGGAAGGTTTTGCAAGAGCAGCTGATACATTTCATGCAATCAATGTTTCAGAAAAGTCCCATGAATTTATGTTCAGAGAACTGGCTGATAACCTTGTGACAGGACGTGTCTTTAAAAGAGATACCGCGGTCACCTGGAAATGTCTTGGATGCGGATACCATCACGAAGATGATACTCCTCCGGATAAATGCCCGGCCTGCGTGAAACCTCGTGGTTATTTTGAGGTTTGGAACAAAAACTGGTAACAAAAAAAGCCGTTCTCTTTCAGGAGAACGGCTTTTTCAATGAAGTCCAAGTCCAATTTTCAACACCTACTCTTCGTCTACAACTGCCTCTATATTTTTAATAGCTTTTTGCATCTGCTTGTCATGAATTTTACCAGCGAAATGTACAGGGCTCTTTCCATAAATGGGATCCCATCCACTGGGATCTGCATAGCAATAAAACTGCGTTTCAAGACCAACTTTTCGCGCGGCATCTTCTACAGGATGTCCAATAAGGCGTTTTGCGACTTCCCAGGTTGCACCACAAGGAGCGCCCCGAACCACCTCAACATTTTTGACTATTCCTTCTTCAACCTCGATATCAAATTCAGGAGCACCGAAGTATTCGCCGTAATATCCTAAACCCTCAAGGCGGGGAAGACCACAGCAGGTTGGTGGAGTTATAGTCCCTTTTCCAGGAAGTTTCTTACCAGAACCGATGACAGGGATACCCAGTTTCTGACAAAGAACCGCAAGGTCAGTGGAGAGATCGTTATGTTTAAAAAAATCAAGAACAAGATCACAGTCCAACTCTTTTGGCAAATAATCGCTTGTATCGTCTAATACCAGTGGTAACACCTCATCAATATCAACGATAGTCATATCAAAATATTGTTCTCCATATTTTCTCAGACCATCAATTTTCATCCTACCACTGCCATTCTGCTGAAAAATAATCAATCGCTGTCTTATAATTCCATTGTCATCAGCCACGCTAACACCTCTTTGTCTGTAGAAATCCACTTTGTCAACTATCTAAGCACATTATACAAGCAACAGTTCCTGGTAGTAATAACCTAAATATCAAGCCTTACCCATCTAGTACAATATCTATATCCAGCCTCAAGAAGCTTTTTTTTATTTTGCGAAGTCTGAATGATTACCAAAAATGTACCAGCTGGTTCTCTGGTTAAAATCAACCCTCCATCTAAAGTAACACTCTCATCATTTGTGACAACAGTAATGCTGCTATTCACCTCTTTAAAATCAAGTTCGTCATCTTGGTATTGAAAATACGCCATTTGAGCCATGGCATGATACTCGTGCTTAGCATGAGCATTATCTTTCACGGTAAATACTTGTATATAGCCTGGTTCTTTAATGGAAATTTCAGGCACGATAATGACTGACTCACAGCTCGAAAGGATTTGCTGCCCAGATTCTACTCGAATTAATTCTGACATCTTCTCTCCAGAAGCAAAATAAAATCGGAAAAAAACGGGAAGCTGATTCTCCAGCTTCCCGTTTGGTTACTACAAAACTACTACAGTGTTCGATTACTATCTTTTTTCAATCTTCACCGCACACACCTTAGCTTCCATAATTTTACATACAGGATCCATTGCATCATTTGTAAGTAGATTTGCAGCCGCTTCACTATAGTGAAACGGTATGAACACGACATTAGGAGGCACTATCTTGGAAACCTTTGCCTTCAATCGTATCTCTCCTCGTCTTGAAGTTACAGTAAGGTTCTCACCACTTGTAACTCCGAGAACATCAGCGTCGGCAGGATTTAGCTCAACAAATGGCTCAGGAGCAACACGATTCAGCCCTGTTGAACGCCTTGTCATAGTACCGGTATGATAATGAAACAACTGCCGCCCTGTTGTGAGTACATAAGGATACTCTTTATCCGGCAGTTCTTTGGAAGGTACAAAAGGGACCGATGTAAAAATAGCTTTACCACTTTCAGTACTAAAGCCATCTTTAAAAAGATACTCAGTACCAGGGTGATCCTCTGTAGGACATGGCCATTGCAGACTGTTTTTCTCCAACCGCTGATAGCTCATCCCAGCCATACCTGCCCACAGGCCGGCGACTTCACTGAATACCACTGCAGGATCAGCAGTCTTATCAAGATCACCTTCCCCTACTATCCTCTTATAAATCTGATCAATAATTGCAAGATCAGACAGCGCCTGTCCGGGAGCGTTAATGGCCTTTCTCACCATTTGGACACGCCTCTCAGAACACGTAAATGTCCCATCTTTCTCTGCAAAAGAGGCACCCGGTAAAACAACGTCAGCCAATTGTGCTGTTTCTGTCATGAAAATATCTTGGACAACTAAAAACTCTAGGCTTTCAAATGCTTTGACTGAATGAGTGGTATTTGGATCACTCATCGCTGGATTTTCGCCAAAAATATACATTCCTTTCAGGCTGCCCTCGAGCATCGCAGTCGTCATTTCAGTTGCTGGTAAACCAATTGCACCTGAAAGAGAAGTTCCCCACGCCTTTTCAAATTTTTCCTGAACCGCAGGCACGTCAACTTTCTGGTAACCAGGATATACGTTCGGCAATCCACCCATATCACAGGCACCCTGGACATTATTCTGCCCACGTAACGGATTTACCCCACACGCCTTTTTACCTAAATTTCCGGTAAGCATAGCAATATTACCAACAGCAGACACATTATTGGTCCCCATCACGTGCTGGGTTATCCCCATAGCATAATAGATACCAGCACTATCAGCTGAAGCATAAATACGCGCAGCCTCGATAATATCTTTTGCTGGAACCCCTGTCATCTCTTCTCCGTACTCTGGAGTGAAAGACTTGAGTGATTGTACGAATTCTTCGTATCCTTCTGTTTTTTCGCTTATAAATGCTTTATCTTCCAGACCTTCAGCTAGAATCACGTTCATAATAGAGTTTAACAGAACGGAGTCGGTCCCTGGCTTGTGACGTAACCAAAGCGTTGCAAATTTCACCAACGGAATCTTACGAGGGTCGGCGACAATAAGTTTTGCCCCATTAGCAACAGCCTCTTTCATTCGTAAGGCAATTATTGGATGATTTTCAGTGGTATTGGAACCTATGACAAAGATAGCATCATTATCAGCAATCTCTGCAACAGAGTTAGTCATTGCACCAGAACCAAATTTTGCGGCCAGACCGGCCACGGTAGCACTGTGTCAGTAGCGCGCGCAATGATCTATGTTGTTTGTGCCAAACCCCGCCCTGAAAAGCTTTTGGAAAAGGTAATTTTCTTCATTAGTACAACGTGCAGAACAAAGACCAGCAACGCTATCTGCTCCATTTTTCTCTTTGATTGCTGAAAGTTTATCAGCTACAAAACCAAGAGCCTCTTCCCAGGTAGCTTTTTCAAACTCTCCACCTTTCTCTTTTCTGATAAGAGGAGTAGTGAGACGATCTGTACTATTTATAAACTCAAACCCGAACCGTCCCTTCACGCATAACCAACCTCGATTATGGTTATCTTTATCCGAATCCACTCGGATAACCTTGTTGTCGTGGGTGCTCAGAGTAATGTTACATCCACATCCACAATATGTACATGTGGTGTCTGTTTTTACAACACCTTCAGAACGAGGTTTTCCGGCCCAGAGAGTTCCGGATAACGCACCAGTTGGGCAGACCGAAACACACTGGCCACAAAATTCACAATCAAGATCATGCCCGAATGGAGTGATGACTTTCGCCTCAAATCCTCTTTCTGAATAACCGATTGCACCTACACCTTGAACCTCATCACAAACACGTACACAAAGCCCACACATAACACACTTGTTCTGATCTCTTATGATAAAGGGGTTATGATCTGTTCGGCTATGCTCTCGAACTTCACCAACAAAGCGGTTCTCGCGTATCCCATAGAGATAGGCAAGTTCCTGAAGAGTACAATCTCCGGAACTGCCACAAAGCATACAGTCATTTGGGTGATCGGAAAGTAATAATTCAACAGTGGTTTTCCTCAACCTGTAGAGTCGTTCACTGTTGGTTTTAACAACCATCCCTTCCGTTGCAGGAGTAGTACATGAAGTCACGGGTTTAGGCATTCCTGCAATTTCGACAATACACAATCTACAGGCACCAAAAGGTTTTAACCGTGAATCATGGCAAAGTGTTGGTACATCTATACCCACATGTTGGGCTGCTTCCAATACTGTGGTTCCAGTTGCAACTGAGACATCTTTTCCATCAATATTTAGATTTAACATACCATCTACTCCTTTAGCACGGCACTGAACTTACATGCGTCAAAACATGAGCCGCACTGAATACAAAGTTTATTATCAATTTTATGAGGTTGCTTTTTCTCACCGGTAATTGCATTTACAGAACATGCTCTTACGCACATACCACAACCAACACACATATCTTCGCGAATAAAAAATGTCAGCAACTTGTTACACACTTTAGCTGGACATTTTTTCTGCTTAATATGAGCTTCATATTCATGCCGAAAGTATTTAATTGTACTAAGTACAGGGTTAGGTGCCGACATACCAAGACCACAGAGGCTGGAATCACGGACGTCTTCAGCCAGTTCCTGTAAAAGTTCAATATCCCCTTCTTTACCCTCACCTTCTGTAATTCTTGTGAGTATTTCAAGCAGTCGTTTCGTACCAAGCCTACATGGAACACATTTCCCACAGGACTCTGACTGGGTGAACTCAAGGAAAAACTTTGAGATGTTCACCATACAGTCGGTTTCATCTAAAACAACCATTCCTCCAGACCCCATCATCGAACCTACTGAGGCAAGCCCCTCATAGTGAACAGGTAAATCGATATGTTGCTGTGGAATACATCCGCCTGAAGGGCCACCAGTCTGCACAGCCTTAAAGAGTTTATCACCTTCAATTCCGCCACCAATATCAAAGATGATGTCTTTTAAAGGCATTCCCATCGGAACTTCGATGAGTCCAGTATTCCTGATCTTACCTGTAAGAGCAATTACCTTGGTACCCTTGCTCTTTTCAGAACCAATAGCTGAATACCAGGCAGCTCCTTTATTAAAAATATGAGGTAAATTGGCCAAGGTTTCTACGTTGTTGATAATAGTAGGTTTGCCCCACAGCCCTTTATTTGCAGGAAACGGTGGCTTTGCCCTTGGCATTCCCCGCTCTCCTTCAATAGATGCAATAAGTGCAGTTTCTTCACCACAAACAAAAGCACCCGCACCAAGCTTTACTTTAATCTTTAAATTAAAATCAGTTCCAAACAGCTTGTCCCCAAGATAGCCTTTTTCCTTGGCGTCCTTAATAGCTTTATGCAGTCTGTCTACCGCCAGGGGATATTCTGCCCTGATATAAACATAACCGATACTTGCACCAATGGCATAGGCTCCAATGATCATGCCTTCAAGCACTGCATGGGGGTTACCTTCGACCACTGAACGGTCCATAAATGCACCCGGATCACCCTCATCCGCATTACATATGATGTAATACTGATCAGCATCATTAGCCGCACAAAATCCCCACTTAACCCCAGCAGGAAATCCACCGCCTCCACGACCACGAAGCCCAGACTCTTTTACAGTGTTTATCACTTCCTGAGGAGAAAGTGTGGTCAATGCCTTTTCAGCAGCTTTATATCCATCAACTTTAAGGTATTCGTCTATAGATTCAGGGTCAATTTTACCTAGATCGGCGAGGACTATCTTTGTCTGGCTATCATGAAAATTGTGGTAATCATCTCCTACCATCCACTCGGTTACTGGTTTTTTCCCGATACAGTGGTCATTGACAAGACGGTTAACCATATCCGCTTGGATGTACTGGTATGTTGAAACTATACCGTTTACAGAGATATCAACTAAAACATCGCGCGCGCAAAACCCTCTACACCCGACCTTGTGCAGACGTGATTGCTCTTTTACTGTTGCATTGGCAACTCCGGCTTCTTCAAACTCTTTTTCAAAAGCCTCCATAACCATGTCACCACCAGCAGCAATGCCACCGGTACCCATACATACACTCACTACTATTTCGCTGTTCATGGTTTTAATCCTTATATGCCTTTAGACTTTTAACCATTTTACTTGGTGTAACTTTTCCAAGCACCTTTTCGTTGACAAGGACCACGGGGGCAATACTACAAGCTCCAACACAGTTGACACGCTCCAACGTAAAGTTCATGTCTTTTGTTGTGTCCTGGCCCTCTTTCAGCTTAAGATCATCCTGAACTTTAGAAATAATACGAGGGGCGCCTTTAACATGACAGACGGTACCGCAACAGACTGTGACGATATTTTTACCACGGGGTTTTTGATGAAACTGGGAATAAAACGTGACTACACCATAATATTTTGATGCCGGGATGTTGGACCGTTCAGCAAACCAGTGAACAACATCTTCTTGTATATAGCCAAACTCTTTTTGAATCTCCTGCAGTACAGTGATAATATTATCTTCATTGACGAGACATTTATTATATATCGTCTCCATGGTTTCCGTCATCTGCGCGTCCATATACGTCTCCGTAAAGATGAGTCTTCACTCCATGAATAATCTACCAAGGAGCGTTGAAAATCTGACTTCAGCTAACCTACTGTATTTAAATTATTATACCGTCGTATACAATTGCTCGGTTAATATTTTTTCTTATCAGTTATTCTATCACCGCCATGATGCTAACTGATCAATACATAAAATGAAATAGTATAACCCAATGTAGAGTATATTTCCAACAAGTTTCAACGCAGATTCTACTATTTGCGGTATTGTTTTTTCTGCAAATGCAGTGCTTTGACAATATCTTCTCTATCTTGTAACTATTGTCACAGAGAGTTTGCATTTGAGGCAAATATTTTGACAGGTAGTTTCCCCTCTTTCCATCTCACGACAAGCTATGAATCAATCTGCGCTCGCACAAAAAGCTAAAATCTCCTTACATCTTCAAGGTAACCGAACTTTTTCTAAGGTGTCCTATCCTGTTCACTCAGGAATCTTTAGTGAAATTGAGACCGAAAGCCACGTATTTCATTTTAACCTCAACCATGAAATAATTAGACTTAAAGGAAAAGATACCTCCTGGCGGCACCCCCATGAATGGTTAAAACGTACTGTGGGAGATGACTGGGTTTATACTTCAACAGGAGGTTATACAGGGGTATTTGAGGCAACTGGAGAATACTATCTACCCAATTTCAAATACCCCAGTAACAATATCCTTGGGGGAAGGCCATTTAGCTCTCCAGAAATTAATGATCTTACCCTTAACTGGCACTCAATCCTTGAATCCATTGCAGAATGGGGATCGTACGATACTGAAAGTAGCAACTTTCTAAAACTCGCCTTACAAAACAATCCCCAATGCTTGAGAACTAAAGCCGAAGCCTTTCATACTTTAACAGGGGGCCATATTTCAGTCCTCCCACCCGATGCCAGGCATGTGGACTACCAACTGATTCCAATTAATATCTCCAGGGGATGCTTATACAAATGTAAATTTTGTAAGGTCAAAAACCGTTATCCATTTAAGGAGCTAGATTATCAAGACATTGACTCTCAAACCTCTGGAATGAAAGACATCTTAGGTGCTGATCTCATTAATTACAACAGCATCTACCTCGGAGAGCACGACGCACTCCTGAGTAGTCCAGAAACCATTCTGTCTTCCATAAAAAAAGCCTACAATGATCTGGGCCTTTACAACTCTTACCTAAACAGCGTCAACTGTTTCTTCTTTGGCTCTGCGACATCTCTCATGCAAGCACCGGAACAACTTTTTACAGACCTCAATCATCTACAAAGTAAGACATACATTAACATTGGTCTTGAATCACCTGACCAGAGTACATTAGATCAACTTGGTAAGCCGATTTCAGCAGCACTGGTGTGGGAATCATTCAAACGAATTCAGGACATCAATAGGACATATTCAAACATCGAGATTTCAGCCAATTTCATAATGGATGATACTCTTCCATCAGGCCACTATAAGCAGGTAGAAAAATTGATTAGAGATACACAGACATACCAGCAGGCTAAAGGAACTATATACTTTAGTCCTCTCACTTTTGATGAACCCTCAAGGGCAAAGTTATTTCAATTTAACCGACTCAAGATCATGAGCCGATTTCCAACCTTTCTCTACATAATAAGACGTTTATAACACACCAATAACCCTTAGTAATAAAAGGCATACAATGGCAATTGACACACAAAAACTTCGTCAAGACACACTTAAAAGCAGGAATTCCCTCACAGAGAGTGAGATAACGACACGATCAGAAAATATATGTGAATCGATTCTTAAACTTCCGGAAATTATAAACAGCAAAACTATATTTGTGTACGTGAGCTTTCGGAGCGAGGTTTCAACCTTCAAGCTAATAGAAAGATTGATCGCACACGGGAAAACTGTCACAGTTCCCATTACCCGCGTTAAAGATAAACGCCTTGATGCCATCAAAATTAAAAATGTTACCAGTGATCTTGAGCCAGGATATTGCGACATCCCTGAACCCACAAATATTCTGTGCAAAACAAATATTATTGATCCAAGCGAGATCAACGCTATTTTATTACCTGGATCAGTTTTTGACAAAAGAGGCGGGAGGTTTGGCTATGGTGGAGGATATTATGATCGCTTCGTATCAAATATCCCAAATGCGGTACGAATTGGACTTGCATTTGATCTACAAGTTGTAGAACAGATCCCCCTACAACCCCATGACGAGATTCTCGATTATGTTATGACTGAATCTAATCATTACAAAGGGGAGAGATAAGAAAAAGGGGCACCGATTTAGATCGGTGCCCCTTTTTCATTTCACACTAATACGTGCTTTTAAATCTTAAACATTTCAACTAATTTTTTAAGGTCCCCTGATAAGCCCTGTAAATCTGTTGAACTGATTTCTACCTGAGAACTACTCTTTGAAACCTCTTCCGTCGCATTGTTCACCATTGCAATTTCAGAGGTGATAGTGGAGGCAACCACAGATATCTGACTCACATTTTCATTTACTTCACCAAGACCATCTGCTGCTTGGTTTATGTTCATAGCTATTTCTTCTGTAGCCTTTGATTGCTCTCCTACAGCCATAGTAATGGTAGCTACTATTTCATTTACATTGTTAATAACTTTTGTAATTCCCTCTATATCTGCAACCGTTTTATCGGTTGTTACCTGAACATCTTCGATCTTTGTTTTTATATCGAGTGTAGCTTCAGCAGTTTGTTTGGCAAGCTCTTTAATCTCATTTGCAACAACAGCAAACCCTTTGCCGGCTTCGCCAGCTCTTGCTGCTTCAATAGTCGCATTAAGGGCGAGAAGATTAGTCTGTTCAGAGATCTCGGTGATGGTTTCTGTTACTTTACTAATCGCATGGGCTGACATTCCAAGTTTTGCCATTTGCTTCGAAGTTGCACCAGCCTGCACCACGGCTTTTTCAGAGATATCGCTTGCCTGATCCGAATTTATTGCTATCTCATTTATAGTTGCCGTCATTTCTTCAGCTGCACTCGCCACCATACTCACATTGGTGGTTGATTCTTCCATGGCGGCGGCAACATTATTTAGATTCGCACTCATCTCTTCGGCGGCGGTAGCAACCGTTTCCGACCGGTTTGATGTGTCCTGTGAATTACCAGAAAGGTCATTTGCAATAGAAGACAGTGTGACAGCTTCATCTCCGATAGTTTTGGTGTTATTAGAGATGGAACCTATAATTCCCTGTAGCTTTTCGATAAATATATTAAACCAACCAGCCAACTCCGCAATCTCATCTTTGCTCTTGATGTCAATACGTTTAGTGAGATCCCCTTCACCTTCTGCAATATCTTTGAAATTAACTATCATGAGCTTTAATGCATTGACTAAGCCAAAAACAATGAGCAGACAAAGAGAGATGATACCGACAAAGATGATGCCCGTAGTAATAAGCATCGTAGTAAGATTTTTTGAAACTTGTGACTGAATATTCTCAGTCATCTGTACCTTATAGGCATCTATATTGTCGAGGTATACTCCTGTTCCAATCCACATCTTTGTACCGGGTATAGTTTCAGCATAACCAAGTTTTTCCGTTTCTCCCGCACCAGGCTTTGGCCAAGTATATTGGACAAATCCGCCACCTTTTTGGGCGGTATCTCGTAGTTCTCTAACAAGATAAAAACCACTTTTATCTTTGAGATCTTTAAGGTCTTTTCCCTGTAATGATTTTTTCGGAGGTAAAGCTACATTTATCGTTCCATCGTAGACGAAGAAATATCCTGATTTATCTTCTTCAAAACGTATATCATCAATGAGTTTACGAATAATAGCGACCTGCTCTTTTTTATCTGAAACCCCATCAATAGCGTGTCCCACTGCAAGAGCCGCCGTATGACTTGCCACTTGAATTTTTTCTTTTTGATCATCAAGCATGACACTAGAGACTTCCTGAAGTCCCAAATCACGTACTTTGTTACCATTTTGGATCGCAAAAAATATCATCAAAAGAAACAACACGAGTATCGCAACAATTATGAGATACATCCTACCTTTAACAGAAAATCTATTTAACATTCTAACCCCTACTACCTATAGCACACATAGTGCCACATTGTAGGCCCATATAGGGCCTGCTCTTTGATTGAATAAGCTAAAAGGAACTCTTAATACCTTCCAACACATTTATATAAACTAAGTATATATGAGAAATTTTTATTTGTAAATTTTTCTCAAAGGTTTTTCTAAAGACCACTAAACAGCTAAGTTCATATAACAAACACATAGATTATGACAGGACAGTAGCAGGATATTCACCCTTTCTTTTTTGTGCAATGAGAATCAAGATCCTCTCCTGAAGGGAGGTAGATCGACACGTCTCTTAAGGCATGTACTTGACAGGTAAGTCTCCAGCCTTTTTTTATTAACTCAAGACCGAGTCGTGCCTTCTCATATTGATTGACGGGGGATAATTTCACCCCACCTTCAAGAATACGAATCCGACAGCAACCACATGCAGCTTTCCCACCACAAACTGTATGGATTGGCTGGTCGGCATTTAACAAGGAAATGAGAAGACTACGACCGGGTAAAGCATCAACTGTCACATTAAGATTATCAATTATGATTTTTGACATGGACGCGTATAGATGTTTTACGTGGAAGTAAGATGCAGGCAACGTTCCACCATAAGGTAAAACATCACTGAGGGAATAATATCGGTGATCATCTCTCGATAAATAGATAGTATTGTAGAATTCAAATATACTACATTGCAAACATTACATGTCTAAAAACACTGCCACACGAGACGTGTAGAAACGTGCAATCTTGCGTATCACAAAACCTTCATCTAAAAATTATAGCCATAGGTGAAGATTTTGTATGTAGACCTATTCAATACGGCACTTACTCGTTTCTAATTTTTTACCACACCCACGGCATACGATATTTTCCTTAAGTTCATCGGAAAAGACATCCCATTTGTGACCACACTCAGGGCACTTTAGTTTTACTTCAGTGAGGGATTTATTACTTTCAAAACCGGGACAATGAGTATCGCTCATATCAAACCTCCATTTCAAATTGTGAACATACAAAATTTCCTAACAACAAAATATTATAAAACAGGTCTGTATGATTTGCCACAAAACAGCCCAAATAAAGATGTTACGAATTTATCGAAGCAGTCAAAATGCCAGCAAGAAGCTTTCCTGTCATAAACAAACACTCCATATCGAGGTAATTTTCCGCTGATGATTGAAACAGAACAGAACAAGCGGCAGGAAACAGCTCATCACTGTCATTGAAATTAACAATTACAGGTATTCTTGGAAAGGCATGAAATCGAAAAGACAAATCATAGACTTCTGTTTCTTGAGTTTCACCACCTGCTGTTTCACACTTTTTCTTAAGAGCCTGAACGTTTCTTGAAAAAGTGTTTTCTATTAACAGAGTTGTATGGGTGGTAAAATTGGATACCAGAGGTCCAGCATCCTTAAATTCCCTATATGTTTGCCAGCGATCCTCTGAGGCTTTAGGTTCCATAGGAGATGTTAATATATACTTACACAGCATAACCTGAAGTGGTACAGATAATTCCTTATCATCTTCTGTTACAATACCATTACTATTAAACCTGTAGTGGGTGTTATAAACAGGGATGATTAATGAGTCACTGTCCCTTTCCAGGCCAAGAACATTCGCTTTTGCCAGAAAATCTATCTGACCAATCTGATTAAGGTATTTTTCATAGGTCTGTTTGAATACATCCGAACGGGGAGGTGTCATTCCAACACCTTAAGTTTCTGTATCAAAAGAGCTTTTTCATCCTCTAAATGAAAAAGATCTTCCATAACAGGTGGTTTAGCAGAATGAGCAGGTATGCGTCTCTCAGTCTCTTTAATTTCTTCTTCCAGAGCGCACAGCCTTGATTTCAACAGCTCAATTTCATCGCTCATAGGCGTAATATGAATGGTTTGTAAATTCTTTTAAAATGATGAGAAGCACTGCAGTTCATCTTCAAGCTGCAATATTTCACTTATATCGGCCCTTCTCTTCTCTGTCTTGAACAGTATTGTATTACCAATTTTTCGTAATCTCGTAAACTGAACAATATCATACATATCTTCTTCACAGAGTAAATTTTCCACCCAGAGAACTCTTTCTATTTGCAAAGAAAAATCAAAACAGATACTTTTGGCAAATTTTTCAGGATTTTCAGAAATAGATTGTCCAATACCGGTCTTGGAATAAACACATACATGTGGCTTTAACAGTTCAATATTCCCAGAAAGGGTTGGTCGCTCATAGATCACTATATCGTAAGCTCCACCAAACCAGGCTATTGGCTCCTTGTCGCCAGACTTAATGCCATCCCAACTATATCGACCGACATATACAGAACTTTCTAACAATGAGAGGCAATGAGACATAATAAATCACACTTTTAATATACGGGGAAGGTATATCACCATCCCCGTATTTTTAGAAAATACTACACCTTTACTTTAAACAGAGGCGTCAAGAGATCTACGATCAGCCATATCGGTCAAAACCCTTTCGCGGGTTTTATCAATTCCTAGCTGGGCACGCTTTTTGTCTATATGAGCTATCATTAAACGAGCCATCTCTTTAGGATCTTCCGCAAAACCCCACTTACCAAACCCAAGCCCCTCAAGATCCTCAAAGAGATGCTTCTCAAAACGGGTTCCTTTTGTCATTGGAAAGGTGTGGCCAAATACGGTATATACTCCAGATCCGACAAAATATTGACCTATAGCAATGGCTTTTTCACTCATCCATTCCGGTGCACAACCCGCAGCAGGAAGATCGGCGATACAGTCCCCCAAGCCACCTACCTTAACCATTTCGGCAGCTGCTACAAGAATTCGACTATTATCAACGCAAGACCCAAGACCAAGAACCGGTGGCATACCAACCGTTTCACAGACCTCAGCCAAGCCAGGTCCTGCCAGAGCAGCTGCGCCAGGTCCGGTCAAACCGGCTTTAGCCAAGGCCATTTGCGAGCAACCGGTTTGTAGTACCAACACATCATTTCTAATCAACTCTTTTACTAACTCTACATGTGAATAATCTTGTTTCGAGCGTGGATTGGTACACCCTACAACTCCGGCCACCCCACGAATCCGTCCATTGATAATATTTTCATTAAGTGGTGCGTAACTCCCTCTAAAGGAACCTCCGAGCATATAATTAATGTACTCATAGGAAAAGCCATGAACGCCCTTAGCTGTAATCTGTGGAATCTGAATAGGGTGTTTTCTGTTTTTAAACCGAGTAATGGCTTTGATAACTATTTCATCGGTACAAGCTCTCGGGTCATTTTCTTCGAGGTGAATATGTAACGCGCCTTCAATCTTAGCGCGATAATTGGTCGTTATAAAAGGTGTATCATAGAAATCAGCAACTTTTTTATCTCCTTGCTTAATACACTGAATATCCACCGTCATAGCATCCACTGCGCCAGTGACAAGGACAGTCTCTGTGCTTGAAAAATTTCCAGCATGTGGTAATCCGTGTCTCGACATAGCTTCAAGTCCGGAACAACACATTCCCACCAGGTTTATCCCGCTGGCACCGGCGTCTTTCGCTGCATTTTTCAACACAGGATCTCCTGCTGACACAATAATGGACTCAAGCAAGGTAGGCTCATGTCCATGAATAATGATATTAACCATATCCTTTTTCAAAACGCCCATATCCACCTCAACCTCAACAGGCGAGGGTGTTCCGAAAAGAATATCTGAAATATCCGTTGATACCATTGAACCACCCCAGCCATCAGCAAGGGCCGTTCTTGTAATCTGCTTTGTTATGTTTTCATAATCCTGATCAACACCCATTGCTGTGCGATGCATCATTTCCATGATTTCCCGCATGGCTCCACGAGGGACAACTCCAGCCTCACGCCAATGCTCAAGCGTTTTCTCAGGCACACGCTTCATCATGGGGATTTCGCCCTCAACCTGGGTATATGTAAGTTCCAGTTCATGGTAGAGATCCATGGCGACGTCGTTTAACTCTCTGCCTTCAGTTACTATATCCAAAGATTCGGCGATCTCGACCAATTTGATTGGATCTTTTATAGAATAATCTTTAGCCTTGCCATTTATAACATCACGAAACAGCTCCAACATTGCCATACCATGGTCAGTGTGCGCCGCCGTACCTGCAGCGACCATGCGGCCGAAATTTCTGGCAACAATTGTATCAACAGTGGCACCACAAACGCCAACTCTGTCATACGGGCTGTTCACATTCATACGACATGGTCCCATGGCGCAATTTTTACAACATGCCGACTGTTCACCAATTGGACACGCCTTCATAGAATTTGCCCGATCAAAAAACAGCTCAACACCGTCTTTTCTTGCCTTGGTGATCATTTGAGCCGTACTCTCACAGGTAGTTATATCTTCTACTTTTATCAACTCTAGTGGTTTTGCCATGGTTCCTCCGAAGTGAACATTGCAGATTGTTAGTGTTAATTGTTTATAGTTGGAAACGCCTGTGTTTATTCACAAAACACATTATCACAGTGTTTTACCTGGCTTGAAGAGTAGTAACCAGATACGCAGAAAAACAGGGAACTATTCTCATATAAGAGCTATTCCTATCAACTAACAATGCCACCACAGAGTATCATTGTCAAGTAGTTTAGATGTGAAAATTACACTAATTTAAGCGGATAGGTAGAGTCTGGAAGTCTAAGGAGGGATACAGCCTATGTAACCTTTCAGTTAAATAGACTGTAATAATACATAATTTAATTATTGAGTTTTTCGAGTCTTCGTACAATTTCATACAATTCTTCAGGTGCATCCTCTATATTGTCGAAAGGTCTTCTCCCCTCACGATCTGACGCAACAACTTCTGGATGTTCAGGTAAAAAACCTAATATTTCAAAATCAGTAAGAGAGTTTTTGATAAGCTCTTCGTCTTCAACACCCTTTGTCCTGTTCCCGAGGATCAGAACATTTTTTATCCCAATATCATGACCTAGTTTTCGTATCTTAACTGCGGCAGATCTACTTCTTGCCCCTGGATTAACGACAATAACAAGTGCATCAACTGAAGCAGATGTTGCACGTCCCAGATGTTCAACTCCTGCCTCCATGTCCATTATGACAATATCATCCCGGAATAAAACAAGATGATTCATCAGGGCCTTAAGGATAGTACTCTCCGGACAGATACAACCAGAACCACCACTCTGTACTGTTCCCATAACCAGTAGTTTTACATTATCTCTTACAAGTGAAAATGTATCAGGTATGTCATCTACTTTAGGATTCAGACTAAAAAACCCGCCCATGGTTCCGGCTTTAGCACCTGTCCTCTCTTCAATTAACTCTTTCAAACCAGAAATTGGAGTAATCGGCTCATCTTCAGAAATCCCAAGACCTGCCGCAAGATTAGCTACAGGATCAGCATCGATTGCGATCACTTTATTTTTCTCGTTTGCTGCAAGACAGCGAGCAATCAACGAGGTAACGGTCGTTTTTCCAACTCCTCCTTTCCCACCTATAGCAATTTTCAAACTCACGTTATTCTGTCTCCTTAGCTTTAAATTTCACCCAACCAATTGTATCAAAAAATATACCTAAACTTACAATTACTCTGTAATCACCTTCCCGTCGCTGTCTACCAAAGTTACTACAAATCCATTTTTTTCAGCAGCTTCATTAATTTCATCAATGTGAACCGCTTGACATTCGTGTTTTACACCTTTTTTACGAGGTAATTCAAGAAAGCAATCGTTGGCCTCCTCTCTTGTACGAAAAGCCGGGATAAAATTAATATCTTTGTCCTCATTGTACAATCCGAAATAGGTTTCATTAGGACCTGGATCACAAACAAAGACAAAAACCCACTCGCCTGAGGCATTATTTTCTTCCATAATTAAACTCTGTTGTTGATGCTAGATAATAAGTTCAACTCGTACAATATAATGACAAAAAAAGCCTCATCCTGAAGCAGGATGAGGCTCTTTTGTCAAGACAACAATTGGATTAGATATCCAGATATGAATCAGAGAAAAGATTCTCACCTGTAATAACTTTAACAGTCTTAACGTAATCAGCAAGCTCTTTTGTGAGAGTTGATAGATCAGGAGCATTACCATCCATAGTCTGATGAACAACATCTACGATATCTGGACGTTTGCCCTTAGCAACATCTGTAAGGGTCGTATCAAGAGGATCGGATATAACGGACTTCATACCATTTCTCTCAAGCATAATCATATATGTTGTATTGAGTATTGGACGAAGTTGTACTGGAGGACCGTTAGAGATATTTGAAAGTCCACAAGTAGACATAGAACCCGGTGCGATATCCTCTAGCATGGCTTGGAAATCCATAAGAGCAACACACTGAGCCTGCTGAATATTTACTGGGGTTACAATACCATCAACCCAGATCTTCTCATTAGGAATACCTGCTTCATTGGCCGCGTAAAGAAGCTCAACAGCTAAAGCGGCACGCTCGTTTTCATCACGAGGAAGTCCGTCCGGTCCCCACATGAGAGCTACGATGTCTGCCTCATACTTAGCAGCCATGGGAAGCATCTCATTGTAACGCTCAGGGCGGGCCATAATTGAGTTAACCACATGAGGCTTGCTAGAAGGTTTACACACCTTCAGGCCAGCTTCAATTGCTGCAATATTTGAAGAATCAAGAAGTAATGGAATATCAGGTACAACTTCTTGAACTACTTCAACCACCCATGGCATCAGTTCGTGACCATCTTTTTTTGCGGGACCCAGATTAATATCAATATAGTCCATGCCAAGCTTTTGCTGCTCAAGACATTCTGCCTGAATCGGTTTTGGGTCGCGTTCTCTATATGCCTTTCCTATTACGGTGGAAATAACATTGAGGCTTTCACCAAAAAGAATCATATTTTTCTCCTTTGTCAAAAAATAATAGTAACGAACTCTTCTATACTTCTATCAAACTTTTAGGATGCCAGATTAACAGAGGTGAAAACCTCAACACCTCTGCAATCTCCTCTATTTATTCTTTAAAAATCCTGCTAAGTGAGCCGCTTCACGAGGACCAACAGTAATGGTCCATCCAGCGAGTTCTTCTTCAACATCACCAGCAATTGCCGCAGCATATCCAGGGATAACTATCTCGGTGTGCTTAACCTTATCCATGATACCAGATTTTTTAACGAACATACCGACATCATCTCCACCAAACTTGCCAGCGGCCCATGCAGTGAGCACGGAAAGACCTTCAGCATCTTTGATGAGTAACCATGTAGGAACCTTACTCGCTTCAATCTCACCTGAAACAATAAAATAGGTTAGGGCAAAATTTGTGGTTACAAGAACGGGAGAGTTCTCATCTGGGTTACCAATCTCAAAGATACCTTCAGTAACTGTCATTGGGCGCTGTGGATCTGTAAAGATATTAAGACGCTCAAGAAGAAGTGGAAAAATAACTTCAGTGGTAAGATCAGACATAACCACAATACCACCATATTTAGCTACAAACATACTGGCAATAAGACCTTCTGTAGCTACGTTGGTAGCCATTTCACTTGGAAAAGTAATCGTTGGAAATCCAAGAGATCTGTTAGAATCTTTGAGGGCTGCACGACGCATTGCAACCTGATCTTCCAGAGCCTGTTTTATTTCCCTAGCACCTGAATCTAAAACCAGATCCTTCAAACCCATACCCGTCAACTTATCGGACAAGGCAATGAGACCTTCGACTGTATCAGATTTTATAGCCAGCGGTAAATCGTTGTCTAATGCAATTTTACCAAAGGCATCCGCAGTATCAGCAGTGGCTGCGTAGATAAGTGGACGTTTAAATCCAGCTGTTTTCACAGCACCCTCTATAATCTCTGCACTCTCACTCATCAAAATCAGATTGAACTCTGACTTTTCAGCTATGGTTTTAGCAAGGCTGGCAAATGCAACCCCGTCGCCGTTAACATCTTTTAACGCAACCAACTCAGGTCTCAGATTTAATCCGACCCGTTCGTATTGCAGTGCATTCCATGTATTAATTTTTGCACAGACATCATCTTCGGAAGTATCAGAAGTGATGGTACCTGCAAACATAGTTGGGTTAAAAAATGTTTTTTCATGCCTGAATAAAACTGTCTCACCACCTGTTTTTGCAGCACGAACACCTTTACCTAGTAATATAGGACGAATTGGTGGAGCGGATGCCTCAGCAAGTTGTGCACGTGCTTCATCGGACACGTAAGGACACGCATCAAGTTCAGCTTTACTAGACGCAAGATTCATAGCAAACGCAAGGCATGTTGGAACCCCACACTCCTTACAGTTGGTTTTTGGCAGGAGTTTGAAAATTTGTATTCCTGTTAACGCCATTTGTGTACTCTCCTTATGTATATTTCACATCGAGACTTGCACGGCTCAACAATTTTTCAGTTGAACCGTGCACACAGCTTCAATAATTAACCAATCAAAGAATCCATCTTAAGAGCAGGATGTCCTTTTTCTTCGAGCCATGGCAAAATTTCCTCTTCAGTGATACCGATAGTTTCATCAGCAATCAAATCAGCGAAATTCTCAACACCCATTTCAGCGCCTCGGGCATTCAATCTATCTCGAATTTCATCTTTAACAACCTTTGGCATCCAGACCATTCTGAGTAATCCACCATCACCTAAGATAAACTTCTTCTGGGTAATATTGAATTTAGAATGACCAACAAAGCCTGGCGAAGAAGCTCCACCACCCATAACACCTGCAAGGGTAGTAAACTTCATACCTGAAGGAGTCTCACCGGTATAATCACGACCAACAGTCATGATACCATTGCAACTTGGTAGCATTGCGGCAATACATTCGCAACAACCACAAGTAGTCATTGGGGAGTTAACCATTGAGTAGAAATTATATGTATCAACAGCACCTTTTGAAGCGCTCTTAATGAACTCATCAACACCCTCAAATCGACCAAGTACTGGATCAAGAACCTTTCCTTTTTGGATAGGCTGATTTGGTCCTGTAGGATTGATTTCAAAGGCAGCCTTACAATCCATCCAGTTATAAGCACCACAAAGACCGGTTCTTTCTGGACTTACTGAACAGACATGGCTTGGAGCAAAAGACTGACAGAGACTACAAGAATAGAAGGTTTCGACATCTTCATCGGTCATGTTGTCAACACGGGAATCACGTGTTTTATACTCTTCTCTTGCCTGAGCTGTGATCTTGTCCACGTCTTCTTTTTTAGTATAAAGTGTGACTTGAACTTTATCCACTATCTTCTGGAAATCCTGATGGAATTTCGCATGAAGAACAATACCGATATCTTTTAAAGTAAAGCCTTTCTCAACTGCTGCTTTACCAACACGTACCCATGAGATATCACGCTGACCAATATGCATGATCCCTTGGATATAGTTAACAAGGTGATGGATTTGACGCTCCATAATCGGCTCAAAATCCGACTGAAACTCACGGCCAGCAATCTGGACCATAATACCTAAAGGAAGAACATCCCCTTCTTTCATGTCACCGATGTCCGGTCCTACAACTTCAACCTTGCCATCTTCGATATCACCCATCTCTGCCATCTTAACAAGCTCAGTACACTGGGTCTTACCACCACCCATCTGACCAAAAAGATCGCCACCACGTACACGCTCACCCTCAAAAGCAGGACCAAAGGCAAGTGGGATGTCAATTTCAGTAACGTTGATCTTCAAACCACGAACTTCAACGGACTTCTGACAGATCTCATCGTGGGGAACGTTGGCAACAACATGCTCATATGTACATATACCTGTTGGAAGAATCTCAGGAATATCGGTATCAGCAAGAGTCGGGAAGCCCCAGTTAACACAACCTGCAGCAGCCACAGCCCACTCTGTTCCAACATCACCGAGAGCATTAACAAATGCAAAGATACGGTTTTTGTTGTACATGAGCATTTTGCGATAATCACCAGGCTGAACGCCACCAAAAGCCATTGCTGCACGGTTGGCAAAACCAAGGGCAAATACAGCTGAAGAAATATCTGGTCCAAAAGGAACGATACGTGTATTCCAACCAACCTGCATTCCAGCCTCAAGACACTGCTCGATAACAGTTTTACCGTAGTGGTTCGCTGCACAGAAGACATAGAGATTTTTCTTCTGATAATCTTCGACTATCATTTGAGCAATCTCTGCATTAGGTGCGGCACCAACGATAGCTGCAAATCCTGGAGCCGAGCCATCAACAAATTCGACACCACGTTTTCTAAGAATAATATCACTGGCAGGGCCAACCCAGAGTTTTCCGGCATCGATATCCGGATCTTCAGCGTCAAGGTAAAAATCAGGCTCTCTTAAAATACGAAGAGCTTCTTTTACTTCATAGGCAAAGATTCCTGCCATACCAGCATCTAAGAGTGGTCCAAGATACGGGAGATGGTTGGAACCTTTTATATGTGGCGGAAGAAGACCACGGGCAAACTCCATGGGTTTTTTCAAATCTTCAAGGGTCTCACACTTCATCCCTGTCAGAGAATAAATAACGGGTAAATAATATGCGGTATTAGGGAAACCAATAGGTGTACTGGCGTCATAACTTTGAAGCGCCTTTTCAAGATCACCCTCCACCTGGGAAACTACTTTATAACCACCTTGTATAGCTGCAAATGCTACTAATCTAGACATGCTTTACTCCTTATATTAGTAATAACGTAATCGTTAATATTATATTATTCCATTCCAAGGGCCTGTCTGTCAGCCATATCCATAAGAACTCTATCACGAGCCTTATCGATGCCTAGTTCCTTACGTTTCTTATCAATGTGGGCAATCATCTTATGGGCATGCTTCACAGGATCTGGCTCACAATCCCACATACCACCGTACATATTCTCCATTTCCTTATAGAGATAATCCTTAAAGACAGGTGCACCTTCAACAGGCATGCTGTAACCAAACACAGTGTAAACACCTGACGCTACAAAGTACTGACCAATTGAGATGGCTTTTTCGCTCATCCACTCTGGTGCACTACCGGCTGCAGGAAGATCACAAATGTCATTACCTAAACCACCCGCATTCACTACTTCTGTAGCAGCAAGCAGGATACGACTGTTATCTACACAAGATCCAAGGTGTAGCACAGGAGGAATACCTACAGTCTCACAAACTTCAGCAAGACCAGGACCACAATGAACAGCTGCAGATTCAGGAGTACAGAGACCATGAATACCAGCCGCGATAGCACTACAACCGGTGGTAAGAACAATAACATCGTTTTTGATCAGTTCCTTCATGATCACGATATGTTCTTCATTATGCTTAGTACGGGCGTTATTACAACCAACAACACCGGCAATACCACGAATACGACCATTAATAATGTTATCGTTTAATGTAAAATAATCGCCACGGAAGCTTCCACCAAGATGATACTTGATAGACTCAACACCAAATCCAGCTATCTGAGATGACTTATGACGTGGAATCATAACTTCGGCACCACGTTTTTCATAATTATCAATAGCGATTTTCACGATACGAACAGCGTCTTCCATTGCGTGATGCTCATCAAACTCAATGTGCATAACGTTTTCCTGTTCCATCTTAGCAATTGGATGGGTGGTGATCAGTTTTGTATGGAAGCACTTAGCAACGTTTGCCAAGTTCTGAAAGATACACTGAACATCAACAACCATAGCATCACAGGCGCCTGTAATAATGGCAAGTTCCTGCTGAAGGAAGGTTCCTGCTGGTGGTACACCATGACGCTGGAGCACTTCATTTGCAGTACAACAAATACCGCTGAGCTGGATACCCTTAGCACCTTTTGTTTTCGCGTAATCGACGAGTTCCTGAGATTGACAGGCAGCAACGATCATTTCAGAAAGAAGAGGCTCATGACCATGAACAATGATATTGACATGATCTTCTTTCATGACGCCAAGATTTGCTTCAGCTTGAAGAGGTGTAGGAGTTCCAAACATAACATCCTGCAGATCGGTACCGATCATTGACCCGCCCCAACCATCGGCGAGAGCTGCTCTGGTACCCTGCTTCATGAGGTTTTTGAAATCCTGATCAACACCCATGTGGGTACGATGCATGATTTCTACAATCTCACGGTCAACATTACGTGGAATAACACCCTGCTCTGCCCATTTATCCTGAAGAGGTTGCGGTGCTCTTTTGATCATCTTCAAGTTTCCGGTGGGCTTACCCCATTCTCGAACTGCAACTTCGCCTACTGCAATGGCAATTTCTTGTATATCACGGTCTTTAACAACACCGTCTTCTTCTACAGTTATGTCAACGCCATAATACGGAGCTATCTGTAAAAGTTTCTGTGGATCTTTAATTTTATAATCGTCAACTTCACCTTTTGCAGCTGCAAGAAAGGTAATGGCAACATTTCGACCATGATCGGAGTGAGCGGCGGCACCACCAGCGATCATTCGGATAAAGTTTCTTGCACAGATGGTATTAGCGGTTGCACCACATAATCCCTTGCGGGTGTCTTCGCCCTGGATTCCATCTTTTGGGAGTGGTAAACGACATGGTCCCATAGAACAATTTTTACAACAGATACCTTGCATGCCTATGGCACAAGGTTTCATGGTTACAGCTCGATCAAAAACAGTTTCAACACCGAGTTGTTGAGCCCGGGCAATCATTTCCTGGGTTGATGGCTCGATAGATGATTCCATCGGGTCTGCTAACTTCACAGGTTTTTGCACTTTTGCTTTTACTTCTGTCATATCAAGGTTCCTCCACCTAGAGTGAATGAGATTTTTTCAGAGTCCCATAAGCCTTACAGTACATAGTAATACATAGTGTTTTCGATTAATTCCGTTTATGGAACCTATCGAGCATGTCTAGAATTTTTTCCTGATCAGTCTTCTGAACAGACGATGCGGTCATTGCAACTTCCGCCTCTGGGGCAGCTGCCGCTGCATCATCGTGGTCTTTTTTGGCTTGAGCACGTAGGCGTCTGAGAGCATTTTCGTCAGCTTCCAGTGCTTCAGCATCAGCTTGGATCTTATCAGCTTCTGCCTTGGCTTTGGCTTTAGCATCAGCTTCAGCTTTTGCTTCTGCATCAGCTTTTGCTTTTGCATCTGCATCAGCTTTTGCTTTTGCATCCGCCTCAGCTTTAGCCTTAGCATCTACATCAGCTTTCGCTTTTGCTTCTGCGTCAAGTTTTGCCTGTTCAGCTGGATCTGCTTTAGGAGCGGCTTTTGCTTCAACTACTTCAGCTTTAGAGGCAGGTGCGGCTTTAGCGGCAGGCTTTTCTTTTGCAGCAGGAGCGGCTTTAGCAGCAGCTTTTTTAGCAGGAGCAGCTTTTTTAACCTCTTCTTCAATTGTGAGATCAGCTTCAGGTGCGAGGGCTGCGAAATCAATATTAGCATCCGCTAAGATCTTTTCAATAGGCTTAGCGTCAGCCATAGATCCACCATCGGCTAAGACATCAATAAACTCTTTGGTCATCCTTATGGCTTCAGGGTGACGCATAATAAGAATGTTAGAGCCACTGAGCAAATACGAAACAGCTCCAATAGCTTCCATCATTATTCCGCGAGTCTCAGGGTCACCTAAAAGTGGTGCACTTTCAACAGTTTCTTTAGCTTCCTTACACTTCCAGACCTCGTTACCGAGATTATTAATCATTGGAAACTGCAGCTTTTCATCACCCTGCACCATGGCCGCCATGTTCAATCGTTCCATGACAGAGTATGAATATTCCATACCATAACCAAGACCACCAGTTGTAGGATCAACAAGGAGACGATCCATTGGCATACCGAGATTTTCGAGAAGAATATTAACCTGTTTTGCAAGGTTAACATCAATGGGAGAAGAAGCGATAACTGCGTGGCCATAACCCATGGCTGCAGCACCAATGCCCTTATAGTTCTTTTCTTCTACAGGCCCGAGTACGAGATTATAGTCCTGACACTGCTCTGCAATAACCTTCAGTACTTCTTCATCTTTCTCAGGATTTGCACAACCCCAAACGATCACAGGGACAGCAACAGTTTCCAGAACTTTTTTAACTGTGGCTGCAGCGGATTCGGGACTGGCATCTTTATCATTTGGATCAATACTTTTGAGCTGGACAACGATTGCGTCCGCACCGTAATCATCTACGCATTTTTTTGCCCAGGCAGCAGGGTCGGAAAGAACATCTTTAAAAGGGGCTTTCACCGCCTCAGGCCAATCTTCGGGCTCGATGTCCCAGATCTCCATTGCGACTATCGGCTTGTTGGGCATGTCACCTTCAAATGTATGAAAAGGATAACACGACTCCCCGCCCACGGTAATTGCAGAGTCACCACTACCTATGGAAATAGCCTTAATACCGCCGCTATAGGATTCCTTCTTTAATTCAAATCCCACTTTTGCCTCCTTACTGGTGAATAATTATTCTCCTGAAGATTGTCGCCGCTTTCCTGGCCCCAACCCCCCCTTATCAACACGAGTACAATGTATAGAGGTATAAATTCATTTTATATCGAACAGCGTTTGCACCTACAAACTGAGCCGTCAATCAGTGCTACACTGCCGTCAGCGCCCCCCTCTTTGCTCCATACGAGCTTTTAATCTTGGAAATTTTTCGATTTCCGTATGGGGCAAAAACATCGCTGCAATGTAGTTGTCCATGTAAGATGGTGTTTCAGAAAGCTCAAAATTGGTCATCATCTGAGTAACTGAAAAAACATCCCGCCTTATACTGTTAGTAAGAGAGCTCATTCGAGCCCCCATAAGAGATCCGTTACCTATAAACACAACTTTATCTGCGTCAATTTCAGGTAACAACCCTATGATCATAGCTTTTTCAAGGTCAATATAACTGCCAAAGCCACCTGCAAGAATAATTCTCTCAACGTCATCCATAGAAAGGCCAACTTCCTTAAGAAGAGTCACACACCCACTATATATGGCACCTTTTGCACGTATAAGATTATCAAGATCTGGCTCTGTTATACTAATATCCCTCTCAAGCTGCGTTTCATCTTTCCACGCGACTACATACTCCCATACATCATTGTTTTTTCTGATACGCGGTGTGCCCAAATCTCGGTTAAACTTTCCACGATTATTGATCACACCGGTTTCAAACAGTACAGCTGCCATAGTAATAAGACCGGAGCCACAAATACCCTTAGGTCTCACGTCACCAATAGTAAAAACCATAGGTTCAAAACTCACTGGATTCATTGAAAAATCTTCAATTGCACCTTTGGCTGCCCGCATACCGAACTCAATACCTCCACCCTCAAAAGCAGGTCCTGCTGAACAGGCGGTACATGCCAACCAGTCTTTGTTACCGACAACCAACTCTGCATTGGTTCCAATATCAAGAAAAAGGGTTAACTCTTCTTCCTTATACATACCTGATCCCATAACACCTGCAACGATATCACCACCAACAAAACTTGAGACCTGAGGATATATGAGTGCTATAGCATGATCGTTAATATCAACGCCAATCTCTTTGGCTGTAACAGGAGGATAAAGTGATGCACTAGGCACGTAAGGAGACCTACGAATCCAACTGGGATCGACCTTTAAGAACAGTTGTGTCATGGTCGTGTTGCCTGACAGCGTTATAGTAGAGACATCATCTCTATTAATGTCAGCTTTTTTAAATATCTTTTCCAGCACACTGTTAATAGTTCCCAAAACAACCTTCTGCAGTTGCTCTAGACCGTCGCCTTTTTCTGCATAGACAATACGCGAGATAACATCTTCGCCGTAGCTAATTTGAGCATTGAAGTCTCCAGCTTCTGCGAGACACTTAGCTGTAGCAAGATCGACAAGTTGTCCATAGATCGTCGTCGTACCAATATCCATGGCTATTGCGTAGTTCTTGCTCGTATGGTCACCGGACTGAACGTTAACAACACTACTTTTACCACCATCTCTTACTGGCCTTATAAGTGTTGCTGTAACATTAAAATCGTCCTCTCTTATTACATTGGATATTTTCCGTATAACAGAGAGCGTGACTTCGAGGCCGCGTTCACCAGCATCAGCTTTTAAATGCTCTACAAGCCGGGTAACATCGGGGAGATTATTAAGAGAGTCTGGAGGAGTAAGCTTAAGAAATATTTTATCTACAGGAGGAGTGAAATGACCTTCTTCTTTCAATTTTTCAAAATCCATATGCTGGATTTCCGCCGTTCTCCGTGGAGTGGCCTGAAGATTCATGACACTTTTATCTATGGAAGACTCAATAGGAATCCGAACAACAACGTCTTCAGTGATTTTTGCAAGGCAGGCGAGACGATAACCGCGCTCAATATCTTCTTTTGTCAGCCGTTCAGATATACCACCTGTGACCTGCCCTTCCTCAACGAGGATACGACATTTCCCACAGACACCTTCACCGCCACATGAAGCATTAATATGAACACCAGCGCGCAATGCAGCACGAATCAAGCGTTCTCCTGAGGAGACCTTGATTTTCTTTTGATGAGGTAAAAAAGTGATACTGCATTCTTTCATGAAGATACCTTGACGCCAGGGACACAAATGGACTTAACGTTATTCTGGAGCCATCGCGATTAAAAACTTACCCTACCACCCCACCAGTTTACGTGAGATGAAACATAAATATTTCACAAGACATCAAAACGACGCTCCTACACTACCCTTGAGCAAGCTTTCATACAGGTGGCAAATATATCATATATTTCCACGTTTACAACTTGTAATTTTGTTTTTTGCCCTTAAATCTCATTGACTTCCCTCATATCGCATATCACTTAAACTACTCCAGTTTATCAGTTTTATTTATGTGTTTTCACCAGACAGCATAATTTATTAATAAAATAATGAAATACGTCACTATTTTTTGGACCAAAACCTAGAGTCAATATCAACTTATTTCGCCCTACACCAATGCTTTAGCAACATCCTTGTACTCACTTTTCCTACCTGAAGTATGAACTAATCTTGTTCTACGAATCATCCCACTGCGGCAAAGTTAATACAACGAATAGATTCTGTCTGGCCGATCTAAAGCAGATAACAGATTACTTTCACTAATGCTACATCTCCTACCCAACCTTTTTTACCTCAATTATTATTTCAAATAAATGTATGCGTTGTTTTATTACTCTCGACTGAAACGACATAAACAAACAATAATTTTAAAAACCAAAAAACGAAACAGGCATGTCTTATAGGAGACAGTATACCACTCGGTCTAATGGTAATACCCTTACGTTGCACAGATCACACCCACCACAACCACCACGAGACACAGCGCCATAACACTGTTTAAACGCATTTTTTCCATGCTTCCCTTTTTCCTTGACAACGGCAGTGGTCTTCTCCTATATTGGTCCTACCTTTACAGGAGCCTATAAACATATCTATTATGAGTGATCGCAGCAGAAGATGCTTTTATCCCACATCTATTAATGCACGCCCGTAAAGATCAACCAAGAGGGGAAATGAACACGCCCCTGTTTCTCACTTGACGGAGTAGAAAATGAACAACAGCCAAATAGAGGAATTAAAAACCATATTCGGAGAATCAGAAGTACTAACTGATATTGAAGATATGGTTGCCTACAGCTACGACGCATCCCATGTGGAAATTCAGCCAGAGGCTGTTGTCTTTGCAAAAACTACTGAACAGGTAAGCCAGCTTATGAAGTTTGCTTACAGAGAAAAAATATGTGTAACCCCCAGGGGACAGGGCAGCGGTTTATCAGGTGGGTCAATTCCATTGAAAAAGGGTATTGTCCTCGCCATGGATAAAATGAGAAATGTCATTGACTTTGATCCAGCCAATCGTTTGATCACTGTTGAAGCTGGCATAACCACATCTGACATTGATCCTGTCGCAGCTGAAGGAAATCTCTTCTACCCTCCAGACCCTGGTAGCGTCGCTTTTTCCACAATCGGTGGTAACGTAGCTGAAAATGCAGGCGGGTTAAGAGGCCTTAAGTATGGCGTCACAAAAGACTACGTCAAAATGATGAAGGTAGTTCTTCCCCAGGGCGACATCGTTACTCTTGGCAATAAATGCGTTAAACACGTAGCAGGCTTTAATATGGAAGGCATTTTCGTGGGGAGTGAAGGGTTACTTGGCATTATGACCGAAGTAACACTATCCCTTCTACCAATCCCAGAGCACCGAGAATCTGCCCTGGCAATTTTCAACAGCCTTGACGGCGCTGCAAATGCTGTTTCTGGCATTATCGCAGCAGGTGTTACTCCTTCCACTATGGAATTCATGGATAACGCTACCATTAATGCTATTCAAAATTTTAAAGATTGTGGTCTTCCACGCGATGCTGCAGCAGTCCTTCTAATTGAAACTGACGGCGAGCCAAATGCTGCCAAGTCTGAAATTGCTAAAGTTGAAGAACAGGTCAAAAAATGTGATCTTCGCGAATTTGTCAGGGCTAAAACCACAGAAGAACGTGATGCCCTCTTTGCAGGACGCAGAGCTGCACTGAATGCTCTTGCCAGCGTAAAACCGAACCTGATCCTAGAAGATGCTACCGTTATGCGGTCCAAACTTCCAGAGATGGTTCAAGGAATCACCGATATTGCCACAAAATATGATATCCAAGTTGGAATCTTTGGACATGCAGGTGATGGTAACCTCCACCCTACTTTTCTTTTAGACATGCAGGACAAGGACGAATTAGCTCGTACCGAAAAAGCTGTAGTTGAGCTTTTTCAACTGGCCATTGATCTTGATGGAACGATTTCTGGTGAGCATGGAATAGGCCTTGAAAAGAAACCATTCTTAAAAGACCAAATTGGTGGTGAAGGAATAGCTCTTCTTCAAAACATCAAAAGAACCTTTGATCCACTCAATCTCTTAAATCCTGGTAAGATGTTCGATATGCCAGAAGACATAGCGGCATAGGGGGGAGAGCGATAATGACTACTCAAGCCTCAATTAAAAAACTTGCTGAGACACACTTACTGGAAGCCGCAACTGAATTCCAAAAGTGCATGCAGTGTGGAAAATGCCGTAGCGTATGTCCTGTTTTTAAAGAGATGGGCAATGAGCTTTACGTTGCCCGTGGCAAGAACAAACTGGCCGAAAAAATAGTGAGTGGTGAGCTACAGATTACCGAGAAGGTAAAGCACGCTATAAACGAATGCCTCAACTGTAAGACCTGTTCTGCAAACTGCCCTGCAGGAGTAAGCCCAGAACACGTTGTACTTCGTCTTCGCTGGTACATTACCACACAGGAAGGACTCGGATTCTTCAAAGCCTTGATTTTCCGCCAGCTTGTCTGGAGAAAATGGCCGCTCACAATTGGCGCTGCAGCAATCGGTGTTGCCCAACGGGCGTTATTTGGTATAGGACCCAAAAATCCTGTCCGACACCTGTTTCCACTCTTTGGTTTTTCTAAACGACAAAATTTCCCACAAATGGCTCTTAGAAGCACACAGAGTCAATATCCTGAGGTAATACCTGCTAAGAATGGGCCTGCTAAAAAACGGATAGGTTATTTTACTGGATGTGCTGGAAACCTTATTTACACAAACGTAGCCAAATCAGTTATCGATATTTTGACCGGCTATGGATATGAGGTTGTTATTCCCAAAAAGCAGAAGTGTAATGGTACTCCAGTACTTGCCAATGGCGATTACGATGGTGCTAAGATGCTTATGGAACATAACTTCAATCTGTTTCAGCAGTATGACCTCGATGCGATTGTTGTTGCCTGTTCATCTTGCGGTATGTCTCTCAAAAAAGAGATCAAAGTATTCATAGAAGACAGCCCTGAACTCAAAGAATTCACAGAGAAGATTTACGATATCCATGAGTTTATTGCCGATAACATAGACATCAAACCAGAGGAACTTGGGACGCTGCCTTACAAGGTATCTTATCATGACCCTTGTCATATGGTTCGCGGTCAAGGTATTGCAGAGCAGCCACGGAATCTTTTGAAAAAGATCCCTGGTGTGGAATTCCACGAAATGAAAGATGCCGATGTTTGTTGCGGAAGTGCCGGTAGCTATTGTATCACACATTACGACACGGCTATCAAAATCAACAATCACAAGGTTAAAAACATCCAGGCCGCAAATGTTGACTATGTTGCAACCGGATGCCCTACCTGTGTAATGCATATTCAGGATAATCTTATCCAGCATGAATCACCTGAAAAAGTGAAATTTGTTGTTGAGATGCTTGCGGATTCACTGCGAGAAAGGAAAACCATCTAGAGTTTTACTCCACTAAGGTCAACAGTCTTGATCTTAGTGGTTTTTGTACCAGCTCCTCCCCTGTTCTCGCTGCACTGAGATCTCCTCCCCGAATGACCAAGTAGTGGGAACAGGTTTTTACCTAAATCTTACATACGCAAAATGTAGGTTTTATTTTCACCTCCCTCCCCCTATCTTCACTTTTGATTCTTTACAAGCCGTGCAAGATGATATATTTCAGTCTGACCGCATGGTGTATTGTACATACACTCTTCCCTCAACTCATTAAGCGTTATAATATCCCTGTTATGAGCAATACAACGATAATACCCGGCAAAGACTCTCCGCTAGAAAACACACTAGAACGAGCCAGAAACACTCTTGAGACCCTCGACATTAAACTTAATGAAACGAGTTACCTAAACCCCGTTCCAAACTGCTGGTCAGTCCACCTGCAAGCAGTATCTTGCCCTGCGCTGTACACAAACGGAAAAGGAACCTCCAAACTTGCAAGTATCGCAAGTGGAGTAGGTGAATTCATTGAAAGGTTGTCCACTGACTTTTTTTTCAGTGAATACTTTATTGGTGAAACAATTGATGAGGACTCCAGCCAAGAGTTCACATTCTACCCTGATGAACGGTGGTTTAAAGAACCAACTACATCTAGTGAGTTCAAGGAATACGTGCATCTTCCAACCAATACCCACCTACTGAGCCCTGAACTGATTACATTCTACGATCCAGAAAATGAACTACAGCCAGAAGATTTATATGATAACAATACTGACACACCAGATCGTGGTATCTGCGCACTCCCATTTGTTAATATAGATGACTCCAGTCTCTGTTATTTTCCGATCAGCCTACTCAACAACCTCTATGTCAGTAATGGAATGGCTGCAGGCAATTCGTCGAGTGAATGTAGATCCCAGGCACTTTCAGAAATAATCGAGCGATATGTTAAAAACACCGTTATCGCAAAAGGATTGAGCCTGCCGACAATCCCAGATAGTGCTTTAAATCAATCACCACACCTACTCGAAATCAGAAATAACCTCGAAAGGCATGGCTTTTCGGTAACAATTCATGACAGCTCGCTTGGCGGACAATTCCCAGTTATATGTGTCATCCTCATAAACAGAGACAACGGTGGCGCATACGCAGCATTTGGTGCCAATTGCAGATTTGAGGTTGCGATAGAGCGAACCTTAACAGAACTGCTACAAGGTCGCAGGCTAGACCAACTCAACGACTTTAGTCACCCTGTTCATAACATTGAACTCGTGGCAGACCAATATAACCTAGAAAGCCATTTTATTGATTCTGACGGTCTGCTTGCGTGGTCTATGTTTCGTGATAACCCGGATTTTCCCTACTCACCGTGGTCATTTACAGGCTCTACTGCGGACGAAGAACAGCATCTAAGAAGTTTGATAACTCAGAAGGGTTTTACCCCTTACCTGCGGGAGTACCTCCATTGTGGATTGTACAGCTGTAGGATAATTATCCCAGGTATGTCTGAAATATATCCTGTAGATGATCTCATCTGGAACAATAGAAATAAAGGAGCGCAGCTTCGACCATTTCTACTTAATCTGAAAACAATGGCCAACCCAGAACTTACAGATACTCTGGACTCTTTTGAACAGCTTGAAATTGATGACCAGCAATTAGTCTCACATCTGACAGGCGTACTTTTTGACAAAGGTAGCAACTGGGACACCCTTCGGATTGGGGAACTCAAAGCGCATATACTTCTCGCTTTAAAAGAGTTCGAAGCCGCTGCTCAGTGGTGTGATTGGGTGGTTAACTTCGGTGAAGTCTCGAAACCAAGAAAACGTATTTTTCAGCTCCTCTCAACTCTTTGTAGAATTGAGAGCGAAGGTGAACATTCTGAATTGTACGAAAAAGGGCTTCGCCGTTTTTATACAGAAACAGAAATTGAAACAGCCTTTCATATAACAAGTGGGACACAAACCTTCTTTGGTTTGCAGTTTGGAGATACATGGTCAAACATTTCAACTGAACACAGCAAATTGATGACTGTGTATAACAATCTAAAAAGAGCAAAAGCGAAGTCTCTTTAGTACCTGAACAAACACCTGCTCAGACGCATAATGAAAAAGGGGCTGGAATCGTATAGATTCCAGCCCCTTTTTGTGCTCTAACAAACTATGCCACGAGGGCACAGTAACTATCGTTTTTTAAGCGGCAACAAGTTCCTTGGCTGCTCTTGCAATAGCGAGTTCTTCATTGGTAGGAATGCCCCAAATCTGAACACGGCTATCAGCAGTACTCAACAGAGTAGGTTTTTTGATACGCTGATCATTTATTTTCAGATCCATTTCAATACCAAAATTTTCCAGTCCTTCAACTGTCTTTTCACGTACTACCTCGTCATTTTCACCAATTCCCGCAGTGAAAATAATCGCATCAACGTGACCAAGAGCTGCCAGGTAAGCGCCAACGTATTTTTTGTTGCGATAGGTTTGTACATCAAGTGCCAATTTGGCTCTTTCATTACCTTCTTTAATTGCGTCATGAATATCACGCATATCGTTAAGACCGCAAAGACCCTTTAAGCCGGATTCCTTATTGAGCATAGAATCAATTTCTTCGATATCCATACCACAATTACGGGCCAAAAATGCATGAACAGCTGGATCTACATCTCCACTTCGTGTACCCATTACGAGTCCTTCCAAAGGAGTAAGACCAAGTGTTGTATCTATACTTTCACCATTTTTGATAGCTGTCATTGAACAGCCATTTCCGAGGTGAATTGAGATAATATTCAGTTCACTTAACGGCTTACCCATGAGCTTGGCGCACTCGCTAGCTACAAACTGGTGGGAAGTCCCATGAAAGCCATAACGTCTGATTCGCTCTTTTTCATACAGCTCGTATGGAAGTGCGTAATGATAGGCGTGTGGTGGAATAGTCTGGTGATAAGCTGTATCAAACACTGCAACCTGTGGAACACCTGGAAAAAGCTCCTGAGCCACACGAATACCATCGATATTTGCGGGATTGTGAAGTGGTGCAAGAGGAATGTTCTTGTTAATTGCCGCCATAATTTCGTCGGTAATTATTGCAGGCTGGTGAAAGTCTTCACCACCATGAACTACACGGTGTCCAATTACTCCAATATCATCTTTCCCAGAAAGAACACCATACTCAGTATCAGAAAGTAGATTTACGGCAAGCAGCATACCTTTGTTATGATCCGCAATTGGCTCAGCAAGTTTTACAACCTTCTCATCGGGCGAACCAGGCATAAAGGTGCACTTTAACACTCCTTCTTCTTCACCAATTCTTTCAACCAGGCCAGTTGCCAGAACAGATTCGTTTTCCATCTGTAGTAATTGAAATTTGATAGAAGAACTTCCCGAGTTAATAACGAGTATTTTCATTTTTACTTATTCCCATGTAATGCTTTTCTGGTTTACTCAAATATATTACTAGAAGACTGAAACGTCTCAACACATTCGAACATTTTAATTAGGAGGCAATGCCTTCATACTCCGTAGTACAAAAGAGAGCAAGATTTTTTTCAAGCCCCTGAAAACCCACGATATTGGTATATTACAAAACCTTTTTCCACAGTTAAGCTAAGCCCTGTATTTCATTTTACATCCTCTTCAAAAACCCCTCAGCGTCCAGCAACATAGACAACATATTCTTTTTAATGATATGCTTCTATAGTTTTACTTTTCAAAACCAGTCAGTACACAAATTGGTCTGACCAAAAGCTACTTTCAACTAAAGTTCTCAATTTCGACTACGTATCTGGTTATTGACAAAGAAATGAATAAACGAGTACAAAGATTTCACGTCAATAATTTTTCTTTAAAAACAGTGAATAACACACTCAGCACAACAACGGAGCCCCCATGCGATATGTAATCTTATTATCCGCTGTCATGATGCAAATGTGCCTTGGTGCAACATACTCATGGTCGGTTTATGTCCAACCTTTAAAAGCGCTCACAGGATTACAACAAGGTCCTGTTCAGATCCCTTTTACTGCCTTCTACTTCATCTTTCCACTTACGATGATGATGGCCGGAACAATTCTTCCCAAAGTAGGCCCAAGAATCTGTGCAATGGGGGGTGGGTTTCTCTTTGGCAGTGGCTGGCTGATAGCAAGCCTCGGCTACAAAAACTTTTTTCTGACCACTCTCGGTATTGGAGTAATAAGCGGTATTGGTGCGGGTATCGCCTATATCGTACCAATAGCAGTTTGCATTCGCTGGTTTCCACAGAGCAAAGGTTTGGTCACTGGTGTCGCAGTAGCAGGCTTTGGAGGTGGAGCAGCCCTTGTTAGTCAGATCGGTGGCTATCTCATGGAATCCATGGGCCACACCCCTTTTGAAACCTTTTCCATTTTTGGTCTCATTTTCATGGGAGTAGTTGTCACAGCAGGATCAACCATGCACTTCCCCGAGAACGATCTGAAAATTGTGGAAAAAGGAAAAGACGTGACCTTCAAGGAAATGATCAGCCATCCCATTTTTCAGATACTATATGGGGCCATGTTTATTGGTCTTGCCGCAGGATTTGCTGTAAACGCCAACCTCAAAGAACTATTTGAGGGCGAGAATATGGTTCAGCTAGGTATAACAGGAGTGTCACTCTTTGCTCTGGCCAACGCCTGCGGAAGAATCGGCTGGGGAATGATTTTTGATAAAATGCAATCGGCATCCGCAATCAAAGTTAACCTGCTCTTTCAAGCCTTAGTTCTTATGTCGGCTCCAAGTTTACTGGGCACCGCCACAGGCTTTCTTCTGATAGCAACACTTACCGGCTTTAACTATGGTGGAGTTCTCGTTCTTTATGTTTCCACGGCATCACGTTGTTGGGGAGCAGAACGAGTAAGTCAGATTTATGGTTGGCTCTTTTCCAGCAATATACCGGCCTCACTTTCCCCTATATTGGCTGGTCTTGTGTTTGATACTTTCCACAGTTTTAACCTCGCCCTTTATGGCCTCAGTGCACTTCTTATTGCCGGGGTTTTGCTCGTTCACAAACATTCCTCAAGCTTGAATGACGCAGCAAAGGTGTAACTGATCACCCCCTAGGAGCTTGCCGGAGAATAGGAATTTAGGTCAAAATCGAGAAATTCTCACAACATAAGCACAGCCATATAATTGATATTGCGAGCATTATTTTTTTGAGAATTCCGAAGAGTTTGGGCGAAAGGCCATTCTCAGACAGCCTCCTAGCCATAGTCCACCTTTCTCTTCACATAAGAAAAGACCGTTTTCGACTCGATAAAACGGTCCTACATTACGCATGCTAAGCCGTTGTCATAAAATAACATGGCCGAGGTCTCTCTCGGAACGGCATAAGGCTCCGTAACGAAACGGATGGAAATGGCCAGGTTATTTCGTAACGGGTCCTAAGTTCTTGCTGGTTAATTTCTAAGGTGATGTAATTTTAACCGTTTAAGAACCGTGGTTAACGAATCTACCTCAACAGGTTTTGAGAGATAATCGGTCATACCCGCAGCTATAAATTGTTCTCGATCACCTTTCATTGCATGGGCCGTCAGGGCAATAATAGGAATTCCAACATTGCTATTTGTACCTGAGTGCCGAATCTCACGTGTCGTTTCGATCCCATCCATATCAGGCATCTGAATATCCATAAAAACACAATCAAAGGTCTTCTCTTTTAAAACGTCAATAGCCTTCAGGCCGTCAGTAACATGTTCAACTTCAAAGCCAAACGATTTCAACATAGCGAAAATCACCATGGCATTCAGCAATTCCCAGCCACCCTTGAAACGCTGCAATAGCGCAATTTAATAAAGGAGTCTTCGTAAAGATTGTACGAAAAATATTCGATTACGATAAAATTTTACTTGACATAAAAGCGAGCTAAGAA
>JBLHNU010000010.1:0-122476 GCA_047622095.1 Desulforhopalus sp.
TCATAGTTTGTGTATTCTCTATCATCTTTGTTGGTAAACAAATCATTAGTCGCTTTAATACGCAGAAAATGATGTGGGTTTCCAACCTGCCACCTTACTTCATTGGTAGTGTTGCTGCCTTCTGGACTATTCAGCGCTTAGTCAATTTTTGAAATAGATTAATTGGCCGTGAATGGAGTTGGGTTTGTGCCTTAGAGCTGATCTTGGTTTCGACTAAGAATTTAACATTGACATCTCAAACCTCTATCCAATTTATTCCTGAGAAAATTTTATGTTTCTACTGTATCCAGAAAATTACGTTGTTTTAAAGTCCTAACAACAAAGAAATCTAAGATCAGAGCTTATCCATGATAATCTCAACTTGGTGGAACTTCGAATAGATTTAGCATGTTTACTGAACCTTAATTAAAATGGTTAGATCGGTAATCGGTAAAGGGACCCTTTACTTTTTAGAACAGCAAAAAAGAGGGCTATATTTACAGAAAAGGGGAGGGAAATGTCCTTTTTCCATACCACCTCATATTTAGCTAAAAGGTAATTAAAAGTACTCAAGAGCATAAACCTATTTATTTCATTGCAACTTAAAAAACTACGAATTCTATGTCGAATTTTAAGGTTCACGTTTGATATGTTACAAAAAAGTGTTTTTGGTGAATGTCAGAGGATTTGCTGGTGAAGGTCTGCAAAATATGAATCCCGTGTAGAGGGTGTGCTAAGGTTTATTGTACAGGTTTGATTCCAGCAGTTTTTCAAAAATCTATCTTCTTTTTTGAGATCATGTACCACTGTTTGAAGGTTGTCTGCCACTCCAATATGAAGAGGAATGACTTTAAATCCTGCTAAATGGCCACGCGGGTGCATATATGTCACAATAAAAATACCGCCAGTTTCGGGAAGCTGAGCACTTTTTGGATAGACTTTAAATGTATAGGTTTTTCCCGAAATTCCGGTAAGCTCAAGTTGTTCTTCAACATACATTTTATCGTCATCCTTTATTTGCCATTTGGCTACTAATATGGTGTATGTTCTTTTTCGTAACAATGCAATAAAAGTGTACGTTTGACAATAAGGTTAATTCCTGGGGCATGTGCAATTATTTTCAATAATTGCATCTATTTTTAATGGTTTATTTCAGGAGAGTTCTCAGTTCTCAAGACTGGAGTGCTTATGTTTGATGAATATAGAGTTATATGAAATCCGGGATTTCCTCACTCAATATCCACCTTTTAATACTTTGCCTGTTGAGGCCTTAGATTGTGCGGTGTCGTCGGTGGAAGTCTCCTATTACCGGGCAGGCAGCGATATCTTAAGATATGGAGACAGGATTCACCATCTTTATGTCATTCGAAGTGGCGCTGTCGAAATATACCGGCGCAACGGCAGCCTATATAATCGGCTTGAACAGGGGGATATATTCGGTCAGATGGGGTTGTTGATGAACAATCTGGTACGGTTGCAAGCAAAGGCAATTGAAGATACGCTGGTGTACCGTGTGGCAGAGGATGTTTTTCATGATTTGTGTGCGAAATACGAAGATTTTTCAGATTTTGTAGAAGTTGAAAACAGTACCCGATTGCACCAGGCTGTTACCACTGTAGGTGATAATGATATGACTACAGCCAAGGTAAAGAACGTACTCTCCCGCGAACCGGTTGTAATATCCGGCAATACCACCATTCAGCTTGCTGCTCAAACCATGGCAGAGCAAAATGTTTCTGCTGTTCTGGTTGGGGAGAAAAGGAGCGAGTTCACTAAGAAAAACCGTAAAAAACAAATATTCGGTATCTTGACCGATAGAGATCTGTGTAATCGCATCCTGGCAACCGGCCTCTCTTATGATACTCCGGTTGACGAGGTTATGACAACTGAACTACTGACGCTTGATCATAATGCTTATGTCTACGAAGCCATGCTGCTGATGTTGCGCTGTAATATCAAACATCTTCCAATCATGAAGGACAGGTGGCCTGTTGGCGTTGTGGAACTAACAGATATCGTGCGATATGAGTCACAAAATAGTTTACTACTGGTAAACTCTATTTTTCAGCAACCTTCGGTTGAAGATCTAGAAGCTCTGTCCCATCAGGTGAAAGACTGCTTTGTTCGTATGGTCAATGAGGATGCCAATTCTCATATGGTTGGTAGTGCAATGGCCGTTATTGGCAGAAGTTTTATTCAAAGACTCACTGAATTAGCTGAGGAAGAATTGGGCGCCCCTCCTGTTCCGTATTGTTTTCTCACTTTTGGTTCCATGGCCAGGGATGAACAATTATGTATTACTGACCAGGATAATGGTCTTATGCTTGATAACGCATACGATTCCGAGAAGGATGGCACATACTTCAGTAACATGTCGGAATTTGTGTGCAAGGGGTTGGCCAGGTGCGGATATGACAAATGCACAGGGAATATAATGGCAACAAATCCGGAATGGAGAAAAACACGTGCTGAGTGGGAGCACTGTTTTGGGGACTGGATTGAGAACCCCAATCCCCAAGCGCTATTGAACAGTTCCATTTTTTTCGACCTGGAAGGGGTGTGCGGAGAAGTGGAGTGGGCCGAAAAACTTCAGGATTTTGTGGTGGAGCGAACTGGGCAGAGCAAACGTTTTCTTGCCTGTTTGGCACGAAATTCTCTGGGCCGTACTCCGCCTCTAGGCTTTTTTAAAAATTTTGTTATGGAAAAAGATGGGCGCCATAGAAATTCCATCAATCTGAAACGGAGGGGAACTGCTCCATTATCGGATATCGTTCGTGTCCATGCCTTGGCAGTCGGTTCTGATGCACGTAATACTTTTGAGCGGTTGGATGACATAATAGAAGCTGGAATTATACCTGAGGGTCGTGGGCCTGATCTGCGTGACGCAATGGAGTTTATATCCCTGGTTCGTCTTCGCCATCAGGTGCGTGATCTGGAGGAGGGGGTAGAGCCTGAAAATACGATTGATCCTGCAGATATGTCCGAATTTGAGCGTCGACATCTTAAAGACGCCTTCCAGATACTTAATAATGCACAAAATTTTGTAAAGTATCTTTACCATTCAACGAACAGATAGAGTTAATGTAGATGGCTTCTCTGGGAAGTTTGCGTTTACCTGCAAAGCCCATCGTTATAGTCTTTTCAACTATTTTAGAAAGTAGCAATGATAACTTCGTTACAAAAATTTTCTCATATTGTTGACTGGCCTTCGTTTATGGCGGCAAGAGTGGGAGATATGCAGGACTTACGGTTGAGAAAATTCTTTCAGGCAGGAGTCTGTGATCCAGATACTTCGGTTGATCGTGTTTCTTTTGTTGCACTCGATTTTGAGACTACAGGCTTGCATCCCGACCGTGATGACATCGTCAGTATAGGACTTATTCCTTTTACTCTTTCCGGAATTTCGTGCAGTCATGCAGAGTATTGGATTTTAAATCCGAGACAGTCGTTAGACAATTCAGTGGTTATACACGGTATTACCCATGCGGATGTTTGCGGAGCCCCTGATCTCACGAAAATATTTGAAGATTTGCTTGAAGTGTTGGCCGGAAAAATTGTGGTTGCTCACTGTCTTGATATAGAACGTAATTTTTTATACAATGCACTTGTGAAGCGGCTTGGGGAAGGTGTCTGTTTTCCCATGATAGATACCATGGCCATTGAAGCAGAAAAGCAGATTAAAAAGAACGGTTTCCTACAAAAACTGTTTCGTCGTCGCTACCCGTCCATTCGTTTGGCAGATGCCAGACAACGATACGGTTTACCCATATATCAGTCTCACCATGCTTTAACCGACGCTCTAGCTACGGCTGAATTATTTCTTGCCCAGTTAGCCCATCATTACTCCCCTGATTTACCTGTGAAAAAACTTTGGAGATAAAAAAAAATCTGGCCGGATGTTTTCCGGACAGATTTTTTTTACTTTAAAGTATCCTAACCCCGGTAAACGGGAAGGACGCTGGGATAAGTACCTTGAGACAGATTGTTTTTTTGCAAAAAAAAAACAAGAGATAAGCGCAGACTTCGAAACAATCTGTAAGGTACTAAAGTGCTTGTTCCCAGGGGGGCTATTTCTTTGTTATTTCCGATCTTAGGCCCAGCACCAGACTGACGCACATCAGCAAAAGGACAATGGTGAATGGTAAGGCTGTTGAAATCGCTCCGGCCTGTAAGGCCTGAATGGCTTCGGTTCCACCTATCCAAAGCAGTGCCGCTGCAATTGCTCCTTCGATAGTTGCCCAGAATATACGCTGGGGAACTGGGGCATCAAGCTTTCCACCAGCTGTAATTGAGTCAATAACCAGAGAACCGGAGTCGGAAGAGGTAATAAAAAAGACCAGTACCAAGGTGATGGCAATAACAGAGAGAAACGTGCCGTAAGGAAGCATTTCAAACATCTGAAACATCGCAAGCGGTACTTCAGTAAGTCCTTTTGTACCAAGTTCTCCAACCTTGCCTGCGACTTGATCAAGAGCAAGTCCTCCGAAAACTGACATCCACAGAATGGTTACCATGGTGGGAACGAGTAAAACTGCTGTCAGGAACTGGCGAATAGTCCGGCCTTTGGATACCCGCGCTATAAACATACCAACAAACGGAGACCAGGAGATCCACCAGGCCCAGTAGAAAACGGTCCATCCCTGGAACCAGGCGGTATCTTCACGACCATGTGGGTTGCTCAGTGGGATAATGTTTTCCACGTATGCCTGTATTGTTGTGGGAATGGAGCCAATTGCTACAGCGCTCCCTATCAGCGCGACAAAGGTTAAAAGGGAAAAGGCGATAATCATGTTAATGTTACTGAGAACTTTTACGCCACGTTCAATTCCGCGTACAACGGAGATAACTGCCAAAAATGTTACCCCGACGATAACGGCGAGTTGCATGCCTATCCCGCCTTCGAGACCGAATACATGGTTGATGCCGCTGGCAGCCTGTTGTGCACCAAGCCCCAAAGAAGTCGCGAGGCCGAACAGGGTAGCTATAACAGCAAGTATATCAACGATGTGCCCTGCCCATCCCCAGGCACGATCACCTAAGATTGGATAAAAAATGGAGCGAATTGATAGCGGCAGTCCCTTGTTGTAGGCGAAAAACGCAAGAGACAGGCCAACGACCGCATACATAGCCCACGGGTGCAAGCCCCAGTGAAACATGGTTGCACCCATCGCAAGTTTTGCGGCTTCAGGTGTGTAGGCGACGACGTTCAGAGGTGTTTTATACCAGCCTGTATAGTAGGCAACGGGTTCTGCCACGCTCCAGAACATCAATCCGATTCCCATACCAGCTGCAAACAGCATGGCTAGCCAAGCAACAAAGGAATGATCTGGTTTCGCATTTACACCGCCGAGCCTGATTTTACCGAAAGGCGAGATCAGTAATCCAAGGCAGAAAAGCACCATGATATTACCAGTCCAGATAAAAAGGGTATCAAAATTAGCGATGATTTTCCATTTGATGCCATCTAGAAACGTTTTGGCTGTATGGGGGTCGCTGAGCAGGGTGGCTGCCAAAAATAGGGTGATTAATCCTGCACTCACTCCAAACACGGGGTTATGGATATCAAACCCCCATTTCTGGACATTATCCTGGCCGACTGTGTAGTCAGTGTTGTTAATGCTGTACTTGTCCTTCTTACTAGTATTCATTGGAATCCTCAGTTTACGATTGAGAAGTTGAACTCACTGGGTTTGATTTAAGTAGCCCATATGAGATGTTTCTGTGAAAATGCAATAATATAAGGTGTTTAGGATTTTTTTTGACCGGAGGCCTAGGCAAGGAGTATAACAGAGAACATTATTGATGCAAATTGTTTGATACAAAACTATTTCCAGTTGCTCTCAATTTTTGGTTTTTCGAACAAAGGGACGTCAATTATTTTGTTTGCTTGTTGTGACAGCAACAGTTCGGATTGTTAAGACAGAATGTACAGTCTAAATACGCAATAAAACGATTCGATCGGTAATCGGTAAAGGGACCCTTTACATTTTAGGAGTGTAGAAAAGAGGATTGAATTTATAGACAAGTGGGGAGAAATGTATTGTTGTAGTGTATATCGGTAAATAAATATAGGACCCATTAAATTATAAGGGGTCTCCCAAAATATTGTGTTTTTAATAGAGGATAATATGGTTACTGGTGGTTGCCTCTGTGGTGCTCTCAAATACGAAATTAGAAACCCGCTCCAGTTTGCGCGTAACTGTCATTGCTCTATGTGTCGAAAGGTCACGGGTGGGGCTTTTGCTACATGGGCATATGTCGCGGTTGATAATTTCAGATGGACTTCAGGTGAAGAGCAACTTGGCAGATATCAATCGTCTCAGGAAGTCACCCGCACATTTTGCAAAGTTTGTGGTTCTACAATGCAGTATGTTCACAATCAAACGTTTCAAGATGCCTTCGGTATAGCCTTAGGTACCATAGATGGTGATCCAGGTTGTAAGCCTCTGCGACATGTTATGGTTGGCTCAAAAGCGCCTTGGTTTGAAATCACCGACCATTTGCCCCAATCAGAGGTCGCCGCACCTATTGAGTAGTGTTCACTAGAGTAAAACCCCTCCTCAACCCACTTACTATTGTTTCCATTGACTGAGTAACAATACATCACAAAAGTAACATTGAAAAATCGGTAATAAAATAACGTAAAGGAGAAACACCATGGCTACATTAACTATCATTGCAAACATCAAGACCAAAGCAGACAAAGTTGAACTTGTAAAAGCAGAGCTTCTTAAATTGATCGAAGTGACCCGGGCAGAAGAGGGCTGCATTAATTACGATCTACATCAGGACAATGAGAACCCAGGCCACTTCCTGTTCTATGAGAAGTGGGAATCCCGTGAGCTCTGGCAGGAACACATGGGGAACAAGCACCTTGCGGAGTATGTGGCAGCAACAGAAGGTGCAGTTGAGGAGTTCACTGTCAACGAGATGAATCAAATTGCGTAATTTGTACGGGGAAAAATTTGTGGAGAACACAAAGTAAAAAGAATCAACTCCGCGCTTTCAGTTATAGCCGGAGTTGATTTAGGACCCGTTACGAAATAACCTGGCCATTTCCATTCGTTTCGTTACGGAGCCTTATGCCGTTCCGAGAGAGACCTCAGCCATGTTATTTTATGACAACGGCTTAGTACCTTATAATTTTCTTTTTAGTAAAGATCAGTTCGAAATCCTAGATTTATTGTGCCCCCTAATTACAACCAGGAACAACTATTTTATCCCGGTTTTCAGGACCGAGTTCCATACCGCATACATCACTTCCATCACGTGGAATCTTGTCGTTGAACATGCGCTTCAATGGCGTTGATACCGGGCTGACTATCATCTTAACAGTGGTGCCTAATACTCCCCCTCCACCGAGTTTTACATTCAGATCTGAAAACATTCCTTGTAATTTAACTGGTGTGGCTAAACTAAAAAATTCAGCCCGTTTTGCTCTAGGAACTACTTTGATATTAAGGTGTTCTTCTTTTAGGTTAACACTGCCTTTTGCACAAATACGAATTTTGCTGGTATCGATAAAAAATGTGTCTGAAGTGAGGATTCCTTTATCAGCAGACCAACGCCCTACCGCACAATTGATCTGAGACTGCTTCTCTTTACCACTCGAAACAATTGCTGAAATAAGATTAACTGCCCAAAGATCGATAATACCGGACTTGAAATTGGTCAACTTTCCCGAGAAATCAAAATAGCCGTTTCCTGACCCCATCAGCTCGGGTATTGTGGCAGCGGTAGAACTCAGATCAATATTCAGATTAACGCTACCTCCCATATCGGAGTCAGGTTGCTTGCGCCGAACAAGAATCCCGATATCGAAATTTTCAATAAGTACCTTGAGGGACCCTTCTGAATCTTCATCTCCGGGTTTAAGTGACGCCGCAAGGTATATACCTCCTCCTGGCAGTTTCAGTGAGAGAGGATCAACATCTATTCGACCATCTTTTAAGGTAGCCTTCAGTTCGCCACTGCCAAGAAAATCCTTACCTGATTCAACCTTGTCGGCAATAACAGACAGGGTGCAGTCAAATCCCTGCAACAACAGCGGGTCAATGAGCTTTATTTTTTCACCCTGTTCACTCTTGCCATCAGCTGCTTCTGAACCTTCCTTGTCTTCACTACTCACGGCCAATTCTTCCTCTTCACCTGGTTCCTCAGAGCCTCCCCAAGACCAGTCTTCAAAAACGAAATCATCCACCTGTACAAGGGGGGAGTGTAAATCTACATTGGCCGTAAAAACTTCACCTGCTCGCTCTATGCGTGCAGACCCAATAAGGCTACTTACTCTTGTCTCTATCTTCATTTCTTGCAACTCAGCAACATTTTTTGTGAGCTGCAACTGTGTAGTGAGTTGGTATTGCGCAAATGGGGGTAAATCAATCCTCAAAAGGTCACCCAGATTTGAGAGGTTTTCACCTCCGACTGAAGCTGAAAGTGTCAACGATCGTGCCGCTGTCTTCAGGTCCAGGTTTCCATTCAGGTTAAAGGAAGTTTTGGCTATTTCAAGGTTGATCTCAACCCATGTTCTATTGTCTCTTAAAAGCTCCTCCAGAGAGGCCAGAGTCACATCGACAGAGTAGGGAAACACATCAGCCTTTCCTTCAATATCAAGATGCATCGGTTGCCCCACTTCCATCACCCCATCACATTTGGAGAGTATGAACCTGGAAGGTTGCTCTTTACCATTGCTATAGTAGGCAACTTCAATTTTCTGCAAATCTAGCTTTTCAACAACAAGACTATCATTTTCAAGCATCGCTGCAGGTGGTTTTTTTTGGGAATCATCAGTACCACCAGCTTGTTCGATTGTCGAAGTAGCTGTTTCATCTTCAGCATCAATAGATTCATCCGCCTCTTGCGGATCAAAGATCCAATTCACCTCTCCTTGCCCATTCTCTTCAAGGGTGACAACCAATCCGTGCACTTTAAACTCGGGAATATGTATCTTTTTCTTAAATAGAGGAAGTACACTGAGCTGCAAACGGACCTCATCCATCAGGAGAAAATCTTTCTGGTCAAAGTTTTGTGGGTTCTGAATCCGTAAACCCTTGAGGGTAAAAGCCGGCTTTAATGAGGTGGCGACAACTACGGAACCTTCAATCTGAACAGGCCTGCCAAGCCATTTAGTCGCAATATCTTCAAGTGGTGTCTTAAAGCGGGTGAGTTCAACAGGGATTGCAAAGGCGGTAACAATTACAAGAAACAAGGCGATACTCAGAATGGTACCCAATACGATTGCAAACAACCAGCGCAGTATTTTTCTCATCATACCCTCACAGTTTATCTGTTATGCACTACTCAAATATGCAGTATCTGCCTTCACAAAATTCATTCATAAAAGACAGGAGATGATTTTCTAAGGTACTAAAGATACAGCTTCCTAATAATCATTTAACCTAGTTTAATTCATTCCTCACCCGAAATGCCACTGATATGGGATTATGGTCAGACGAGGTCACCGAATGTACATTAAATTGGACAGGCTCTAAGCCTCGATAGAGAATATGATCGACCGGATCACCGAAAAATCTGGTCCTCCCATCCTCCTGCTCAAATGGAAGCACAGTTAGCGACAAGGCTTCAGCTAAACCGGCAACAATGAAGTTCCTATCTTCTCCCCAGTTATTAAAATCGCCGGCAAGTAGTATAGGCCCAGTATGTACCTCGAGCACCTCTCGTAACTTTTCAAATTGCTCTTTATAGGCACTGGTACCCAACGTAAAATTTATTCCGTGCACATTGGCAACCAAGAGCTGTTTCGTGGAGTCCTTTATAGCAAAACTGCTTACCACTATTGTTTTGGGGACTCTTATTATCGGTTCACTCCGGCGCAAACCACAGCTTTGTAATGGAACAACACGTGAGGCAAGAAGTACCCCACTCTCAAACCCCTTATATCTGAAGGCACTGTTGAAATTCCAGCTGAACCGATGTGTCTTAAAAAAAGACTCAAACAACGGGTTTAAAAGAGCTTCCTGCAATAGTATGAGATCACTCTTCCCCCCAAACTTCATCAGGTCTTCCTGCCAACCTTTTTCCTGCCCTTTGTAGATATTCCAGTTAAAGATAGGAATACGATCTGCCGACAGGCCGTTTCGCGCAACTTCAGTCCCTCCCGCATCCTTCCTAAAACTTTCTTCGTCACACACCCCTGTCTTACGAACCTCTTGAAAGCCGCTTTGTACTGATACAAATTGACTCTCGATTGGAATCCTGGCACACCCCGCCAATGCGATCAGTACAAACAGCAAATATAGAGGTCGCTGAAAATATCGCATTTAACCCTTTATAGTTGAGACTCAACGAATGGAACAAACCTCAGCGTACCAATGAAGAAGCGCCGCCAAAAACTGGTGTGGGGATCGTGTCCCCAGGTTCGTTGTTCTCCATTTTCCAGGCCATGCCAAAGGATATATTCCAATCCTTGCTCATCTGTTTTCAACTCTAATCGAAAAGAGACTTCCTCTACTATTATATCAAAGTTCTCTGCCATCTGCTCAGCCAGAACCTCAGAAGTCAGCATAATTCCGACTTCGGTATTTTCCTTAATGGACCTGGGATCTAAATTTAGTGAGCCGACAAAAACCTTCTTCCGATCAAGTACGAAGGATTTTGCATGTAAACTGGCTTTCGAGCCCCCTGTTTTACCCTTTTTTTCATTTCTTGTGTGGTTATCAAAATTTTTATTCACTTCATACAGTTCCACTCCTGCACGAAGCAATGCGTGTCGATATTTGGAATATCCTGAGTGAACAATCCCCACATCTGTTGAGGCCAGGGAGTTCGTTAGTATCCTGACTCTGACACCACTCCGGCTTAATTCACTCAAGTTTTTTGTCCCTTCAACACCAGGGACAAAATAGGGAGAGAAAATGAGTAATTCTTTGTGAAGATTTTGGAAAAACGGACTAAGCCTCGGCGCCATAGAATACTCTTCGGCAGTACGATAGCTTACCAGCTTTTCCGGATTATCCGCAAAAACCTGTGCAGGCCCCCATTCAAATTTCTGCGTGCCGTTTTGAACCCGCTCCACCAATTTATTTGCTTCTAGCTGGTTGAGGTATTTTTGTACATTGTCTTCTGAAAGATAGGTCTCAAGTTTTTTTCGGGCTAAGTCTATACTTTTAGTGCCAATAAGGTCTGGTCGCAACACATCTACAGAATAGGCAAGGCTACTGTTCCAGTATTCATCAAACGATTTTGAAATGTCCTGAACAACAGGCCCAATGGCAAGCATGTCAAGATCACCAAAAGCGAGATCAGGATCGGCATCAAAATACTCATTTCCAATATTTCGCCCTCCGACAACAGTGACCTGGTTATCGACGGTAAAAGATTTATTATGCATCCTCCGGGTTACAGAACCAAGTCTGCTCAAATACTGCCACAGCCGCAAGGTGTCCCGGCTGAAGGGATTAAAAATCCGAAGCTCGATATGAGGGTGCTGACCAAGAGCAGATAACGATTCGTCCCTGTTTTCAAGGTCCATATCATCAATCAGCAAGCGAACCTTCACCCCCCTGTCGGCAGCCGCAATAAGTTGATGTGCAAACAGGGCTCCGGTAAGATCGGCATGGATCATATAGTACTGGGCATCAATTGTTCGCTCCGCCCCTTGTGCCAGCGTTATACGCGCTGCAAAAGCATCAAGACCATCTCCAAGCAGTAGTACTCCAGAACGATCTATACCTTGCGCATTCTCGGCTATAAGCCGGTTTATCTGTCGACCAAGTCTGGTGTCGCCGGTGTCTAGAGGTGCAAAACTGCTCTGGCTATCAGTGTTTGGAGGAAGCGTAGCACATCCACCAAGCTGCAAAAGAATAAGCAGCAGGCCGAACACCAGATAGTTTAGCGAAAACGACCTCAATAGAACACTCATTGCCATTAATAAAAATCTCCGTTTATTATCCTATCTTTCTCTAGTATCACATCCTGCTTTTACCGTATTCACTGGCCTGCATTTGATTCAAAATAAAAAGGGAAGAGAAAATTACAGTTCGACGTTTTTACATTTTTGCCTGTAATTTAAGTTCAGTTGTGGAAAATTGGTCTATTTTGTAGCATACTATAGATAGTATCATAATTTCATGACTTTTTTTTGGAGAACTGTTGTCCATTTACAAACACCTTCTTTCATACATGAAACAACAATTGTACTACCTGTGCAAGGATCGTCTCAACACCACATACTCGTGAGGATATAAACAAAACCGTCTCTTAAAGAGTAGATGGTCTTAAATAACCAAACTATACATTAAAAATTGCTCTATGACATCGTCGTTTTCTCTAGGAGGGCTCCCCCATTAACCCTAACCTCAAGTGAAATCCATGAAACAATCAGCACGTAAGGACGTAAAACAGAACTCGACCATCGACATGATTATCAGGCTTGTAGCTATTGGGATTATGTTTGTAGCTACCTATCGCATAATTTCGCCTTTTATCATGCCAGTGGCCTGGGGAATAATCATTGCTGTAGCCGTAGAACCACTCGTCGGTATGCTTTCTAGAAAAATGGGCAATAAAAGGAAGATGATTTCCACCCTGTATGCCCTTGTTGTGATTGCAGCCCTTATCATTCCATCCGTTCTCCTCATCACCTCATCTATAGATGCTGTTCAAGCTGTTCTTATTCAAATAGAGGACTCCCAACTAACCTTCCCCCCACCACCAGTTAGCGTTGCAGAGTGGCCGGTTGTAGGTGAACCTCTCTATAAGGCGTGGAGCCTGGCTTCTACAAATCTGGAGGCGGCCTTACAGAAATTTAGTCCGCAGATAAAAGATTTTGCAACGGTACTACTGGCAAAGGCAGGAGGCGGGTTAAAGACTGTCTTCATGTTCATTATATCAATCGCCATATCTGCGGCCCTGCTTGCAACCGCTGATAAAGGAAGCGAGATAACTCAGCGAATCCTAGGCAAAATCGCAGGCACAAAAGGACCTGAATTTCAGGCTCTTTCAACTGCGACCATTCGAGGAGTCATGCAGGGAGTTATCGGAGTCGCATTTATTCAGGCCATCCTTTCTGTCATCGGTATGGTGCTGGTTGGAGTACCTGCTGCCGGAGTATGGGGAGTGTTTGTCCTGATTTTTGCAATAATACAGCTTCCGCCAATAATTGTTTTGGGCCCTATTGCGGGCTGGGTCTTCAGTTTTGCTGACACTACCCCCGCTGTCATCTTTCTCATCTGGACCTTGATCGTCAGTGGTTGTGACGGGTTCTTAAAACCTGTGCTTATGGGACGGGGGGTGGATGCACCAATGCTCGTTATCCTGATCGGCGCACTGGGGGGCATGATGCTCTCGGGTATTATCGGCCTTTTCGTTGGCGCCGTCATTGTGGCAATAAGCTACACTCTTTTCATGTCCTGGATAAATGAGAATGCAACTGATGTTGACTAATATGTCATCAAGCCGGTACCAAAAGAAAAAGATACCAAAAAGATTTCGCACAATACAGCTGTGCTGGCTCTCAATCATAATTTTGATACTGATGCAGAGTGGTTGTACGATGCTTGGTCCTGACCATACGACTCCTGAGGTTGAGCTACCAGAAGAGTGGAGTGACCAGAAGAGCGAACTCTTTAAGTACCCGTCCTCTGACGAGCAGGCTGCCTGGTGGACATATTTCAATGATGCAACCTTAACTAGGCTCATTGAATTGACATACTCCGGAAATCTTACACTCCAAAGTGCAGCCATTCGCATATTGGAAGCCCGTGCACAATTGGGTATCGTTCATGGTAACCTCTACCCCCAGTCTCAGCAAATGAATGGTGACCTTTTCACCATTGGCTCTCAAGGCCCTGCTGACGATAGATATTATAACTCTGGATCGATTGGTTTTGATCTTGGTTGGGAAATTGACTTTTGGGGGAAATTCCGTCGTGCAATAGAATCAGCAGATGCAAATCTGCTTGCCATTGTTGCCGATTATGATGACCTCTTGGTCAGCCTGACAGCTGAAGTTGCAAGAACCTACATTAATATTCGAACCATTGACGAACGAATACGACTCGCTAAAAAGAATGCAGAACTGCAAGACAAGTCACTCAATCTAGTGAACTTACAGCTTGAAGCAGGGGTGGTTACCGAACTTGATGTCCTCCAGGCCAAAACTCTGCTGTCATCGACGAGGTCAACAATACCGGCTCTTGAAGCCACACTAACAACCTTTACAAACAGTCTTGCCGTACTCATTGGTGTTCTGCCTGGTGAAATTCCACAGGTCTTGGGAGAACCAACGGGTATTCCTGCTATGGACAAAGCAATAGCAATGGAAATTCCAGCTGAACTTCTGCGCAGACGCCCCGATATCAGACGCCAGGAAATGCAGGCAGCAGCACAGGCAGCTCAGATAGGGATTGCCCGAACCGAGCTATTTCCAAGTTTCACCTTATTTGGTTCTATCGGCTGGGGTGCAAACGACAGGGGGGCAAACAGCCTTGGAGATATCTTTGACTCCAACAGTTTCTCTTATAATTTTGGCCCATCTTTTAAGTGGAATCTGTTTCACTATGGTCGGTTGAAAAATCAGGTCCGCGTCCAGGATGCGAGGTACCAGCAAGCACTCCTGGCGTATCAAAACAGCGTTCTTAATGCGGCACGGGAGGTTGAAGATGCGCTCGGCATACTCTCACACACGGTTGTTCGAGCAAAATATCTCTTTGAAGGAATAGAAACCTCTGAAAAATCCACAGAACTCTCCATGCTTCAGTACCAGGAGGGGCTTGCAGATTACCAGAGAGTTCTCGATGCAACCAGGTCTCTTACCCAGAAGCAGGATCAGTACGCGCAGACACAGGGGGAAATAGCAACTTCTGTCGTTGCTCTCTACAAAGCCTTTGGCGGTGGCTGGCAAATCTTCGAGCAAAGAGGCGACCTTCCTGAAAAGGTGCTGCGTGAAATGTCGTCTAGAACGGACTGGGGGAATCAACTTCCAACTACACCAACAGGGGAAGAATATTAATGGATGTTCCACAACATACATTTACCGAAAAGTATGGTTTTAGAAATCTGCTTTTTTTTCTGTTACTTTATATTTTTGGTAGCCCTTTCCTGGTACATTTCCCATCTCTGGCAATTCTTGCCCATTTATGTCTATCGATCGCTCTACTGCTCAGTGTCTACGCAATTAAGAAGGAACAAGGGTATAGAACAACCGCAATGTTTTTTCTAATGCCTGTTCTCGTGCTTTACTGGTGTGCTATTTACGACCTTATTTGGTCAGGCAGGATTTACTCCTATATTCTGCTCTGTCTTTTTCTTGGGCTTTTGGTCTTCACTTTTGCAACTCAGATAAGCAAGTTTAAAACCATTACACTCAATACCATAATAGCAACACTCTGCCTCTATCTCGTGATCGGCCTCTTTTGGGGAGCTCTTTATGCACTGTTATATGAGTTAGACCCTGGTTCTTATAGCGGGGCCCTGCTTGAAAACACAGATGGCAATAAATTCAATCTCTTTATTTACTTCAGTATAGTCACACTCACAACTCTCGGTTATGGGGATATTACCCCCCAGACCTTGGAGGCAAGTTCATTATGTCAGTTAGAAGCAATTGTTGGTCAGTTTTTCACGGCAGTGGTCATAGCGTGGCTGGTAGGAAGCTATGCATCTTCAAAGTCAAAAAACTAACCCCAGTAAATGGGAAGTAAGCCGGGACTCAGTTCAGTACCCCCTCGGAGTGTGTCGCTTACTTGAGGTGTGTAAGTATCTTCACTACATTCATTCATAAAAAACAACTGAGATAATAAAGATATCATGTCACCCGATGAAACCACAACAAATGAGCCGAAAGCCGAAAAGGATGATTCACAAAAGGCAGCTGTGAGAGATCCTGTAAAGATCTGGACGACAATCACTCTCTTTGTATGTCTGCTCATTTTTATAGGCCATCTTCTCGCTGATAAATATACGCCCTATACCAGTAACGGGCGGATAGAAGCATATGTGGTCCCTATCGTTCCACAGGTTTCAGGAGTTCTCACGGAGGTAAATGTTGCGAACAACGAGGTTGTCTCAAGCCAACAGCTCCTAGCCGTTATCGACTCATCTAAATACCGTTTAGCTGTACAAAAAGCGGAAGCAGATCTTGAAAAGGCAACTCAGGCATCAGCGGTCGACATGTCAGGAGTGACAACCGCGCAGGCCCGTGTCGCAGAAGCTGACGCAAATCTCAAAAATGCCAAGGTAAAAGGAGAACGCATCATAGGGCTCTCTAAAAAAGGTGCAGCCTCCATTTCAAGAGCCGATGATGCAAGGACCCGTATTGAGGCAAGTAAGGCAAAACTCGCAAGTGCCAAGTCTGAACTGGAAAAAGCAAAAAGTAAGCTTGGCAATACTGGAAAAGACAATGCCCAGGTAAAAGTCGCCATCGCCGCTCTTGAGATCGCCCAACTTGATCTTGCGAGAAGCTCTATTCCCGCCCCATCTGCAGGTATTATCACCAACCTCACCATAGATGTTGGTCAATACGCCAGCACCGGATCACCGCTTATGACCTTTATTTCAACGGGGTTTGTCTGGATCCAGGCGGATATGAGAGAGAATTGCCTTCTCAATGTGAAAAAGGGAAACTTCGTGGAGATAGTGCTCGATGCCGCCCCCGGCCATGTCTTTAAAGGAGAGGTCTTAAGCGTTGGATTCGGGGTATCTGATAACGTGAATAACACCCTTGGTGGCCTGAAAACAGTCCAGCCCACACAGGGATGGCTGCGACAGGCTCAGCATATTCCTGTTCTGATTCAATTTAGCGATGAAGAGTCTCGCAGTTTTCAACGAGTTGGCGGTCAGGCCAATGTTATTGTCTACACCGGAAAAAATGGTATTCTCAACACTCTTGGTAAAATATGGATTCGCCTGATCAGCTTTTTCTCCCACGTCTATTAGTACCTTAAAATTACCATAAAGGCACTTATCTCGTTCATAGGGGTTAAGAGATTCATGCAACTTCGAACCATTCAAATAGCACGATTAAGTGTGGGTGTTACCGCCTCAGTTGCTGTGGCATACGGCTCAGCATGGATGCTTTCCTTTCTCACACCAATATTTACCTTTCTGTTTTTGGCTATGCCGCGCTGGATTGGTGGTAAGATGGCATTACAGCTTTTTTTCCGCCTCGTCTACTGTCTGTTCATAGGTATGATCATCGCAGAATTTTTCCTTTTATATCCTCTACTCTGCATTCCTCTCTACGGTCTGATATTTTTTGTCATTTACTATAATGACACTCCAGCTGCACCTCCAATGTCTACACTCTTTATGACACTGGCAGTTACCATGATTCCGATCATGAGTTTTTCAGGAGCTGCAGTTTCTCACACAATTGCTCTCTTTCTACTGGTTAATATGTCGGGAGGCCTTATTTTCGCGTGGCTGTTTCATCTCTTTATACCAAACAGTTTGGCAGAACCATTACTAGAACAAAAGGCCGCACCTCCATCAACACAATCTGTCCCATCCGATGTCCAGGAACGAGTACGTCTCGCAATGACCAGTACAATTGTTGCCCTCACCGCAATAATATTTTTTTTCGCCCTGAACCTTGCCGAATATGCTCTAGCTATGATCTATATCTGTTTTATGGCAGGTACTCCCAACACTAACGCCTCTGTTATTGTTATGAAAGCTAACGCCACTGCTACCTGTATCGGCGGTATTGCGGTCATCATTGCATATAATCTACTGGTGGCAGTTCCAACCTATCCTTTTCTTATTATTCTCACTTTGTTGTTCTGCTTGTTTTTTAGCTCAAAGATATATGGTGGTTCTAAAAATAGTACTGCCTTCGGCTCAGGTTTTACGACATTTCTGGTTCTACTTGGGAGTTCAACGGGAGTGGATCAATCTGCCAGCGCCAACTTTTACCTGCGCATTGCCCAGGTGCTGTTTGCCGGAATCTTCACTTTAGGTGCTCTCATTGTCGTTGAGCATGTTTCCAGGCCTCGCAGAAGTATTCTCAGATGGCTATACCGAAAATTAGTTTGATTGAGTGCTATGAGTTCAAAGATAGAGGGATCAGCATGAGATCGGTTAGAAACAACAGCTTTGTGGTTTTACGGGCGCTGTTGTAAGAGTAGGACATAATTGTGACATTGGTGAACTGATAAAGCCAAATTACTTTTTGAAGTGTAAAAGAGTAACTGGAGAAGGAGAAAACTGCGGGAGAGGTGTGGTTTTTTATAAAAATAGGATAGTAAATTTCTGCTCAAGAAATCAAAAAACACGGAATAAAAAGTCTCAGCCCAGTAATTAATCTGGACTGAGACTTTTTGTTTATGCTGCTTTTTCTTTTGCTACCTTTTCATCGGATCTCGAATCTGCTGCATGAGACTTGGAGACAGGTGTGTCGTCCTTGTCGTAACAGTAGATACCGCAGTTTAAGCAACGGCCGGATTCAAGTCTAACCTCATCTGCAGTAATTGTACCTTCAACTTCTACGAAGGAACTCATCCGCTGAGCAACAGGAATCATTGGTTTAGGTGCGATCTTAGCAATAGAGGCGACCTGTACGAGCGATTCAACTTGTGCTCTGTCGATCATCTCCTGTTGCCTGTTCTCAATTGCTGGAACTTCACCAGTGGTCACATAGTAATGAATAGATCTGGCGGCAAATCGTCCACCAGCCACAGCCTCAACAAGCAGACGCGGGCCGGTAAAACAGTCACCACCAGCGAAGACGCCAGGAATGTTGGTCTCAAGGGTTGTCTCGCTTGCATCAATCGTGCTGAAACGGGTTTTCTCAAGGCCATCAGTTTCAGATATTTTCTGAATATCAGCACCCTGACCAACTGCCTGAATAACAACATCACACTCAAGGATTTCAATGCTATCTTCCACTGGTATACAATCTGGCATTCCACCTGGATTGTCTTTGAGAGTTACTTGCTGAGTCTCAACACCAGTGAGCGTGCCATCTTCTCCAACAAAGCGCATAGGAGATACAAGACAACGCATTTCAACGCCTTCTTCTTCAGCATCGGTGATTTCATGGGGATTAGCTTCCATGAGTTCGCGGGAGAATCGGAAGATGAGAAGTACACTTTCCGCACCTGCACGAAGAGCAGAACGTGCACAATCCATTGCCACGTTACCAGCACCGATGATGACAAAACGTTTACCTTTTACAAGGTCTTCATCTGTGTGGAAGCGCCTGAGGTAATCAATACCACTGTAGATACCTTTGAGCTCTTTACCTTCGAACGGCAACATGCGACCAGTCCAGCAACCAACGGCTAGATAAGTGGCGTCAAAACCCAGTTTTTTCAGCGTTTGAAGAGTAAAGTCTTCGCCAAGTTTCATACCAGTGTGAGCTTTGACACCAAGCTCAAGAACGCCGTTTACGTCCCAGCTATACTGTTCTTCTGACAGTCGATAATCAGGGATACCATAGAGTGGCATACCACCAAGCTTTGGCATCATTTCAAAAATTTCGACCTGGTGTCCGAGCCGTGCAAGATAGTAAGCTGCACTAAGGCCGGAAGGTCCGCCACCAACAATGGCAACCTTGTGGCCGGTATCAGGTGCTACTGAAACCTGAAGACGTTCACCACCATCTTTTTCCCAGTCAGAGAGGAAGCGTTTGACAGCATTGATAGCGAGAGGATCATCAAGAACCTGACGTCTACATTCTGTTGCGCATAATTCAGGACAAACACGACCGGTTGCTACAGCGAGAGGATTGTTATCCTTTACTGTGGAAAGAGCTGCGGCATATTCACCATTTTTGGCGTGGGCCAGGTATTTTGGAATATTAATCTGAGCAGGACATCTTTGCCTACAAGGAGACAAGCATTCAGTATATTGATTCCAGTGCAGGATCTTGGTCTTTTCCTCAACAAGATTAATAATTCCTTTAGGACAAGCTGCAACACAGGCCCCACATCCAACACAACGGTCTGGAGCAAACGCGGGCAAACCAGTTTCTTTGTCCATATGAATGGCGCCGAAGCGACATGCATTTTTACAGGAACCAAGGCCAAGACAACCGTTTTCGCATTGAATGAAACCGTGATAGAGCTGGAGTGCTGCTCTACAGTCTTGAAGACCTGAGTAATTAAATTTACGAGTAGCTCTACTTCCACCATCACAAGTCGCGCAAGCGAGGGAAGGTTCAGCGCCACTCACGTCGTAACCAAGAAAAGCTCCAATTTCTTCGGCGGTTTCAGTTCCACCAACAACGCAGGAGTTTACAGGAATAAGTCCCATGACCATGGCTTCTGCAGCAGCACTGCAACCAGCCTGACCACAACCACCACAATTGGCACCGGGCAGTATATCTGCCACAGCTTCAATTCTTGGATCTTCTTTTACATAAAAAACACGTGCTGCTATGCCAAGAATGATAGCCGCCACAAAGGCGATTCCGACTAACAGGAGTACCGGTGCAATCACAATAATTCTCCTTTAAATTAGGCCATGCCCTGGAAACCCATGAACGCAAGTGCCATGATTCCAGCAGTTATAAGTGCAATTGATGTACCTTGCATACTTTGAGGAACGGATGAGAGAAGAAGTCTCTCACGAATTCCTGCAAAAAGAATCAACGCTAAACCATATCCAATCGCACTACAGCTCGAAAAGACAAGCATTTCAACAAATCCCATTTCATTTTTTGAGATAAGTAGAGCGATACCCATAACTGCGCAGTTTGTGGTGATAAGCGGTAGAAAAACACCAAGAGCATTGTACAATGTTCTACTCTTTTTCTTGAGAATAATTTCCACAAGCTGAACAAGTGATGCAATAATTAAAATAAACGTCAGTGTCTGTAAAAATAGCAGATCATACGGTATGAGCACATACGTAAGTACTGACCATGTGAAAATGGATGCAAGTACTGAAACGAACAAAATTGCTGCGGACATACCAATCGCTGTTTCAAGTTTTTTGGAAACGCCTAAGAAAGGACAGTTACCAAGATATTGAGCGAGTAGGATATTGTTAACAAACGTGGCCGAGATAGCTAAATATATATATTCCATTATTTTTCTCCCTTACCCTTGAATGAATTTTTCACCGCTTTTACGGGAGTAGAGATTTTGAAGAGCAAGTATTGAACCGATGGTGAGAAATGCTCCAGGGGCTGTTACAAGAAATGCCATCGGTTCAAAAGAATCTGAAAATACCTGATGACCAAACCAGGTTCCAGCTCCAAGGATTTCGCGAATGGAACCGATCAGTGCCAGTGACATCGCATAACCTGTTCCGACACTAAAGCCATCTACCATGGAAATGAACGGAGGGTTTTTGGAGGCAAACGCTTCCGCACGGCCAAGAACGATACAGTTAACAACGATGAGAGGAATGTAGATACCCAGCGCTTCAGCAAGCGGAAAGAAGTACGCTTTCATGAGAATCTCAACAATCGAAACAAGCGTTGCGATAATAACAATATATGATGCGATGCGAACTTTGCTCGGGATCACATTTCGAAGACTTGATATTGCCCCATTAGATAGAGTCAAAACAAAGGCGGTAGCCAGCCCCATACCAAGTCCATTTTCTGCAGACATGGTAACAGCAAGTGCAGGGCATAAGCCAAGAACAAGTCGGAACGGTGGAATACGTTTCCACCAACCAGCTGTCAATGTTGGAATAAATTTCTGTGCCATAATTCTGAGACCTCCTTAAAGCTCAGTGATTGACTTAAGGATCTCATCCTTGTAGTCACGTACAAATACCAAAGCGTCGTTAGTACCTCTTACCGCGGCACCTGATGTCGTTGAGGCGCCACTTATAGAATCGATAGAACCTCCGGCTGTGGTGAGGGCAATAGGTGTATCACTGGGTAAGCCCTGCCATTGCTTTCTGAAAGAAATCTCAGAAATCCTGGCACCAAGCCCTGGAGTTTCACTATGGCTTACAACCTCCATACCAGTCATGAGACCAGCATTAAGATCGACGCCAACCATGATTGTTAAATCTCCACCGAAACCACCTTTACCGATAGCTTCTACCGCAAGAGTAGAAACTACATTATCTTTACGGGTGAAAAATACTGGGATATCCTGGTCAACGGTATGAATGATAACCTTATTGCCCAGAACTTCTTCTGCTGGTTTTTCAAAAAGTCGCTCAAGAGCTGGTCCTCTAACATAAAAATCTGTCTGTTTATCAATTTGAGGACCTAACGTGATATTGGCGACAGTGAGCGCTGCTGAACAAACACCGGCAATAAGTGAGAGTACGACAACCATACGAGTGATATCAGACATCTTTTCCTCCCTTAACCTTTGGTTTGATCATGTCAAGAAGAGGAAAGCACAAGTTGGCCAGGAGGACGGCGAAAACAATACCGTCAACATGTTTTGAGTACCCTCTGATGAGAATTAACAGTACGCCTGCCAATATTCCGTAGAGGAAGAGGGGCAGTTTATTTACAGGTGAGGTGGTGTGATCAGTAATCAGGAATAATCCCATGAAAAGAGTTCCACCACTTAACAGATAAAACATTGGTGCGGCAAAAACTTCAGGATTTAAGGTGTGTAGAAGTGTTGCCGTTCCCAATAAGCCGAGGAGAAATCCGACTGGAAGCTGCCATTGAATCTCACGCATTGCAAGAAGAAGAATACCACCGATAAGAATGAAAAATACCATGCCGTCAGCAGTACCTGATACCTGTCGTCCAAAGAGCAGATCGTACCAATGATATTGGGACTCAGCACTTGCACCCAGAGATTTTAATAATCTGAGGGGTTCGACCATGGTTACAGGCCAGTCAAAGGAGTGCATTGCTCCTGTATTATCCATTCGGGTTGGCCAGGAAAGCTGTAAGAACGCAACTGCGAGAACAGCCGGTTGTGCGGGGTATGCACCGACACCACCAAAAAACTTCTTACCAATTATAACCATAAAAAAGCAGCCAAGAAAGATCAGCCACCAGGGAGCATTGATTGGCAACATGAACGCGAGCAATAATGCAAGGCTGACACTGCTCCAGTTTGAAGTGAGATCCTTTGACGGCGCCAGTTTTTCAGAAAGCAAATCAAGTGCTAGGGAAAAGCCGATACAGAGGCAGAAGACACGTAGTGAGGCTGGACCAAAAAAGTAGAGACTTGCCCCGATTGCTGGTAGTAGAGCGATAACCCATCGTTGATAGATTTCAGACAGGCCATTTCCAAGTCGGTAATGTGGGCCAACGGCCACATCAAGCATCGGTTTTTCAACATTTGTAGCGTTAGTGACAATATTTAGTTGTTTCATGAATTATCTCCGGTGATCCAGTTGTAGCGTTCACCATGAACCATTTCGTGATTACAAAAATGGAGGAGTTGAACGATGGGACGCTCAGCCGGACACACATTGGCGCATAATCCGCACTCATGACAGGCTTCCGGATGAAGTTTTGCGGCCTGTTCGAGTTGGCCGAATTCTATCATTCGATTAATCAGGTGGACCTGAATATCAACGGGACAGATCCGGGTGCATCGACCGCAGTTGATACACGGTGCAACGGCGTCAAATGGTGCGACGTCTTCAGCAACAAGGAAGAGACCGTTGTTGTAAGTAAGTGACGTGCTATCAGAAAACTGTGCAAATCCCATCATGGGACCTCCCACCACGTGGCGGGTGTAATTTGATGCGTCAAGTCCCTGGCTGGAAAGAATATGTTGGATTGAACTTCCAAGTGGGAATCGAACTGTAATTGCACGGTCGATAGTGGAACCGCTTATGGTAAGACATTTTTGTGTAAGGGGCGAAACCCCATCCAATGCGTCAACCATAGCCAATAGATATTCGACATCTAGTACTGCGATGCCGTGAAAACGGTAGCTTTCTCTATTAGGGATTCGTTTGTTTGTGATTCGAGATATGATTTCTCGCTCAATGCGGCCCAAATAACTCTCAGGAAGATATTCAACTTGAGCTAAATCTTTGAATTTCGCATCAGCCCATGATCGCGCTTCTTCAGGTGCCGTGAGAATGAAATGGGCATTTGGCATCATCGAAGCAAATTTCTTCAGACCATCTGCAACCTTATCCGGGAATTGCTCCAGAAGTAGCTGTGAGGTAAGAATGGTCGTTTCCTGACGAACACCCGTGATGAAAACTGTCTCGACGGGAGGAAGCTCGGGGATGTCTCCGTCTTTTTCAAACTCTCGTCCGGATAAACTCCAGGGAGGGGCAACTCCTGCTGCACGCAGTCTCTTCATTGCCGCTTCCGGGTCTTTTGGCGCATCAATCGGACCATCAAGTACGTCTTGTAGCGTATTTGATGAATCCCCACTGTTTTCTATTACAATGGCAGAGGAATGATAGCTTTGGGCCGTCCAGACAGAGGTTATCTCTTTGACTGTACCGCTGATGGAAGCACAAACACAGTTTCCAATTCTTGACTTTCCGATTACCTGGCCGCAAGTGACAGTATCTCCGGGTTCTACAGCTGGGAGATAGCGAACACGTCCGGGGTATTCGAGAGGAATTACCACACGCTCAGGATCGGCAATTTGACGAATCTCTTTATCGTAATTCGTCAGATGTGGTGTGATCGGTTCTTTCTTAAACAATTTTAAAATTCCATGCATGACAACATCCTTATCGTAAGTGACATGCCCCGCACGATACGTCTCCACCTTTGCTGGTGAATCTGTCCGGAAGGGTTTCTAAGTGGCAGCTAGTGCAATTTAAATGATATACTTGGGAGACTGCTTGTGGGGTGTGACACCCAAGGCAGGTGTGGTCTTCCACTTCCAGGTATTCATCGTGTGCCAACATGTCTGGTGTAAAGTCGTCATCGTGGCATTCAAGACAACTATTGGTGTTCGTTTCGCTTGGTTGCATGCCAGGATGGCACTCACGGCATGAAGCGGGCTTTTTGTCCTCTTCAATTTCTTCGTGGCATTTAGCGCAATCACGATTGTGAGCTTCTTTTAACTGTGCATGGTCGAATTCTTCTGCCTCAAATCCCTCGTCGTGACAATCTTCACAGGAGGTAGCTTGAGCTGCTGAGTAAAGGTCGTGATGACACTGGGCACATGACACAGCATTTTGACTATGTTGGCCATGGTCAAAAAGCACAGAACCTGCGCTGTTTCTCAGATACAAACGGTCAGTTGTAGTCTCGTCTGATTTGGTCATACAGCCGATAACAGCACCGACAACTGCAACAAGCATGACGATGGTCAGGCCCTTTGTCCAGTTTTTGCGAATATGGTTATTACCACTCATGGCTATCCCTTAAAATGAGTCTTTCATTATCCTCATCGCTCATTTTATACCAACGGCAGGTACTGCGAACGCAGAGGAGGAGCTTTAACTTTTGAGAGTCGGAGACCGACACATTAAAGGTCATCATTTTGCAATTGTCCTGGATGCAAATTTCGCCCGGTGCGATAAGAGAAACATCACAATGAGGACATTGCACGTCAGCAAGGTCATCGTGATCTTCCACATTCATGGCGGTTTCCCGATCCAGAATGTTGAGGTAAGGTGACATCTTACTGGTCCCGACCTCGCCTCCGTTACTAGTGATTTTGAAAACAGCCTTGTTGTCCTCGTTGAGAGTTTTCCCGCAATGTGGGCACCAGCACGTAAGGTAGGTGTCCTTATTAATATGGGTACGCTCCATCAACGACTTTTCTGCTAAAAGTTCGTTTTCAAGGCTGTTTGTCAAATCTGAATCTTTGTCTTTCATTGTGACTCCATAAAAGTGGTGTTATTTTGACTCTGATTGATTGAATCTGACAATTACTATAAAGTTATCAAACAACAAGTGGCTGAAATATACCCGCTTGTTTTGTTCTTTTTAAATACAGTCAAATGGTGAAACTGAAAAATGTCTTCAGGCTCTTTTACAAATCCGAGGAACCTAGTCAATCAGGCCCAGCAAATCAACTTTTTTTTCACAAAGTAATATCTTTTTTTTTGAGCTGTTTCTCCCTTGTATCTCCGCCTTTTACTGTTTTTATTTAGACCACTTTAGGTGAATGGGATATGGCCTGTACTGAACTCGAAATATGATTTTCTAGAGTTGATAAGGGATGTAGGAAGATTGTATGAAATCGTGTCAAGTAAGAGGTGTGATACATTGTAATACTTGATGAATTGCAAATGGAGAATTGAGGGAAAAATGCGACAGGATCACCTAATGAAGTAAACAGTGGCTGCTATGTTTAGGGGTTCTGGAGATAGTGGATGAGAGAAATGAAAATATTGATGAACGCAAATAGTTGTACGTGCAGGATGTAGTGGTGTCGGGGGATTCAATAAAGAGCTGCTTTTTTAATGATCAGAAACGGGTAATGGGCTGCGGCCTTATCCGGTACGAGGGCCAGTAATTTACGGTCCGGTAGCATTTTGTCAGAAAACAGTTGAGTGAAACTTACTAGATTAAAAGCTATGATAGCTCTGCTCAAATGTAAAATTGATCCTGAAAAATATTTATCAGATAACAATTACAAGAAGTTGACGGAGTTTTTTTGAAGTATGTTATTCTGCTTCATTGTGTCTGTGGAAATGTATGAAAATATTGCGATACTATTATAGGAGTTGTGATGTCGTCTCAGCTTAAAAAGTTTTCTGTTCTCTGCTCTTGCTTCATCGTATTTATTTCCGTTTTTGGTGTTTCACACCTCCGTGCAGCCGAGGTGGTCACTATCCCACTGACACTGGACGAACAGCTCCTTACTGCTCTTCTTGTAGACTCTGCTTTTACCGGAAAAGGACGTAGTGCTGAAGTTATAGGGCAGGCAGGGGACTGTATTTATGTGAAACTCGCGAATCCGAAATACTCGATTGAAAACAATCTCTTAAGACTTGAAATGGCACTGTCTGTTCATGGTGGGACAGAAATGGGTGGAAAATGTCTTTTCCCATTGAAGTGGCAGGGCTTTCTTATTCTCTGGCAAAATCCTGTGTTTGTTGGAGATGAATTATCTCTCTCGTTTAAGATAAAAGAATCAGCGCTCTTAAATCAAAAGAGAGAACCCGCAGGGATTGCAGGGTTTGTCTGGGACCTCATTAATCCAAATATCTATGAATATCTAGAACGGGTAGAGGTTGATCTTGCCCCTCCTGTTTCACATTTACAAACTTTTCTCGGGCCCTTATTTAAAAAAGAATTTCAGGCGTCAACCAGTGCTATGCTCGATTCTTTACACAGGGGTAAAGTGTATGTAACGGATAAAAATTTGACAGTTGAGTTGGTGGCTGAGGTTGAAGAGGCTTATCAACCTGAAGCTGAGGTAACACCGCTGAGCCCAGCGGAGCGCTCAGAAATTATCGAGTTATGGGAACGATGGGACGCGTTTCTTGTACACATTATTTCGATGATGGCCCATGGTTTTCTTGAGCCGGAAGATCGCCAGTTGCTCATGGACAGTTTACTTGAGTCCCGCTATGCATTTTCAGCAGCCCTTGAAGAACCAGAGTTGGAAGGTGATCTTGTACGCGAGCAGTTTCTTAATGTGTGGAAGAATCTTTCACCTCTTTTTCGCAGGCAGCTTAGTAAGCAATCAGTCGGCAATAGTCTTGGGTTTCTTGCATTTTTTACAGCCGGGGATGCCCTTACTCTTTTTGATGCAATGGGTCCAACCTTTGGCATTGAGTTGAGTCAGGAAGGGCTATTGTATCTTGCAGAGATGTTGTCTGGTAAATCGACACCACTTCCATATTTACTTGAGTTTGATGGGGGCTTACGTGATGTCTTTGATCTCAAACCGCAGGATAAAGGTGCGTCACCAGTCAAAGGCCTGGAAGAAATTGACATTCCAGAAGAGGGCGACCAGGAGCCGCTTTCCTTTCTTTTTAATTTTTTGGTTACTCCAACTCACGCAGCAGGAACCTCTAAAGTTCCCGGATTTTCAGAAATTCTAAAGTGGAAGGTTCCGGCTGAGCCATATCCTGAATATGTCTCCAGGGTTCGAGAAGTGTTAAGGCGAGCGGTGGATGATATTGTTGAGGGAGAGGAAATCCCTCCGTCGCTCAAAGGGATTTTCGCTGAGATGATTCCGGCCATAGCCTGGCAGGAAAGCTGTTTTCGTCAGTTTGTGGTGAAGAAGAAAAAATTAACCTACCTGCTCTCGTACAATGGGAGCTCTGTTGGTGTTATGCAAATTAATGAGCGAATTTGGCGTGGTCTTTATGATCGCGACCGCCTGCGCTGGGACATTAATTATAACGCGGTGGCGGGTTGTGAGATTCTTTCCCTCTATCTAAATCGTTACGTTCTGCGAGATGCCTCATGGGTAAGAGGTGATAAACCTCAGTTACTCGCCCGTCTCCTTTATTCCATGTATAACGGTGGCCCGGGGCAATATAAGAAATTTTTACAAAGAGAAAAGATAGGTAAACATTACAAAAGTGACCAGCTTTTTGCAGAGAAACTTGAATGGGCGATGAAAAAAGAGTGGAAAAATATTCGTCTATGTCTTGTTGGTGGTTAATCACAATTTTTGTGAGATATTAGGAGTAAGTTTTCTGAGACACCCTTAGGAAAGACCACCCTGAAGTTACTTATACTGGGGCCAGTCTTGCTCGGTGCAATGTTGTGTCGAGATGACAAGTGTATTGACAATACTGAATGTACATGTACAATGCGGGTACGTGTAAATGTACATTTACAGTAAGGGTGATGTTGGCCAAAACATTTAAAAAAATTAAAGCTATGGAACTTACTGACAAGCAACAGCATTTTTTTGAATATCTGCAGGAACGAATGGATGACGAAGGGCGCATTCCCAGCCTTCGCCAGGCGGCGGCTGACCTTGGTGTCAGCCATACTGCAGTGGCACAGATGATGAATCAGCTTGAGAAGAAAAATGTTCTTGAGCGGGAAGGTCGTTACGGCAGGACTATTCGCCTTTTTGGCACATCAGGAGAAAGCAGACGATTTAAGGGCGCTCGGGAGTTGCCGGTAATAGGGCAGATCACTGCAGGCCTTCCCATGTACGCGCAGCAGGAGTGGGAGGGGACCGTTGTCGTTGATGAGTCTATTTTTCCAGGAGATAATTTGTTTTGTTTGCGTATCAAAGGACAATCCATGAAAGATGCTGGGATTTTTGATGGTGATCTGGTTGTCTGTGAGCCTCGTCAATATGCCGAAAATGGAGAAATTGTTGCGGTATTGATAAAAGGTGAGGAGGCGACCGTGAAACGTTTTTTCCTCTACTCTGATCATATTGAACTACGGCCAGAAAACGATACCTTTCCTGTAATGTGTTATCCTTTTAACGAACTGCTGGTGCAGGGAAAAGTCGTGGGTGTGATTCGTGGTAAACACAGGGGATTTGATGGCGATAAGCTCTAAAATACATCCCCCCGGCGTGGTGGAATTACTTTGTCCACCCGTTGCAAGCGGGACAGAAGAACCGTGTGAGGTCTCAGTTGGTACTTGTGGCTATTCCTATACGGAGTGGGTGGATAATGGTTTTTATCCGGGAGGTACCAGAACATCAGACATGCTTGATCTCTATAGCCGTTATTTTTCAGTGGTGGAGCTCAACTACACATGGTATCAGATGGCAAGAGCTGATGCCCTTGCAAGGATGCTTGAAAGCGCCCCTTCTCATCTTCTCTTTGCGGCAAAGCTCACTAGGACGATGACCCACGATCCCGGTTCTGACTGGAAGGAGCAGTTGGCTACGTACCGAATAGGAATTGCCCCTTTACGAGAGAGACTTGTGGCAATTCTTATCCAACTTCCACCGGATTTTGAGAGATCTGTTGCCAATCGTAACTATCTAGCAGGTTTACTTAATGGCCTAGAAGGTTTGCCGCTGGCGGTGGAATTTCGTCATATATCATGGGCGGTTGATTCAGTTTTTATGGAACTTGAACGTAGGGGGATAAGCCTGGTTGCAGTTGATGAACCGGAGTTGCCAGGGCTTTACCCTTTTCTGGATGTGGTGACAAACGCGGGCCTTTTTTATGCACGGTTCCATGGTCGTAACAGGACTGGTTGGCGTTCAGGGAATATGCAAAAAAAATTCAACTATGATTATTCGGATGAAGAGCTGGCAGAAGTGTGTGACCAGCATCTACTGAAGATGGCCGCATCATCAAAACGAGGGGTTATTTTCTTCAATAACCATGTGCGGGCACGGGCACCCGAGAATGCAAAGCGCCTTATAGACATGCTTGGTAAGCAAGGCCTGGCAGGTGGTTTCAATGGCTGAAGGGTTTGTGATGCGGGAACGATCGGTTCTCCACTTTAACGTAGCGGATTTTGCCGTCGCTGTTGAGCGTATTGAGGATATTAGCCTCCAGGGAAAGCCATTGATTGTGGCACCATTACAGGCGAGTCGTGGTCTGGTTTTTGACATGAGCGAAGAAGCATACAGCGATGGGGTTCGTAAAGGGATGCCAATAAAACAGGCTGTGCGTCGATGTAAACAAGCTGTTTTACTTGCTCCCAGACCACAGCTTTACCAAAAAGCAATGGGAGCATTTTTTAAAGAACTGCAAGGTTATTCTCCCCTTATTGAGTCAGGCCAGACAGATGGACATTTTTTTGTCGATGTGACGGGGACGCACAGATTGTATGGTCCTCCGCCTGATGTTGGCTGGCGGATACGACGGGATGTGCGCAAGCAGCTTGGAATTAATCCGATTTGGACGTTGGGTTCTAACAGGCTTGTCTCAAAGGTTGCGTCCCGGCTGGTGAAGCCTGTGGGCGAATATATTGTTACTCCGGGAGAAGAGGCCTCCTTTTTAGCACCTCTTTCCATTGACCTTCTTCCTGGCCTTCACGTCAAAGAGCTGGTGAAAATGCGGGAATTTAGGCTCACCACTATTGGAGCGTTGGCGCAACTGAGCCCTGAACAATTGATGGTGCCCTTTGGCAAACGCTGTGATGCACTTCACGCCCTGAGCCACGGTGTTGATGACACACTCATCCGTAAACCGTCCATGGAAACGGAAGGGGCGGAGGGCGAACACACGTTTGCAAATGACACAAGTAATAGAAAGGAAGTTGAAGCTGTTCTTGCCTCACTTGTTGGCCATGTGGGGATGCAATTGCGAGAGCAGAAAAAGGTGACAAGACGGGTGGGAATCTGGTTGCGCTACAGTGATGGAGGGGTAATGGTCAGGCAGGCCACCCATAAAGGAGGTACGTCTTCTGAATTTGTTCTGCAGAGTCTCGCTCTTCTGGCTCTACAACGTTGTTGGCAACGACGGACCCGGATTCGATATTGTCGGTTGGTATGCGATAGACTTCAGCGGGAATCTCCTCAGCTCTCACTTTTTACTGTTGCTGGTAACAGGGAGCCGGAGTCTCAAAAAATAGAAGGGGCCATGGATCGTATTCGCCAACGTTTTGGCAGTGATAGTATCGGTGTTGCTCGTAAATACAGTTATTCCTAGCCCTAACCGAATTTCTCATGTACACAATGTTCATGAGAAATCCTGGCCATAAACGATGCTCATCATAGATGGAGTATTGTCTCCTTTTACTCATATATCCAGCACCATATCTTGCTATGTTTCCACTTCGTGTTCGCTCCTACTATTCTCTTATGCAGGGGACATCTTCTCCTGAGTCGCTCTGCATACGAGCAAAGGCTCTTGGCTACAGAGGTCTTGCTTTAACCGATAGAGACAATCTGTATGGCCTCTGGAATTTTATCAAAAGTTGTAGAGCACACAAGCTTCAACCCATTATCGGTGCCGAAATTTCAGAACGAAAATCTACGCGGTTGGTTACCTGTCTTGTGCAAAATAAAGAAGGCTACAGCAACCTTTGTCAGCTCATAACTAAAAGGCATACGAAAGAAGATTTTGCTCTAGAAACAGATGTGCCAGCTCTGGCACGTGGTTTGGTATTGCTCGTCTCAGACATGAGGCTTATTGATATCTATCTGAACTATAACCTTTTTGTGGTAGCGGATCTTGGACACAAGCCAGATAGCAAAGGGCGGTCACTTAGGTTGCACGCAAAGGTTAAAAAAATTCCTGCAGTGGCAACACCAAACAGTGATCTTGCGACAAAAGAAGAAAGAGAACTTCACCGATTGATACGGGCAATAGCAGAGGGCCGTTGTCTCGATATGCATGGGCCGCCTGAGGCTGAAAAGGGGGCGAATTATCTCAGGCCTAAAAGTGAATATCAGAAAAGTTTTGCGATCTGGCCTGAGGTTCTTGGAGCTAGCGATAAATTGTCGGGTTGTTGTGCTTTTTCTGCTCCTGACTCTGGTGTTGTCATGCCGCCTTGGAGAAATGAAAACTATAGTGATGCAGTCCTTGCACTGAGAGAAAAAGCATATAATGGGGCACGGGAACGATATGGAGATGACCTTGGTGAAGAGGTCGTCGAGCGGCTTGAGCATGAACTGAAAATTATTGAAACGATGGGCTTTTCTTCATACTTTCTTGTGGTGCGGGATATTGTGCATCCCAGGCAAAAAGATGGGACCAGAAAAAAACGCAGGATTTGTGGACGTGGTTCCGGGGCAGCGTCCCTTGTTGCCTATTGCCTGATGATCACAAATGTTTGTCCGGTAAAGTATAACCTCTATTTTGAGCGGTTTCTCAACCCTGAGAGAAAGGATCCGCCTGATATTGATATCGATTTCTCCTGGGATGAACGAGATGAGGTTATAGGCGATGTCTTACGTGATTTTAAGGGACATGCCGCGATGGTGTGCAATCATGTGTTTTTTCAACCCCGAATGGCCATAAGGGAAACAGCAAAGGTGTTTGGCTTACCCGGGTATGAGATTTCTCGTTTAACAGAGAAAATACCGTACATGCATAGCGGTAGTGGAGGGAGTGATTTAAAAACTAAACTGACCGCCTTGCCTGCACTGCGGGATCAGGATTTGTCAGAGCCGTGGCCGGAGGTATTGAAACTGGCCGAGCGGTTGATCGGATTACCAAGGAATTTGTCTGTTCATCCGGGTGGGGTTGTCATAACTCTAAAACCAATTGATACCTATGTTCCTGTGCAAATAGCCCCCAAAGGTGTGCCAATTATTCAATGGGAAAAAGATTCAACTGAAGAGGCGGGGCTCGTTAAAATTGATCTTTTAGGCAACAGAAGCCTTGGTGTAATTCGTGACGCAGCAGCAGCGGTACAGCGGCAAGGTGTACAATTGGATGAGAGTAACTGGCAGCCTGAAGACGATGAAGCAACAAGGTGCTCTGTTGCGGCGGGAAACACAATGGGCTGTTTTTACATTGAGAGCCCTGCCATGCGACTACTTGAACAGAAAGCGGGCTCTGGCGATTTTGAGCAGCTGGTTATCCAGTCATCTATAATCAGGCCCGCCGCCAATGAATTTGTACGGGAATATGTTCGCCGGCTGCATGGTGGTGCCTGGAAACCGCTCTGTGATGAGATAGGAGATATCTTGAATGAGACGTTTGGCCTTATGGTGTATCAGGAAGATGTTTCCAAGGTGGCAGTTGCTCTTGCCGGTTTTAGTCATGGGGAGGCAGATGGCCTGCGCAAGATACTGTCAAAAAAAGACAAGGTTGTCCGTTTACGTTCCTATAAAGACAAGTTCTTTGGAGGGTGTATTAGAAACAACGTAGCCCAGGAAGAGATAGTACGGATGTGGGATATGATGATGAGCTTTGACGGCTACTCATTTTGCAAACCGCACTCTGCATCGTATGCCCGGGTTTCTTTTCAGGCAGCATATCTGAAATGTCATTACCCTGCTGAGTTTATGGCTGCTGTTATCTCAAACGGTGGTGGGTATTATTCTGCGTTTGCCTATGTCTCAGAAGCAAAAAGAATGGGACTTGAGGTGATGCATCCGGATGTATCAAGAAGTGAAATTTGCTGGACAGGGGAAGGGGAAAAAATACGTGTCGGTTTGATGGCTGTTCACGGTCTATCTGAAAAATTTCTTGGGCGTATTGGGAGAGAACGTCAAAAAAAAGAGTTCCAGTCTGAATATGATTTTTTTGTCAGAGCATCTCCTGCTGACAATGAAGCGAGGGCGCTTATTCATTGTGGTGCTCTTGACGATATTGCAAGTGGGCCAAATAGGACAGCTCTGTTATGGCAATGGGATAGCTTTCAACATGTGAAGCGTGACAGGTCTTGTGGAATGCTTTTTGACGCACCTTTGCCTAAGGCTCCAGAGCTACCAGAGGCGGATTTCTTGACACTTTTACGCAGGGAATACAAAGTACTCGGGTTTCTCTGTCAGTATCATCCCTTGGATTTATTAAATATGCATAGGATACAAAGCAGGGGCGTTTCGGGGCAGTTGGTTAAAATAAAAGATCTGTCTGTCAGGACGGGCCAACGGGTAACAATTGTTGCGTGGCTACTGACAGGCAAGCTCATATCGACCAAAACGGGAGAGGTTATGGAGTTTCTCACTTTTGAAGATGAAACATCCATTGTTGAAACAACTTTTTTCCCTAACATTTATCGAAAGTACGCACATGTGTTGCAAAGTGGCAGGGGCTATAAGCTTCAAGGGGTAGTTGAAGAGGATTTTGGTGCTCTTACTTTTACTGTAGCAGCATTGCAGCCAATAACGATAACGTAATTTTAAGTTGAAAAAAATTCTACAGATGTATATTACTTATATAATCGTTAATAACGATGGCGTAGTAAAAAGATCAATCTACTTCGTTGTGGGTTTTAGTCAGAATCTAAACATATCAATTGTATTGTTTCATTCTGACCTTTTTCCATTGCCATCTCTAAGCGTTGGGTAGAATTTTCAGAAGTTCATCAACAATTATGATGGGTAAAATGGGCGATAAACAACGTATTTTGGTCATAGACGATGAGCCGACGGCTCTCGATATTATATGTAAAATCCTTGAACATTCAGGGTATGAAACTCTCGTTGCCACAAACGGTCAGGAAGGTGTTGACCTTTTTAGACAACATCCCTGTGACCTTGTCATAACGGATATGGTCATGCCCGTAAAAGATGGCCTCCAGACGATCTTAGACCTTCGTGTCGATTCGCCCGAACTTCCTATTATCGCGATCTCAGGTGGAGGTAATATCTCCAAGGAAAGATACCTTGCAGTGGCTGGTTATCTGGATAAAGTTGTGACAGTAGGTAAACCTTTTACTGTTGAGACTCTCGTAAGTGCTGTTAAACAATTACTCGATGGTGGCGGTAACGAGAAAGAATAGCTCGCGCATTTAATATCTTTTTAACTGTAGTTCCTTTCTTTTGCTCTACTATGTAGAGTGTCTTCTCTCTTATGTCATCTAAACATAAAATCTCTTGTTTCTAGTGTGTTAAGGTTCTGGATCATGTACCATGAGAACATTGACCCACAGGATACTTTTGTGTACATTCTACTTTTCAGCCCCGAGCGATTGATCTGATAATAGAGCCATGTGCTCTAAAGTGTGCTACCTAAATCTTGAAACTGGCAAGTTCGGAGTCTGCGCTACCTACCGGATATGTGAGGCACCAGAGCTTTAAACGTATACAGAGTTCACAGCTCCGGTAACAAGGCCGATTCGGTGGAATTGCAGATCCCGAAGGGTAGCAAATATGAGAAAATAATACTCATGGAGTGTGATTTTTTTATTAGTGTCATGAACATAATGTACTGTTTTGAAGTGGTAAATTATTTTCTTATTTTGCGTGCGCAAGATTTAGGTGCTATTTGAGGTGATATATGAATGCGGTTGTAGAAGTTGGTATGACATTAAACTATGTGGTCGATGCGAGTTGTACAAAATATAAAGATCTTCCAGCAATAGGGATGGCCCTGGAAGAACCTCTTACCTATGGGACCTTCCATAAACGAATACTTGCCCTTGGTGTACGATTACAAAAGGAAGGAATTCGGAAAGGAGATCATGTCGCCATATTAAGTGAAAACTCCCAAAATTGGGGAATAGCCTACCTCGCGATTGTTCGTATCGGTGCTATTGCGGTCCCTATTCTCCCTGATCTGCCTGAGAGTGATGTCCATCATATTCTCAATGAAATGCAGGTGAAGGCTCTTTTTATTACACAAAAACAAATCGATAAGGTCTATGAACTTCGTAATAAATTAAAGGGTTTTATTGTTACTCTTGATGATTATACCGGTGAAATTAGTATCCTCCCGGTGATACCTTTTGCAACTTTTCTAGCTGAAGCCATAACCAATTTTGAGGAGAACCCGGAAGATCCTGTTTTTCCAATGGTTGCTGAAGATGATCTTGCATCAATATTGTATACTTCTGGTACTTCAGGGTATTCGAAGGCTGTTATGCTCAGTCATAAAAATCTGACGGCAAACGCCTATGCAGCTGCAGATTTAATGGATATTCCTCCTGGCTCTGTGTGGTTGTCCATTCTGCCTATGTCTCACACCTATGAGTTCACCTGTGGGTTTATATTGCCCATTCTCTGTGGTGGTCGTATCGCCTATGCAGGTAAAACTCCGACTCCTGCTATACTTCAAAAACTTTGTGCCCATGAAAAACCTTTTGCTATCTTTGCTGTGCCTCTGGTGCTTGAAAAGATCTACAAAAAAAGGGTTATGCCGCAGATAGAAAACAGTAAAATCCTGACGATGATGTGTAAGGTTGGGATGAGCCGAAAACTTATTTATCGTAAGATCGGGCGAAAACTTATTACCTTTTTTGGTGGTAATTTGAAGCTGATGGGGGTTGGAGGTGCTGCACTTAACCCCGATGTTGAAAGGTTCTTACATGAAGCTAAATTCCCATACCTTATCGGCTATGGGATGACAGAGTCGGCCCCACTTATTGCAGGAGGTCCTTCAGGTGATTCAACCATAGCTATAGGCTCCACGGGTAAACCAATATCAGGTGTGGAGATAAAGATAATTAACCCTGATAAGGATACTGATATCGGTGAAATATCCATATGTGGACCAAGTGTGATGCGTGGCTACTATGAAGATAAAGAAAGCACTGAGGAAGTTCTTAGTCACGATGGCTGGTTGTTGACCGGTGATCTTGGCCGTATGGATGCAAAAGGGAATTTACATGTCTGTGGCCGGTCAAAGAACGTGATCATCATGCCAAATGGTGAAAATGTGTACCCGGAAGCAATTGAGCATAAACTGAACACGTACAGCTGGGTTGTGGAGAGCCTCGTGGTAGATAATAACGGCAAGATTGAAGCCTGGGTATATCCTGATTATGAATATGTTGATGACGAAACGTCAGGGTTATCAAGAGCTGAAAGACGCCAGTTTATGGAAGATTTGATGGGAGAAATGCGTACAGAACTCAATGCACAGCTACCAAAGTCCTCACGCTTGGCTAAAGTCTTTGAACGACGGGAACCATTTATAAAGACCGCGACACATAAAATAAAGCGATATCTCTACAGTGGTCATGCCATGTTGGGTTAGTCCTGGTACGGTTATTCTTTTGTAAGTGTAAAGTTCCCCCTGCCCATATCGGGGAGGGGGATTAATTACTCGAAGCTACCTCCAAGGGCCAGATGTAGTCCGGTCCTATTGAGCAGACGTTGGGTTTGTACATCTACGAGGGCAATTCTCGCCTGGACTCATTTGCTCTGGACCGCCAGCAGATCCAGCATATCAATCTGACCTACTTCGAACTGGGTCTTGACTAGTCCGTAAGCCTTAACGTTTTCTTCCACCACTGTTTGTAAATACACTTCACATTTTGCAAGGTGATCTTCACCTGCAAGGGCGGTTTCAATTTCTTTAAAAGCTGTTAGCGCCGTTTGTCCATAGGCTGCAATTGTCTTCTGTTGGACAGCTGTTTCTTTGTCAACCTCGGCTTCAATTGCACCAATAGTAATAAATCGTCTTTTATAGAGAGTATCATGGAAAAACATCATAGAGTAAAAACAATATGTCCACTGGATTGTCCTGATACGTGTGGAATTATTGCATCAGTTGAGAACGGGAAAATCGTTTCACTTACCGGAGACAAAGAACATCCATATACCAATGGTTTTATTTGTCGGAAAATGCGGACTTACCCCGATCGGCATTATTCCTCTGAACGGATACTCTATCCTCAGGTACGCGTTGGTAAAAAGGGTGGGGGGCAGTTTCGACGAGTAAGCTGGGACGAGGCTTTGCAACTTTGTGCAGAACATCTACTTAAGGTGAAAAGAGAGTTCGGTGGAGAAGCTATCTTACCCTATTCTTACGCGGGGAATATGGGAGCTGTGAATCGTTTTGCAGGGTTCCCACTGTTTAATAAGCTTGGTACCTCTAAGTTAGAGCAAACTATCTGTTCAGCAGCCTCGGGTGCTGGCTGGAAAAAACAGTGTGGTCCGCTTCCCGGATGTCCGCCGGAAAATGCAGCTGAGGCAAAGTTGATCATTATCTGGGGGATCAATGTTAAGGTAAGCAATATCCATTTTTGGCAATATGTTACGACAGCTAAAAAAAATGGTGCCCGCGTTGTTGTAATTGACCCCTACCGTAATCAAACAGCTCAATCTGCTGATGACTACATCCAGGTAAAGGTTGGTGGTGATAGCGCACTTGCTCTTGGCATTATCAAGGTTTTGCTGGAGAACGATAATCTGGATCATGATTTTATAAAGGATCACACTACAGGATTTGCGGATCTTAAATCCTATGTGGACAGAAGAGATTTATCCGAATTTGTAACTGATAGTGGGGTGAGTGAAATATCTATCAGAACTCTTGCTGGACTTATTGCAGATAATCCAAAAACATTTATTCGAATAGGCGTTGGGATCTCCAGAAACAGCAGGGGAGCAATGAGCATACGTGCCATTACTTCACTTGCAGCAGCTCTTGGGCTTTTTGCAGGTGGTACAGGGCGTGGAGTGTTACTATCTACAAGTGCATTTAAGGGAGAGAGTGAGATCCTCACGAGAGACTCTCTTCGCAGTCTGCCTGCACGTTCGATTAATATGATTCATTTAGGCTATGCTCTTACGGGACTTGAAAAACCGATAAAGGCGCTGATTGTATACAATAGTAATCCCGCTACAGTAAATCCGGACGGTAGTTCGGTGCGTTTTGGACTTGCAAGAGAAGACCTTTTTACCGTCGTGCATGAACAGGTTATGACGCCCACCGCCAAGTATGCTGATGTTCTCCTTCCTGCAACAACATTTTTAGAAAACATGGATGCGTATACAGGGTATGGGCATTTTTATATGGGGGTTGCCCACCCGGTTGTAGATCCTGCTGGTGAGGCAAAGAGTAATTTTGATTTTTTCCAGGCTCTGGCATTGCAATGCGGATTTGATGATGACGTATTTCATGAAACATGTGAGGGCAGAATTGAACAATATCTGGCATCAATGGATGGTATCCCAGAGAATATGGGTGTTGATGAAATAATGAATGGGCGCTTAGTTCACTCGACCAGGAGTCGCGCTGGAGGGGATGTGATGAGAGGTTCTGAATCTACGTTTAGATTTTCGGTTATCGATGGTAGCTCTGATCCTGCCACTGCATGTCTTCTTGCTGGAGGTGAATATATGGATCCCGATCTTCGTGCAAGATTTCCATTACAGTTGATCACGCCACCACATCCGGATCTGCTTAATAGCACCTTTGGTGACAAGTATAAAGGTGAGCTTGGTTCTGTTCTAGTTCACCCTGAAGATGCCGCTCGGTTTAATGTAAAGGATGGAGCGCAGATTATTCTCGCCAATAATCGTGGCCGTAGTAAAAGAGTGGCGCAGGTGAGCGATGATACTCAAAAAGGTGTTCTGATTGCAGAAGGGCTTTTCTGGGCAGTAGAAGAAAATACTCCAGGAATTGGAACGGGCGGAATAAATGATCTTACTTCTCAAAAGATCACAGATATGGGCTCTGGAGCGACCTTTCACGAGTCTCTTGTGACTATTATTGCTTAGTAGGATGGACTGAATGGGTGTATTTGACGTAACATTCTGTAGATGTTGGACTCTTATGGGAATTATATATTATGGATGTTAGGGGAGTTGTAGCTGCAATCGTCGCTTTTACACTTTGGGGAGTATTGCCTGTCTATTGGAAAGCATTGGGCACGGTGCCAGCATACGAAATATTGTGTCACCGGATGTTCTGGTCACTGGTTTTGACTCTGGGGTTGATTCAGGTAAGAGGGGGCATGGAGGTGTTTCGCAAAGCCCTCACAGTGAGAAGAAACCGTGTGATATATACAATGAGTGGGATCTTACTGGCGGTTAACTGGTTGTTATATATCTGGGCTGTTAATGCTGGTTTTATAGTGGAGGCAAGTCTTGGATATTTTATTGGCCCACTGATCAATGTCTTTTTTGGCATGGTTTTTTTTGGTGAGGAAATGCGTCGAGTCCAATGGGTTGCCCTGTTTCTCGCATTTTTAGGAGTGCTCTATCTCACTGTGTATTACGGAAAATTTCCGTGGATTGGCTTGGTGCTCGCTTTTAGTTTTTCAATCTATGGACTACTGCACAAAAAAAATAATATCGGTTCTCTTGATGCCTTGTGTCTGGAAACCGGAGTTCTGTTTATACCTGCGGCGGTTGTTCTGGTAGGTCTTGGTGTGACAGGAAATGGATCCTTTACTCAATTTGGTATCTCCCACTCTCTGCTCCTTGTTGGTGCGGGGGTAGTTACAACCATCCCTTTGCTTTTGTTTGGATACGCTGCCAAAAGGATTCGTCTGTCTACTCTTGGCCTTTTCCAATATCTGGGACCAAGTATTAGTCTTGTTATTGGTGTGTTTGTTTATAAAGAGGATTTTCCCCTGGCAAGGTTGATTGGGTTTTCAATGGTTTGGGGTGGGCTACTGCTTTTTCTGGCGGAGAATTTGTTCCGACGCTACACAATCCAAAGAACGTTGCTTAAGGATCGTATCTCTTCCTGAACCGGGAAGAGTCAACTGCAGGTGAGGGTATGGAATCACAAAGGCCACCTTTTTCAAGGTGGCCCAGAATTATTGCAGTTTAAGCCGCTTCTTTTCGCGCGTTCATTATTTTATAGGCACACAGCTCTCCACACATGGTGCAGGCACCATGCTTATCTGCTGTCTCTTTTGTCGCTCCCCTGCGCTTTCTGGCAAGAGCCGGATCAAGAGCAAGTTCATACTGCTTTTCCCAATCGAGTTCTTTTCTTGCTTTTGAGATTGCAAAATCTCGTTCTGCGGCGCCCGGAATCTTTTTTACAATATCAGCTGCATGGGCAGCAATTCTGGTGGCCATGACTCCATCATGGACATCTTGCGGATTAGGCAGGCAAAGATGTTCGCTGGGGGTTACATAGCAAAGAAAGTCGGCTCCTGCGCTTGCTGCAATAGCACCACCTATGGCGCTGGTGATATGGTCATAGCCTGGGGCAATATCAGTGACCAGTGGTCCAAGTACGTAAAAAGGAGCTCCGTGACAGAGGCTTTTTTGCAGTTGCATATTCGTTTTGATCTGGTCAAGAGGAACGTGACCTGGGCCTTCAATCATTACCTGAATTCCACGATCCCAAGCTCTTTGAGTGAGCTCTCCCAGTGTGGTCAATTCATGGATTTGTGCCCTGTCAGTCGCATCTGTAATAGCACCGGGACGAAAACCATCGCCTAAAGAGAGGGTGGCATCATAGGGTTTTACCAGATCGAGTAAACGGTCGAAATATTCATATAATGGATTTTCTGCATTGTTATGTTCCATCCAGGCACAGGTGAAACTACCACCCCTTGAAACGACTTCCATGAGCCGTCCTTCCTGGTCCATAATTTCTAGTGCTCTGCGCGTTACACCGCAATGAACGGTGATGAAGTCGACACCATCATCGAGGTGTTTTTTGACACCATCAAATATTTCGTCAACAGTCATGTCGACAATAGCTTTACCCTTTTTTATAACGGTATCACATGCGGCTTGATAGAGGGGGACTGAACCAATACAGATATTCGTCTGCTTAATAATTGCAGCACGAATTTCATCGATAGGGCCGCCTGTGGAAAGGTCCATCAGAGCGTCAGCACCGGCGGCGACAGCAACACGTGCCTTTTCGAGCTCCTGATCAATGCTTGTATCGTCCTTACTGGTTCCGATATTGGCATTAACTCGGGTTTTGATTCCTTCTCCTACGGCGAGAGGGATACCGTTTAGGTGACGATTGTTGTGGCAGATGATTGCAGTTCCAAGAGCTATTTTATCTCTTAGAAGTTCAGCTGGGATACAGGCATTGTCTGCAGCCTGTTGCATTTTGCTGGTGATGATTCCTTCGCGGGCGTACTCCATTTGAGTCTTCATAAAAGTCGATCTCCTTGTAGGTAGAATGCAGGGATCGGTATTTTGAGAAAAAGACAAATGGCTCAATAAATCCGTTCCCTACGCCGGTATTAACCGGATCAGGTTCAAAGGGTCGCTCAAATTCGAGCTCTCAGTCCGTAGACTCCCCCAGGGTTCATGTAAACGACGCATAACCTACATGAGTGATTACCAAAGGTCAATCGATTCTATTGGGTATATAAAGGAAAATATTTTTGTTAGTAGCTGTGGATATACTTCTATAAGGTACCTTGCAAAATGAGACTATTCGCTCAAACGTCAAAATGTCTAAGAAACTTTTACCGACCCCAGGTGGTGAGTGAAAGGACAATTTATCAAGGTAGCCTAAAGACTAAACATCGGTATAATTACACGTTCAATCTTTACCTGGCCGGATAATTCGTCAATGGTCTCAAAAATCCGATCCTTACAACTATCAATAGTACAGGAAGAGATGAGTAAGTTAACACGATTATCGGAATTATAATCACCAAGAGATAAATCCTCATCGACATTGATTGTGATAGTTTTATAAGGATACTGGTCACTCAAACTATCTCCATCAATTAACAAATATGATACAGCTATTCCTCTTTCTTTCAGTGCGTTTAAATAGGGCTGATGAGTCGAAGTAATTATAACTTTAGCAGAAGCTAAACTCTGCTTATTAAGAAAAGAGACAAGGTCGTCAGCTGCTTTTTCACTGTCTATTTCGACATCCTGGGGAAATTCTATTTGAATGAAAAATGTTTGAGACGGCTGCGGTTTGATGTATCTAAAAACAGTTTTTAATTCAACAGGCGTTCGTTTGTTGGAACTTAAAGCTAAAAGATATTCACCTTTATCATATATACTTGAAACAGACAAATTGGGATATTGCCATTCGCCAGTCAACCATGCCAAATGAAATGGATGTTCTATTGGCCCAAGAAACACATCAAATTGCAGTTTTTTATTTTCAAGCTTATGTAGATTTTGATAGGTGTGAAAGAGATAATTATCAGCATCGTAGACTGTTTTTTTGCCACGATAAACATATTTCCCACTCCTGAACTGGCTGCTTGAAATGTCATTTTCCTTGTCGATTCCATCAAATTCAACATTGAAAAGTCCTAATACTGAGTCAAACATTGTATCGTTGATGAAGACTCTCTTTGCATTATGTATGGCGTTGCTATATTTTTTACTGTACCTGTCCTTATAACTATCTGAAAACCAGATAGCCATCGGTACAGAAAACACGCCATATGTGGGTTTTTTACCCATGTGTGCAGTTCCTTCAACAATCTCTTCTCCATGATCTGAGAAATAAATAACCGCACCAACTTTACCGGTTTTTTGAACTCCTTTGATAATTCCATCAATAAAATAGTCCGTATATTTAACCGTACCATCGTAACAATTGGATGCCTCTGATATTTTAGTTAGCTTATATTTCTCTGGTATCAGCCAACGATCAAAATCTTTATCTTCAAAGGTCCATTCCTTACCTTCTGGAAGTCGTTCACAGTACTTCACATGACTTCCCTGTGTTTTTAAAAAAATCACTTTGCTGGATGTAGATTCTTTAGATAAAGTTTTATCAACCTCAGCAATCAATTTACCATCTTCCACACCATAGACTGAAGAGAGGTGATCTGTGAAATCCGCCTGTTGACCAATCACCTTGAGCAAATTATGACCAATTGAGGTTGATCCATTATGAATCCAATGAGTTTCAATATTTGCAGCATTAAGAACCTCCATCACCGATGGGGATTCAGATGGTGACCCTTTTTTCAGTGTGGCTTGAGTTAACGCATATTGAAGCGCACCTCTAGTGCTTACGCCACATGAATATGATTGATCAAATCTAACGAGGTCATTATTTTTTAAACGTGTATCAAGGAGTGGAGTAGTTGAACGAGGATAACCATACAAAGAGAAATGGTTACGATTGGCAGATTCACCGATAATGACGACGTAAATTTCATCGGATGATGTTTTATTTGCGTTAATTTTATCAATTTTCTCTTTTCTCACATCAATCTGTTCTTCAAGAAGTTTCAAGTCATGATAATACTCCGCAATCGCACCATAACTTTGCCCAACAACATTGGAGCTACTACTGTAGGTAAATGTTATTACGGCTGAAACTGCTACTATAGACCACTGAATAAATTTATTGCGAGAGCGTTTTCTTCCTGAAAAATATGTCACCAGAATGAGCAGAACAACAACTGCAGTCACTTGAATAATTAGGACTGAGGGTGCAAAAACATTGGCGAATTCAAGTACTTCACCTAAGTCTGTCTGGAGAATAGCAAACCAATCATATTTACTCATCGGCCCTTCAAACATGACATTAAATCCAAGAATTATGGCAGGTAAAAAAAGAGAAATTGCCAATAGTAAAATTGCCGCAAGCGTTGACAAAACCCTAACCCAGATTTTTCGCCAACCCAATGAGGTTAATAGCGAGTAAGCCATCACGAGGCTTATGGATATTGCACTAAAAAATATAAGCTGCTCCCATGAAAGTATAGAACTGTAGAGCAGTTCCGCTTTTTGAAATGCTCTAAGAATTATCAAAGAGAAGATAGCTGAAAAATAATTAGCATTTATCAGCATAATACTAATAGCTGCAATCCAGAGGGTCCAAAGTGAAATGACTTGGGGCCAAGTAGCGGTTTCTAGCCGAGACATGGTCACGTTGACGGCTCCACAGGTATTGTTCTGTTGTCCCGTCTGAGCATGGATTATAATTCGATCTTCGTAGGAGATATTGAGACGCAATTCATTTGGAGTATTTAATCTGAATGGTAGATCAGACAAAGTTCCATTAACATCCAACACCAACTTCATTTCTTCTGGTATGGAATCTATTTTGCAATTTGCTGTCAGTTGGAAGTCAGTTTTAAATTTAATCGTCTGGGGTTCTTGAAAATTAAATCGCACTGGACTTGCAAAATTTTCCGGGTCAGAAAAACCGACAAGAGATGTACCACGCCCTCTGTCAACGCGATATTTTTGAATGTTTTCTTTTTCTTTCCCTATTTCAGTGAAGGCATAATCTGTATCTTCTAAGGCAAGCCATTGCTCTTTTTGAAGGTAGTTAAGATCTAATCGTTGATTAAAGATTATAACGCAAATCAGAATTCCCCAAACAACAATAGCAATCGTTTTTAGAGGCTTGAAGTTTTTGATCATATTAAATTACAGAATTAATTTTTAACTGCTAAAGGGAAATTGGAGGTGATCTAAATAGGAGATTTTTCAAAATTATTAGCAATAATCTTGGAAGAAGATACACCTTTTCAAAGGACCCATAAAAGAATAAAAGTTATTTTACGAATACTATTACCAACCAGAAAATGAATTTGTGCATTTGTGATTTAGCAATTCCAACCCAATATTGCAAATGAATCTCTTTTGGCGAGATTTTTAGTGGACCATTCTCAGAGCTGCCTCCTATTTCCGTTGTGGCGTACTGCATAGGTGCTACAAATTTTAATCCACTTTTGGGGTGTGAATAGTTATACTAACGGCAAAAGGTTGATACCCATTGACGGGCGTCCACAACACTTTTAAAAGGTTTAATCGGGTAAATTGGACATATTTGAGTGTTTTAAACAGAGACTTTGTAAACGGGGCGGGTCGTTGTATTGAGCTTAGCTTTACTATACGTCCTCGGTGATGTAATTGATTTACACCTCTAAGAAGACGGTTTTTCCATTGAGTAATTTGCACTCATACGACAGTATGATGGAGTATTGTGCTATTCGGGTGAGAATGTCTCACCCGAATAGGGTTGAAAGAGCTTAAACGGATCCAATTATCCCTGCTTAGACTGTCTGGTAATTGAAAAAAAATCAGATAAACTCAATAATATTATGTGGCGGTTTTTGAAATGGAATTGTTCAAGGTGCCCTTTAGGAGTCTGTCGGACAATGCTCTTTTTCCCCAGCTCTGTGTTATTTTCAGAAAATCAATGCTCGCAATATCAACTATATGGCTGTGCTTGATTTCCTCAAAATGCCTTGATCTGAGAAAAAATGTCTATAAACCGACAGGCTCCTAGGAAAGAAGTAGTCCATTTGCGAAGCTTATGACAGGCATTATTACCTTTGATAATACGCCAGAAAATGCAAGGACAAGGACAAAGATGAAACCGTATTTTTCAAATTTCATGTAAGAGACGGCCATACGATTAGGTAATAGTCCCATAAGGATACGACTACCATCAAGAGGTGGGATGGGAAGAAAGTTGAAGATGCAGAGTACAAGGTTTATCCAAACGCTGGCGATAAGCATGCCATTCAGCGGGACGAGGATTGCCTCAGCCATTGTAGAGTAGGGCAGTTGTGAGGCGAAAAACCATAAGCCTTTCGCCAGAGCTGCACTTACTATTGCAAGGACAAAATTTGTAGCAGGGCCTGCCAGAGCGACCCAGAGCATATCTCTTTTTGGATCTTTGAAATATTGCGGATTAACAGGAACTGGTTTTGCCCAACCAAATTTAATAAAGAAAAATGCAATTGTACCAATGGGGTCCAGGTGTTTTATCGGGTTGAGAGTTAAGCGACCGAGGTTTTTTGCAGTCGGGTCACCAAGTTGGTAGGCTACATAACCGTGAGCGAACTCATGAAAAGTGAGGGCCAGTAGAAGAGGTGGAGCGAGAAGTATGAGTTCAGTTATAAATTTTTCCATCTGTGGGTGTCGTTATTTAAGTTTTTTACTTTTTAAGAGGATATCGCTGTTTGAGTAGAATTTTCTCATCATCTTCTGTTTTTGTCCGTTCGTCAAGTTTTGCATGTTTGAGAAAGGTGAGTATTTCTCTGAACTGAGGGCCTGGTTTGTATCCCATTTCTATCAGCTCTTTACCACTAAGTTCCGGCTCAATGTGACGAAGAGTGGTAACATAAAGCGAAATGGCTTTCTTCACATGGTTTTTTCTCGCGATCGACATCATGTAGAGTAAGCCTTCTATCTCTATATCTTTAAAATGCTGAACAATATGGCTTGGACGCATGGCGGCGTTACGTGCAAAAATATGAATTTTGGAGTCTACAAGTTCTTTTTGTTCATGGAGAAAGGTTGTGTCCTTTGTACTTTCCTCAAAACGCAGGCAGAACTCTGAGAGTTGTGCAGTGCCTGAACGTGACATGATTGCCAGCAGGTAGACAATCCAGTTTTGGCATTCTTCATCCAGGTAGAGTAGTTCATACCAGGACAATGCGAACTGTGCCTGGCTCAGGATGTGGGAGAGGCGTCTGTCCATTTTGTAATGTGGACGCAGGTCTGGCCAGAGAAATTGGAACAGATCAAAATCGGAGAGCCTCTGTAGGGCTGGCAGAGGATTTTTTTCTGATAAAATATATTTGAGTTCAGAGAAAAAACGGGTGTCGTTGGTTTTACCAAACAGTTCCATGGAAACAGCATTGGTTATGAGCCGTTTGGTGTGAGGAGATATCTGGAAATTCATACGGGCTTCAAATCGAATGGCTCGAAATATTCTGCTTGGGTCTTCGACGAAGCTGAGGTTGTGGAGAACTTTGATTACTTTTTGCTTGAGATCATTCTGACTGTTGAAAAAATCCAGCAGGGTCCCAAACTGAGTAGGGTTGAGCTGAATGGCCATGGCATTGATGGTAAAATCACGGCGGCTCAAATCAAGTTTAATGGAAGAGAGTTCCACCGTCGGCATAGCCGCGGGGTATTCGTAATACTCAAGTCGTGCGGTTGCAATGTCAATTTTAAAACCATTTGGCATCAGTACCATGGCTGTTTTAAAGCGTTCATGGGTTGTATACCGCCCGGCCAAGTGTTCGGAAAGAGCCTTGGCGAAGACAATTCCATCACCTTCGACGACTATATCCAAGTCAAAATTTGGCTTTTTTAAGAGCAGGTCCCGAACGAAACCACCGACAGCAAAGCAATTAAAATGATTTTTGCTCGCAACTTCTCCAATGGTTTGAAGGAGCTGAATCATATCTCTATTGAGAGAGTCAACAATGAGCGAATTGAGGTTTCTCGTACGCTCAAGAGAAGGGTGGTCTGACTCATAGAGCAAGTTTTTAGGTAAGTTGGCAGGATCGTTGACAAGTCTGTTGAGAAGGTCTGTTCTGGTGATAACGCCTGCTAGTTTATCATTTTCCAGTATAGGAATGATGCGTTGCCTGTTTTCAATGATCAGTTCCTGGATGTCAGCAAGGGTGGCGTCTATCGGCAGTGTCAGAACTTCACTCGTCATGTAATCGCTCACCTGCCTATGACTGAGATTGTGGTGGGTGGCCTTCTCAACGATGCGAAGAGTAACAATCCCCTCAATGGGTGGTGTGGGTAGTGCTTTTGTCGGAAGATGTTGTATCGGAGCCGCTGTGATGTTGTATCTGGTGAGAATTTCCTTAGTCTCACTGATTAAGGTCGTAGGAGTGATACGAATTGCGGGAGTTGACATCATTTCAGAGGCAATCGCTTGGGGATGGATATGCCTATGTAGAGTCCGGATCAACTTCTCCTCAGACTCTATGAGAGTCATGTTTTTAAGCGTTGCAGAAGCAGCTGTTGCGTGTCCTCCCCCTCCAAGGTCCCGAGCTATGACGCCCACATTTACATCGGCTATTCGACTCCTTGCTATGAGATATATACGGCCCCCCATAGAGATGAGCGCAAAAAGCACATTAAGGTTCTCCATTGCCATGAAGCGCCTGACGATAAGAGCAAATTCATCTACATACTCGTTGAGAGAGTGGGTAAGCACTACAACTGAGATATCCTGGATAGTGTATTTCTTCGCATTCTTCATCAGTTCATGAAGGATGTTAATTTGTTTGGAGGTGAGTTCGTGGCTTATGAACTGAGCTACCTGATCAAGCTGAGCACCCTGTTCGATGAGCCAGGCAGCAGATATTAGATCTGCCGGTGTTGTTGTGAGGTGGGTGAGAGATCCAGTGTCTTCATAGATGCCAATTGCAAAAAGCGTAGCTTCTGCCTGCGTCAAAACAATGTTTTTACGTTTAATCTTCTGTACGAGCAAGGTGGTGGTAGAACCACAATCTTCTATAACCTCAAGGTTTCCCTGGATGTCGCCACCGTTTTTGGGGTGGTGATCGTAGATATGGAGTGTAAGTGATTTATTTTGCAGGCACGTTTTAAAGGCACCGATGCGTTTTGAATCTCTTGTATCCACAAGTATTAATGTGTCTACAGCAGCTAATTCGATATCTTTAACTTTTAAAAAATCATAGGAGTAAAGCAGATTTTGAGAAATATAATCTCTGACATTTTTTTCCTGTGACCCGGGAAAAGCAAGTACTGCGTCAGGGTAAAGTTTCTGTGCGGCAATCATCGATGCAAGACCGTCGAAATCCGCATTTTGATGGGTGGTAATCAGACGCATGGGAGGGCTTGGAGATCCTTAATTGTTGATGGAATTCACTTGTAACGCTACCTTAGGCAAACGAAAGAGATGAGATATTAACAGGATAGATTCTCGCATGTCATTTGTAAAGTATGAAAATCCGGTTCGTAATGATTTTCTCACGTTTTTCGTTTAGTAGAACCGGTGAGAGTATCGCCTTCCTGTTGCTCGGGTAGTATTGTTGCTGTGATTCGTTTTTTGGATGAATTGCGTCTGTTTTTGTAAAAGAGAGGTGCGTTTAACCTCTTGGATGAAATTTTTTATGAATGTTTTTGAGTCGGTCCTGATCCACATGGGTGTAGATCTGGGTGGTGGAAATATCAGCGTGTCCAAGCATCATCTGCACTGCACGAAGGTCTGCTCCGTGGCTTAGCAAGTGGGTCGCAAACGAGTGTCGTAACATGTGTGGAGAAATCTTCTTGTCTATTCCGGCTGCGAGCGTGGTTTTTTTTACAATCTGCCAGAACCTGAGTCTGGTCATACAGGTGCCTCGGTTCGTTACAAAGAGGTAGTTGCTGCGTTTATTCTTGAGGATAAAGGGTCTGGATGTTTGTACATAGGTCTCAATTTTCTCTTTTGCCTGTTGGCCAAAAGGAATGAGTCGCTCTTTGTTTCCTTTACCTATTACTCTGATAAATCCAGCGCTCATGTTGCATGCAGACAGAGGTAGTGAGACAAGTTCAGAGACTCGCAACCCTGTTGAGTAGAGTAAAACAAGCATTGCATTGTCCCTTATGGCAATGGGAGTTGCTATAGTAGGAGGCTTGATCAATGTCTCGACTTCCCCTTGGCTTAAAGCTTTGGGAAGGCTACGTCCGCTGCGAGGTAAGTCAATTATAGCAAAAGGATTGCTTGTAACCTGTTGTTCTCTCAGGAGGAAGCTGAAGAATGACTTTAAGACAGAAATTCGTCGTGCGTTAGTGCGGTGAGAAACATTCTTGAGAGTTCTACAGTTTTCCAGAAACTCATGGATAACTGTGACGTCAATTGTATTAAGACTTCTTTTGCTTTTAGAAGTGAAATATTCTAAAAAAAGAGTGACGTCGGCAGAATATGCCCCAATGCTGTTCTCCGCAAGTCGTCTTTCGGAAATGAGATAGTGGAGATACAACTCAAGTAGAGTTGCCAGTCGTAGAGGAAGGGCGATGGCTTTTACACCTTGTGGAGATGAACCGCCTGATTACATATGAGAGAAACGAAAAAAGCCTGATATAATATCAGGCTTTTTTCAAAAGGCAGCCGAAACCGATATTACATCGATTTTCTCATTCTGTTGAACTTACGAAGTTTTCTGCGAGCTTCAGCCTGCTTCCGGCGTTTCTTTACGCTCGGCTTCTCATAGTACTCACGACGCTTTAATTCTCTTTTAATGCCGTCTATCTGCAGCTTTTTTTTCAGCTGTCGGATCGCGTACTCAAGATCTCCTCGAACTTCAACTTCTATCATTTCTGGCTCCGTTTAACGAATTAATCAATTATTTGTAAAAAGATCACACTGTTAGGTGACTTTTCAGTAAGTATCTGTAGTTTCATCACAACAATCTTACATATATAATAAACAGAGACCATCTTTGTCAATAAAATTTTGTGACCTTTTTTGCCAGCTTTGTTCTTTTGGAAAATTAATTTTCAACTATGAATGTGTTAACGCAGGCGTATAAGATTTTTTCTTCCCAGAAAAACGGCCAAGCATTGTGTGCACCAATTAATCTACTATGTTATTGTAATCTACTCTTTTTATGTTGAGAAGAAAGGCTGTGAAACAAGTTGACGATAACCACGTGAAGCGTGCGTGAAAATTTTCAAAATCAAAGATTAAAAGGATGAACTCAATGGAAAATGAACAACTACATATCGCTTTGATCGCGGGTGGGGTTTCTGGCGAGCGACAGGTGTCTCTTAATGGTGCAGAGGGTGTTGAGAGGAATCTGAATCCAGAAAAATTTATTGTTCGTCGCTACGACCCGGCAACAGATCTTGCAAAACTTGCGACTGATGCTCCTGAAATTGATTTTGCATTTATTCTTCTGCACGGCTTGCATGGAGAGGACGGAACCATGCAGGGTTTTCTCGATCTCTTAGGTGTTCCGTATCAGGGCTCAGGAGTTTTGGGGAGCGCGATTGCAATGGACAAACATCTGGCCAAAGAGTTGTACCGGATGAATGAACTTCCTGTGGCAGATTGGGTGGTGGTGACTCGCGACAATGATATTGATGGCACTGCTCTTGTGGAGCGCTTTGGCCTTCCTGTTGTTATCAAACCGGTTCGTGAAGGATCCAGTCTCGGTCTCACTCTCGCAAAAACTATGGGGGAGATGGTTGGTGGTATCCATAAGGCACTTGAACATGACTCCCAGGTAATGGTTGAAAAATATATTAGTGGAAAAGAACTTACTGTTGGGGTTTTGGGCAATACTGATATAGAAGCGCTACCTGTCATTGAAATTGTACCAGGAGAAGGGTTCACCTTTTTTGACTATGATGCGAAATATAAACCTGGGGCAACAGAGGAAATTTGTCCTGCCCGGATCCCAGATCAGATGAGGGATCTCGTTCAAAAATACGGGGTTTTAGCACATCGCGTGTTGAGGTTACGTGGATATTCACGAACAGACATGATCTTAACAGAGGACCACCAGTTGTATCTTCTCGAGACAAATACTATACCAGGCATGACGCCAACAAGCCTTATGCCTCAGGCAGCCGCTGCATATGGGTTGGTCTTTTCGGATCTTTTAGAAAAACTCATTGAATTGGGACTGGAGGGGCGGCGCTCTTAGCGCCTTGCTTCCCGTTTAGCGGACGTAGAAGTTTAAATAGGTCGCACGAATGTATATAAAAGAGTGATCCGAGTGTTTCGGGTCACTCTTCTCTTTTTTTAGCTTACAATTCGCTCTGGTGCATTGAAGATGTTAACCCGACCAGGTCTTGCGTACGCGGCAAGTGTTGCCCCGGATCTTCTTGCTATGGCAAGCCCAAGTGAGGATGGTGCGGTGCGTGACATTATGATCGGTATTCCTATACGAGCACATTTAAGTACCATGTCAGAAGTGAGTCTGCCCGTGGTGTAGATTGCGCCTTTTGGAGTGAACTTCCCAAGCAGGATAGCGCCTAGAACCTTGTCAACAGCATTGTGTCGGCCTACATCTTCATAGTAGGCTTGCAGCTTACCATCCTGCCAGAATCCGCAACCATGAATACAATGAGTTTGTGGTCCAAGTGGAGAGGATTGCAAGGATTCTCGTATGAATTTGTTGATTTCAGGAAAAGTAATGGTGCATTCAGCAAGAGGATCAAAGGCGCCTTCCAGCATTTCTTTTGATATCTTTCCAGTGCCACCGCAGCCTGATGTTATGATTACTTCCTTAGGCTCAGTTACCACGACATCAGCAAAGACGGCAATTCGTCCCTCAGGACAGACGACCACTTCCCGCAGTTCCTCTGGCTTTTTTATATAGCCTTGGCCAAAGAGAAAGCCGGCTCCAAATTCCTCAAGAGCGATTGGCAGTACCATTGAGGAACCTATCGTTTCGTCATTAAGTGCTATGGAATAGGGGGATTCAATGGCGAGTTGTTCAACCTGTTCCCGGGAACCGTCCGGGGTGATCACTGTGGTCGTAGAGCTCATGGTAAGATTGGTGCTTGCAACGTTTGCTTTACTCATATCGTATAAATTGCTTAGGGTTGGATAAGGGGTTTTATGTGGAGCTAGCGTAAATGGAGTGTGTAACAATTACAAGCATCTTTTACTTGAGTCCGTTTTGTACTCTCAACAGTTGATTTCATATGTGGGTAGGTTTATGTAATACTATGTCGTAGTATAACTCTTTAAGAGATAGGTTGTTATTCATGGCTTGTCAAGAAAAGCTGTTTCTTGTCTTGGCATTGTGCCTCCTTCTTTTAAGAATATCTTTTTGTATAGAATGTCCGAGGGTATGGGCACAGTATTGTTTCTAATAGGATGAGGTTCGAAGTACTCATGAAGATAAAGAATTGGTTCATTTTGTTAATGCTCCTTCTTGTTACAACGGAGGTGTTCGCTACCCCGCAGAAAGTATTTGGTCCTCTCGTTCTTGGACAATCTTGTGCGTTGAGTGGCCCTGCGCAGAATTTAGGTCTTGAGATGAGATCTGGTTTGCTTGCGGCTTTTGCTGCGGTCAATGAACGAGGCGGTATCCATGGCCGTGAGGTCATTCTCTTAAGCCGAGATGATGGTTATGAGCCCGATAAGGCCGTGAGAAACACCAAGGCTTTGATCTATGACGACCAGGTCTTTGGCCTTATAGGCGCGGTTGGAACACCTACTGCAAAAGCTGTGGAACCCATTGTCAGTGAAGCTCGAATTCCATTCTTTGGGCCATTTACCGGCGCTGAGTTTTTGCGTAAGCCCTTTAATAGATATGTAATAAACGTCCGGGCGAGCTATTTTCAGGAAATGGAAAGGTTGACATCGTATCTCGTGGATGAAAAAAAAATGAGCCGCATAGCCTGCTTTTATCAAAATGACAGCTATGGGGCGGCAGGACTTGAAGGTATTGAAATTGCTCTTGCAAAAAGGTCTATGGGCCTCGTTTCTAAAGGAAGTTATGAGAGAAATACAGTCGCGGTGATGGGTGGTATGAGGGATATTTACAAGGCGAGACCAGAGGCAGTTATTTTGGTGGGCGCCTATTCAGCCTGTGCTGAATTTATTAAGCTGAGTAAAAATAAGTATTCAGATGATGTCACTTTTTGCAGTATCTCTTTTGTGGGAACAGAAAGCCTTCGAGATGCTTTAGGAAGCTATGGAGAAAATGTCATTGTATCCCAAGTAGTACCTTCCCCAAGAGATACAAAAATAGGATTGACTCGTGAGTATAAAGTAGCGATGGCAAAGTACCAGCACGATGCACCCATCAGCTTCACAAGTTTTGAGGGGTTTATTGTTGGAAAACTTTTTAGCCAAATTGCCCTCTCAGTTAAAAATGGATTAACCAGAGAGCGATTTATCACAGCCATGGAAGAAGGGGGCCGCTTTAATTTAAATGGTTTGCTTCTTGAGTTTGGTGCTGATGACCATCAAGGCCTGGATGCAATAGTTCTGACACAGATATATCCTGAAGTAGAAGAGATAAAAAAAGATAACTGAGTCATCTCCTCACAGACTTCTGTAAATAAAATTATATGCGAATTTTTAATAAAATATCTTTATCTTCCGCGCCATTTTATGCTTCCCTTGTGGTGATAACCTCACTTGCTTTTTTCATAGGTATATTCTGGGCGATTAATGAGTATCAAGCGTATAAAGAAAGTATCGAAAACATAAGAAACACCTATAAAATCCAATATGAAGTACGGGTAAAGGAAGAGCTGGATAAGGTCGTTGAGCTCATTAATTACAGAAGAAATCAGAGTGAGCTGAGAGTTGAATTGGATATCAGAGAGCGGGTACAGGCCGCCTATACAATTGCCTCGCATAATTACCGACTGTATAAGGATGAACAAACGATTGATGAAATTCGCTTCATGGTTAGTGAACTTCTGAGGCCCATGCGTTGGAACAATGGAAGAGGGTATTATTTTGCTGGCCGAGTGGGGGAAAAGCTGATTGACTTGTTTGCGGATGAACCTTTTTTTGAAGGCAAAAGTGGGCGGGAGTTTGAGGAAATTGTAGGGCGCGATGTCGTAGGTGAGATCACAGAAATGATAACTGAAAAAGAAGCGGGACTTTACAGTTATGTTTTGCAAAAACCCGCTTATGCAGGTAAAAAATTTCCAAAAATTTCGTTTGTTAAATATTTTCCACCTCTTGACTGGTTTATCGGTGCAGGTCTTTATAGTGACGACCTTGAGGACGCCATACAACAAGAAGTTCTCGCAAGAATCCAGAATATTCAGTTCGGTAAAGATGGTGAGGTGTTCTGCTTTCGCCTCGATGGGACGATTCTAACCAATCAGAATGAACGTTTAGTGGGACGCTCTATTGCGGGACTCGTTGACATTGACGGTAAAAGATACGGAGAGGCATTATTTACAGCATCTACGACCGGAGCGCGTGACGGTTACGTTCATTACACTGTCCAGAAAGATGGTGGTGATAACCGCAGGCAAAAACTCTGCTATGTTCAGGTCTATACCGATTGGGGTTGGGGCCTGGGGGCGGCCATGTACATGGACGCCATGGAGCAGAGCATTGCAAATGAGACAGAAACCTACCGAAGAATTTCATTTAAAAACGTTTTTACCTTCATTGTTCTGTTTGCTGTAGCTGTTGTCTTTTTGTTACTGAGTACCTTTTTCTATTCCTTAAAGATTAAACAGGGTATCAGTCGGTTTACACATTTCTTTAGGGCTGCAACGGACTCAAAGGAGAAAATTTCGGCAGAAGATCTAGTGTTCAAGGAGTTTGAAGATCTAAGCCATCTTGCAAACAGGATGGTGGAAGACAGAATCAAAAATGAACTTCTTCTACACCGTGATGAGCTTCGACTCGATACGTTACTACGTCTTGGGATGATGGAAAAATACTCACTCCAGGAAAAATATGATTTCATCTTGCGGCGTATTGTCCAGATCACCAGAAGTGAAGAAGGGTACCTTGCCCTTGTCAATGTCGCCCAGAGTCATATCACTATTTGCTCATTTATTGTGAGTAATGATGTTGATGTGAAGAACAGAGAAGGGGAGTTGACCGACCCTCGCGGGATTGAGACGGGAGGGCTGGCCGGCAAGGCGGTGTTGAGAAAAACTGCTGTTATTGCCAATACCCCCCGTTATGATTTAGAAAACTGTTACCCTTATAATAAAGAGGTTGTCCGGCACTTGGATGTGCCTATTTATAATGATGGTAAGATTGTCGTTGTTGCAGGGGTCTGTAATAATAATGAAAATTATGACAACTCAGATATCAGGCAGATGACGATGCTGCTTGAAGGGATGTGGCTCCATGTGTTGCGGCAATGTTCAGAAGAGGAACTTGCCCGTCTCGAACGACAAATTATAGCGGTCAGTGAAGAGGAACGCTCTAATATCGGACGAGATCTTCACGATGATCTGGGCTCACATCTTACGGGGGTAGAGTTGTTGACTAAGGCGCTTGAACAGCGACTTGCAGTGGAAGCGCCAGAAAGGTCAGAACAGCTAGGGATTATTCGTGGTTTGATAAAGGACGCGATTGAAAAAACCAGAAGACTGTCCCATGGACTCTACCCGGTACATGTCATAGAATATGGCCTCGAGTCGGCAATAGAAGAGTTGGTGGTCGAAGTCGAACAAATTTTTAAAGTGAATTTTGACTTGTCGTGGGAGGGCAAAAGTGAGAATCTCGGTAATAACACCGCAACCCATTTACACTATATAATTCGGGAGGCTGTATTTAATGCAGCTCGCCATGGAAAGCCTGAGAATATTGGAGTCTATGTGCAGGTGAGCGAAGATAGTTTTTTAGTAAAAATTGCAGATGATGGAAAAGGTTTAGATGGTTCTCCTGGGGCAACGGGTTTAGGCTTTCATACAATGAAGTATAGGGCAAAAGCAATTGGGGCGGTACTTGTTATCAGCTCAGATAAAAAAGGCGGCACGCTGATTACGGTGACCGGCGAAGGTACAGAATGAAATCACGGGTAATTATAGTTGATGACCATCCTATTTTTCGAATGGGAATGGGGGAACTGTTAAATCAGGAAGAGGACTTTTTTGTCTGTGGCCTCGCTGAAGATATTGTCAGTGCCAGAAAAATTATTGAAGATGAAAAACCTGATCTTGCTATCGTAGATATTACTCTTGCAGGCGATAATGGTCTTGATCTGGTGAAAGAGCTTTCGAAAAAAGGGAGTTCTTTGCTTATCCTCGTGCTCTCAATGCATGATGAACAAGTGTGGGCCGAACGTGCTATTCGAGCTGGAGCCCGGGGTTATATCATGAAAAAGGAAGCCAGTGAAAATGTGATTTCTGCTCTGAGAAATATACGAAATGGTAAGATACATGTAAGCCATACCATAATGGAACGTTTTTTGGACCGTTTGCAGATGCAGCCAGAGACTCCGGCGGCCCCTACAATTGACCTTTTGACAGATCGGGAGCTAGAGGTTTTTCGGCTTATTGGTTCGGGGCTTTCAACTCGTGAAATTGCAGAAAGAATGAAACTTGGCCTTAAAACAATTGGAACGTATAGAGACCGGGTTAAGCAAAAACTTGGTATTAAAAACGCAGCAGAGTTGAGTCGCCGTGCAGTTCTCTGGACGGAAAAAGAATTTTTCAAAACGAACAAATCATAGCTTGTAGGGAAAATCCCTACAGGTCTAGTGAAAAACTCCCTACAAAACAAAAGGTGCGGTGCTTATTTAATTTGGCACTAGACTTTCTTATACTAACCATTAATGACAGGTGGCTGTTTCTGCTCTCTTGCGGTCATATCTGTATATTATCTCGGTTAAATTATCGATAAAATATGGTTTTACAGCTGTTGGTGGCGGGGCTGATCCTGCAATGATGTGCAACAAAGGTTTGAAATCTATGAGTAAACTTTTTTCCACGTGTCAACTGGTGCAACATGGTTCGGATGTTCCCGAACTTAAGAATTCTGAATTCAACCTCAATCCCGGCTTCGGTTTTTCCCCTGATCAGGGAGAGACGACGCTTTTAGTCGGCGGCTTTTCATCTATATCACCAGAGAGCGGCTTTCCTCTGTCACCAACGCTTTTTCTCAATCACGCTCTGACTCCCTGTTCATCAAAAGACTTGAAGTCCATTGCTGAAGCTGAGCTTCACCGACAAAACAGTGTTAATTATCGTAGCTACACTGTTGATATGGATAACCGTCTCTGTGTCATTGGCAACGATGCAGGAGAAATCAGGCGTTTCATGGATACCTATAGTGGTCTTCTCGATATCAGCCCCTTACTTGTTAAAGGCTATGATCCTGAGATATCGACTGTAACAGAGTTGCAATTTGAAAGCAGGAGCGACGGTTGTCGCCTTGAATATCAGATCCGCTCAGCTATTGACCTGGAGAAGTGTACTTACTGTGGGGCCTGTGGGGTGAGTTGTCCTGAGTCCTGTATCTCTGAGGCACTTTTTGTGAATTTTGATTTATGTACTTTTTGCAAAGAGTGTGAAAAGGCATGTGAGTCTGAAGCTATTGATATTCATGGTGCAATAAACGAAACTACAGATTTTCCTGCAGTTCTCCTGCTTGGAGACATCAAGGTTGAGTTGCCAGCTAAAGCAACATCAATCTTTTATGAAAAAGATCTCACTTTATATTTTGCTAGTTTGTTCCCTTGTCAGATAGATGAGGTGATTACCCACAACAAGAGTATCTGTCAATATAGCGCAAAGTTAGGACATGGCTGTGACCTCTGTGTATCCAGTTGTGTACATGGAGCCGTGAGCCAGGGGAAGAGTGGAGTTGTCATCGACTCTTTACAGTGTGAAGAATGTGGCGCCTGTGTAGCAGCTTGTCCCACAGGAGCGTTACAGAATGAAAGGTTTAGCGATAAGGCCTTTGTCGAATACATCGAAAGTATTCAGCTTCCTGAGGCGGGAACAATTGTCTTAGGCGATGAAGAGTCTTTACATCAGTTGTGGTGGAAACAGCAGAGCAATAAGTATGACAAACTGTTTTTCCTGGAATTTGATAATGTTGGCAGCCTTTCTCTCTTTCATTTCCTCTACTTGTTCAGTTGTGGTGTACGCCGGGTTGTCGTCTTGAAAAAAGCAAATAGCGTGGCTGGTGGAGAACTTTATACGAAACAAATTCAGTTTGCGACCACCCTGACCAAAGAGTTGTATGGGGTCACCGATGCAATTGTCAACTGTAGCGTCGATGAATTTAATGCCACTGTTGAAGTTGATTTGGCTCCTTTCTTTGCTAAAGTTGATGATTCATCCGCTTTTGCGAACCGCAGACAATCCCTTGCCGTAGCGCTTGCTGCACTGAGTGAAAGAAGTGGTAAGGAGGTAACGCTTAAACCTGAAGGCTATGTTCCTTTTGCTTCAGTTTCTTGTGACACCAATCGTTGTACCCAATGCATGGCGTGTTTAAATGATTGTCAGATTGGGGCAATGCAGGCGGATACTTCTGTATTACATCTCAATCATGTTGGATCTCTTTGTGTAGGTTGCGGGCTTTGTGTTCGTGTCTGTCCCGAGAATGCTCTCTCTCTTTCTCCTCAATTTACTCTTAATACTGACTTTTTTAATGGAATTACTCTAGCTAAGGCTGAGCCTATGGCTTGCAAAAAGTGTGGGAAGGTTTTTGGAACGAAAAAGAGTTTTGACAGGGTTATGGCGATTCTAAGAGAAAAGGAAGCCGTTGATACTAGTCATTTTGAATATTGTGAAGATTGTAGGGTCATAAAACTTTTTGAGGCTGAATAATTATGGATGAGATGAATGATAACGACTTAGTACGCATTCGCCTGAGGTTTATTGATCTGGCAAAATCATTTTTTGTTGAAGAGCCCGATGCTGAAAAAATGAGCCGCTGGCGGGGTACTTTCTCAGCTCTTACCAAAGAGCAGGTGAGCCCACGATTTGATAGTGCGGTGCTGGAAATGTCGAGAGCCTTGAACGTGAAAAATTTGAAGGACCTTCAAGACGAATATTACCAGCTTTTCACCGATCCATTTGAAGGGTCTCAAATTGAGAGTAATGCATCCTATTATTTCAACGGACGTAGTTATGGCGAGGCGCTTGTTGAAATTCGTGAATTGATGAAGGAAGCAGAAATAGTCAAAGTGGATGATGTCTCAGATCCCGAGGATTCCCTCGTGGTGATGCTGGACACCTTTGCCTCACTTGTAGAAGAGGAAAAAATAGAATCTACACCAAAGATTAAGGAATTGCAGGCGAGACTTCTTGAAGAATTCCTTGAACCTTTTGTGGAAAAATTTACAGCTCAATTAAAAGATAATAAGCATTGCGATTTTTACTATCTCTGTTGCCGGGTACTGGGAGGATATCTGGATCTTGAGAAAAGTTTAGTACCATAGAAATTCATTTTTTCTTCAAAAAATGAATTTCGTGATGGTACTTATCCCGGCGGCAGTTGGCCGGGGTTTGTGGCCCAAAACGAAACTCATCTTGTAGTCACAAAAGAAATGAATTTCGTAATGGCACTTATCCTGGCGGCTGTTGGCCAGGGTTAGTGCTTTAAAAAATATAGCTTGGTATGAACTTCGTTAAGTTACTCGCCCCGGTCGGACTTATTGACCGTGCGGTTAGTTGCCTGATTTGAGATTCATGTCAAAAATGTAATTTTTAAAAAGCACGTATCCCAGCGTTTTTTCACATCCTGGGTTGGATTAGAATGGCGTGTCATCTGTTTAACAGATGGTGCGTCCTTGAAAGATAATCGAGAGGATAAGGAGGATTTTAATGAAAAAGGAAGAAGGCAAAAGGCGTTCATTCCTCAAGCACATTCTGGCAGGAACTGCCGCTGTGGTTGGGACTGTTGCCATTGTCAAACCAGTGAAGGCGAAGTCCGCCCCGACGGTTGATCGTTCGGATGAAACGCTTTACCACGAGAGTGAGAGTTTTACGAAATATTACAAAACTTTACGTTAAAAGTGTTCTTTTCAATAGGAGAATAATCAATGGCTCGAAGTAAAATAAAGACTTCCCCAGGAGCTGGTGTATCCACTGGCCGCAGGGTGACTCTTAATCCAAAGGTTGCCAGGCGATCTTTTTTAAAGTTGTCTGCTGCAACTGCGGCACTCACTGGCGTGGCGATGACCACCAAAATGACAACAAAAGCTCAGGCTGCTGGCAAAAAAGAACCTTATGCGGGTTCCAAAACTGTTCGCACCATCTGTACGTACTGCGCGGTAGGTTGTGGTATTGAAGCTGAAGTACACAACGGTGTATGGGTTCGTCAGGAAATTGCTTCTGATCACCCTGTGTCCTACGGTGCACATTGTTGTAAAGGTGCAGGTGCCATTGATATGGTTACCAGCCCAAAACGTCTGAAGAACCCAATGAAAAAAGTCAACGGTAAGTGGACTAATATCACCTGGGATCAAGCAATGAATGAGATTGGTGACAAGCTTCTCTCAATTCGCGAAAATGATGGACCCGATGCATTGCATTTTAACGGTAGCGCCAAGGTTTCTACTGAAATGGCCTATCAACATCGAAAGTTTGCTGCTTTCTGGGGGACGAATAACGTAGACCACCAGGCCCGAATCTGACACTCTGCAACGGTGGCAGGTGTCGCCAATACTTGGGGTTACGGAGCAATGACTAACAGCTTGAACGATATGAGACATGCCAAGAGTATGATCTTTATCGGTTCAAACGCACCGGAAGCACATCCGGTTTCCATGCAGCATATTCTTCATGCTAAGGAAAAAAATAATGCACCAATTATCGTAGTTGATCCACGAAGAACAAAGCTTGCTGCAAAAGCATCCGAATACTGTCGTATTCGTCCTGGTTCAGATGCTGCATTTATGATGGGCTTGGTCCACGTTATTATTAAGAATGGTTGGGAAGATAAAGAGTTTATCAGAACCCGTGTAGCCGGTTTTGAAGAGATGGCAAAGGTTGCTGAAACCTATACTCCTGAAGAAGTTGAAAGTATCACAGGTATCCCTGCTGAGCAGACTGTTCGGGTAGCTAAAACACTTGCTCTAAACCGACCTACAAGTCTCACCTGGTGTATGGGTGGTACTCAGCATTCCATCGGTAGTTCTATCACCCGTAGTTTCTGTATCCTTCAGCTGGTACTTGGTAATATGGGTAAATCTGGTGGTGGTACAAATATTTTTCGTGGTCATGATAACGTTCAGGGCTCAACGGATATGTGTATCTTGTCCCATAGTCTGCCTGCATACTACGGTCTAAGTGATGGCGCCTGGAAACATTGGTGCCGCGTTTGGGGCGTTGAGTATGATTGGATGGTAGGGCGCTTTAAAGAAAAAGAGTGGATGAACAAAAAAGGTTTTACCCTTTCCCGGTGGTATGAGGGTGTTCTCGGAAATGAAAAGATCCATCAATACACTCCTATAAAAGCAGTGTTTCAGTGGGGTTGTGGTGCAAACTCAAACTCACAGTATGCAAAAGTGAAAGAAGCATACGATAAACTGGATCTGCTTGTCGTTGTGGATCCATTCCCAACAATGACTGCTGCAGCTTGTGAGAGTGATAATATCTATCTTCTTCCAAGTGCGAGCCAGTATGAAACTTCCGGTAGTGTAACTTCTACTTCCCGCCAGATCCAGTGGCGTCATAAGGTTGTTGATCCAGTTCACAACTCAAAAGACGATTACCAGATAATGGAACTGTTGGTTAAAAAACTGGGCTTTGCCGATGAGTTTTACAAGAACATCAAAGAAGTCCCTGAAGATATCACTCGTGAGCTTGGTGGCGGTTCACTGACCATTGGTTACAACGGTCAGACCCCTGAGCGTATCAAAAAACACATGGAAAACTGGCATACCTTTGACATCGACACCCTGCAGGCAAAAGGTGGTCCATGTGATGGTGAGTATTATGGAATGCCTTGGCCATGTTGGACCGATGAACATCCGGGTACTCCTATCCTCTACGATGTTTCTAAGCCGGTAGCTGAAGGTGGTTTGCCGTTTAGAAATCGTTTTGGTCTGGAAAAAACCTACGATTCAAGTGGTCGTGCTGAAGATATGCTCGCTGCTAAAGGTACTTGTAACCCAGGTAGTGAAGTTTTAGGTGGCTATCCAGAATTCAAGGATGTCGTACCGGGAACCAACTGGAAGACGGATCTTTCCCAGAAAACACTGAAAGTGGCAATTGCAAAAGGTATGGCACCATTTGGAAACGCCCGTGCACGTTGTGTTGTATGGAACTTCCCTGATCAGGTACCTATTCACCGCGAACCACTTCATTCGCCGCGACCGGACCTAATTGCCAAATATCCAACCTATAAGGATCAGGAAAATCATTATCGTGTTGATACACGCTTCGAGAGTGAGCAGAATCCTGAACTGGTAAAAGAGTTTCCTTATGTTCTTACTACAGGTCGTATGGTTGAGCATATGGGTGCAGGTGCTGAGACTCGCTCCAACCAGTACTTGGCTGAATTACAACCTGAAATGTATGCCGAGGTGAATCCTCGTCTGGCCAACAATCTAGGTATTAGAGATGGTGAGATGATCTGGATCAGTTCACCTGAAGGATCCAAGATTAAGGTGAAGGCATTCTTGACCGAACGGGTTGATGATAAGACAATCTTTTTGCCATATCACTTTGCAGGTATATTGCAGGGTAAATCCTATGTCGAAAATTATCCAGAAGGTACAGCTCCGTTTGTAGCCGGCGAGTCCGGAAACACTGTAACCAACTATGGATATGACATTGTTACACAGATTCAGGCAACCAAAGATGGCCTGTGTAAAATCGCTAAGGCCTGATAAGGAGGATCTGAAATGGCAAGAGTTAAATTTTTATGTGATGTTGAGCGCTGCATTGACTGTAGTGGCTGTGTCGTCGCCTGTAAGGAAGGAAACCATATTCCGGTAGGTGTAAACCGTCGGCGTGTCATTACCCTTGATCAGGGTAAACCAGGTGAGAAATCAATTTCAGTATCCTGTATGCATTGTGCTGATGCGCCGTGTATTGCAGTCTGTCCTGTTGATGCGATTTATCAGCGAGATGATGGAATTGTTCTCGTTAATAAGAAGACCTGTATTGGCTGTGGTTACTGCTTTATGGCATGTCCTTTCGGTGCACCACAGTTTCCTAAAGGAAATGTATTTGGTGCCCGTGGTGCTATGGATAAATGTACCTTCTGTGCAGGTGGTCCTGAAGAGGATTTTTCGGCGGAAGAAAAACATCTCTATGGTCAAAACCGTATAGCTGAAGGCAAGGTGCCTCTTTGTGCTGGAATGTGTGCAACAAAAGCACTTCTCGCAGGAGACGCTGATGTTGTAGCTGACGTCTATCGCAAGCGAGTATTCCAACGAGGTTCAGGAGTTAATGCCTGGGGTTGGAGTAAGGCGTATAAAGAGTAGTTATCAAAACCAAGAGTAAGCTTCTCCTTTATCTTAATGGTAAAGGAGAGGTACTCTTATACAGGGGCGTATCATGCAGAGATTAGTTCATTCTGTGTTCCTGCTTACATTGTTTCTCGTGGCAGGAATTGCTACAGTAGCGTCCGCTCAGGAAGGCGGGGCTCTCGCCGGTGTCTCAGCGGGGTCGTCGGCTGATTATTATCACAACCTTATTGGTGTGGTTACGGGAAACTGGCAGGAGTATGGTCAGTTGTTCACATTTTTACAAGGTGAGTGGTTCTGGAAAATATTTCTGGTTATCATAACAGCAGTACCAACAGTATTTTTCCTTCATTATATGATCATAGGTGCCAAGCACTTTGATCATGATGGCCCACAAATTTACTTTTTTTCACTTTTTGCAAGAATTGTCCATTTTGTTGCAGCCATCAGTTTTTCACTGTTGGTCATAACTGGACTTATGGTCATTTTCGGTAGTTTTCTAGGTGGTGGCGGACTTATACGGTTTGCAAGATATACTCATCTGGTGTCTGCCATAGTATTTGCTCTTCCTTGTGTATTGATGTTCATCATGTGGCTAAAAGAGATGTTGCCGCAACTTCACGATATTAAGTGGATGTTTATATTAGGTGGATATCTGAGCAAAAAGAAAGTACCTGTTCCCGCAGCAAAGTTTAACGCTGGGCAGAAAATGTATTTCTGGTTCGCCATTTTTGGTGGTGGTGTTATGGCGTTTACCGGATACGTTATTTGGGGAATGGGAGCAGATGTTGAAACAGTAAGACTCTATGCAATAATTCATAACGTACTTGGGATGGGGATCGTTGCTTTCTATCTGACCCATGTGTATATGTCTGTATTTGCAATTGCAGGCTCACTTGAGTCGATGAAAACTGGCTATAAGCCACAAGAAGAAGTTGATATTCTACACAGTCTATATAAACATTAATAGGAGTGTCAATGGTTGCAAAAATTACCAAAGTAGGTGGGCACTCACTATAGAGTTTATTGATGTTAAGGCGGGAAATCTTTTAGATTTCCCGCCTTTTTTATTTGTAGAAGAGTCCTGTTAGCTTATGTGAGATACGGGCATGACAAATTTATGCAGGTAAATGATTTGGTCTTATAGTTTTAATCTACACGATTTTGTACCTGCACAGGAGGATGTGCGAGGTATTTCGAAATTTTTGAAAAGCGGGGGATTTATGAAACGAAAAACCATCTGCTTGTTTATAGTTATGCTGCTGGCAATGGTGCAGCAAGTTCACTCAGCTGAGAGCTTCGATGGGTCGATAATGCCCGAACTTACACTTATAACGCCAGAAAGTGAACAGCACCGTGGTTACCTCGGCCTTACAACCAAACCAGGAGAAACGTTCAAAATCAGTGAAATTGAAGCGGATCTTCTTATAATTGAACTCTTTAGTATGTACTGTCCATTCTGTCAGAAAGAGGCTCCTCTTGTTAACGACCTATATCGTAAAATAACTGAAAACGAGACTAAAGGGCTGTCCGTTAAGATAATAGGCTTGGGGGCTTCCAATTCACAGTTTGAAGTGGAGCATTTTGGACAGACCTATGAGGTAGACTTTCCTCTGTTTCCTGATAAAGATATGAGCATCTATAAGGCTCTTGGCGGGACTGGCACACCAGGATTTGTGGGATATAAGATGAAGGGTGTGGAAATGCCAGTTAATGTACTACGTAACTCGGGTGGATTTTATAATGCCCAAGATTTTTTAAAAGATTTAATTGATAACAGTGGGTTGTAGCTTTATTTCTGGTCCAAATAGGGGGAGACTATGAAATACGTATATACATTATTCATTTGTTTTGTTGTTTTTGCGTGGACAGAGAACATACTACTTGCAAAGAATGTAACGCAGATTGACTATATTTATGACCCTGGAGTGCTCAGGCCAATTGACAGTCAGTTAAAGGTCGCAGTTGGAGAGTTAGCTCCAGACTTTACTCTACCATCGATACTGGGCGAAAATATTAATCTTAAACAATTCCATGGTAACAAAAATGTAGTCTTGTCTTTTATTCCTGCAGCTTGGACTCCTGTTTGCTCAGACCAATGGCCTGGATACAATATTTCCCGAGAAATATTTGAGGATCAAGATGCAGTTTTGTTGGGTATTACCGTGGATAACATTCCAACTCTTCATGCATGGGTTCAACAGATGGGGCCGATCTGGTTTGACGTACTTTCTGACTTTTGGCCACATGGTGGGGTTGCGTCCACATATGGTGTTTTGCGCTCGGATGGTACAGCGGATAGAGTTTTGGTTTTTATAGATAAAAAAGGCGTTGTTAGAGAGATTATTGTAACGGATATAAATGTTAGGCCTGAACTTGAAGATCTCGTTGTTGCCTTAAAAAAAACGAATGTAAATTGATGAGTAATTTAAGTAACCTTAAGTCGTGTTACCTTCGTCCTCTAAGTATCACCCCTAGAATACTCTTGTATTGAGAAATATCTGAGTAATACAAATTTTGGCAGTGATAATGCATTTTGAGAGTGGAGAATATTGATGGAACCATCTTTGACACTAAAAAGTCAAACTTGATAGGAGATACCTTTACTTTCAAAAATATCAGTTCAAATCAGATATTCACAGGAATAAGGTCAAGCTACCCCTATTGAGACAGACATTAACCATTCCACGGCACATCTTTGAACTAGGCGTTACACTGACATCACCCCAAATTTGCGAGATGTATTCCACTCAGTTTAGTATCTCGCGGTGCGCTGTATTTGGAACACACCCCAAAAGGCGCCTTTAATTTTAACAATCTAATTTGGTGTCTATTCTTTATGACCTACTTCACCACCTCTACAGTAGCATTCAGAGAATGATTAACCACAGACCTTGCGCCCTTCTCACAACAAGCCCTACGCTTGCACATCTGACTGTTTCCTATAACCTCACCATTTGTAGCTTTGAGTACGAAGTAGGGTTGGTCGGATTGAGAGGCACGGTGGATGTCTTTGTCTGTCGATGAAGGATTACTGGACCGGTTTCTTTTGAGTCTCAACGGCTGCCGCTGCCGCTGCTTCGACAATGTTCTGTTTAACTTCATCGGTTATCTTCTGATCCCCGTTTTCCTCTGCCTGCATATTTGTAATTGCCGGTACTTCGACAATTACTTTGCGGTGAGCATAATATATGCCCTTTTGGTTAAGCGCTTCGGTAATACGCTTGTATGCCTCACGGCGAATCACGAAGTGTGTGCCAGGGTTAGCGGTGAATTTGACTCTAATGGTTAAAACTGAATCACCCACCTCCCTGATCCCCTGGGATTTCATCTGTTTGATGAAATCTTTTCCTAATTCCGGATCTGCGAGCATGTCTATACCTACTCTCTTGACAACTTTTCTGACTAGGTCAACATCTGTATCATAGGGAAACTGCAGACTGAATTTGACAACAATTCCTCCACGCATATAGTTAGTAATGGCTCCGAGGTCGCTGTATGGAATAATCTGCAACATTCCTCTATGGTGGCGAAGCATCACATTTCTAAGTGATATTTTTTCAACTGCTCCGGTTACTGAACCAGCTTCTATATACTCCCCGACTCTAAATGCATCATCGATAAGGTAGAAAAACCCCGATAAAAGATCACCCACCAGTTTTTGTGCCCCAAAGCCAATGGCAATACCCAGCACTCCGGCACCAGCCAGTAAAGGGCCGATATTTATTCCCAGTGATGAAAGTGTGAAGAGGGTCAACATTACCACCATGATGATACCGAGGAATTTACGAACGATAGGCAGCAGAGTCTGAGTGCGGTCAAGTAAGGGTGCGCCTCCCCATTCACTTTCACTGTTCTCATCCTCTTCAGTTGTTGTTTCTTCACTGCTGGCCAACAGGTTGCTGATAATTTTATCAATCAGTCGCCATAACATCATAAAAACAATGACAATGAAGGCAACTTTTTTCATGGCTGTAACCACCTGTGGTGCATAAGTTTTTTCAAAACCCCAGAGGTGCAACAACCATAACAGGAGAAGACCTGCCAAAGTAAGGCGACTTAGAGAACGCAGATATGAGTAAAGAAGACTTGGTTTATCTACATTTTCCTCTGCGTTTTTATCCGTTTCTGCAATATCAAGGTCATCTGACATTTCATGTGTGAAAAATCGAAAGAACCAGCCCGTAATGTTGTCAAGAATAAGAAAAATTGGGAGTATTAAAAGGCTTGCTGCAAAGGCCAGAGTGAACTGGGCTTCTGAGAGCAGTAACTTTCCACTCCAGACCAACCAGAGAATAAACAGGTAAATTGTTAATAGGTAAAGCCATGAATTAGCGAACTGGCTCTGAATCCATATTGAAGTACCTGTCTGTGAATGGTTGAAAAGTTTACGAGTGATCGTTTTCCGGTTCAAAATAAGAAACATCCCTGTAATCAGGATAAATACAGTACCAAAGAAAAATTTTGTGATTACTAAGCTGTCCCCCTTTAATCCACCATATTTCAACAGGCCGACAGACATCAGTTCTATCGTGAGAACAGAAACGAAAATGGAGTTAATGCGGTGTGCAATACTGGCAGTTGCATTGTCCCAGGGAATCAGACGAATTTTATCATCACCTGGAGAAAGCAGAATGTTTGAGATTAGAACTGCGCCTCTGATGAAAATGATTGTTATGAGAACCGTGAGAAAGGATGGGCAGATAATAGAAAAATAGTCAGAATAGAACAATATGTAAGCAAGATAGGAGACGATAGTAAAAAACAGAATCGAAAAAAATTCAGGTGCCGCATTGACCATCCCAAACCATAACTTCCAACGCCATAACAGTCTTCGGGCAGGCAATTCTGGCCGAAGCCTTTTTGAAACGCAAAACCGGAATAACCAGTCAAGAATACCGGCAATTGCAAATATAATGAAAAGGTGGGAAAGCATGTTCATGAAGGTGGTAAAACTGCTGATTCTGGCAAGGTTGTGGAAGGTTTTTTTTAGATCATGGAATAATCGAATTTTGTTGATGTTAAGGATAGTTAGACGCCAATAAACAAGCTCAGAATAATTTTCAAAAAACAACTGCATTTTGATCAGATTGTCTTTTGAAAAATATTCTGTTTTTTCTTTGAGTTGGCTGTTTTCCTGTAGGCTGATGGTTGATTCGGTGTCAGGGGCGTCTGACGATTTGCTGTTTTCGATTCCACTGCCTGCAGTTACAGTGGTGGCTAAAACGGAGGAGGATGCCAGAACAGGTAGAAAAAAAATGCAAAGCAGGAGGGCGATACTTGCAGCAATACGCCTTGTTTTGCAATGCATAATGTATCTGTTTTCTACCATATCACCACCGATAATTATCTCTGAAATTTAACTATTTATTGTTTTCTTTTTAATCAAAACTTTATCTTTAAGCAATGTTAGTATAACAATAAATAGCTGCAGTGGAAATAACAGACCGCCTAACTCGAACAGATCAGAACTATTAAAAATGCTTGGACAAGTACCTTCCGAAATTAATTTCTGCCATAAAAACACAGAAAATAATTCCTTAAATACTAATCTCATTCAGTTGACCGGCATGATAATCTTTGTTCCGGAATTGGTGGATGCCGGCAGCTACACCCAATGTTGTCAGGTCTTCTTAAGGAACCCTGTCCAGGGGGTAGCCCGGCCATTAGGAAAAGACATTGATTAGAAAAGGAGAAACTATGTCATCAATTGTGACTTTTATAGCGTGGCATGATAGTGAGAAGGCAACTCTTGCAGCCGGAGTTGTAGCCGAGCTAAAAAAACTGGGTTACTTGGTGTATTACGAAATACGGGCAGCATATAAGCGGAAAGAACATGTATTCAGTGCAATGTCACGCAACAATCTTGAGTCTGGATTTGACAATGGTGCTGTAGAATTAGGTTTGAGTTTTCCTCTTTGGAGCTACCCTTACCTGAAAGGATACGTCCAATATTTCACTGGATATGGAGAAAGCCTTATCAATTATGACCAGTATATGAGCAGAATTGGGATTGGCGTTGCCCTGACAGACTGGCTGTAAAGGATAACATCTTCGGATCAAACAATTTTAAAGGGTAGAGTCAGAAATGATTCTGCTCTTTATTGTTCGCACTCCTCCTTCTTATCGCTTAGATTTGACTTTCAAACATATTTACTTATCGTGCTCAGAGTCAGCACTGTATGATTGCCAGGGAAGACCTCTATAAAGCTTGTCAGATGTAGAACAATAAGTACCTACGGTGCGGTCAGCGTAATCTCCTTCTAAACCACAAAACTCAGGGTGCAATTAATGATGTCTCGTGCCATCAGAACCATGTTTGCAGGGCGTGTTATTGCGATCAGCTCTGCATGGGTCTGTTTGATTGCTGACTCAATTGATCCCATGTCTTCGACCCTTCCAGATCGCTCTGGTTGTTGTTGTACACAGGAGAATGGTCAGGGTATTGGAAGTTTCAATGATACGAAGAGATAGCCCCATGGGAGAAACAGAAATGATAAGACCAAAAACACTTTTGTTCCGACTGTTACTTTTCCAGCTAATCACAATTATGTTCTGGACGTCTGGCAGTTTGGCCAAAGAGGCAGAACCAAAAAAAGATCCACCTCCGAAAGCCTTCACCACCAAGAATATAGAAATCCCCATCGATGAGTTGGAACTCTTGGTCAAACCTTTGAAAAAAGATGAGTTGATAAGCGAAGCCGAAGCCTGGCAGGCGTTATTGAGAATTAAAGTCGAGGAAGTCAGTGCAGCTGAAATAACAGTCAAACAGAAAAACAGAGAGATCGAAAAAGCCAAAGAAGTAAAAAAGGAAATCGAACAGGCCAAGAAAAGCCTTGATCAAGTCAAGGAGGCTGCTCAGATCACCCTGACCGACACAACTGGGGAAGCTGCTAATGAGGCTGTGGCTGCAGCAGTAAAGGCCCAACAGGCAACGGAATCGGTTGCGACGAAAATTGAGGAGGCCCACATGACTGCTCAAGATGTCGCCCAGGATGAAACCGTTAAAAAATCCCTTGACGCAACTGGAGTGGAGACTACTCCAAAAGACCAGCCGCTGGTTTCTGGAGAAGCTGTGAGAGCGGCTCAAGAAGCGGAGACTGCAAGCGAGAAGGTTACCCAAGCTGCCAAGCAAACACGGGAAGTAGATGTGCAAGGTGGGGAGGCAGATCGGGCACGTAAGGCGGAACAGACGGTGGCCGCTGCAGAAGATGCACAGCAGGCTCTTCATGATACCCATAAAGTGGTCAAAAAAAAGGTCCAACAATCCACAGAAGCAGTGGCTCAGAAACTGGCTGGTGCTGAAAAGCTTGAGAATATTGGCATTCAAATGGAGAATACAGCGAATGCCGATGCAGACATCAAAACCAAGATTTTGGATGCAGTGGCTAATATGCGGTCAGAGCGGACAGCCTTGATCGATCGGCTTGCTATCGTGCTCAACGAGTTGAACGCCAAACTTGGGAGAACCCCTGAAGGAAAGGATAATGAGGTTGTAATTCCATATAGACTCTACATGGATTCGGTTGGCGGTATCAAAGTTGATGTCTCAGACAAAGAAGCAGCCTGGGCTACTATTCTGGGATGGGTGCAGTCAGACGAAGGAGGGCTTCGCTGGGCAAAAAACATCGCAGTGTTTATAGCTACCGTTTTCGCTTTCTGGGTTCTTGGCTTGATTCTTGGCAAACTTGCAGAAAAGGCCTTCGGAATCGCCAAGAGCAGCTCCATCCTGCTTCGCAAATTCGTAGTCCACTCCGTGCGGCGGATTACTCTCATCATCGGCCTGATCTTTGGACTGGCTGCCCTGGAAATTAACATCGGTCCATTGCTGGCTTTGATCGGAGCAGCTGGGTTCGTCGTGGCCTTTGCCCTCCAGAGCACTCTGAGCAATTTTGCCAGCGGTATAATGATAATGCTGTACAAGCCCTTCGATGTTGATGATTTCGTCGATGTAGCAGGAGTTATGGGGGTTGTCCGCTCTATGAATTTGGTCACTACAACAATTACCACAGCCGACAATCAGATCATGGTTGTTCCCAACAATTCAATCTGGGGTAATATCATCATAAATATTACTGGCAGTGAGCAAAGAAGGGTGGATCTTGTTTTTGGCATCGGCTACGGCGACGATATCGATCATGCCCATCAGGTGCTGGTGGATATAACTGGAGAACATCCCTTGGTATTGAAAGACCCTGAACCAGTAATCCACGTACATGAACTGGCAGAATCTTCAGTGAATTTCATCTGTCGCCCATGGGCTAAAACAACTGATTATTGGAAAGTTTATTGGGATCTAACCCGAATGGTCAAAGAGCGCTTCGATGCCGAAGGGATTTCTATACCTTTCCCACAGAGAGATGTGCACTTCTTCCAGGAATCAACGAAAGTGCTCACAACACCCACCTCCAATGCAGACCCGTCAACAAGTACATGAGGTAGGCTACCGGACGCCTCACATCGATCACTACGCCCACTCGTTTTGCACCGCCGGATGGGCTGCACTTGACCACCGGACAGCACCCCATCCGCAGCGGCATGAACATCGTCGGCCGCCCAGGTGTGGAACTCGGACTCAAGCCGGAATCTCCGACTCTGGCGGAAGTACTCATCCCTTGGGCTACACCCAGGAACTGGTGCAGCAGATCCTGGGTGGCACATCAAGTCGCTCACCGACTACCAGCCAATTCAGAAGGTCGCGACCTTCGACGTCAGTGAGCTAATGAAGCAGTTGCAGTCCGGAAAACAATAGCAGCGAAAAAGAGGATGGATTGAACGGCTAATCGCCGTTACTCATCCTCGACAATAATATTGCCACATCGAAGGTGTTGAACTATTATCAATGCTCAAACTTTAACCTACTACTGTTAGTCTGCAGGAACACACGTTGTCGCAACGGTAGGAAGTTAAACCTGATGAGGTGAATTGAAAATCTTTATATCTTGGTTGTGGAAATATTAAGCTCTGCCTCAGCGGTCTAGCGAAATCTATAGGCTCATCTGCATGTGCCCTATGTGTCAGAGTAGTTTTCGGAAAGGCCACACTGTAGGTTTTGGAGTGCCATTAATCTAAAAACTAGCAGACTTGATTAGTAGGCTGACTTTGCTTCTTCGAGAATGCGCTTCATATGTCTCATATCGGTCCCGCAGCAACCTCCAAAGATATTGAAATGTGGATACGGCTTGCGAAGGCCACCTACAAGGGTACCCAACTCGTCTGGATTTCCTTCGTCGAGTTCCTCAGCTACCTCCAGTTCGGTATGACTGCAACGGGAAGCGTTGGCAACAACACCTCTTAATCTATTCATCCATGGTTCATCGTTAAAGATACCAGTGAAATGGTCCGGGTGAGCACAGTTGACTAAAAAGTATAAAGCTCGGCCACCTGACTCATCATCAACTTTTTCGATGGCTTCTTTTAGTGGCATGCCAGTTGGCAAACGTCCATCTGTTTCAACGGTAAATGAAATTGAGACCGGCATGTCATATCTATGTGCCGCACGCACGACACCTGCTGCTTCTTCGGCATAGCAAATCGTAGATGCGCTTACCAGGTCGGCTTCGGTATTGGAATAAACTTTAATTTGCTCTGCATGGTACCTCTCTGCCTCCTCTGTACTCATTAAATCGCAAGGTTGATATCCATCGCCGCGAGGTCCAATCTGGCCACAAAGAACCGTTGGGAGGTCACCTTTTTCTTCTCGAACACTCGCTATCAACTCAATGGCCTCGATGTTAAATATTTTGAGGTCGTCGGGTGAGTAGCTAAGATCTGCTCCCCTATCTCGATTAGCTACCCAGGTCACTGAGTCAAGGATGGCAGCAACACTTAGTTCACGGGCTAATGTCACCAGGTTGGAGTAGTACTCGCGAAGTACATTTTTACCTTCTGAGGTTGAGAGCAGTGGATAGGAGGCAAATCCGGGTAAATCGATTCCACGCTTGTAAATTATTTCGGTATCCATGCCGGTGTAGCAAGCAAAAATATCATTTCCAAGCTGGGGTAAATTATCTCGGTATCTTGCCATTTTATTGTCGCCTGTTGTTTTTATGCCTTCTGACCATAGACCACGATTGTAGATTCACAGTATAATATTGTATGAGGCGAGGTCATTGCCGACATCGCCTGTGATAATTATCCCTGAACTTTCTCAAGGATATGGTCCATTACTAGGGTGTGTTCATGTTCAGGGCTGAAGAGAATCATCTCTGTGTCTTCATCGGCTTTTACAGTATGCCCTGGAGGCCAGTAAAACAAATCACTTGCAACTACGGTTTCATTTTGACCGTCTGCAAAGTCGACTGTTAATTTACCTTCAATCACGTATCCCCAATGTGGTGATTGGCACAAATCACCTTTCAGTCCTTGCAACAGAGGAGCAAGGTCTGTGCCAGCGGCTAATGAAAAGTATTCTCCCCCAATCTTTCCATAGCCTGTTACATCGCCGAAACCCTTCACTTGCCGAGCTGTTGCTCCTGGGAGATCAATTTTTACAGGTATGTCATTTTTTGCTATTCGCATGGCTGTTCTCTCCTTTAAAATGATATCAAAATATCTCTTGGTAGCCTTCTTGAGGACACATTGTAAATGTGTGGTGCACCTCCTAAGCGATAGGGTGCTGTCTTATTTGGGACTTTGACAATTAAATTTTGATTTGCCTATTTCAAAATTTACGATTAATCAAATTTATGCAACGTTGTGGCGCATGTCAACCTCATCCATTTAAGCAAAAACCGCAATTTAAGACTGTTCTTGATCACGAAATGTCAGCGACTTATCATTGAACTTAACATTGCCGAAACGAAGTTAATCAATGTTGCTAGATGCTACGACGAAAGGTGTTTCCTGTTAATCCTCGGATGAGGCCGTCAGCATTTGAAGCAAAAAAGCCTACTGAAAAGTTGCTCCATTTAGAAGAGATGAATTGCAAGACAATACTTTCAAAGTATATAAAGCAAATGGAACTGGAGATGATAGGCAGTGTGCAAGGCTATAAATGACTATACGTAACAAGCCAGCTTGACCGAGAGTCAACATATTCCACTATAACCTAACTCGAAACACACGTCCCAAATTAAAAGATTATTCCAGAGTAGACGTACAATTTAATTAAAGAATGCTCATTCTTATGGGCTTGACGCTTCGAATAATGTCTGTCGCTGTGCGAAAAAATATCTATGCAATTGGATGACAGATGTAATAGAGTAATAACTCTTGTGAATAATCAATATTATCTTCTATTTTGAGGTTTTTTGTATGTCATCTATTGTATCGTTTATTGGCTGGCATGACAGCGGCAAAACAACCTTGGTTTGCCAGGTTGTGGCTGAGTTGAAAAAGCTTGGCTATAGAGTTGCTGTCATTAAATCATCCAATGATTCTGGAATCTCTTTTGATACTGAGGGGACGGACACCTACAAACATAAAACTGCTGGGGCTGATAGTGTAATGCTTGTGGCTCCGGATCAGATGATCCTGCAAACAGGGAAAAATGATCTTTCACTCAGGACATTGGCACATCGTTATTTTCCGGATGTTGATATCGTAATTGGTGAGGGTTTTAAGAGAGCACGTAAGATTCCCAAAATCGAAGTATTCAGAAACAAAGATCAAAAGTTACGAGATGAGGTGCATGGGGTTATAGCTGTTGCAACGAATATTGAGGGCGTGGCAGGAGACTATGTTTTCAAGTTGGATGAAGCGCAGGAGATTGCCCTTTTTATAGAAAAACGATTTCTGAGAAAAAAACATGGTGGCGAAATTACTGCCCTTCTTGTAAATGGCAATAAAATCCCAATAAAAGAGTATATCCAGGAAGCTCTTGCCGGCACTGTTGAGGGTTTTGTTAAAACCCTCAAACTGAGCGATAATATCGAAGAGATTGAACTACGGATTCGCCTGGGGGATCTGGAAAATATCTCTAAAAAATAGGTAAGGACATTATGCAGTAGCTTTGACCGCCTCCCCCGGAAGGGTTTGTTGTTCTTCAAGTATTCTGGCAGCCCCACCCGCAGCATCAAGTATTTGTTTCACTTCCGCAGGTTTGAGATCAGCACTTTTTTCGGCAAGGCCAGGAACATCGACGACAACCTGTTTCATGGCATATTCTATCCCGTTCTTCTTTAGGCTTTCGGTTATTCGTCTATAGGCTTCTCGTCGGATAACAAAGTGAGTTCCAGGTTTGGCAGTAAATTTTACCCGAATAGTCATTACAGAGTTCGTTATTTCTCTAACTCCCTGAGATTTAACAGGTTGAATAAAATCAGTTGCAAACTCTTCATCCTCGAGCATTGCGATCCCTACTTTTTTGATAATTTTCCTGATCTTATCAATATTCGCATTGTAGTTGAAGTCGAGGCTGAATTTTACGATAATGCCACCACGCATAAAATTGGTAATAGGCCCCATTTCACTGTGAGGTACTATCTGTAACATTCCACGGTGGTGTCGGAGCATCACATTGCGAAGCGTAATTGATTCCACCGTACCGGATACAGTGCCTGCCTCAAGATACTCCCCAACTCTAAATGCATCATCGAGAAGGGAGAAAAAGCCGCAAAAAATATCAGCCACAAGTTTCTGTGCCCCGAAACCAATAGCCAAACCAACGACTCCTGCTCCAGCAAGTAGCGGTCCGATATCTACGCCAAAAGATGAGAGTATTGTCATGGTAACCATGATGACGAGTACTGTAGCCACAAATTTACGAATCATGGGAAGAATGGTGTATGATCTGCCTCTGGCAACAGTGCCCCATTCGCCATCATTGGAATCTTGTTCATCTTCGTCTGTATCACCGATTTTTGCTTCAATCCAAGAACTGATAAGGCGCCAGAAAAACATGGCCAGAGTTATTATAATGAGTGAATCAATTGCAACAGAGGCGAGATTAGAGACAAAGGGGAACTCGATATCCCAGAGTCCTGCAATCCAGATTCCGAGTATACCAATAAGAGAGCACCTGGTGATAAAACGAGTTTTACGGTACAGTTTTTTTCCGTTCTCTCGGATTTCTAACGTTTCTTCATCAATGTTGCTGTTTTCAGGATAATGCTCTTCGTGGATTTTAAGAGTCGACATGGCGTAGCGCACCATCCATTGCGCAATCTTATCTGCAATCATCCAAATAGGAACAACAAAAAAGCTGAGGAGAAAAGCATTCTTTGAACCTGATCCAGGAACTGAAATGCTCTCGACAAGAAGGATCCAGAGGGCAAAAAGGTAGAGTATGGCTAAAAAGTGCCAAATGGATGCAAATTGTTCAATTCCCCATGCTGTATCATGCTCGTCCTCTTTATTGCCAACAATATATGCTTGAACCTTATTCTTTGCTGCAAGGACCAATAGCGCTGTCACAATAAGAAGTGCGGATGCGAAAATGAATTGGAGAAGGAGAATGGATAGCTGATTTGTACCTAGTTTATGGAGTACAACCACAAGCATAAGAACGGAAACAATATAGCCAAAACTCCAGACTATAAGTCTGTGGATAGTCTTTGCAGCTTTGCAATCAAGTGGCAATACTCGAAATCCTGCAACTTGAGGAGATAACATGATTGACGAGAGAATAGAAAGAGCTCTGATAAGTACTACTGTAATCACAGAGGCAAAAAAAGTGAGTTGAACAAAGGGGGAACCGGATTGATCGAAGATATGAAATGTCAAATATGAGACAGTAAAAAAAATAAACACACCGATTACATCCGGAATTTTTATGATGAAGCTTGCGAGAACGCGTTCCCCTTGTTTTAGCACCTCAAGGTTTGTAAGCGAAGATTGAAAATATTTTTTTAGTACAATTTTTTTAACAAGTTGCTCTGCAGTAAGACCAATAGAAAGGAAAATGAGCATCCAGGTCAGATTGATTACAGCGCCCTGAGATGTACCTATTATACAGAGAGAGAGAAAGACGTGAGAGAGTTCTGGGATCAGTTGGGGGATGTTCTTGATTAACTGTTGGAGTTTGTCGATTGACTGAATAGATTCACCCTCAACACTGTTCAACATTGCTGCAAGAGGAGCACTGGGCCCGTTAAGTTCCTGACGTAGTACTTCTGGATTTTGTAGTGCTGCATCCTTTTTTAGCTCATTAATGAGTAATTCACGGACTTGTTCATCACTGAGTTTGGCAAGAGTTGCGTCGACTGTATCAGTTGTTACTCCATCAGGAAGAGGACCTGTTGCAGCTTTAACAAAAGATACTTGCGTAAAACATAGGCTCAACAGTAAAAAGAGAAAGAACGACCAGCGTACCGTAACGAAACGATTGAATTTCATGAATTCCTGTTGAGCCTTGATTTTTTAGTGTTGCATCATTTTAGAATCGCGTTTCAAAGTATGGGAGCAACACCTCAGGTATTGTGATGCTACCGTCTTCCTGTTGATAGTTTTCAAGAATAGCAAGAAGAGTTCTCCCCACAGCAAGACCTGATCCGTTTAGGGTGTGGACAAGCTTGGACTTCTTCTGACCATCGGGACGATATCTGATAGAACCACGGCGGGCCTGGAAATCAAGGAAATTGGAGCAGGATGAAATTTCCCTGTAGGTGTCTTGTCCTGGTAACCACACTTCTATGTCGTATGTTTTCGTTGCTGAAAATCCAAGATCACCTGTGCAGAGATTTACTACTCTGTAAGGAAGCCCAAGAAGTTGGAGTACTGCTTCAGCGTCACCGAGGAGGTTTTCCAGCTCCTGCTCAGAACTCTCAGGGGTTGTAAATTTTACGAGCTCCACCTTGTCAAACTGATGTTGTCTGATCAGTCCTCTGGTATCACGTCCATAACTTCCCGCTTCAGATCTAAAGCATGGAGTATAGGCCGTATATTTTATTGGTAGATCCTTTTCACTGATGGTTTCGTCTCTATGAATATTTGTAATAGGAACTTCAGCTGTAGGGATAAGATAGAGATCCCAATCTTTTATCTTGAAAAGATCTTCTTCAAATTTTGGTAGTTGTCCCGTTGCTGTCATGGACGCAGTATTGACGAGAAACGGTGGAAGCACCTCTGAGTATCCATGCTTCTGGGTGTGAAGATCGAGGAAGAAATTTATAAGCGCTCGTTCAAGTTTTGCGGCAAAACCTTTTAAAAGAGCAAAGCGGGCTCCAGCCAATTTTGTTGCAGTCTCAAAATCGATTATGTCGAGGTCTGTACCAATTTCCCAGTGGGTTTTGGGTGTAAAGGAAAAGGTTGGTATTTCACCCCAAGTACGAATTTCAATATTGTCAGTGTCGTTTTGTCCAACTGGCACACTGTCATGACAGAGGTTAGGGATGGCCATGACAATCTTTTGAAGATTTTCCTCAATCTCATGTAAGGTTACATCCATCTCTTTTATTTTCTGACTGGTTTCACGCATTTCTACGATGAGTGGATCAGCTTCTTTCTTTTGTTCAGCGCTGCCTTTCTTAAGTACAGCTATCTCGTCAGAGACCTTATTTCTTGTAGCTTTAAGTGATTCAACCTCTGATAAGAGAGCAAGACGTTGTTTATCGATGGTTGTAAAGTTATCAACAAGAGTTGTGTCCATACCTCTTTTGATACATTTTTCTTTTACTAGTTCGAGATTTTCGCGTATAAATCGTAACTCAAGCATATTTTTTCATCTGGTTGATTTGAATAATTAGCCCGTATTTTGTTCCTGGTGAAAACCGTGTAAATTGTAATAATCTCAAGATCTTGTTGTGGATTCTTTTGTTGAATCGCCATGAGTAAATTGCTAGGTGTTCATGGGAAATACGAGTTAGTGTGAGAAAAGCATATGTTTAGCATGGCTGATAGGTGAAATCAACCTCTATCAAATTGCATTTTTAACACGCTTCTGATACGTTACCTTTCTGATGTGTAACTGCTCAACTTTGTCCATTCATTAAGAGACAAAAATAATACCGAACCCCTCATAACCTTCCATGGCCGCACACGAAAAACTTATTACATTTGTAGGTGAAATCAGAAAGTCAATTCGCAATGTAGGACTACTTCTTGTGGTTTTGAGTCTGGGGGTATTTTTTCTCTCACCACAACTCCTGTATTTTGTACAGCAGCATTTGGCCGATAAACTGTATTTTTTCTCTGTGGCTGGGCCTTTTCTCGCCCATGTAAAGCTGTCGCTGTTTGCGGCACTGTATTTAATCATGCCGTTGATGATGACAGTGTTATGGCGCGCTATCGGTAAGCCGTTTGGGGTTGATGGTGGTCAGCTGTTTTTCTTTATCTTCTTTACCTGTCTTCTGTTTTACGCTGGCACAATCTTCTGCTATTTAATAACCCTGCCGTTTGGAATTAAATTTCTTCTTGGCTTTAGCTCTGAAGAATTGAAACCGGTTATATCTGTTGGCAAATTTGTTAATTTTGTGACAATCTTTATACTTGCCTTTGGAACGATTTTTGAACTACCCATTTTTATGGTTTTTTCAGCAAAAGTAGGCGTTTTTAGCCGTAAGTTTTTTGAAAACAACAGGCGATATGCCGTGCTGCTGATAGCAATTTTGTCCGCTCTTCTGACTCCTACTCCTGATATTGTAAACATGTTGTTGATGGGCGGACCACTCTATCTGCTGTATGAGTCGGGTATTATAATATTAAAAGTACTTCGGTTAAATCCAGGGGACACGCCTTCTACGAAGTCATAAGTTAATTATACCTTTTTACTCGACTTCTATGGTTTCAATATTGTGTTTTTGTAAAAGCGCTGCGGTTACTCCGATATTTCCAGATACTCCACAAGAGGGACTTCGCGCCTTTAAAATTGCTGTACTGACATTCTGCATTTGGGCAATCTTAAGAACCTGTTCTGCACCTTGTATGAATGCAGCAGTCACATCGTTGCCACTTTTGGTTACGACTACAGCCTTGGCGTTGATGACATCGTTTCCATCCCCATTTGTAAGGTCTGCAGCCTCTCGAGGTGTAGAGAGACCACCTAATTGCTCAGCACAGACCGGTATGAGTATGGCATCATGGAGTTTTTTTAATGTTTCGGGGTAAAATTTGATTTTACCGTCGTAACGGGTGCAGAGGCCGAGGAGGCAGCTGCTGATGAGATAAACAGGCCGTGGTGTAGGCATTGTAGGGCAAATATTATGGTTAATAAAAATAGAAGACCAAGGGCGTCTCAGAAGTCTTCTGCAGAAGAAAAGATACGGGTTAAGAAAATAATTGCACTTATTGTGTTTTTATCTCTTTTATGGTTGTTTTTCGCGCCTGGCCTTGGGATCGTTTCCTATATGAAGAAAAAAGCAGCACTAAAACAGGTACAAAACGAAGCGGCCCATTTGGAAAAGGCCAATGTGGAACTGCAGCAAGAAATAGAAAAACTTCTTACAGATCCTGTTTATCTTGAAAAGCTTGCCCGAGAGAAATACAATTTACTTAGGCCAAACGAGAAAGTGTACAACTTCTCAAGGAAACCCAAAAAGAGTGAACAATGATATACATTTATCAAAGGGATAAAATGCTATTTATTCCCTTTGATGCTCATTGTGACTGAATATTGGACTCACACGGAGTCCGTTCTTTATGATGCTCAGGAAAATCCTGAGTTACCGCCACATCCTGTGGGGTTGAGTGAAACACCGCCTCCAGAAAGTGAAGACCCCGCAGAGATAAGTTTTGTGACGTTCTCACTGTTACACTTGTTGCAATGGACTTTCTTTTTTTCTTCAGATGTAGTGGTTAACAGCTCAAACACCGCATCACAGTCATTACATTTGTATTCATAAATCGGCATACTCAACTACTCCAGATAACAATTGTTTCTATTTTTTAGGAACCTGAGGTTCGGTCCTTATTTCTACCCTAGGATAGGAGATTCGTAAAAATAGGGCATGTTTTACAAATTTCCAACTTTTGCTTGTGGGTGGCGTCGAGTGTACAGTCGCAAAGAGTTCCACTCAGAAACCAGCATAGATGCCCACTTTGAAATTCCCAGGCAGGACATTTGTCTTTAATCTTACAGCTTTTTTGCTCCCAACACGGCTTTAAGTTGTCCGTACGCCCACGTTGGTTGATGAGTAAGAAGTATATATGCCTCTCTATATGGGTTGGAATCGTTCGCCAGCCCTGCTCGTAGCTATGTATTGTTTTGAGCGACATTCCAAGGAGTTCAGAGAGTTGTTTTTGAGTCTTCTCAAGCTTTTTCCTTGCAAGACTAAATTCTTCTTTTGTCAAGGGTGATACCTCGTCGTGTTATTTTTTTTACCATGCTGAAAATAGCTATAACTACCTATAGAGCATAAATAATCATATGTTCAATATTTACCAAAAAATGTTCAAAATCGCTTTGATTTTCACATCTTTTCTGAGAAAATATTGTCCTATTTTTCACTGATTGATTAGTATAATTTTTCAATGGACACATTTACGATTGATTACACATTATATTGATACCTAAATCTTGTAACTTGCAAGATTTAGGTGATAGATTTTACGAGGATTTATTGTTGCTATGAAAATACAAATATTGGTCATGATTTTCTTGAGCTGTCTTCTGGCTACAGGCTGTACACGGTTTATTGTTCCGGAGATTGGGGCTGTAGCTCTGGAAGAAAGCCGTATTCCTTATAAAGCTGGTGAAAAACAGGATGGAATCCTAGAAACCAAAGATCTTACGTTTGAGTACACATTATCAGGAAGTGGTAATGGTACTCGCTTGACTGGAGAACTTGTTTTTGACAGGAGTCTCACTGATTCTTTTCCAATGATTAAAACCTTCTTTTTAAAAATGAACTGGCTTGATGTCGATGGCCTTGTGTTACAAACTAGAGATATTACACCATTATATAGCTATCTTAGTAACGTACCCAACAAACTGAAAATTAATACGCAAATCGAGAATGTTCCAGGGAGTAGGTTTATCAACTTCAACTATTATGGGGTGTTCCGGGGTGAAAAACCAGATGTGAGCGAGGAATGGGATATTTTTCTTTTTCCTTTTAGCACTCCATGATCTGTAATGAATTTTGTTTTTTCGTGATTTAAGTTGAGTTCATTGGGTGAAGGTTTTGAGGGAAAGTAATGGAAGATAACCATCTGGATTTTTACGCTGGCCTGGAGTCACTTCTTCGCTATCATGATGAGATTGGCCTTGGACCGGTTGCACTCAATGATGAGATTCGCAATTTTCTCAGCACTAGACCTCCTATTCCAGCACAGCTTATCTCCAACCCAGAAGCGCAGGTTAGGCACAGTTCAGAAGCGGTGGCTCCGAAATCTTCTGGTGGCATGTCACCACCTCAAAATATACCACCCAACACATCTGAACGTTTGTCGTATACTCTTTCAGATATTGGAAAAGAGGTAGAAGCCTGTTCTGATTGTGACTTACATGAGAAGCGAATTTATTCGGTGCCTGGAAGAGGTGAGAAGCCTGTACGACTTATGATTGTAGGCGATTGGCTCTCTATTGGTGGAGATGGTCCTGCTGTGCAAGACCAACTTTTGGGGGTTCAACAGGATCAGATGCTGTTTCGTATGCTTACAGCGATGAAATTGCCTGTTGATGAAGTCTTTATTACAAACGTTATAAAATGTGCTCTCCCAGAGAAAACCCAGCCACAGGCCTTACATGTTCAAAAATGTGTTGCCCACCTTAAAAAGCAGATACAGGTTCTTTGCCCGGAGTATATTTGTACCATGGGAATGGTTGCAGCGCGGGCAGTTCTTGAACGCTCCTTACCTTTGTCTCGTTTGAGGGGGAAATTCCATGACTACTCACTCGGGCCTGATCAAAAAATACCTGTCCTTACAACCTACCATCCAAGTTATCTATTGCAAAACCCGGAAATGAAGCAGGCTACCTGGGCCGATTTACAGTTTCTTGCCAAAAAAATGGGATTACTTTCTATAGGTTAAACTCGTTTATCCCGCATTTCTAATGAACATTATGTATGTTTCGTGCCATAAATTGAGACATACGTGTTATCAGCCTTTTTGGTTCCAACTTGTAATTCACACAATATTCATGAGAAAAGCGGGCTGAGTATCACCTTTATTTTATAAGGATCAGTCCACGTCTACCTAATTCACGTAAAAAAGTGGTCACTGAGATTTCAGCTTCCTGAAGTGACAGGCCGGTTTGCGGTGCTATTCTCTTAATGATTGTTTTCACATCTGTTGAACCATCTATCATCAACCATACGCTGCTCCCTATGTTGTCCAGCTGAAGTTTCTTGGTCAGTGTTTGCTCTTCTGTTTTATTGAACTTTCTGGCAAGACTCACAAAAAATGGTTTGAGGGGCAGGGGATATTCTATTGTTACATTACCATCTTCTTGTTTATTGTAGCTAACATGGTCAGATTGCTCAGGTATGCATGCTAGTGACTCTGTTCGGGTTATGGAGGTGGCAGGTGTTGAGGCTGGTTTTTTTGTTTTAAATAATCTTGAGAGTTTCATAGCACAAACATACATCATCAAGGGCGATAGGACGAGTAGAGGATGCAACACAGGCTAAAATCCGATCATGTTCTGGAACTCGCCATATTTTTGTCTCTATAAACGGCTTTTCTTTCTTCATTCTAAAAAGTATTTGTTTTGTAATTGAAGGGCTTCGAGTTCCGATACATGTCTGTTGGTCCGTGCTGAGTTTAGATTCGAGTTGTCTGGTGCCAACAAGGGTGCAAAGAAGATCTTCCAGGGATTGTGAGTTGAGACGATGAGACGCTTGAGCCAACCTGCATATTTGCATATTATAGCCGTCTGCCTCAAAAGATAACCGTGTAAGGCCCGCCTTGAAGGTATAATCGGTCAGAGTGTATGTCGAAGGAGTTGTAAGTGAAAAATCCTGTATTTGCCAAAGACTGTTCAGCTCTCCATGGCAGGTAAGTGTGGACAGTACTTCGGCGGTTTTTTTCCACATACCACTTTTGGCATCCAACTGCTGAAAAAAGAACAACGTTTGGCAGTGAGAACAGTAACAGAGCCCACCACTTTCCATAGGCTGGTTACCTCTGTAATATCGGGTTTGGGTAAACTTGTTATTGAGGTGCTTCAATGCAAATGGGAGTTGGATTGACTGACTTGTAACCCCAAGCTGCTGCCACCACTGATCACTCTTTTCATTCCACTTTGCAGGGTTGAGTGGACCAATTTTTTTCCACCGAAGCTGGAAGACAGGGTTGAAGTCTTCTTCAAAGATCAGATGGTGCTTGCCTGTGACAATAGTTTCCCATTGGGGGGGGACTTGCATGCGTATTCCATGCCAACCAATTGTCGCATTAGGGAGTAAAAAGGCGCTACTCACTTTTGTGGTTCCGGGATGAGGTGCGACCAGTCACTTTGTTTGAGCTTTTCAAGTTGGTTTACATCCAATTGTTGTTTGTTTGCCTCACACATTTCCATAAAACAACCGCGTTCACCAGCAATCTTATCCGGATAAGAAAGCTTGATCATATTTCCAATGGTCTCGTTGGAATCTTTTCCATTAAATTGCAGTTTAAGGGTGACCCTATTGTCGTCTTTATCAGTAAAATGCCACTTCCATATATACTTTAGTCCAAAAGAATCTCCACTCCAGGTATCTGGATCACCATACTGTGCTTTGGTTTTCTTGAGCAATTTGCGGTAGAACTTTTTACTTTTGTCCTCATATTTCATATCTATTTTGAGGATTGTATCTTTGTAGAGACAGATACCGTAGCTGATCACTCCTTTCCTGAAACCATGCCAGTCTGTTACCACCACATCTTTCATGAAGTTGGCGTCGACAATATCAGGGTACGAATTAACATCACTTCCAAGTGAAATTCCAGCAATGGAAATAGGAGCGTTTGTTGTTTTTGCAACAACAATGGGTGGGGTGAGTATAAAAAAACTGATTATTAAAAAGTACGGTATTGACGTGATTTTCATCTATTATCTCATATGTAGTAACTAAAAAATATTCATTTCCTCATTATAGAAGAATATGAGGTTTCTTGAAGGAGGTGTCAAGAGACGAGGCGTGTTCATCTGCAGTGGCCAATAGAATATGGAACTAACCCCGGTAAACGGGAAATAAGCCGGGATAAGTACCTTCACCAAATTCATTCATAAAAAACAAGATCATAAGCGTATATTTCGTATGAATTTATAAAGTACTAATACGCCATATGACCAAGGGATTTCATTATCAGCGCAAAACCCATGGCAAACATACCACTGAGCCCCATTCCGCAGGAAAAACCAGCAAGGAGAACCGGAGCGTATTGACGCCACATGGGGCCAAATTTTTTCAGGAAGTAGTACCTGCCTAAAAGAGCGCCGGCGACCTCAAGAACAAGACCGTGGGGAGTCGATTGACCGAGTCCTCGTACGACACCATATATCAGAAGCACAGGAAGACCAAAAAGAGAGAGTACCATGTACATAATGAGCCCGAAACCAAGGCCGGAAAACACTGTTGTTCCATTGAGGGCCTGGTAAAACAAAGAGTTACCTTCAAGGGTTGAGGTCTGCATGAGAAGAGTGTTAAGAGCCTGTAGATGCCATAATTCCTGTGCGAACGGATAACTGGCTGAAGGGATTGGAGCCAGTCTCCAGATAAACTGTGAGAAAATAAGACTTGCGACCATGACAATGGGGAAAACGACAAGTTCTGCCTTTATAATACCGCGTAACGACGTCCCTGTGAGTTCTATTTGTCTGAACTGGACTGTGGCTTCTCCATAGTTGTGGATAGGAATTGGGGCGTACCATATTTCGATTCCCTGGTAACCAAAAAATCTGGCTCCCGCAATAAAGCTCGCTTCTCGTACCAGAGGCAGGCTTACAAATTGTCCTGCGATTCCCTCCATTCGCGCGGTTATGTAGGAGATAAACGGGGTGTAAATAAAACCGTAGCCAAGGAAAAAAATCCAGGGAAAGGAAGGTACCAGCCAGACGCAGAGAGCAACATATGCAAGAGTTGAGGACACATAGATTGCAATAGCAATCCAGAAGTTGAAATCTCCCCGGCCCGCAGGAGGATTGAACAGGTCGTGAAGAGTACCTCTATTAGGATCCTTATCCCTAAATGATCGTACGACTGACCAGACACCTATCACTCCAATGGCAAGTCCTAGTCCGATGCCAAAGCTCATGTAAAAATCAAAATTATTGGCAAAAACTGTATCCACCGTGGCCATGCCAGGATGCCATCTGTTGAGGATACCTGCAGAGTAGAGGATAGGATTGAGGATAATTGTGATAATAAGACCAATAAGACCACCAATGACAGCCCAGAATGGAAGGACCATACCTATAAAGACAAGGCCAAGGTCAAGCTGCAGGCCTGTGGCTACAGCCGGGAGAATATCTTCGGTGTACCTAGTAAGCTCTATCCAAGGTATGGGGATAAGACGGATCTGTTCTGTGAAGATGAGGCCTGAGACGATAGGTAAAAGCACATAGATAAAGCCAAAAGCGAGACCGATTACCCCACCTATGGCAAAGACTCGCCACTTCCAGCTCTCTTTTTTCTCTTCTGCTGATTCGGCAAGCGCCATTGTTCCAAGGGCTGCGACAGGGGCCATGGGAAAGGGGAGTTTTTCAACGTCTGAGGTGATACGGTACAGGGCATAACCAAGACCAAAGTGGTCAATTCGTTGAATTATCTGGGAACCAACAAGCAAAAGGATGGGGATGAGCCAATCCCTATGGAAAAAAGTACGTTCCACCATGGAGGTAGAGTCAGGTCCTGGGGCAATCCAGGCGGGGATGAATTCGGCCACTCCGAGCATACGGGCAGCATCTGATTGAACGAGGTATTGATTCCACAAGAGTCCTGAAAATGGGGAAGCAAGTGCAGCCCCAGCCATGTAATAGAGTAGGAAAATCTCCTGTTGTTTTAAATCAGAATGAGCTCGTTTAGCAATCTCTGCAAATAAAATGATGGTTACCCATCTCGCTGCAGGGCCAATACCCTGACCGATTACAAGCTGCAGATACATCGATCCAGGCATCATCAGAAAGCCAATAAAAATGGCTCCGATAATTGTTTTCCAGTCAAATCCTTCCTCAAAGTGTGTTGGAGGAGGGAGCAGGTCCCGATATTCTTTTAATTCTTTGTCATCATACATAATATTTATATCGTAGCCCAATGCGATGGCTTGAATTGAGACACGCTCCTAACCTGAATATTTCACGTGGCTGTCTGGTTTATGTACAAGGCGTCAAGGATGAAGCTGTAGTCATTTACCGCAATTCCTTGATAACGCAGTACATGAACCTGACACCCACGCCCAAAGGGTGAGAAAGTAAAAGTCATCTCATAAAAAGGTTTGGTTACAAAGTGTACCCTGAAAAACACGTTTCATACAGGCTCTAATGGTTTGTTTTAGGAGTAAATTAATACTGTTAAGCTAAGTGCTCATGAAATGTTCAGGTTAATCAGGTAGCACCTGGTAGCTGACATCGGTGAAGAGACCAACAATTGCCCAGCCTCCTCCCATAAGAAAATCACCTATAATGAGACCAATAAAGAAAAACTGGAGTTTTCGAAAAAGTCCAATCCCTCCATAACGCATACAGAGTGCATTACATGCCCAGCCAATAAAGAAACTGACCCAGAGGATACGCATGGCCGAGCTGTACGCTGTGAGATAACCGATGGGGTGAATAGGCCACCAATAAATTCTGTGGTAACAGGTAACAAGGATTAACATCAACACAGCGCCCATGATAGCAAAAACAAAAACCCAACCCCCAGTTACCGTATCGGTGGCAATGAGTTTATAAATATTCTCATACACTGTAGTTGTGGTTTGGGTTGCCCAGTCGAGTTGTAATTCACGAATACCATATCTATAGCATAGGGTCATCATGCTGATAATAGAAGCTGTCATGGAGGCAACGATGGTAAGTGCCAGACCTGAAAACAGTAGTACTGATGGATGACGATCCTGTTGGAGATGTCGACCATGAAGCAATGATGGCATGAGGGATTCGCGTAGATCGACAAAAAGGACCTTTTGACTGATGCCAGCAAGGAGCCCGCTGGCCCCAGCAAAAATCTTGGCACCAAAAAGTGCTATAATACCATCCATTGGAGCGGCTGTAAGAGTAAAGTATGCAAGCCCTCCCTGACAGATGATTCGTGTGGCAACCAGCATGATCATAAAAAAGGCACCAACAACAAGAAAAGCTGAGGATACGGTCATTCCAAGCTGTACATACCAGCTGATGAGAAGAGCAAATCCGATTACAGCGCCCCAAAAAGAGATACGAACATCAAACCATTCAGAGCGATGAGGAGATGGTGGCTCTAAAAAGAATGATTGTTTACAGACATCGAGTAGGTGTAAGCGTGCCAACCAGACAAGAAAGAGAAAAAATACTCCATAGGCTCCAATCATCTGCATTTCTTCAGGTCTGGCCAGTGTAGGTCCAAAGGTAACCCCCAATTCAGAGATCGGAATGGAATAGCCCATGAGGTTCAGTATGCCGTACAATAGACAGCCTGCCAGGAAGAAAGCCCAAAAAGAAAATGAGATTTGTCTTGAGGTGAGAAAGGCAAAACCGATAAAAGAGGGATAAAGGTAGATTTTGAGTTTGTGAAATCCTGTCAGAAGCCCAGTCTCTGAAAAATATGGGCCTGCAAGAAAAAGTGTCGGGATGGCAGGGACTGATGGATAGTATAGGTTGAGTCCGTTGATCAAGTGAATAAATACAGGAATAGAGAGGCCTGTAAGAAGATATGTATTGAGGAAAAACTGTCCTGTTTTCCCCTCGCTGACGGCGGTTCCAATCATTTCAGGAACTTTTAAAAGAGGAAAGTTCATCCGTTCATTGTGGATCCATTGTCTTGAAAGGATGTTAATGAGAAACAGCATGACCATATATGAAACAAGGATAAAGCCTCCCCAGAGGAGCAGAGGCTGTATCCAGGCGGACCAGGGAATGGATACAACAATTTCAAGCCATCCCATGTTACGGCTGGCCGGTAGCCCGTTGTAAAGAAGTTCGATGGCTTCTCTGTTTGTTGGTGTCAGGGCTGGGGGGATAAGAGGGTGAAGTACTTCATTCCACCGATTACCTGGTGTTGCAAATTGCACAGGGGCTGTGAGGTTTATGAGAAAGGTCCTTGCAAATCCTGTGTAGGCGATCCCAGATCCTATCACCATTTCAATCCAGACAACCAGGAGTTCCGGGCCGTTGAGAAGCAGTGATGATTTAGATACCCTGCAGAGTAGAGTGACAAAAATTGTAAGCAGAATAAAAATGCAAAATGGGGCCAGGGGAAAATGGCCTCCCCCTAAGGGTGTTGCACGTAGGTAAATGTTATTGTAGGGGGTAAATAAACAGATAGCGACGGCGAGAATAATCCCAAGGATTGGAGCGCGTAGACGAATGGTGTGTGATGTGTTGAGCAGTTTGTCTGTCTTCATATCAGGCAACCTCAGAATGTGGATTGGTTGATAGATGAGAGCTGTTCTGCTCAGGGTTCTCTAATACTTTTTGAAATGATTTTTGTAAGTCCAGGTGTGCTTCATCGTCGAGTGACCTCCAGATAAGAAGCTGTTTTCTAAATGCATGGAGAAAAGAAGTGTTAATTCTCTGCCAAATACCAGATTCTCCTGATTGACGCTGAAGAGTAAGTTGTATTTCGAGAAAATCTTCACCTTCCCTTGCGGGACAAAACTGTATATCGGCTGTCTGCATGATACCAAAGTCAAAAGGTGCCAGCCAAATATTAGCGCGAATATGGAGACATCTCAGGTCTTGGGGATTGTCTGATTGATTAACCATGTCGACTATTTCGTCAACAGTTGAGCAGCTGAAAATGACATCAACCGGGCCTGTGGAAAAAAGTCCATGGGAGATATCCCTGTGACTAACAAGATAAGAGTAGATAAATCCACCAATGGATTCATGCTCCCTGAACTTCATCAAAAAAGGCAGAGTGACAGTTATTCTATTGTTTACAGGAGCTGGGAGTTTGAATGTTCGGTTCACATCAGGAATAGCAATTCGAGCTGCGACCCTTGAGGGATAAATGACCGAGATGAGTACAACAAGCATAACGAGGATCATTGCAGCAACACCAGCCATGGACGAGTAGTTTACCGTAATTCCTGCCCAGAGCGATGTAGTGGAGAGTATGGCAGCTGATACCTGGGCAACAAGATAACCAACGACCACTGATATAACTGCGAGAGCCATGGCTTCAGCCACAAAGAGAAAGGCAACGTGGGAGGGTGCGAGTCCAACCGAGGTGTATACAGCAATTTCACCTTTACGTTCATATACTGAACTGATCATTGTGTTAAGAACTATGAGTATGGAGATAAGAAGAGGGATAATGATATTTGGAACCCCACTATAGTTCATGGTATCACTGATATTATAGAGCCAGACACCATCTTGTTCCCCTGTGAAAATTGCAAGGTTAAATCTGTCTGACAGATCGGTTGCAATAGATCTTATTTCTTTCGGATCTTCAGGGCGGACAGCAATATTTTTAAGATGTCCTCCGGCTGCGAGTAAGGTTCTGGCAGGAACAATGGCAATTTGCCCAGCGGGTATATGGCGATATCTGCTCTGGAACGAGCGGACGTCATCTCCCGACTCCATGGCTTCAAGTTCTTCTTCTGATATCTCAGCCCCGGCTTCTTCAGGGAAAATGACAGGAGTGAGTGGTTCTCCATCGAGATCTAATGCATTATCAAAGGCTTCCCCACTAAACGTACCAATGACCACAAAAGGTGTTCCCCATAAATCAATAGATTCTGAGGAGTCTGGAGTGAGCCCTAAATTTGCCGCCATCTGTTCTTCAAGAATTATAGCTGTCCGATCAGAATCTGTGAACCATCTTCCACTTGTAAGGAGTCCATCAAGACCTGTAACATAGGCCTCATTAGGGCTAAATCCTACCAATCCTTGGGCTTTCACCTGAACGCCATTTTTTCTTAAGGGCACGGAAACGGGTTTTGATGGGTCCTTACTTTCAAGCCAGACTCGTGGGGCTGGCTTGTTTATTGATGCCATTGAGGTGACCAGAATATCTGTTGCCTGGGGTGGCAGACTTTGCCTGTTTACTTTTTTAAGTAAGAGACCAAGGTATGGAGCTGTGGTCTGAAATGGCAGACGTACCTGCTTCTGGTTGGATTTGATGGTGGTAAAACTCATTATGGTAAATGTTAAAATAATAAGTGTCGTACAGGTGAGGATGGTTCGTATTCGTCTACGTTTAAGATTGGAGACACCAAGAAAAAAGGCGGCAGTAAATGCTTTCCACCTGCTGATTTCTTCCGGTCGTTTATGGCTCGATCGTCGTTGGAGGAGTTCCATCTCATCTTCAAAGCGAAAGAAGATAATAAGGGTCACCATGAACGAAAGGCCAATAATAAAAAAAGCGAGAATAACGACCATGGGGCTGTAGGCAAGGTCAAAAGCGGGATGTACATTGTAGATTACAGTAATAAGAAGGATGAGGATTACACTGAAAGCTACTATACGTTTATAGATATTGGCAAAGCTGAAAAGAAATCTTTCCATGACAAAAGCAAAAGGCACAAAGAGCGCTATGTAAAACAGAACGCCAAACAGTACATCTTTTTGGGTCTTTTCAATTTGTACATAAACCCGTGCTGCAAGAGCAAGGGCTTCTGCGGCTTTTTCCCTGGCCTGTGAATAGGTAAAGTCTGCAAAGCTTGCTTTACTAATGGAAAGTGCCGCTAATCCACGATTTTTTAACTCATTGATTCGCTCATCAAAAATACCATGGCTTTCAAGGTTATTAATGCGGGGAGTCAGCAGGGTCCAGGCGTCTTGTGCGGCATGGAAGGTTGTATTAAAAATAGCGGGATAGTCATCGACCGGGTAACCGGTGCCAAGCTGTTTATCGTCTGTGCCTCGGGTGAGAAGCATCTTGTTGGTGAGAACCGTGTCAGACAATGTCAATTTCAGCATAGTGCCCGGTTCAGTGTATATCGATGAAATTATAGATTTTCTTGTATCGATGCGGCTATACCAGAAATGTTCAGGTGGTGCGTCTCTGCGGCCATCATAAAGATGGAGTTTGGTCATGTAGGCGAAACTTCTTGGTTCCAGAAGGTCAAAGAGGGTGGTTTCTTTACAGTTGAACATGACAAGGTCAGTCTGCATTGATTTCCGGAGAAGTTTTAAGCGGTAATTACTCTTTCCCGTTTCTTTTTTATCAATGGCCCAGATCGCCTTACCTGTTTGGGGATCAAACTTGTATCCCTCTATCACCAATTTATCCAGAACATGCTTTTTGTCTGCAAGGCCTTTAATGGAAAAGTATCCCAATTCATCGACCATGGCGTAATATTTGTTCAGGCCCTGATACCCGAGTATTGTCGAGTTTCTTGCAGGGAAATTGGCGAAAAGTTCTCCCTGGAGTAATAGGTTTGTCCGCGCATTAACAGTGACAAAACCATCCCGGGGGAATTTGTCATTGTGTAATCGTTCCTCCGAGGTCAATGCATAAATCAGGTGTTCAACGAGCTGAGCTTGCTGAGTTAAATAGGACCAGTCAACTCTGTCTGTAACATCAGAAGGTGTACCCCAGAGTTGACGACCATCTCCTGTTGTAACAAGAGTAAGGCCGAGGTAGCCGGCAAGAGCGCTGACCTCGCCGCCGAGATTGGGCTGGTCGAAAAACCATGAATCCCATGTGCTTAAATGGCTTGGTCTTAAGGTATCCTGGTAGTGTACTTTAGCGGATTGAGGGCCAGTTTTTGCCGACTCTTCCAGGATTTGTGCTACTTGGCTATATATACCCGTTCGATTTATGGTGCGTTTGAGGTTGTAGAGCCAGCCTTTATTGAAAGCTCCAATTCCATCACCATGACCTGAAAGGTGAAGACTGACGACAGCGGCAATCTCAAAATCACGTACCGTATTTCTAAAGTTTGCAGCTGATGTGAGATTTTTTTGTTGTCGCTTGATGTCTTTTATCGTGCGAAGTCCCCGTTCTACAGCTTTAGGCAAGATCTGTTGGAAAATGTCTAATTCTTCAGGGGGTAAGTCATGGAATGTTTCTGCCCAGCTCAGCCTTCTGTAGAGAAAACGTTGACGGGCTGTTTCTGTGATAAGGTCATTTTTACGAACGTCACTCTTTTTCATGCGAAGCTGTATAAGCTTGCGTGAAATCTTGTCTACAGCATTATTGATACTGTGACGAATGGACTGGCTGACAAGCAGGTCGCGGTCTTTGTCAGCATCAAGGGGGAAGTTGAGAGATTCCAGGAGTTGGAGGCTTGCTGTTTGCTTGGAGAGTTCTTTGTTGAGAGTCTTCTTTTTATTGCGTAGATCCTTCGATCTGGCATTGAGGCTCCACATTGCATCTCGCATTCCAGCAAGGGTCTGGGCCTGGCCGCTCGTGGCTAGAAGGAGTACAGATCGTTTAGGTGGATTATTTTTAAAGCTATTTGCCAACTCGAGAAACGTTGCAATCGAACTTGCCGCATCAGCTCCTGGAGAATTACCTGCAATGAATTCTTTATTGTCGAAAAAGGATTCAACAATAAGGAGTTGTTGTTTTAGATCAGGATCCGTTCCTTCAACTATGGTGTAAAGATTTTCAGCCTGCGCCTTCTCCCAGGTGCAGTTCGATGTGAGCTCCACTGACTTTACAATAGGTTCCGATTGCAGGGTGAGTGTACCAAAGATCTCCTCGGCTTTATCAAACCCCATAAAAAAACATGGGAACTGTAGAGGGGTGAGCTCTTCTTTTTCAGTAAAAAAGATCTTTCCCTGGCTTGTTTTTCCCTGGAGAAAAATGGCGGCCTTTACCCCAAGAGAGGCTAACCGTTGCCAATTTCTACCCGAATCAAAATTGAGAAGAACAATGCTGTCTCTTAGATCTTTGCCATTAAGATCGGCAAGATTGCCGTTGCCAACATAGTAGACAGGGGCAGCGATTGTTCCGTCGGTAGCCTCAGGAGTGATTGCATTGTAGATAAGTGGAGTGAGAGGGTAGCTGGTGTTCTTTACCTTGAGCTCGGCGCCAAGAAACTTGCGGACAGGTAGATCATAGAAATAGCTTTCTGGTTCAAACCCAAGTGACTCCAGGTTGGTTTTTAAAAAAGTAACACTTTTTTCATAACCTGGAGAGCCAGTAGACCTACTGCCAAAGCTACTTAATGTTTCAATATTTTTACGAAGGCGAGTTTCATCAATCTCAGCTTTTGCTGTGGAAGGCATCACAGCATGAAGACTTAAAAGATAAAAAAGTATGAGAAAGAGTGCTGGAATTCGCATTGAAAAAGTTATTAAGGTAAATGTGTAATTAATATGTGTTTGGTCTTTAACTCTAAAGTACTAATGAGCACTTTCGAGGCCGCCCGTTCTAATGTCAAGTTCGTCTCGTTCTTGAATTTTATCTATTCGACCATCCCGAATCCAAATAACCTGATCTGAAACATTCAGCATTTTGTAATCGTGGGTTGCAGAAATAACAGTGACACCACGTTCAATGCTCATATTCTTGAGGAGTTTAATGATATCTTCTCCTGTTGTCAGGTCGAGGTTGCCGGTTGGTTCGTCGGCCAAAATAATAGAAGGACTATTTGCAAGTGCACGTGCAACAGCAACGCGTTGTTGTTGCCCTCCTGATAGCTCCGACGGCCGGTGGCTGTGTCTTCCGTCAAGACCCACCTGATTTAGGAGCTCCATACCTCTTTTATTTGCATCATCCGCGGGAACTCCAGCAAAAGTCATAGGGATTGTAATGTTTTCAAGAGCTGTCATTACAGGAATCAGATTAAAAGTCTGGAAGATATAGCCTATTTTTCTGCATCGAAGCCATGCAAGTTCGTAGGCATCAAGTTGGGCAATATCGACCTCATCGATAAAAACCTTGCCGCTGGTTGGCTTATCGAGGCCACCGATCATATTAAATAAAGTTGATTTGCCAGACCCGGAGGGACCCATTATTGAAATATACTTTCCCGCTTCTATTTCAAGGTCTATACCTTTAAGTACTTCGACAACTATTTTGCCGAGGTCAAAGTTTTTTGTCACTCCGGAGACCCGGACAATATTATTTCTATCACTCATAAGAGAGTCCTTTTAAGTACCTGATCTATTGTTCAACACGCATTGCTTCAATGGGAAGCATTCTGGAGGCCACAATCGCTGGATACAGTACTCCAATGAGGCTTAAGATTGTTCCTGTGACCATCGTGTAGAACATTGTCATACCAACGGTAGTCCAGGGTATGTACACAATTGTTGAAAATCCAAACTTTAAAAATGTAGAGAGAATACCCATCAGACCACCGAGTAGAGCACCTAAGAAGCCACCTGCCAAACCTTGTAATGTTGCCTCGATTACGAATATTCTTACGATGAAGCGGTCAAGGGCCCCAAGACATTTTAAGGTTCCTATTTCTCGAAATCTTTCTGTAACGGACATGAGTTGCGCGTTAATGATTCCTACCACACAGGTGAGTAGTGAGAGAAACACAATCCATCTCTGTTTAGCTGAACTTGCAATCGTTTTTGTGACCGGATTGATGTCATACCCAGCTTTCGTCAGGTTTCTTTCGACACTCTGTCCTCCTGACTTTAAAAGGCCTGAGGCAGTGTCGTTACCTGTTTGGATAAAGGTGAGAAATGCCACTGCAAGCACGAGACTCATAGTCGTCACAAGAGAGCGAAAAAAGCGGACTCTGATGGATTGGTATGCCATCTGGAAAGATTTAGATAAAGGTAGTGCAACTAAACGGCTCATAAACATGCCACCCTGTAGTAGTAACAATCTTATTAGTATGATCTAAATCTAGCTGTTTATCAGGTACTTGTCAATGTTCAGCGAATCTTGTGAAACCTAACTCCTATGAGCGGGGAATTATTTATAAGGTACTAAGGAATCAACATATTTATTTACAGAATGGTGTAAGAATCATTGTGTTAATGAGGGAATGAAATAACAAAGGTGGCCCCCACCAAATTATATACTGATGGGGACTAGGAAGGAGGACGTGTTAATTCATGGTGTCGCCTTCAACCATTTGCATTATTTCTGCCTGAAAATCTTCATCGTTCATAAGCTTTGTTGCAATGGCCTGGCAGAGTGCTCCAGCAAGGTTTGCATGGTCAGAAGCTGCTATGTCGACAGTTATTTCACCATCTTCTGAGGCATCTAAAATCAGAGCCGATTGGGTCTTTGTGAGTTCCATATGTAAACGTTACTCCTTTTGTGTAACAATAGATTGATGATTATTGGTATTTTGTGATCCTGTAAAAAAGTATACAACAGTCTGGACAGCAGGTGCAAATCATAGAAGGCAATTAATACAATATAGCTACTGTATTGTATTTTTTTTAAAAAATGTATCCAAAAGGGAATAGCAATGAACGGATATGTAGAGTCAGCTCTTTTTATTTATGATGAAGAAGGAAAAATAATATGAAGAGGCTGTTGTTAATAATCCGCATGCTGTAACAATAACATCAGTTTCGGTGGAGGAGTTTAACGAAAAAACTGCGGAGTTGTTAAATACCTTTTCTCACTTGCTTGTTGCTGCAGAACTTGGGGTTGTAAAACAAGTTATGCAACACACTATTGATCGTAACCTCACCATGGGCTTGCTTCCTTTACCTAAACAAAAGACTCTGAGGAGCAGCTATCTATTACCAAAAGATTTGGACGAAATGGTAAGTCTTGGTTTATCTGATGAAGCCATAGAGCTAGATATTGTATACTGCAACGATACTATCCTGCTTTTTAAAGGAATTGTAGGCAGGATTCCTCTTATAGATAATCTGAGTAATACCAGCAAGTGGTCAATAATTATTGATGGTTTGAGGAAAATTAATTCTTTGAAGCTACTTCCATTTGAGATTACAAGTGAAGGAAAGAGCGTAACGAAGGTAAAGACTGCTGCAAGTGGGTGTATGATTCTTGAGCATTCTGAAAAAAGTTTTTCCTCTTCTATGATTGGACACAATACATCTCGGATGGATGGTCTTATTTCTGGTTCTTCCGACTCAAGCGTACTTTTGTCTCTAACGCCCATAATTATTGAGGTTTGAAAGAGAGATTGCTCTAGTCTCAACAAATCTGGTGAGGAAAACAACTTTTCAAATAGCGTTTTCTTCTCCCTTCCCTTTTTCAAAGGGCGGGAAGGGGAAGATAGAAAATATTCGAAGCAACAAAATCTTTCAAACCAGAGCGTTGTGCTCCTTCACCTCGTCCACAATCCTTTATTACAGCGACATACAGATAAGTACGCTCAATTCTGAAGAACCTTATTTCTACTGTTATTGTGGCTCCAATTTCAGTTGTTGATTATCTCAAGCTAATGTGGGCCAGACTCCTGTTTTCAGGAGAGTCAAAACGGATTCCTGATTCCATTGGCTTTATAAAAAGCCCTGAGATAACAATCGATTCAGATTCTCCCCTTAATTTCAATATTGATGGAGAAGATCTGACAACCCTTCCTGTACATGTTGAGGTTAAAACTGCTGCATTAAAATTGAACTTCAGACCGGAAGAAGGGGAGGAACGGTCCATTGTCGGAGGCGATAGGACTGAGAAATTTGTCACGAGTTCTCTGCCAGCCGGTAAGGAACTTACAAAAGCAAGAAATCGTAGAGTCCCATTTTTTACATATGCCTCAGAAGAACGCTTTAAAGATCTTTTCGTTGCACTGAGAGACGATGCAACGCTCCATTCTCAATATGTAGTTTTGATGCTGCTGAGCACGGTTCTGGCCACTGTAGGGCTTTATCTTGATAGTGTATCGGTAATAATAGGAGCTATGCTGCTCGCACCACTTATGGCGCCGATCATTTCACTGGCAATGGGCTTATTACGTCATGATCAGAAGCTCTTTCAAAAATCATTTTGGAAGATAGCTTTTGGTGTGTTTCTCGCGCTGTTCGCTTCTGCTCTGTTGACCTTAATTTCGCCATACCAACCTTTTACTGGAGAAATGCGTGCCCGGATTAATCCGACAGTACTTGACCTGACTGTGGCCATTGCGGCAGGCATTGCAGGGGCTTATACAAAATCATTTAAGGAAATTCTCCAGAGTCTCGCTGGTGTTGCTATAGCCGTTGCTCTGGTTCCGCCTCTTGCAGTTGCAGGTATTGGGCTTGGGCGCTTTGATTTTTATGTATTTAGTGAGTCGTTTCTTTTATTTTCCACAAATCTTATAGGTATAGTCGTTGCGGCTACACTTACTTTTCGTCTGCTCGGCTATTCTTCCGCAGTACATAATAAGAGAGGTGTTGGGATCGTGTTTTTGTTTTTGATCGCCATTTGTATTCCCTTATATGTCTCATTTATGGGGATTGTAGAACGGGCCCAACTTGAGAAAAATTGGGAAAAAGAGCGGTTTCTGGTCAATGGAAAGTATTTGATTGTTTACCAAACAGTCATGCATAAATTTAAGGATAGTAAAATTCTTAATGTAGAAATTCATGCACGAGAGCAGCTCAATAGGAGTGATCTCAATGAATTTCGCAGGAAGGTGAAGAAAAACTTCGGCGATGATATCGTTATTCGAGCACAGGTTGCCTACATATTATGATGAATATGCGAGTAAGAAGAGTTCTATGTAACATGTGTTGTCTGGCAATGATTCTGAGTTTTTGTGGTTGTCAGGAGGAAGTCAAAACATATGAACCCAGCGGGAAGATAGTTAAAATTGGATTTATTGGGCCTGTTAGTGGTGCAAGTGAGAGTTGGGGAAAGAACAGTCTACTTGGTGTTAAAGCTGCTTTGCAGGTTAAACCATTCTTACTGAACGGGGATCGCCCAGAAATCGTTGTAGCTGATGATATGAATGATCCTGATCAGGCGAAAAATGTTGTGAAAAAGCTTGTTGAAGATGATGGAGTCACGGCAATCCTGCTTGCTTCAGGTAGCAATTCTGTGTTGGGTGTTAAGGGGCTCCTTGAAAAATATAAGATTCCAACTATCGCCCTTTTGGCAACCCATCCAGATGTCGCTTACGGAGAATATATTACCCAGTTGCCTTTTGATGATACCCTTCAGGGAACTGTAGCAGCACTTTATGTGCTGGATGAAATGATTGTGGATCGGGCCACTGTATTTATGGATTCATCAGATGTTCAATCAGTATTTTTAGCAGAGACTTTTGCAGATAAATTTAAAGATGCTGGCGGAGATGTTGAGGTTATAGAATTATCTTCAGACGCAATGGGTCTTGAGAAAACACTTATGGAATGTAGAGACCGGGGGGAAGAGTTTTTTTATCTACCAATACATGCTGCAGGTGTCGTGGAAATTGAGATGGTCTCGAGGAAGCTGGGGTACGACCCCAAGGTAATGCTGAGCGATGGACTCTTGAGTCGCATTATTTTGGAGTACGACAATGACCTCAGCCTGGTTGAAGGCATGATGGCAATAGATGTCTATTCCAATGTTCTTCTCACCAAAGGTTATGGGGAAAAACTGGCTAAGACCTTTGACGCATCCTTTACGGAACCTAAAACGACTTTTGCGGCTCTTGGAGCTGAAGGCATGTCCATTCTTTTGGAGGCAATGGATCGGTGTGGCAATAGCCAGGACACTGAGTGTGTAAATCGTAGTATTCACAACACGAATGACTTTCTTGGGGTGAACAGTAAAATCTCAATCAACAGTGATGGAAAGGCTGAACGACCGATCTTTATAAATACAATTGTTAACAACAAACTCCACTTTGAGGTGATGATTTACTGACTCAGGCACTAATAAAGGTCTTGGAGATAGCGCTCATCAAGGTGGGTAAGAAAATGATCCGCATTTGTTTTCTCTCCTGTGGCTGCAGCGATGATTTCCTGACCGTCCATACTGGATGCTTTAGACCAGATATTATCCTGTAACCAATTGGTGATAAAAGATATATCTCCTGTGCTGAGGCGTTCTTCCCAGTCAGGGAAGGTCTTTTTTATAGTCGCAAAAAACTGCGCACCGTTGAGTGCCCCCATCGTATAAGATGGGAAGTATCCAAACGAGCCATCGGTCCAGTGCATATCCTGCATGCATCCATCTTTGTAGTTGTCTTTGGTCGAAAGATTGAGGTATTCCTTCATTTTTAGATCCCAGAGTTCCGGGATTTCTTCTACCTGCACATTTCCATTTATCAGTTCTTTCTCAATTTCAAAGCGCAGGATTACGTGGAGCGGATACGTCACTTCATCGGCCTCTACCCTAATAAAACTAGGTTGTACCGAGATAGCCGCATTTCTGAGCTGTTGTTTGGAGTACGCATCTGTTGTTGGAAGATGTTTGTGGATAAATGAACTGAAATGATTGAGAAACGGAGTTGAAAGAAAAATCTGTTTTTCAAACAGCAGGCTCTGGCTCTCGTGTAAGGACAAATTACGGGCATTGCCGATGGGTAGATTGTCCCATTGAGGGGGGAGTCCGTCCTCGTAGCTTGCATGACCGGTCTCATGGGCTGTTGCAAGGAGTGCGTTTAAAAAACCATTGTCACAGAATCTGGTTGTAATTCGTTGATCTCCCCGGCAGCCTGTGCTAAATGGGTGGGCACTGACATCCATCCGACCATGGTCAAAATTAAACCCCAGGGATTTCATAAGCTGCTGATTAAGCTCTGTTTGTGCATTGATTGGATAAGGACCGGCAAAGGTTGGTCTGGTGTTGCCGTTTTGTTGCTCCATAACGCGTTGAAGCAGTGGTGGCAGTTCTGATTTGAGATGTGTAAATATGCTTGTTATAAACTCTGCACTATCTCCGGCGCAATAGAGTTCAAGCATTGCATCGTATGGTGTGTTCAGCGGCTCGGTGGCGGCATCAAATCTGGCTTGGGCCTCCTGACGGGCAAGCGCGACAACCTCTTGAAAATTATTAAAAAAAGAGTTCCAGTCATTCTTCTGCCTTTGCTCACGCCAGTCGTGTTCACATTTTGAACCAGCAAGTGATTTCGCTTTAACCAGATCCGCGGGCAGACAGATGGCCTGCTGATACTCTCTCCGCATTTCTTTTATACTTTGTTTTTCTGTTGGTGTGTCGCCCGTTGCCTCTTCGAGTAAGTCACCAGTTTTACGAGAAGTAAGTTGCTGATGATGAAGACTGGTGAGCTCAGCGATAGCTGCAGATCTGGAATTGTTTCCACCTGGAGGCATCATCACCATATGATCCCATTGAAGAAAGGTGAGGGCGTGTTCGAGGTGGGCGAGTTTACTAAAGTGATCGACAAGTTTTTTATATGATCCAGTCATGAAAAATCTCTGTTGTGGCTATATGTGTGAATACCTTTATCGGGCATGCGTTTATCAGAACTTCTGTGACAATAGGAATGAAAGGTATACTTGTCGATAGTAGGAGCCTTTGTGTGGAAAAAATTCAAGCGACCCTGTACCGAGATCTTCTTCAGCTAAGGAGGTCGCCAAAGTGCACAAAGGATATCCCAGCTTTCCTCTGTAAACACCCAAGTAGAGTATCGAGAAGATGAACTGCGCGACCATTCATTCTTTGATGATGGAGCATAATACCACATCTTCCAGAGGCAAGGCTTTCTTCTAGTTCGCCGAGAAGGTTCTGGAAACCATCGTTAGGGCTGAGCTCTTTTCGTGTGTGTAGGTCAACATTTACCTGAAAATCAGGAAAAGCTTCTTTTGTATGAGGTTTTGCTCCTAGGCTCCTGGAAATTGCCTGGAAATTAAGATCTTGTAAGGATTGTAACGTCTCGACGCTACACCTGTTCCAGGGAGGCGTGAAAACCGGCTGGTTGAGTGTTCCCAAAAGAAGATTGAGCCTGTGTTTTCCTTTTTCAAGACTTGAAGTCACCTCACTATAGATCCTTGCTGGACCAAATTCCTGATTTTTTCCGACCAATTCAAAATTACGATGTACGTACCCGTGTTGATGCCAGCACCATTGGTATTTAGAGTCTCCTGTGAGTTGCTGAAGATCTTTTAAACGACTTGGATTAAGCCAGGTTGGCACGGTTGCAAGACAGAGTGGCATCTTGTGTTTTTTAAAGCCGCTAATAAGCTGGCTAAATTGTTTAGAAGGTATGCCTATATCATCTGCACGGAAAAAAACAGTAGGAGTTTTGGCGCACTTACGACACCCTCTCTCAATTGCAGAAGTAAGTTGTTTTTCTAATTCCGAGAGGTTGCTCCGATAGATTGTGGAGGAAGGTTTTGTCATTTCTTTTCTGCAGTCAAGATGGAGTTGGTTATTATGCTACTCTTATTGGCACCATTTAAGGCAATGGTTGTCGTTTGAAATCGCCTTTTAAGTTGTTCAGCCATTTTTGCACTCAGTTTATTTACTGTGAGATCTTCCTGTGTGAGTAGAGACATTGGGACTTTTTCTCCTAGTTTTTTCGCACGCAGGGTCTGTTCTCTGTTCTGCATAAAAGGGAGAACAAGAGCAGGCACACCCGTCTGTAATATGTTCATACAGGTATTGTAACCAGCCATGGAAATTGACAGGTCTGCAACCGTCAGCCAATCCGGAAAAGAATCGGTAAAACGATCAACTGTGATATTGTGCTGTTTGTGGCTACAAATATTCTTATAGTCCTTTGAAGCACAATAGGGACCTGTAAAGATTTGAAGATGAGCAAGAGGTTCACTTGTAACGAGTTTTTTAAAAGCTTCAAGAACTGCGTAGAGTAGTTCTTCACCAACACTTCCTCCACCAATACTTGTCACAATGAGTTTATGTTCCCTGCTTAGGTTGAGACGTTCTCTAATTTTACGATTACCTGTAGAAGATGGTCTTTCACTTACAAAGCCGGTGTAATGGATCGGAATGTTAATTTTATTGAAGGGAGTAAAGGTCTCGTCCAGTGTAATTAATTGAGGGTCAGCGTGAATAAGCACTGCTGAATAATAGTTGTTCAGCGTTTCAACTACTCTGTGTTCAAATTTCTCTTTTCCCTGTTGTTTTTCAACGAGGATGTCTCTGACGCTTACGATACATTTACAGTCAGGTAGCGTTTTGTTTTTTATATCTTTAAGTACTGGGTCGATTTCAAATCGAAACGCCTTGCGGCCAAAAGGATAAAGTTCTGTAATAAAGCATTCAGGGGAAGATGATACAAAGTGGTTGTAAAGAACGTTTTGTCTCATCTCTTTTGTGGCTTCAAGAGACGTAGTGGTATCACATGGGGCAAGGTTGTTGAACTCTGTGTCCATCTGCAGTCCAGGCAGCTGAAGGACATTCATACCTGTTGTGTCAATTGAGGTGGGCGGGCCACCTAGAATAAGAGTTGTTTCGTGGTCTTTTGCGAGTGATTTACAAATTTCAAGACTTCTTCGCAGGTGGCCGACCCCAAGCACATGCTGACAGTAATAAGAAATTCTCATTTAGCGCCCTGCTCCTGAAAAACTTTTGAAACAATTATTCGTTTTTACCAATAGTAGCGTGTTGCCTTGAAATATTGAGCCTTTCAATATTAAAATTATTTTGTGTGCAACTGATTATGTGGAAATTATTATGTTGAATAAGCGGATCTTCCTCCGGGAGGAACTGCCTGTTGCTGAGGTGGTAAAGAAGTGCTTTTATTACACCCTGGTGGCAGACAATGATCGTTCTTTTCCCAGGATGATTTTGACGAATGGACTGGAGGGCTTTACAAACACGCTCAAGAACAGAAGACCTTGTCTCCCCACCCGGGGCGGAAAACTCCCACCCTAAAGCAACTCGTTTTTTGAGCTCTTCTTTGTAATCCCTTTTAAGAGCAGGAATGGTAAGCCCTTCCCAATCACCCCAGTTTTGTTCTCTCAGTCTTTTGTCAAAAAATGTGGGGAGTTGTAATGATTGATTTAGAATTCCAGTGGTCTGTTTTACTCTGCCCAGATCACTCGCATATATATGGTCCCATTCCCATAGTTGAAGTGTTTTGGCCCACTCTTTTGTTTGCGAGATACCTTTTGCTGTTAATGGGGAATTACTGAACCCTTGTATTCTTTTCTTAGTATTCCACTCGGTTTCTCCGTGCCGAAGAAGGCCGAAAATAGAGTTTGCTTGAGATGGTAGATTCGTCATGTCAATTGCACTATGTTAAACGAGAGCTGGCGCCTGAGTACGAAAGATTTCAGCCAGTTCGCGGGTGAGTAGCTTATTGTCAAATTTGCTTTTAACAAGTTCCTTACCCGATTTGATGAGGTACTCTCTTAGTTTTTCATCTGTCAGTAACCTTTCCATTGCCAGGGCCATTGCTTCAGGGTCTGTAGGATTTACTGTGAGTCCGGTTTTCTCGTTGATTAAAATTTCAGGAATGGCAGAAATATGAGGGGATAAGGCAGGTACTCCCATGGCAAGGCTTTCAACAAGTACGTTAGGGATGCCGTCTCTATCTCCATTTGGGGCAATTTCGCATCCAAGAACAAACAGATCACTTTTTTTGAATTGTTTCAAAACCTCTTCGTGGGTCTGGGTTCCCAGCCATTCACATTCGTTTTCAAGATCAAGTGCTTTGATGAGTTCAGTGATTGCATCACGATCATCGCCGTCTCCGATAAGAGTATGGGTAAAAGAAATGCCTCTTTCTTTAAGGAGACTGAGCGCGCGATAGACTGTAGGCAGGCCTTTTTTGGTTGTGAGTCGTGCGACAGTGAAGATTCTATGACAATTTTCTGTTTTCTCTTGGTCAATGTTGTTTTGAAAAAGACTCAAATCTATACCGTGATAAATACAGTGTATGGGAGTGGTACCATTACCTCGTAATTCTTCTAAGTACTCCTGATTGTGTTTTGTGCAGGTTACCACAAATTCTGCTTCTTCAATCCGTTGCCGCAATTTTTCTTTTTTTGAGGTGTAGATGTCTTTTGCGTGTGCAGTAAAACTATATGGAAGCCCTGAGAAAGAGGCAGCAAACCTGGTTACAGACGTGGGGGAATGGGCAAAATGACCGTGAAGATGGAAAATTTTGCTATCACCTGTGAGATGGTAATGACTCATGTAGCCTGCTTGCAGGAGGTGTTTGAGTGTTGCAAGCTTATTCTTGGGACGTCCCTGTACCGCAAGTCGTACAGTTTGTAGATATCGCAGCGGGTGTTTGACCGCAAGGAGAGTGTTTGGGATAAGGAGCTTGGGGAGATTCTCAAAGAGCTCTGTTGGTAGATAGCTTACCTCTGCTTTGATTTCCTTTACTGAAGCGTGTGCAAAAGACTCTCTTGGTAGCCTCATCGGAAACAAGTGCATCTTAAATCCGAGTTTTTCGAGCAGGAGAATTTCGTTGGAGATAAAGGTTTCGGAAATTCTTGGGTAACCTTTTAGGATGTACGCAAGAGTCTTTGGTGCTTCCACCTGGGTATGCTGAGTCATGGGATATTGGGGCGGTTATGAGCAGATCGACGATTCCGGATTTTGATTTGACCCTGATGCGTTTGGGAGCGTCTCTATGTTCTTAAAATGGGTTAGTCTGGCAAGCATAGTGTCCAGGCCTGAAAGCTCAAACGAATTAATACTATTAATGTAGGTATTTTGCTCTTTGATAAGACTGAATACTTTCTCCCGTAATTTTTGTGGAGTTACCTCAGTCCAGGGAATAAAGTCAAGAAGTCCCTGCTTCTTGAGTCGTTTTGCACGTATCAATTGCTCTTGTCGTGGGTATTCTCTGGGGATTATAAGAGACGGGGTCTGTTGGGTGAGTATTTCGCAAATAGTGTTGTACCCTCCCATGGAGATGACAAGGTCGGCTGCAGTTATAAGTTCTTCCATTCGAGGATGAAACGGAATTGTTTTTATTCCAAATTTTTGCGCTCTTTTTTTTATGCCTTCCCGGGTTTGCTTAGGCATAAACGGGCCAGTAATAATCATTGATTTGAATGGTAGTGAGGTCGGGTAATAATCATGCATATCAAGGAAGTGGTCGATAACCTCAAAACCATCACCGCCTCCACCGGTAGTGACAAGGACAAATTTATCCTCGTCCATAATTCTGTATTGTTTTCGAACACTTTTTTTCTTTTCTAGGCACAGCCGTTTTCTCGGAATGTAACCTGTAAATTTGACACGATCGTGTATGACGGCAGGGATGTTATACTTTTCAATAGGGTTGTAGATTTCTTTGTTTCCGTATACCCATATTTCACTATAGAGCTCCTCAAGATAAGAGTAGACATTTTTCTCCTGCCAGTCTTTTTGTATAACCGATGATTCGTCGAGGATGTCTCGAAGCCCGAGAATGGTCTTGGTGGTGGGATGTTCTTCTTTAAACCATTTCAATGTAGGGAGGACTTCTTTTTTTAGACCCAGAGGTTCTTTATCTACGATAAATAGATTTGGCTTAAAGGTCTGGGCAGTTGCAAGAATAATATTTGTACGAATCGATAGAGCTTGTTTCTCATCTATTTTAATGGACAATGACTGATATTCTTCATTGGTGCGTTTAATCATACCTGGAATTCTCACAAAATCGACCTGCTCAGGAAATTGAAAGCGGCCTGCGAGTGGAGAGCCTGTAAGGATGAGAACGTTGGTGTCTTTGCCCCTGAGATGATTTGCGATTGCCATGGTTCTGCGAATATGCCCCAGCCCATATGTATCGTGAGAATACATAAGAATATTATATGTGCTGTTTGTTTTCTCTTTCATGAGTTGCAGAACATTATGGTTAAGTTATGGTTAAACTGGAGGAGGGTTCCCTTTCACCTGAAAGCAATGGAATTTGGTAGTCAGATTAACAGAATTACGCTCTTGTTTACTGATTAAGACAATTTTTTATTCCAAGTGGCGAGAGAAGTCAAGTAACTGATTAAAAGAAGAGGTAATATAGTAAATGAGGGATGTCGGAGGTTTTTCTAAAAACTCATAGTGAGTCGATTGCTGACCATAATAATATTTTCTACATCAGAGTAAGAGGATTGATCGCTAAAAAGGTCCCCGGTATCCATGTAACCTAAGTGGAGTTCGTATGAAAGATTGTTTACTAATTTGTATATAATACCTAGATTAGCTTCCCAGCTTGATTCATTTTCATATTCAATGTTACTATCTGGGGTCCACAGGTTGCGTGTAATTCCAAAAGCACCTTGTAGGGAGAGTTTATTGGTTGCTTCAATTTGAGCCGAGAAGGCTAAGCCCTGACTTGATGCGGTGTGTGGTACAGCCTCAACCCATGATACGGAGGGGTGAAGTTCGTTGTTAAGGATGTCGGACTTAGTGGCGGTTATCATGAGTGGATTGAAACTATTGGAATCAAAGAGCGAACTTTTTTTGTGAAAATCGAGAATTGCTCCAAGATTGTAAGATGTTACTCTGTATGCATGATGACTAGTTTGTTCTGCTGCATGAGATATGCTTGTGCAGAGCAGGAAAATAAGAAATATATGTGTACTAAATATATTTGTTCTCATTGAATTCACAGAGGAAAATCGATCGTTGTGTACGTTTAGAAACAGAAAATAGTTCAAAATATTGTACTTATATCTTGTATCTATATGTAACAAATGTCAAGCAGAATTTATCTGCTAGAAAGTATTATCTGTTAACCTCCCAAAACAATTTTGAGAGGTAGTCGTACGTAGCATTTGTATCCCTTTATATGCGTTGTAGTAATAAGGGGGAATACATGTGCATAAGCTTGTCAGTGGAATGGAAGTACGATATAGATATTTTTTTAATTTATATGAATCTCGCAGTGTGGCAGTTGTATGCCGGCTGCACTAACACTTATATGGTGAAGGTATGCGTTTATTTGTCATTTTTATTATTTGTATAAGTTTTACTCAAACTGCTGTTGGGCAGATTTTTGCCGCAGATGCCGACAAAAATCACAAATTAATTTTTGCTACTTTTGACGATAGATCAGCGAAAAAATATGCGTACCTAAGAGATAGTATTCAAACAATGTTGATGAGTCGTCTCTCTTCCAATGAGAATATCGAAGTTATAGACAGGGTTCTAAGTAAAAAAGAATTAGCTACTCTAGCTCAAAAGAGTCCAGAAGCCAAAACGCCTGCTTTGGGTGAGGCTGATTATCTTGTAACTGGTGGCATTTATGCCCTTGCCAATGGGATAAATGTACAGGTGACGATGTACCCTTTTGATTCAAGTCAGAAGGTTTTAAATTTCTCCAAAATTTCAGAGCAGGCTACTGACATTATAGCAGGTAATGATATTCTTATAGCGACAATTTTACAGGAACTTATAGGTGATCCTGTAGATGTGGAAGGGGCTGTTGCTATCAATAGTCAGGTGTCAGGATTTACCACCGTGCATCCAGAGGCAGAATATAAAAAAGGGCTTTATTCCGGTACAATCGTAGAATCAGAACTTCATGGGATCGAGGCTAAAGCCAACGGGATCAAAAAGTCACTCTCTGTTGCCGGAGAAATTATAGCCTGCACAGTTGGTGATCTTGATGCAAATGGGATAGACGAACTTGTGAGTCTTACCGCTTCCACTATAGATATATACCAGAGCCGGGAAAGGAAGATTGTCAAAGTTGCAGAACTGAAATTGCCCAATGGGTTGAGAGGTCACGGGCTGAATATCGCTGATATTGATAATGATGGTAAATTTGAGGTGTATATTAGTGCAACCCAGGATTTGCGTGTAGCATCAATAATTCTTGGTTGGAGTGAGGAGGGGGGATTTCAAACACTGGCTAAGAATGTTCGTTGGTATTTACGACCAATACACAGTAACGCCAAAGGGTGGCAGCTTGCAGGGCAAAAGCGAGGTTTAGCAAAGGTTGATTTTGTAGGCAAGGGCGTTTTCTTACTCAGTCTCGATGCAAATTTCAAAATTACTGAAAAATCACGTCTTCCAATACCTGATGGAGTCAATTTATTTGATTTTACCTATGCTGAACTTGATGGAGAAAAAGGCGAAGAGCTGGTGGTTTTAGACAGTAATGAAAAACTACGGGTGATAAGTAAGGATAATGAACTGTTGTGGGTGAGTAGCTCAACCTTTGGCGGCAGCAAAACCTATATAGGGCCAAGTCAAGGAAGCGCTGTAGATAGACACTCTAAGAGTAATCTCACCGTGGACGAGGATGCAGATCGAGAGCTTATCTTTGTACCGGCAAGGATTCTTGTAACTGATGTTGACAATGATGGTTTGTCTGAGATTGTAGTAAACAAAAATGAAAGTGGCGCTTTGGGTTTCTTTAAACGACTTCGGTCCTATGATGGCGGTGCCGTGGTTGGCCTGGCCTGGAATGGATCTGAGTTAACAGAGGCATGGAGAACGGGGCGTTATAAGGGATACGTGGTTGATTACTTTTTTCAGAAAACTGATACACCGGTAACAGAAGAAGCGGTTTCCACCAGTTTACCCACTACCAGTGGACGTCTTTACGTGGCCAATATGCCGCACAGTGGTTCAATAGTAGGCTTGCTTCCCGGGGTCAGCGATACCAAGTTAACAATTTATGAACTTGATTTTTACAAACAAAAACAACCCGATAATAATCAATAAAAAGGGTATAAAAAATTATACTTTTGAGTAAAAAAATCTTGACAAAGTGTTTTTGTAGGTTTAATTTGAAAGTGTCAGATAAAAAATCTTTACCGATTATTTACCATTTGCTTGGTGAGTGCTTATGTCGGTAAAGCTAATTGACCCGAACGTGGGTTAAAAAATACTCAGGAGAATTTTACAATGAAGAAGATTATTGCTTCAACTTTAGGTCTTATGATGGTTGGTGGTGTTGCTGCATCTGCTGCTCAAGCCTTCGAAAGTCAGTTCGGCGGTTACTGGCGTACACGTGCTTTCTATCAGGACAACTTTACACCGGATAACGACTACTTCCGTATCGACAACCGTACCCGTCTTTACTACACTGCTAAATTCAATGATGATTTTAAATTTGTAAACAAGTTTGAGTTCAACTCTAACTGGGGTGATGACAACGGTGGAGATATCGGCGCTGATGGTAGTACCTGGAAAGTAAAGAACTCCTATATTGATGTAAACCTTGGTAATACCAGAACAAAGCTTGGTATCCAGGGTACTTCAATCGCTCGTGGTTACATTTTTGCTGACGATTTCTCTGGTATAATGACTACTATGAATTTCGGTGCCACAGCTGTTACTCCTTTCTGGATGGCTGTTGACTCTGAAGATGGTGGTGGAAAAGATTTCGACCGCAATATGTTTGGTGCTACTGTAGGTGTTAAGATTAGCGATGCTGTTTCTTTAACTCCTTACTTTGTATACGATTACGCAAATTCAGGATCAGAAGTAACTGTAGATGTTGACGGCGCAGAGACCTCAGCTGTTGTTGGTGATATCGAGAACTGGTACCTTGGTACTGATTTTGATATGAAGATGGACGCAGCATCTCTCTGGGGTTCTTTGATCTATAACGGCTCTTCGATTCAGGACCAAGATAATGACGAATGGCTCGGTGCTCTTGGTGTTGATGCGGGTATCGCTCACGGTCAAGCATTTTATGCTTCAGAAAATTTCGTATCCGCTCCTGGTGCATCTTACTACTGGTCTGAGATCTTAGGTTATGGTGTGTTTGACAACGCCAGACCTGTTGGCGCACCTGGTGATAAAATCAGCAACGTATGGGCTCTTAACGCTGGTGTTACCCTCAAGCCAATGGACAAGGTGAAAATTGATGCTGACGTTTGGTACGCAATGCTTACTGAAGATAACGCGTTGGGAGAAGATGAGCTTGGTCTCGAATTGGACGGTAAAGTTACCTATGCTCTCATGGATAACCTGAACGCTGAGTTTGTTCTTGCTTACCTCGCCGCTGGTGATGCAGTTGGTGATGATGATATATGGGAAACTGGTGTACGTGTATCTCTGAAGTTCTAATTTGAGAAACACCACGTTTTTGTATATCTAAGTTGTTGAAGCCCAGTGGATTATATCCTCTGGGCTTTTTTTTGTTTTTAAAAGGGATGTGTGACTTTGCTCAAACAATCCAGGGTAAAACAAAATAATTGGTGGGCACTGCTGGTCGTTATGGGAGGAGTTTTTCTCTCTACTATGGACAGCGGGATGGTGAATATCGCTATTCCCACAATTATGCGCCACTTTAATTTGGCAATTGATAAAAGTGCGTTAGTCGTTACGACGTATCTTCTTACAGTAACTATTTCCCTTGTTTTTTGGGGAAGAATTGCCGATAGAAAAGGATTTGCGAAGGTGTATCTGGGTGGGCTGTTTGTTTTTTCAATTGGTGCCTGGTTGTGTTATTTTACTGCAAATTTTAGTTTATTACTGCTTTCGCGCTTTGTTCAAGGTGTTGGTGCTTCAATGATGATGGCTACCGGACCCGCGATTATTAAAACATCATTTCCTGTTGCTCGGCTTGGCCGAAATCTTGGTCTTGTTGGTATTGCTACGGCATGTGGATTGTTGACTGGGCCATTCGTCTGTGGTCAACTTCTTACCCATTTCTCCTGGCGGAGTGTATTTGCTCTTCTAGGATTAGTAAGTTTTATGGTCTTCTGCGTTGGATTTTTGCTACTCAGCTCGAAAAATGAGGTGCAGCAACGTCACTATAGGGGGCAATTTGACTGGAAGGGTGGCCTATGCTGGGTTGTAAGTGTGATTTTGGTGATAAACCTTTTGCAAGGTTTGCATCAGTCATTGATGATAATATCTGTTGTAAAAGCAATCTTTTTAGCCGGTCTTTTACATTGTTTTATCCGTGTAGAGAAAAAAGCATCCCATCCTATTGTGCCTCTACATCTATTTAAGAACCGCTATTACTGGGTAGGGGTTGTAACTGCCTCACTTTCTTTTCTCTCGTTGTTTAGTGTTCTCGTTCTGGTCCCCTTTTTTCTTGAATATGTGCTGCATTATTCGAGCAGTCAGATAGGTGTGACCATGATGGCTGTTCCGGCAACGTTGATCTTTTTATCCCCGTCAGCCGGTTACCTTTATGATAAAATTGGAGCGAAATATCTGACGAGCGTTGGCCTTTTTATCAGTTGTGTGGCTTTATTCGGTCTTGCCGAGCTTTCTGAGGTGAGTTCACTCTTTTCGGTAGTGGCATTTCTGGCAATGTTGGGGGCCGGTCAATCTATCTTTCTTGCCCCAAATAGTGCTTCAGTTCTTTCTCGAGTTGGCGATTTAAAGGCTGGTATAACGGCAGGTATCTTAGCTACTGCCAGGAATTTTGGTATGGTAGTTGGGGCGACTGTTGCGACGGTACTTTTTGGCTATTTCAGTCACGGGTTCGCGCCTGAAGCAGGGGTTACTCAATTACAAAATATCGATACTACTATTATAGTGTTGGCGTTTGGTTCTACTCTTAAATGTATTGCAGGGAGTACATTCTTGGCGAGTCTTATCTCAACGTTAAGGCAATAAAATAAGCTTAGTTTTTTGGAAGGGAAAGAGTGACTTTGAGGCCATGTGGATTTCGATTTTCAATCGAAAACTCTCCATTGTGTGCAGTTATTATCTGTTTGACTAAAGCAAGACCCATACCATTCCCATATAGTTTTGTTGTGTAGAATGGCTCCATTGCTCGTTGTTGTAGCTCTTCTGGAATTCCAGGACCGGAGTCACTTATAATAATAGTGACCCTCTTTTCATTTTCAATCGCATCAATTTCAAGTAAGCCCCCCTGTATCATCGCCTCTGTACTGTTTCTGATCAAGTGGGAAAAGACCTGACGGATTTTGTTTTCATTTAGGCTGATTTCAGGTCCGATATCATCGAGGCGAAGCTGGTACTTAATATTGTACTTTTTAAACTTGGAATAAAATATGAATGCTGTCTCCCTAATAATTGCATAGAGGTGGTAGGGAGTTTGGGGCAGTTCTTTCTCTTCAGTATAGCTGAAAAGATCTTCTAGTGTTTGTTCAATTCTATCAGTTTCATTGGTGATAATCTTTAGAAAATCAGTCGTGTAGGGATCTGTACTTTTTCTTGTGAGCAAACGAGCAGTCCCACCTATTGACGTTATAGGATTTCGCAAAGCGTGGAGGAGCTGAGAGGAAATTCTATTAATCGTAATGGTGCGTTCGGCCTTTAATAGGAGATCCTTGTTCTGTTCAAGTTCAGTTGTGACAAGTTCAAGCTCAGAGATTTTGCGAGCCATTTCTTCATAGAGGTAACTGTGCTCAATGGCGAGACTCGCCTGACTGGCAAATATTTCCAAATCAAATATATCAGCTGGTGTAATGGTTGTTTGTGTTACGAAATTATCAACAATAATAACTCCAAAAGATCGGCTCGGCGAATAGAGAGGTACAACTACAAATGACGATTGTTGGAGGATCTCAATAAGAGAATTCGGTACAACACAGTTTTGCGCTTGTCCGTCATGAACAACAACTGTTTTTTTATTGCGGAGGGCATGTATTAAAATATTGTCTTGATCCGTGGTGGAAACACGAAGAGATTGTATGATTTTATTTATATTCGTGTCGCTTGAATTCGTATCTCCGAGATCACTGTTTAGAATGTCATTGAGCTGAATACCCTGTTTTTTAATAGACTCCCAAATTTGTCCAGCTTCAGTCTTGGAAAAAGTTCCGATCGCAATGTGACCTTCCAGCTGCTGTGTCTCCTCATTTTCAAGAGCAAGAAAAGCCCTATTAAAACGAAGCCCCTCATCTGCCGTAATACCAATTAAAATAGCTTTGAGTATAGCATGTAATTCTAAAGCATTAAGGTACGCAGTGTTCATCTTATAGTTGAGCAGATGAAGAAACTGCATACGGCTATTGGTACTTTGTAGCTCTTTTTGAAAGCGTCGGCTATTAATTGCGAGTCTTCTTTTCCTAAGGGTATTGATTACAGTACGCGCAAACTCTTTAATGAATATAGGTTTTGTAAGGTAGTCATCAGCACCTTGCCTGAGACAACGGAGAGCAATATCAATATCGGTCGTTCCCGTAACCATGATAATACCCAGATCGGGATAGGCAGGGACGATTTCTTTTAGTAATTCGTCCCCATTTCGGTCTGGTAAGCCAATGTCGAGAAGGACAAGAGCTATATTTTGAGTTTGTAGAATGTTCTCAAAGGCAGCTGCACTGCCAACTTGCACCACCGACAAACCTTGTTTTTCCAGGTAATGAGATAGGAGAAGAGCAACTTCAGGAGAATCATCTACTACGGCAACAAACGCACCAGGTTCAAGGAGGTCGGCTGGGGTTATTTCCTTTAGATGTTGTGAAAACTGGAATTCAACCATGACACCAGAATAGAATGAGAATTTATTTAACTAGAAAAGTAAACTATCCCAACTATTAGTAGCATACAATTCGTCGTTACTGCAAAAAAAAGTAAACCATGGATCATAAGAATAATAAAAACCATATCTAATAGATATGAAAATCGTATTACGAATGATGTTATTCTGGTGTATAGTGGTCATCTACTTTATTAGGTGAATACATGTTACAGATAAATGAAATATTTGAAAAAAATGGAACTCTCGCCCATGTTTTGAAGGGTTTCCAACCTCGGGATGGTCAAAAGGAAATGGCTGTGGCCGTTGAAAGAGCACTGCTTTCAAGTGTGAATGAAACATCACTGGCCAAAAGAAAACTTGTTGTGGAGGCTGAAACCGGAATTGGTAAGACATTGGCCTATCTCATTCCAGCCGCACTCTCTGGTAAAAAGGTTGTCATTTCAACAGCTACTCTAAACCTTCAGGATCAGATAATTTATAAAGATGTTCCACTGGTGAAAGACATAGTAGGAGAGGACCTTCTGGTTGTTTGTGTTAAGGGAAGAGAAAACTATCTCTGTTTGTATCGCTGGTATCAGTACCGCTCTAATCCTCAACTTTCCATTGGTGACGCTCCAGAACTTACACGAATTGATAGATGGTTGCAAAAGACATCCACAGGGGACAAAGCAGAGTTAGAATGGCTTGGAGAGAAGAAGAATCTTTGGTCTAAAATATCTGCAAAATCAAGTGAATGTCTTGGTAGTAATTGTCCTGAAGGATCTGAGTGTTTTGTGACAAAACTGAGAAAGCGAGCAGGTAGTGCCCGTTTACTGATAGTAAACCATCATCTGTTTTTTTCCGATCTAGCCCTAAAAAAAAGTGGGTATGGAGAAATTTTACCGAGGTATGAAGCAGTAATATTTGATGAAGCTCATCATATCGAAGATATCGCGAGCATCTTTTTTTCATGTAGTTTTAGCCACTATCAGTTGATTGATTTACTCAATGATATCGAACAACAGGCGAAAAATGATCTTTTAGCGACAAAAACTGATACGTTGTTGCCTATGCTGGGTGGTTTGCGTAAAAGGGGGGAGTCTTTTGCAGCTATGTTTCCTCAAGAGTTGGGGCGGTTTTATCTTGCTGATCTTATAAATAAGGTTACACCCAAAACTTGGCTGGAAGAAGTAGAACTTCTGAATACTGGTTTTGCTAATCTTGAAAAAGAAATGAATAGTTTATCACCGTATGGTGAAAGTTGGGTTTCATTTGCCGCTAGAAGTAATGATCTTGGCGAACGGTTGCGTGATATAGCTATCTCATCCTCAGATGAGGATACTGAGGTTATCCGCTGGTATGAAAAACGTGAGCGCTCTGTTGCTTTGTCAGCAACACCACTTGAAGTTTCGTCACTTTTAGACGAACACCTGTATAATTCGGTAGACTGTTGTATTATGACTTCGGCTACGCTTTCAACTGGAGGTTCATTTTCTTACATTAAGAAGAGACTTGGTCTAGGGGATGAGTGTGATTATCTCCAATTTGCCTCTTCCTTTGATTACCAAAAGAATGCGCAGATATATATTCCGGAGCGATCATTTCCAGAGCCTGTCAACGAGAGATACCCAGAAGAATTGAATAGACAGGTGGGTGAACTGCTTAAGGCGAGTTCTGGGCGTGGCTTGGTGTTGTGTACGAGTTTTAAGGCAATGGAGAGAATTGCTGATTTTTTGGAAGAAGAACTTGAGTATAAAATTCTTGTCCAGGGGAGAGGTTCAAAGACCGCGCTTCTCGAAACTTTTAGGAAAGAAACGCACAGTGTACTAATAGCAGTTGCAAGTTTTTGGGAAGGGGTCGATGTAAGTGGAGAATCATTGAGTTGCGTGATTATAGACAAGCTACCTTTTGAGGTACCAACTGACCCGGTTTTGCAAACTAGAATTGAAAAGATTCGAAGCGATGGAGGGAATCCTTTTTTCCAATATCAGGTTCCAAGAGCGGTACTTTCCTTAAAACAGGGGGTTGGGCGGCTCATTCGTTCCGTTGCGGATACAGGTGTTGTCGCAATTATGGATGTACGCTTGTATACAAAAGGATATGGAAAGACTTTTTTAAAGAGTTTGCCTCCTGCACCAGTCACTCGAGAAATAGAAGATGTTAAGACCTTCTTTCATCTTATTGCTGATCGTTCAATTGAATAAGGTCGTTAAAAGAAAATATACACACTGTTATGAATAACCTATTGGCGAACGTAAAAAAAGAAGCTGTTGAAATTGATCGCTACATGCGATTAGATCTTGAATCAATGGAATCAGAGATCGATCCGTTGTTAAAAAGAGTCCTGGACTATGGCCTTTTTAATGGTGGGAAGCGTATACGTCCACTCCTTGTGGTCTCTGGTGCTCGGTTATGTGGGAATCGCTCAGATAATGTTTATAAATTAGGGGTCGCTTTTGAGTTTTTGCATGCGGCTACTTTGTTTCATGATGATATTATTGATGGTTCTGATACGAGAAGGGGAAAGGCTGCTGTACACAAAGAATTTGATATTGTTGCAGCGATTTTGGCAGGTGATTTTCTCCATGCCCATTCTATGGCTATTGTCTCTGAGTATGCTGGTCCAAAAGGCCTTGCATGCTTTTGCAAGGCAACAAAAGGAATGGTTGACGGAGAGTTTATGCAATTGCAAAACGCAGAAAGACATAATCTCTCTGAGATTGACTACTATAATGTCATTATGGGGAAAACAGGTCTGCTTATCTCTGCTGCCTGTGAGGTTGGAGCTGTTTTTGCGGGCGCTGGTACAAAAGAAGTGAATGCACTTAGAGATTATGGTCGTCATTTAGGTTGTGCTTTTCAGATTATTGACGACATCTTAGATTATTTGGGAGACTCGGCTAAAACTGGAAAGGCAGTAGGCAATGACTATAGAGAAGGTAAAATGACTCTTCCTCTCATCCTGGCGATTAGTAATGCTGATAGTATGGATAGAGATTTTCTGATCAAAGGGATGCGTCAAGATCAGGAAGAGATCTCAATGCCAAAAATCATCGATATTATAGAAAAGAATGAAGGCTTTTCTGGAGCAAAACTCCATGCAGAGAATGCAATTAAAAATGCCTTTGCAGAGCTTGAACTGTTTAAAGATAAAAGTGTTTCTGTTGAGCTGACACTTCTACAAGCTTTAGGTAATTTCGTCCTGAAGAGAGATAAATAGGACAAAAGTTTTTAATCCACTCTAAGCATAAAGACAAAACAATAGAGATAATGGTCGCCCGAAAAAATACGACAAGACGGAGTAGAAAGAAATCTGTAAAGAAGCAGATACTTTTTCCTGGCATAGGAAGGCTCTTACTTTTTCTTTTTCTTTTTTTTGGTCTTATTTTTTCTCTATGCACTGCAGGATATGTGATCTTTTTTCGCACTGTATTTGCACAGGAAATAATGCCGGCACTGAAAAATAATATTGTTTTTGAAGAACCCAATCCTCCTATTTTACATGAGCTTCCCTTGAAAGAGATTAGCTCAAAAAATCTTCCTCCTGATATTGAAATTACAATTATAGAAAAAAAACCAAAACTCCCTAAGGTTGCAATTATAATTGATGATATAGGATATCAATATGAAACTGGAAGGCAGTTACTTGAACTACCTTTAGAATTTACCTATTCCTTTTTGCCTTTTGCCCCATACACAAAGCAACTAGAAGAGAACGCATATCGTAAAGGGAAAACTGTGTTTTTACATTTGCCCCTAGAGCCACAATCTGCAGATTTTGATCCTGGTCCAGGAGCACTCATGTTGGCTGATTCTCCAGAAATACAAAAACAGAAGTTACAACGGTGTTTGGCTGAAGTTCCACATGCTGTTGGCGTTAATAATCATATGGGTTCTTTGTATACTGAAGATAAGATTGCAATGAAAAGCCTCATGGTTGAGCTGTCGAACCGGTCTTTGATGTTTGTTGATAGTTATACAACGTCTGCAAGTGTGGGTTTAGAGAGTGCGAGGGAACAGGGAATAAAAAGTGTCAGAAGACACGTTTTTTTGGACAACAAGTTAAGTAAAGATCATATCTGTGGGCAACTAGAGAAACTTGTTAATATTGCAAATGAGAGTGGTGTTGCTATTGGCATAGGTCATCCCCATATCGAAACATTGGAAGCACTCGCAAGTTGTGGCCCAACCCATGAGAATGAAGTACAGTATGTAAGTATACTTGATGTCATATAGTTACAAGTGTATCATAAAACAACAAAGGCGACCTGAAGATGGAAATATCCTCAGGCCGCCTTTGTCATTTAGGCACATATGTCTATAGATGGTATTGTTTGATGCGTAATTAGTGTTTGAAGGACCGTTGCCCGGTGAACATCATCGCAACCTGTGGCTTGGCCTCGTTGCATGCCTCTATTGTTTCAAAATCACGCATGGATCCACCTGCCTGAAGGATAGCCGAAACCCCTTGTGCTATACCGACATCTGCTCCGTCTCTGAAAGGGAAAAATGCATCAGATATCATTACAGATCCAGACAATCCTGCCTTATCTTTCTGTACTTTTGAATCAATGGCGTCTTTTTCAGCGACCGGTCTGTCTCCTTTTCCAATAGCGAGTAGCAAGTCCGCATAACCAATTCCATGGGCGTCCCAGCATACGATATCAGCATATTTAACATAGGCCTTTTGTACTGCAATTTCAGCCACTCCTACACGGTCTTGCTCTCCCGTGCCAATGCCAACGGTGCAGCCGTCTTTGACATAGAGTACAGAGTTTGAGGTAACACCATGCTCAATTGCCCACCCAAAGAGCATATCATCGAGTTCTTGTTGAGTCGCCTCACGTTCACAGTTGTACGTGTTACCTTTCCAGGTGGAAGTGGCAGGTGTTAAGTCATCAACTGAGCGAATGGAATTCATAGCTGATTGTTGAACAATAATACCGCCATCAATAAGACTTTTGAAATCGACGAAGCGGTATTTTTCAAAGTCGCTCAGTTTTTCTATGTTATTGATTTGGATTATCCTCAGATTTTTAGCTTTCTGAAGAATTTCAAGACTTCCTTCTTCAAAGGCTGGTGCACAAACTACTTCAAGATAATTTTTGGCGAGAAGTTCTGCGGTGTTTGTGTCACATGGTCTGTTCAGTATTACTGCACCACCAAAGGCCGCAATGCGATCACATCGAAGAGCTCGGTTAAATGCGGTGGGGAGATCAGTGTCCCAGGCCGCACCACAGGGATTATTGTGTTTTAAGATGACAGCGGCTGGCTTTGCCATCAGATATTTGATAATGTTGAGGCCATTGTCGATATCTGTGAGGTTAATTTTTCCAGGATGTTTTCCTACCTGTAACATATCTTCAACATTGATTGAGGATACCAGGCCCTTGCCCGGCTCTATAAAGCTACAGTCGCCCAAGTTGAGGTTACCATTAACGAGCTCATATAATGCAGCTTCCTGATCGGGGTTCTCACCGTAGCGAACCCCACGTTCATCAATTGATCCGTCCTCTTGTTTTATTCCCCAGGTTTTCTTTTTGTATACGAGTTTTTGATCGCCAAAAGATATGGTCATGTCAGCTGGAAAACTGTCTCCAAGAATAGTTGAGTACATTTTTTTCAGATCGCTCATATTCGTCCTCATAAAAGGGTTTGGATGCTATATAGCATCGAAATTAGATTTATTATAAATTGGTTTATAAAGTAACTGAATGAGGTGCAATGGTTTCTTGGTCAGATATTTTCTGGCCAACAAGGTAGCTATGTGCACCAATTACCGCGTTATCCCCAACAGTACAATTTTTTAATACAACACCTTGTTCAATAACAGAACCGACTCCAACGCGTGTTTTATCACTTATATGGACACAGGGCTCAATAATTGTGTCAGGACCAATGGTGGATTCTGGAGAAATTCGTGTGTTTTCGGGATTGATCATCGACACTCCAGAAGACATAAGGGATTGATTGCGGCGTAACTGTAACTCAGTCTGAGCCTGGGATAATTCAAGACGTGAATTGACACCAAGAACATCGATTGAATCATTTGTTACATAGGTTTTAACCGTAAGCCCATCCTCAACTGCCATTTTGACGATATCTGTGAGATACACTTCACCCTGGCTATTGTCAGTTCCAACGTTTTTTAAAGTAGAAAAAAGATATTCTTTCTCTACACAGTAGATGCCAGCGTTGATCTCCTTAACGAGGAGCTCATCTTCATTGGCATCCTTATGTTCGACTATGGCATTAATATTACCATCAGTGTCACTAATAATACGGCCATAGTTTGTAGGATCGTCAAGTAGGGTGGTTACAAGGGTAACTTTGGCAGAGTTCTCTAAATGGCTCTTTAGAAGATTGGAGAGCATGGCTGGACGGATAAGAGGCGTGTCTCCACAAAGAATCATTACAGTTCCTGAGAATTCACTTAAGGCCTTTTCAGCAGCTAGCACAGCGTGACCTGTTCCTAATTGAATAGTTTGCTCGGCAAATGAAACATTAAAATCTTTAAGCTTGTTCTCAACTGATTCTTTCTGATGTCCTACAACAATTACGGTTTTAGTTACATCTAAGGTGTTTACGCTGTTAAGGACATGTTGAACCATGGGGGCATAAAACACCTCATGCAATACTTTGGCTTTGGATGATTTCATTCTAGTGCCTTTACCTGCAGCTAGAATAATAACAGAGAAGGGTTCAGTCATAATTAACTCAGTAGAATTGTATGTGCATTAAGAGTAAACAAAACGAGGTAAGAGTATCTAGATAAATACTACGCATGAATATATATTAAAAAGCGCGAACCATTGCAAGCTAGTTTGGAATCAATACGTTGTCTAGGCATAAAAATATAAAAAGGAAGGTTAGCAGGGAACAACTTAACGTTGGGGAGAAATGAAAAGCGAATCCTAAAAAAAGGCAAAAAAAATCCCCAACCAACATTTCTGTTGATTGGGGATTAGTGTAAAAATACGGCGATGACCTACTCTCCCACACAGTCGCCCGTGCAGTACCATCGGCGGTGTAGAGCGTAGGTAAGCGAGCTTGCGAGACTCCGTCATTCGTGTTTGGAATGGG
>JBLHNU010000011.1:0-122384 GCA_047622095.1 Desulforhopalus sp.
TTGGACTACAGGCTTTCGAAGAAACCTTTCGTTTTATCCAGCAGTTCAATGAACGCTTTATTTTTTTTAAGCGGGAACTGCCAATCTTGTTGATGCGCGACCCTGAGTTAAAAGTGAGGTTCCATGTTGTTCATCTAGAGACTTTAGGCCTTATTCGTATCCTAATCGACGGCGCTATCACCGGAGGTGCACTGCGTCTCCTTAAAGAAGAGGAGAGGCAATTGCTTGCAGAGATGAGTTGGATGTTGACACTTTTCTGGCCAAATTACTTAGAGATTGCTGGAGAAAACAACTTTGAAGAAGGACTTGAACGAGGTATCGCTATGATCCGTTTACTTTTGCAAGGATTCAGATCAAATCAATAAAACATTTTTTTTTCGGTATAATCCCAATAACAACTAGTTTCTTGGTAGTAGGGTTAAGGTGGGTTGCTAAGCTGTAATCAGCGCATCTGGATGTAATTTAGACAACAAACATTCTTAGTTAGTCAAAGTGCATCCCAGCTCTGTGACTCTTAAAGGTGAACCCCAGTGTAAAGATTGCCAGCCTAAAGGTTGAACAAATTAGAAGTTACACCAGCTTGATGTTCTTCCTGTGAAGTTCACTTGTGATCACGCCTAAAAACTTGCTTACAATGGAGTATTTTAAATTATTGATAATTCCAGAATTTTTTTGCTGACCACTGCGGCAGAGTTATTAGGCAGCGTGGTTGATACTAACTGACAACAAGGCATGTAGGTACAAATTCATTCATGTTTGAAAGTGACCAAACTTTATTGTCACTAGATTTACTTAGAAATGTATTCTGGGCGAATAAATGGTCAAACTTTAGCTAAATTCTTTGCTGAAAAACATGTTAAATGGCCTCATTATGGTCAAACTGTATTGTCCACCGCCAGCAGAACCCCTTAGAAAGGCAGTTTGGACAATGTCAAACTGCCTTTACATAAACCCAATAAGTAACATCGCTTACGCAATAATTTTATCAGCCCGAACCCCTTTAATATAGTTCATGCAAAAGTTATCATTTCCTGCGATCATATCGGCAGTATGCATAAGGCCCATAATATCCTTATCAAGCGGATCCATAATCGCTGAATCGTAGCCATGTGCCATCATCATGGCCAGGAAACTGCGATTGATAATCTTGCGTTGTGGAAGCCCATAGGAGATATTAGACAGGCCACCAGTGGTATGGACACCTTCCAGTTCGGTCATGATTCTTTTAACAGCATCCATGGCAATGGTCCCATTATTGATGTCAACACTCATTGGCTGAATGAGTGGATCGATAAAGATATCATCTCGCTTGAAACCGATTTTTTCCAATTCCGCCACCAGGATACGAGCTCTGGATACTATATCATCAATCGACTTCGGCATTCCTGAATCATCCATACAGAGGGCAATGATTCTGCACTCCTTGCCCTCAAGATATTTGATCATCGGCTCAAAACGGTCCTTTTCGAGACTGATGGAATTAATCATCGGTTTTTTATCGGCGAGTGCGTAGGCCATCTCGAGGATATTTGGATCAGGACTGTCAAGGCAGAGGGGGAGTTCGGTCGCTGCCTGAACAACCTCAATGAGCCATCTCATGTCCGATTCTTCCTGTCCGATCCTGGCTCCGGCGTTAACATCGATGTAGGTTGCCCCCGCTTCGGTCTGCATCCGGACGTCATTTCCAATATAACCAGCATCACGTTCGGCGACTGCAGCCTGAACCTTTTTCAGGGTGGTGTTGATCCGTTCTCCAATTACTGTAAACATAATATTCCCGTAAATATGAGGTGAAGTAAGTTACATAAGAGTGCTAAGCATTCATCGCTTTGGCCATTTTACTGGCTGATCCGGCGTCAGAGGCATAACCATCAGCTCCGACTTCATCGGCGAAGGCTTGATTGACAGGAGCACCACCAACAATGATTTTCAAACCGTCACGCAAGCCACTTTCCTCTATACTTTCAATGGATTTTCTCATCATCGGCATGGTGGTGGTAAGAAGTGCTGAGAGCCCGACAATATTTGGTTTATTCTCTCTGATGGCCTCAACAAATTTCTCCGGCTCCACATCTACACCCAAGTCGATGACTTCAAAACCAGCACTTTGCATCATCATGACGACCAGGTTTTTTCCAATGTCGTGGAGATCGCCCTTTACTGTACCGATTAACACTTTACCTGCAGAGGCGGATTCCCCATCTGCTAGTAATGGTTTGAGAATTTCAACGGAAATCGACATAGCCTGGGCAGACATGAGTACTTCCGGAATGAACATGTCACCGCATTCCATTTTTTCACCGACAATATCCATTCCGACAATGAGACCCTGCTGGAGAATTTCATTGGCTGGGGTTCCAGCATCCAGTGCTATCTGTACGAGTTCTTTAAGTTTGTCTCCGTCACCGGTGATGAGAGTTTCGGTAATTGCGTTTAGATCTGACATGGTATGAGTTCCTTATTAATTTAATTGAGAACGAACGTGTATCAACTGTGCCACAATACTCACGGCAATTTCTTCCGGTGTTTCAGAACCTATTTTAAGTCCGATTGGGGCGTGAACCCGGGAGAGTTGTTCTTGGCTAAACCCTTTCTCTTTGAGCGATTGGAAACAATGAGCAACCTTTGTCTTGCTGCCAATCATCCCAATGAAGGTGGCAGACGTTGCCAGGGCTTGCTCAAGGACCGTCTGGTCATGGCCATGACCACGAGTCACGATGACCACGTATGCCCCACTCGAAAGAGGCAGGTTTCCCAGTGCATTGTCGAAATCGTCTAAGACAATTACCTCGTCTGCTTTTGGGAAATTGTCCTGATTTGCAAACTTTTCACGGTCGTCCAGTACCACAGTTCGAAAACCGACCAGGGAGGCTATCTCAACAACGGGTTGAGCCACATGTCCACCACCAAATAGGTACAGGCAGTCCTGATTGTTTATCTTTTCAACATAATAGACTACCTCACCAATTTGTTCCGAGAGGTAGATCGCTTCTTGTAAGAATTTTGCCTCCAAGGACTGAACAACAGCTCTGTCCCTTTCTGCTCCGAAGAATTCATTACTGCCGTCCAAAAAACCCAATTCAGCATGAGTAAATTCGAGTCCACTGCCTTGTAACCTGATCGTCAGGGAGATGGGACCGAGTAGATCGTCCGATTGAAAGAACCTTTGTAGCAAATTCTGATGTGATTCACTGGGAGCCAGCCATGCCAATAGAATTTCTTGCGTTCCTCCGCAGACCATCCCAAGTTCACCGGCTTCATCATTTCTCAAATCGAAAGATTTGATCAAGGCGCCCTTGGTCGTCCACATCGCCTCCGCAGATTTTTCTACAGCTGCTTCAAGGGCTCCTCCACCTATAGTTCCAACAGTGAGGCCATCTTGCAAAAAGATCATTTTAGCCCCGGGTTTCCGTGGTCCTGATCCCTGGCCACTGATAATCGTGGCGATTACAACAGGTTCCCCAGCGTTGAACCGTTCACTGATCTTTTTGAACACGTCTTTCACTACCTTTCTCCTTAGGACCCGTTACGAAATAACCTGGCCATTCCCATCCATTTCGTTACGGATCCTTATGCCGCTCTGAGCACAATTATGGCCATGTTATTTTTCGACAACGGCTTAGTGTCTTACCCCTCAGATAAACAACAGACTCCAGGTAAGCGACAGACTCCAGGTAAGCGCTAGACTCCGAGGGGGTATTCTTTTTAATGCCGCATGACGGTACTAAACTGAGTCCCAGCTTATTTCCACACTTACCGTCGTTTGTCAATTACACATCAAGATTGCATCACTTTCTTCACTGTTTCCATGGCTTTAAGAGCGAGTTTTTCATTAAAACGTGACCCTATTGCAAATTCAAGCATCTCAGGGGTCAGTACTTTTTCTTTTCCGGCCAGGATACCAAGAGAAGCTAATGCCCAGTCAGGCTTGGCGATTTTAAATTCTTTGAAATCAATTTCAAACACTTCAGCCTGTGTTTCTGGAATCGCAACACTTTTTTCTTTCAGAACAAACGCGGAAGGAGGCAGGGTTTTAAAGATATTTTTACGCCTCTGGACCCCTTCGTCACTGAGAGCCATCACAACGGAAGGTTTCCTTATACCCGCATACCCTATCTTTCCTGGAGAAATAAGGATTTCGCTGACCGATTGGCCACGAAGAACCGTAATATTGTAATCGTTCTTCATAGAGACATTCAACCCTGCCGACATTCCTGCATAGCAAACAATATCACCGGCAGTTACAATTCTCATCCCAGCACTACCGAGAATTATCACTTCTTGCTGTTCCACATTTTCAACAGAAAACTTCTTTTCAATGGTGACTGGTTTCGGAAACGTGGTTTTTTCCTTGGCAAGTTTTCTGTAAAGCTCACCATATTCGGGCCTTACGTTCTTTTCTACCAGACCATCTCTTGCTGGCAGGTGCTCTATCATTTGATCGAGAACTTTGGGAGTAAGCTGATTCTTTTTGGTGAAACGGCCAGTACACAAGCCGAGGGTTTCAAGAACTGAAAATCCCTTATGTTGCATTGCTGCCACTATCTGCTCGGTCAAATCTGCACCATTACCGGAACAACGCCCTACCCAGCTGGCACCCGCACTTTCTGCAATGGCACAAATATCAATTGGAATTTCGGCCTGGTTTAAAAACTCGGATCCCGCGATTGCATCCGCCGGTGTCGTGACAGAATATTGTCCGCCTGTCATGCCAAAATTGAAGTTGTTGAGAATAAGCAGAGTGATGTCAAGATTTCTCCTGCAAGACGCAAGTACATGGGCTCCACCAATACCAAGTCCACCATCTCCCATGGTCACAATGACATTCAACTCAGGGTCAGCAAGCTTTAAACCTGAAGCATAAGTTAAAGCACGACCGTGCAGACCGTGGTGTGCATGAACATTGAAGAATGTGTCAAAGAGGCCGGAACATCCGATATCACTGACAATTACAGTTTTATCCGCAGGAAGGCCAAGTTCTATTAAAGCCTTATCAAGTCCCTTAGTAATATTTTCATGGGTACAGCCAGGACAAAAAACAGGTGGGCGGTTTTCATTCAGAAAGCTAGTCATTTTCAACGACCTCCATTATTTTTGCAGGACTAATCAAAACCCCGTCCATCTGGCCGTAAAATTCGATTTTCTTGTCCAGGAGAATCTTTTGAATTTCCCCGACATACTGACCTTGGTTCATTTCTATCACCACAACTCTCTTGAAAGATTCAGCAGTTTTCCTCAGTAGTGTTTCAGGAACTGGCCAGAGGGTTTTAAGAGTCAGAGTGGAGACAGGCGTACCTTTTTGTTCAAGCATAGCGCTGGCATCTTCTACAGCCCGTGAGGTAACACCGTAGCTGATAACCAGGGTATCGGTATCTGCTTTGATATCTTCTTCAAAAAGGGTGATCCTTTCTTCTGCAGCCAAAATTTTATTTTCCAGTCTTTTCTGGGTTGCTGCAATAACATCAGGATCAATGGTGATATAACCATCGGGACCGTGGGTAGAAGAAGTCTGTCTGACAAGTGTTGTACCGCCGATAGGAAGAAAAGGCGGAGCCATATTCTCTTCTGCCTGAAATGGGATATAGTTTTCGCCTGTAAACATTTCTCGTTCGACAAGTGGCGGGAGTTCAACCGCATCAAGATCAAAGCTTTCCTTGGTCATGCCGATCTCTTTATTAGAGGCAATGAAAACAGGACATCTGAATTCTTCTGCATAGTTGAAGGCATGGACGGTGAGGGTATAACAATCCTCGGCATCTTTAGGGACCAAGACTATGACGGGAAGGCCGCCGGTATTTCCCCATCTTAAAAACTGAATGTCACTGTCTGCTCCACGGGTCGCAGAACCTGTAGAAGGTCCAAGCCTCTGGACATCTGCGATCACCAAGGGAATTTCACTGCCTATGGCAAAAGAGATCTGTTCACTGTAAAGGCTGATTCCGGGACCAGACGTTGCAGTCAATACTTTGCTGCCCGCCATGGCCGCACCAATGCAATATCCTATTGAGGCGATTTCATCTTCGCCCTGGACACAGATTCCACCTTTTGGGGGCAGCATTTTAAGCATGCCGTTAAAAATTGTGGTAGCTGGTGTAATCGGATAACCTGCAAAGAAATCACATCCTGCAGCAATCGCTCCTCTGGCGAGAGCTTCGTTCCCTTCCATAAATGATAAAGCCATTTTTCTTTCCTCAGGTTATTTAACCTTTTTATCAAACGCGCTTATGAAGATTATTACTTAGTCATCGAGTTTCGTTAGCCCGCATTTCTCATGAACTTTATTGATGAGGAATACGGGTTAGGGTTTTTTAAATATTTCATACCCAAAAATTCACTACCTTCAAGTATCCTTTTGAAGACCAGAAATGGTTTCAAAAGGATACTGAACAATGTTGGAGATTTTTACTTACTATTTTGTTCGTTATACAAGAGTTGACAGACCTTCGGTCCCCAATAGAGGGTAGGAAGCATAAGTAATCCTACAGGCACTGCGGTTACAACGATAAAAGATTGTAAAGCGCCAATGCCACCAGCCCCCATATAAACAAGAGCCGCTGCAACAGCACCCATGGAAATAGCCCAGAAGGCGCGGATCCACTGAGGAGGTTCATCAACACCGGTAACCGCAACTGCCATGGAAAATGCCATACCAGAGCCGGTTGTTACCAAAAAGAGCAGAACCAAAACCAGGCAAACCGGAACCATCAGCTGACTAAAAGGGAACTGGCTAACTATGGCCATTAGAGCCGCTGGCAGGTTAAAACCACCATCGGAGGCAAAGGCTGTCGAAACAGAACCAGGATTGGTGAGCTCATAAAAAATACCGGAGCCTCCCAGTACAGAGAACCAGAAATTGGTGATAAAAGGAGCCAAAATACTAATTGCAAAGATAATTTCGCGCACCGACCGGCCTCTTGAAATACGAGCCACCAAGATTGCCATCATAGGACCATAACCCAGAAACCAGCCCCAGAAAAAAACAGTCCACCAACTTAACCAACCAGTCTCAGCCCTATACAGTGCCATGTTGAAGAAGTTATCAAAAAGTGCTCCCGTAGCACCCAAAAAGGTATCGATAATAAAGCCACCTGGCCCAAAAACAAGAGTAAAGACAATGACAAATATGGTAAGAAAAACATTAAACGTGGCAAGCTTTTCGATACCTTTTTGAATACCTGTACAGGCAGCGATAGCGTAGATTGCAGTAGCAATGGCAATGATAACAAACTGTGTTGCATAGACATCTGGTATGCCAAAGGATTTACTGAGCGCGTAGGACAGTTGCAGACCCAAAAAACCTATGGGACCGATGGTGCCCGCGGCAACAGCTACCAGGGAGGTTGAATCAGCGGTAACTCCAAGCCAGTTACTCATCACTTTCTTGCCGAATACGGGATAGAGGAACAAACGAGGTTTGAGAGCCAACCCTTTGTGATAGTGATAGTACATTAATGGGAGTGCAGCCAAAGAACCAAGAATTGACCAGGCCAAAAAACCCCAATGTAAGAAACCTTGTGCCATCGCAGGGACCGCAGCTTCTTTGCTGCCCTTGGCGATTTCCCCAAAAGATGGAGGTGGCGAGAGGAAATGAGCAAGAGGTTCTGCTGCGGACCAAAACACACCACCACCTGCAAGTAAGGTACACATGATGATTGAAATCCACTTGAACGTGCTCATCTCTGGTTTATCAAGATTACCAATCCGCACGCTGCCGTACTTTGTGCAGGCAAGTCCCATGGCAATAAGGAAGGTAAGAAGAAGCAGAACCTGCCAATATGCTCCAAAATAGGTGCATGAAAAAGCAAAGCTTTTGTTGACTACCGTTTTTGCTAATTCAACATCAAAGAGAGCAATAACGGTAAAGAGTACAAGAATTCCACCGGATATACCAAACACTGGCCAATCGATTTTAACCTTTTCATTGTTTTCCATCTAACTTCTCTCCTTATTTTTGATTTCACTCTGCAATTGACAGCGTAAGTATCCTACTCAAATGTGTTTATTTGAGGACATTACTGAGCCTGCGCATCCATTACAATTTTATCAATAGCTGCTTCAACCTCCTCAGTTAATAGCTTTTCGGGGGGATTTTCGAGCATGTTGCGAACAATGGCGGTGGCCTTTTCAATAACGGTTTGCTTGCCTTGTTGTTCCCAAAACTCCCAGTTTCTTCGTTCAATTAATTTTGGCATCCAAAGATTTGCACGAAAGTTTTTAAAGGTGTGACTGTTAGACAAAAACTCACCGCCGATTCCTGCCTCCATAATGACATCGAGAGCCAATGTCGTCTCATCAACGACCACCTCTCTTGTCAAGCGTTCAATAGCCCCAATGCATTCGTTACAAAATACCAGATCCGGAAAATCTACGACCAGATCCATATCGAGCTGCATACTGTCCATGAGATCTGCGCCGTAAGCCGAAATCGAACCAACCATGCCGGTCTCAAATCCTGCCTGAGCATCCAAAACCTTTGTATCTCTCAGCATAGACGGCATACGGATTGGCAAATTGTAATGCATGCCCATCTGAGCCATGGAAGCTTTCAAAATTGCACATTCAGGGGAAGACATAGAGATGTCACCACTTGCCATATTAGAACTCCTGGCAAAGGAGGTGTACACGAGAGGAGCACCGGGGTTAATTAGCTGGGTTAAAACTATCACCGCAAGAATTTCAGCATTGGTCTGGGCGATTGTGCCGGCTATGGTTACCGGGGAGGTTACTCCCATGATGGGCCCGGAACTGAGCATCATAGGGATCTTCAATTTGGCCATTTCAATGGTCGCATCCAAAGACTCTAAATCGTGCCCTAAAGGTGGAAGGGTAAGCATCCAACCCGAAATAGGGGGACGCTCAAGGACTTCTTCTTCACTACAGTCCATGGCCACTGCACACATCTTGACGGCATCACGTACACATTCTTTGCCAAGCATCCCACCGGTAATGTGTTTTGTGGTATTTTTTATAGTGGTGGCCCAGGTGTACCAGTCATTATATGCGCCGGGAACGTCCTGAGGCGTCACCAATCCACCATTAACACTGATACCCGGAAGTTGATCTGCAAGAGTTGTCAGGTTAGCTAAGTCCTCATCTGTTGCGAGTCTCTTTTCACCGCTGAAAGGGTCAATAACATTGACGGCCATCGTCATACAGGCGATTCTCGGGGTGTGATCTGTAAAGCTGATATCATGTTTTCTGTCACGCCCATAAAGAATCAGTTCGTCACGTTTAGGGACAGTTTCAAGAGCTTTATCTACCAGTGCTGCCGGAATTTTAACGACGTCGCCTTCAATAGTGGCACCGGCGGCTGCAAAGCATTCCAGTGCCTCTGGGTGAGGAAACCTTATTCCTATATTGACTAGGATATCCAGAGAACTTTTGTGCAATAGTTCTATTTCAGGATCTGAGAGATATTTTAGAGTAGGCTTCAATTGTTTCCTCCTTGTTAGGTGGCCGGAACGTTTTCCAGCAGAAAAATAAGATTGATTGTAAGACCGACTATGCTGGTACTGTCTAAACCCTCCTGCCTTATATGAGGTTGTTTTCTTTTAGCGCCTTCCTGAGTTTTTCTGGAGTCACCGGGAGTTCGTAAAACCTTAAACCAACCGCGTCATGGATTGCATTTAAAACTGCGGCAGCTACCGGGTTTATTGCCGGTTCTCCAATACCTTTGGCTCCAAAGGGGCCATTGGGATCATTGGTTTCTACAAATGCAGTATGGATGGGTGGCAGATCCTTGGCACCAGGAATCCGGTAATCCAGAAAGTTTGCATTCAAAAGCAAACCTTCATCGTTGTAAAACATATCTTCCATTAAAGCCCAGCCGATGCCTTGGGCAACGCCGCCTTCCAGCTGACCCTCAAGTATGGTCGGATTGATCACTTTGCCAACATCATGCACAGCCCAATAATTGGTCACCTGTACATGACCTGTATCGGTATCAACCTCCACCTCTGCCACATGGGTACCGTAGGGGTAGACGGGAGAGATATTGCCATAGTATGTTTTATCGGGGAGTACGGTAGGGGGAACGTAGTACCCTACACCAGTGATGGTCATGCCTCCGTGACTGAAGGCGTAATCACTACCAACCTCTCCAAAATTACAAAGCTCTTCTCCGGTTTTTTTGTCAATGATGTAGCTATTCTTGCTATCGAGTTCATCTAGGGGTCTGTCCATCATTTTAGCAGCAGCTTCCATCAACACCTTGCGTGCTTCCTGAGCGGCGTTAATAACGCCATTGCCGCCAATGACGGTGCCTCTTGTGGCGAAGGAACCAAGACCTAGAGACGATATTTGGGTATCTACCATAGCCACTTCGATATCATCAAAAGAGGCTCCCAAAACTTCGCAGGCCAACTGAGCAAAGGCCGTGTCCTGGCCCTGGCCCATATCACATTCTGCGTGAACAAGAATAATCTGGCCAGCTTCACCTATCCGGATGATGGACGAGGCGCCATCAAAGGGTCTAAAGAAAGGTCTGTTTCCCGAGACATGCATACAGCTGGCAAGCCCCATACCTTTTTTGATTGTTCCCTGCTCTGCCATACTGGCTTTACACTCTTTTCTCTCTTTCCAGTGGCACATTTCATCTATTTTATCGAGAGATTCCTGGAGGCCACAGGTGTTGATCTTCCAGCCATGGGCATTGAGATCACCATCGTTGAAAGCGTTCTTCATCCGAATGTCCATGGGATCCATCTCAAGTTCCTGAGCGGCTTGATCTACCAGAAGCTCCATGGCTGTGGTCATTTGAGAGTTGCCAAAACCCCTCATGCAGCCTGTTGGAACAGTGTTGGTATAGATGAGATCTGCTCTGCCCCGGACATTTCCAAAATCATAGAGGGCATCAATACGATAGGTTGCTGTGCTGGTTATAGGTACCCCATACACAGTTCTGGCACCGTTACCGGTATAAAGTCGACTCTTTTTACCAATAAATTTACCGTCTTTGGTAAGAGCAAGTTGGACATTAATTTCCATGGGAACTCTGGGGTTTCCAGCTTCCATGTCCTCTTCTCTGGTATTGACCATCTTGACAGGGTTGCCGGTCTTTTTCGCTAAAATTGCGGCGATAAGATGCATGGGATATTCAAACTTAGCCCCAAAAGCTCCTCCGATAATGGGTTTAATCACTCGTATTTTACCAGGAGAGATGCCCAGAGCCTTGCCATAAATCATACGAATTTTATATGGTATCTGGATAGGCAGCCACATGGTGAGATTTCCCCGGCTATCCCATTTGGCAATACCTGCCATAGGTTCCAAGTACGCCTGATAGGATTGACTGGTTCGATAAGTACCCTCGACTACCAGGTCAGCCCTCTCAAAGGCTTCATCCACGTCGCCTCTTTCGATATTAAAAGTAAAGGCTATATTGTCAGGAAACTCCTCGTGCAAAACTGGAGCGCCCTCATTCAGGGCCTCTTTATACGCCAAAACATGGGGGAGAACCTCGTATTCCACTTTGATAAGGGATACGGCTCTTAGGGCAGTTTCTTCATCAAGAGCTGCTACAGCAGCCACTTCATCACCGATAAAACGCACCTTGTCTTTGGCGAGAATTGTCCAGTCATCCTGACCGAACCCAAGACCAAAGGGAATGCCTGGACAGTCGCTATAAGTAATTACAGCCTTAACGCCAGGGAGTTTTTCTGCTTCACTGGTGTCAATTGATTTGATTTTTGCATGGGCCAGGGGGCTGCGCAGCACTTTGCCTACCAACATTCCTGGCAAGTGCATATCAGTTACATATTCAGCAATACCTCTGGATTTGTCTTTCACATCGAGTGCGGTGACGCTTTTGCCTATAACATTCATGATACCACCTCACCATTTGCTGCTTTATCAATGGCCTGAATTATTTTCTGATATCCAGTACAACGACAAATGTTGCCGGCAACAGCTGTTTTTATTTCATCTTCAGTAGGATGGGGAGTCTTTTCCAACAGCGCCTTGCCGACCATAATAAATCCTGGAGAGCAATAACCACATTGAATAGCACCATTATCTACGAAGGATTTCTGCAAAGGGTGCAACTCATCACCCTCGGCCAGATCCTCAATAGTCACGATACGATTTCCCTGTGCCTGGGCTGCAAGAACCATACAGGCGTTGACCGGTTTATCATCCATAAGCACGGTACAGGCTCCGCACTCACCGGCACGACAGCCCTGTTTAGTGCCGTTGATGTGCAGATCTTCCCTAAGGACTTCGAGCAGGGTCCTGGTATAGTAGGTATGCACCTGATGCTCATCACCATTGATATTGAGTGTGATTAGTATTTTTTCCATGGTATCAGCTCCTTTCTTTGGCAATTTCTGTAAGCGCGTTATTTGTACAGACTTCCATCATATCCAAGCGATATTCGGCTGTCGAACGGACATCAGAAATAGGAGTACTGGCCTCTGCCACCAACTTTGCAGTATGAGCTATGGTGTCTTTATCTAGAGTTTTGCCAATGAGATATTGTTCGGCCTGTTCTGCCCGAATTACTGTTGGTGCAACTGCGCCAAGACAGAGGCGAGCATCGGAGATTTTGGAACCGTCGAAATGAAGAAAGGCCGTAATGCTCACAAGAGAAATATCAACTGAACGTCGCAATTTCCGGCAAACGTACCTGCCTGTCGCATCTCCACCTGCTTTTGGGATGATAATTTCGGTTAACAGTTCACCTTTTTCAAGACAGTTCTTACCTGGCCCGGTCGCAAAATCCGCGAGAGCAATAGTTCTACTTCCTTTAGGACCAGCGAGTTTGACTCTGCTATCAAGTGCCATCAATGAAGGTACTATCTCCGCAGAAGGAGCGGCATTGCAAACATTACCACCGGCGGTGGCGCTGTTTCTTATCTGCCAGGATCCAAGTCGGGAAGCGGCATTGGGCAGGAATGGATAAATAGATTTCAACTCAGGATGTTCTTCCAGTTGATGCATGGTGGCCATTGCCCCGATGATCCAGGAGCCATCTGCTTCTTGGCGTATAGAACGAAGATCTTTGATTTTGGAAAGATCAAGAATTGAACTCAGGAGAAACTTTTTTTTATCCCAACCAATTAGAAGGTCTGTTCCACCGGCAAAAACCAAGGTGTCCGGATTATCCTGATAGAAAGCTATCGCTTCAGCAAGGTCTGTTGGAGAATAGAAACATTCAGCCACTTTAAAATCTCCTCATTTGGATTAAACGGGGAGTAATTTTGAAAATCACTCCCCGTTGAACATCATCAGCATTCCCGGCAACAACAGGGTTTTACAAACTCATTGCGTCAGGAGATACAGAAAGGAACGTTACACTTGGTGCATTTCAATGGTGCCTTTCACAGGACAAACGGAATAACATCCACCACAGCCCACACAGTTTTCTTCTTTGACGAAGGCCTTTTCTTCACCCTGTTGCATGGCTTCTGAAAAACAGGCTTTCAGGCACATGCCGCAGTTGATGCAGGTGTCCTGGTTAACCGTAGCTTTTTCTGCAGGCATTTCGCTGTATTCGATGCATGCGTCGGTAGCTATTCCCAACATATCGTTGATGGTTGCATAACCTTTTTCATCCATAAACTTATCAAGGCCATCAACCTGCTTTTCTATCCACGAGTAGCCATAGCACATTACAGCAGAGCACATCTGCACAAGGTGGGCGCCGGACATGATAAAGCTCACGGCATCGCGCCAGTCATAAGCCCCATTGGTTCCGGTGATGTAGAGTTCGTTACCAAAGGCTTTCCGAACTTCGTTGATCCAGCGAAGGGTCAGCGGTTTCGTCCAAGGACCACCGATTCCAGCTTTTCCGTAAATCATCGGCTTACCAGTTTCGATATCTGGAACGAAACCGATAAAGCGATTAGTAAGGGTTACTGCCTGGGCACCAGCGTCTTTTAACATCCCGGAGAACTGGACCAGATCTGTTACCTGAGGTGTTACTTTAATGATGATCGGAACCTTAACTGCCTGGGACACCGCTGCGGTAATTTCGCAGCCATAATTGAAATCCTGACCAACATTCATGCCGGTACGTACGCCGGGCATCAATTTAGGGTGAGGACAACCAAAATTTAATTCGATCAGCGGCACACCTCCGCCTTCCATCTGCTTGGCAAGCTCTACCCAGCCATCGATATTAGTCGAACCAATAGAGCCGATAACAACCGACTTGTTTTGTTCTGCGTATCTGACTGTTTCGGTGATTTCCTTCATGAATTCTTTAGGTTGCTCAATGGCCAGACCGCTACGACTATACAAACTGAATCCACGGGGTACCTTGCCATGGCACACTTCATGTTTTTCATTGAGAAAACGCCATTTAGCTCGGGTGGTGAGTTCACGCATTGCCCCGGAGTCAGTCATGGTCTTGGCAATTACGGAGCCGGCTCCGGCATCAATACATTTTTTCATATTATCCGCATTCAGCGTTGGTTCAGCTGAGGCTGCGGCAATGGGGTTTTTAAAATTAACACCACAAAAATCAACTTCTAAATTTGCCATAACAGAAATCCTTCTAGGTTGTTGTTTGATCTATGATAAAACAGTTAATCGATGTCGGGCTTTTTTGATTTTGGGGAACTGGACTCCATATGAGAGGAGTCTCTCGGATAAATTAGCCCAACCAGTCTACCCTGCTCGCCAGTCCCGGAAAATTGTCTCTTGCAGCCCGCAGCTTATTTAAATCAATTTCAGCGCGCACATTCACTTCTTCATCGCCACTACCCGCAATGATTTCTCCCCAAGGGTCTACAACGAGGCTGTGACCGACGAATTGAACTCCACCAAGGGCACCACAGCTGTTTGATGACATCAGAAAACATTGATTTTCCAGTGCTCTTACCCGGTTGAGTAGGTTCCAGGCCTCAAGTCTCGGATAAGGCCAGGCGGAGCAAACAAGGAATATTTCTGCTCCCTTATCAACCATCTTCCGAAAAAGTTCTGGAAATCGAAGGTCAAAGCAGGTGGCCATTCCAATGTTGCCAAGAGGAGTATCGACCACTGTTACGTCTTTTCCCGGAGTAAGAATCTTGGTTTCCTGAGAGTTGTAACCAAAGAGGTGAATTTTTCTATATTGCCCTACGATGTCTCCTGTTGGAGAAATGAGATAACTGGAGTTGTAGTAGCTATCTTGATCTTTCTCTACAAAACTGCCGCCATGGATATATGACTTCGTCTTTTGAGCCATCGTGCGTAGCATTGTCAGGGTTTTTCCTTCTTTCCCCTCTGCTTCGCTGATGTACTGATCAAAATTGGTAAAACCTACATTCCACATCTCAGGCAAAATGATAAGATCGGCGTCAGAACATTTTTCTATATTAGCGACTGCTTTGGCGAGGTTGGCATCTTTATCATTATTGACTACCGTCATCTGAATTGAAGCAACTTTCATCTCGTTCTCCTCTGCTATTCACAGTCCATGTAATCCATAGGTTTTACATCGTAGGAAAACGACAGGCTGCGATCGAGTGTGCCGTCTCGTAGTTCGGCTGCAAAATGTTCGGCAAAAACAAAATCGTCCGTTTCCATTTTTACAGTACCGGAGTAGATAATCATGTTTTCAAGCGGTTCACGGATCTGTTTTTCTACGAATGTAACAAGTTCCGCTGGATTGAGGAGCAATCCGAGGGCACCCTGCTGATAGAGGATATCCTCACCATTTTTTGTTACTGTACAGCTCATCTGTAAGTCATCCCAATGCGCCTCGATCTCTTTCAGAGGCCAGACCGTTTTACCCAAAATATTTGGACAAATTTGTTTGGAACGTGGGATATGGAATTCTTCGAGGTTTCTATCTGTATGGTCACTGCCCAGGCCAACATATATTTCATCTTTGTTAACAACGAGGAGCACATACTCCAGCTCACCGGAGGTTTCTTTGCCAAAAACTTCCATAGCGTTTTCGGTGGACATTGCCTGGGGAACGACCGGATAGAGTGTTGGGGTTGAGCTGGGAACGCTGATCCCTTTGGCTGCGAGCTCCTTAAGATGATGCTGCACTTCCTCTTGGTTTTTACCGGTAAAGCCGGCATTTACTACCTTGCTATAAGAAAATGACAAGGGACGCTGTCCCTCTTTACTTTCAAGCGTAAGTGCTAATTCCATATCCCTGAACCTCTTTTCTATTTTTTGTGATATCTAATTTCGAAGGTGACACATCCCGTTGGAATTTTATATGGTCCATGCAACATTCCAGGAGGACGACAGGCGTAGTAACCCGGGAGGAAGGTTTCTTTTTTTGCGATATCCTCAAGAGTTCCTTCTACCAGCAACACTTCTTCCCAAAATTCATGTACCAGAGTTTCGGCGGTTTGAATTCCTGGAGGGAATTTCAGCATACGGGTATAATCTCCTGTCTCAGCGTCGTAGCTGAGAATTTTTTCCTTTATCCCGAGAGTATCGCCTTCTACATCTTTCCATTCGAATCCGGTGTCATAATCTGTGAATTCAATTTCTGGTTTTGCCATGATTTTTTCCTCAAATTTGATTAATCTTTACACTCTTTTTACTGCGACACAGGTGGTGTTCCATGAGGGCTAAAGCCTCATCCTCCCGTCCATTTTCTACTGCATCAATTATTTTCTCGTGCTCATCTATTACTTCTTCCATTCGACCTTCGATCAACAAAGCACGCAATCCCATGAGATGAACTTTATCTCTGACATTATTCATGATGCTCACGAGTCGGCTATTGCCAACAAGTTCACTGATCGCCATGTGAAAAGCACGGTCAAGATCCATGAATTCACTGGCACCATGCTGTGTATTGAGGCTTTCTTTTTGGTTTTCGAAGCAACTTCTCAACTGTGAGAAATCCAATAAGGCATGGTTTCGGCATATCTTTTTCACTGATGCCAGTTCGATGGATTCTCTGATCTCAAAAATTTCTTCGATATCTTGTGTTGAAAACTTATTAACGACCAAACCTTTTCGAGGTAAAAAGGTGATCAAGCCTTCCGAAGAGAGGGCCAGAAGAGCTTCTCGTACCGGGGTTCTTGAAATGCCAAGATCTTCAGCGAGATTCTTTTCCTTGTACACGACATCTACCGTCAGTTGTCCCGACAATATACTTTCGTGAATTGCACCGTAGGCAATTTCTGTCAATGATTTCGGTTTGCTCAATTCTTGTAATTTCATAAACTACACCCTTTAAATACATTACACATTGTACATTTTGTGTTTCGTATGTAATATATTACATACAGAGACAGTCGTGTCAACTCTTTTATGATTCTGAAAGGTTCTTTGTAAATAACGATACGATAACGGTGTGATAGCGGTGTGATAGCGGTGTGATAGCGGGCAGTATTATTTGCTGAGATGTTTTTTTGTTTACTTGTGCAGTAAGCAAGAATCGTTGTATAAACATCTTATACAGTCAAAACTCTCCGTATTGATTTCTATGAAAAAAATCATACTGTGCGTATACTTCATAGTGGTTGCGCTTTCGGATCGTTGATTTTTCTTATTCTAATAAACTAAATACTCACAAATAATGATCGAATCGTTACATAAAGTTAACAAACCTGATTCACTCGCAAAAATAGCATACGGAGCGTTACGTCATTCTATTTTGTCCTTTAACCTTCAACAGGAGACGGTTTACAATGAGATGTCTGTTTCACAGGAGCTAGGCCTCTCGAGAACCCCTGTCCGTGAAGCACTTTTACGCCTATCCTCTGAAGGTTTAGTAACCTTTCTGCCCCGTAAAGGTTTTATTGTCACCTCCTACACTCAGAATGAAATCGAGGAGGTGTTCGAGCTACGCCTCATTCTTGAATCGGTAGTGATTAGGAAAATTGCAGCCAAGATCAGCCAGGATAATATAGATAAGCTAAGAGAATATATTGTGTTGCAGCAACGGGCAGCGAGCGAAGATGATTACCATGGCTTTATGCTCAGCGACAGGGCCTTCCACAAAACATTTTTCGAGCTGGCCGGGAACTCCAAACTCATAGAAATAATGAATAATTTCCAAGACATTTGCCACATGGCCGGCATGTGTTATCTTAAGATAGATGGACTCTATGGAAGATCCATACATGACCATCAAGAAATTTTAAAGAGCCTCGAAAAAAGAGATGCTGATAAAGCTGAAGCTGCTATCACCAACCATATTAATCAGGTAAAAGCTGCAGTTATTAAAACAATCAACTCCGAGTCAGAATCTAGAAAATAACGTGTCGATTCACTTAACATCCTACACGATCAAGTGATAAATTAGAGGTTCACTCATAATGACACTGTTGTTGATACGCGTTGCCCAGGAGGAATAGGTAAAAATTTCATTGACTAATTCAACATACAACGACATTCGTAGCACTAAAATATTAATCCGTGGCGCCGGTGACCTGGCTAGTGGTATTGCCCATCGATTGTGTCGCAGTGGATTTAGGGTGTGCCTTATAGATACCGACACCCCTATGGCGGTGCGACGCATGGTCTCATTCAGTGAGGCCATCTATGACGGTGAAAAAACCATTGAAGGTATCACCGCAGTACACATAAGCCAACCAGAGGAGATCCTCCCTGTATGGGAAAAAGGGCAAATCCCCCTCCTTATTGATCCCGCAAACAAGACCCGCCATTTTCTCAAACCCCATGTTTTAATCGATGCCATTATAGCAAAACGTAACCTCGGCACAGACAAGGGCGATGCGCCTTTGGTGATTGGCATGGGACCTGGATTTAATGCAGGGACTGATGTCCATGTGGTCATTGAAACAAACCGAGGTCACAACTTAGGAAAGCTCATATTCGAAGGTCCCGCAGAGCGTAACACCGGTGTACCAGGTACTATTGGCGGTTTCAACATTGAAAGGGTTCTCCGTGCACCATGTGCGGGGATTTTCAAATCGCAAAAAGATATCGGTGATCAAGTTGCTAAGGGAGAACAAATTGCCCAGGTGTCGGGCGTACCGATTCTCAGCAAAATTGGCGGCATTATTCGTGGCATGCTGCGTGACAACACCCCGGTTACCAATGGTATGAAAGTCGGTGACGTTGATCCCCGAGGGGACATACGTCTTTGCCCTACAATTTCCGACAAGGCACGTTCACTCGGAGGGGCAGCCATTGAGGCGATTTTATCTCAGCTCCCTGAACTCCTGCCCGCACAATAGTGGTTGAGCGACAGAATTTGCAGATTTTCGTTCAGACACGAGTTCATTCAAATTTGATTTAAAGACATAGAAACGCAACATGGAAGACAAAAACAGAGATATCTACAAATCAAAATTGAATAACCTTGGTGAGGATTTCATCTATGCCCTTATAGACAACCCATATGAATGCCCCATAGTGATCGGTAAGGATGGTATCATTAAATTTATGAGTCGTTACAGTGGGGAACTCCTCGGAATAGATGGGGCTGATGCCATGGGCAAGCACATTACTGAGGTTGTAAGTGAAACGCAATTGCATCAGATACTCAAAGACGGCAAAGCCAGAATTGGTGACACACTCTACATTGCCGGACGCCAACAGCTTATCTCCAGAATTCCCCTCAAAGACCAGGAAGGGAAGCTGATCGGTGCTGTAGGAAAAGGAATGTTGAATGAGGTTACAAGATTATGGGATGTCCAACGAAAGGTCGAGCTTCTTGATGGACAACTTCAGTATTACCAAAAACAGATAAATAAACTCAAAGGGGGCAATCATATCATCGGTGATTCTGCCCCAATTCAAGAAGTCAAAGATAAAGCCCTACTAGCTGCGAAAACGACATCTACCGTCCTCATTACCGGCGAATCTGGGACAGGAAAAGAGGTCATTGCCTATTTCATTCATCAGTCAAGTCACCGGTGCAATGGACCTTTTATCAAGGTTAACTGCGCGTCCATTCCGCTGGACCTTTTTGAAAGCGAGCTTTTTGGTTATGAGTCCGGAGCGTTCACAGGCGCAAGAACAAAGGGGAAACCGGGAAAGTTCGAAATGGCCCATGGTGGTACGATTTTACTCGATGAAATCGGCGATCTGCCCTTACCAATGCAAGCCAAGTTGCTGAGGGTTTTGCAAGAGCGAACGGTGGACCGACTTGGAGGGACGAAAACCACACCTGTAGATTTTCGACTTATAGCGGCAACAAATCGGGACCTCAGTGGGATGATTAAAGAAAATCAGTTCAGAAGTGATCTCTATTTCCGAATTAACGTCTTTAATATCAATGCCCCATGTCTGAGCCAGATGCCGGAGGATATCCCTCTGCTTGCAAACCATCTGTTGGCGGAACTGAAAACCGAAATTTCCTGGGGCCCCTCAGGTATCTCCGAAGAGGCTATGGAATTTTTGAAACGATATTCCTGGCCGGGAAATGTGCGGGAGCTGAGAAATGTTATGGAAAAGGCCAGCATAATAGCCAAAGGAGATATGATTAACCCAGAGGATCTAGCGGAACAAGTCCGTCACTGCACTGAGACAGGCGCCAGACGAACCGATTATTCGCAGAGCGGCAGCCTGAAGCAGATACTTGCGAAAACAGAAAAAGAAGTGATCGAGAACGTTCTTAAATCTGTTCACGGCAACAAAACCCAGGCCGCCAAAATATTAGGAATTCATCGGACATCTTTATACGATAAACTTCACAAAACAAAAGATGACTCTGACAACCAATAATACGGACAAGATGAGATCCCCCTATTCATGGAGACATTCTCAAATCTCTTAGCTGGATTTTTTCACATATTGGGTCAAAATCACAATCTGCTGTCCACTCACCTTTCCCTCAATATGTTCACGATTATCAGCAACAAGGGAAATTGACCGCACCATAGTACCTCTTTTTGCGGTAAAACCTCCGCCCTTTACATTGAGATCTTTAATGAGCGTAACTGAATCTCCGGCGCTAAGAGTGGTTCCGTTGGAGTCTCGATGCACGACGCTATCGCCTGCACTCTCAGGCATACCAGCTTTTGCCCAGCTCAGAATATCATCTTCGAGGTACATCATATCGAGAAGATCTTGGGGCCACCCCTTACCAGCAAGAAGACTCAACAATCTCCAGGCGAGAACCTGGACAGCCGGTACCTGACTCCACATGCTATCATTGAGACAACGCCAGTGATTTTCATCAAGGTTCTGATTCTCCTCAAGCTGCTCATGGCAATGAGAACAGAGTAACACCTCTGGTTCAGGACCAGCATTCGACTCCGGCCCAACCACATATACAGCAAGATTATCTTTTGCTGAGCACAGTTCACAACTGTCCCCACTTCGTTGTCGTAATAGTTCTTCGTTATTCACACTCTTTTCCTTTTATATTTTCAAGTAAACTCTAAAATTACGAAATCCAGCCCATACTCAAGGCGTACTTGCACAACATAGCAAGACACATGAGCACCACCACCGCTCTGAGCACAGCCGGGTTAATCTTAAGCAAACATTTTGAACCGGCCCAGGCACCAACGACCTGCCCTACCATCATTATTAATCCAGCGCTCCACATCACCTTCCCCACAAGGAGAAAGATACAAAGAGAACCTATATTGGTGGCAAAATTTAAGGTTTTGGCAACAGCAGTGGCATCAATCAAACCTTTTGCACGAAGAGAAACACCTGCAAGGGCGAAAAAAGAGCCGGCTCCAGGGCCAAACATCCCATCATACCAACCAATAAGTGGGACGATCATCTTCTGATACTTCTCTTTAGACAGCCGAGGTTCTGACCGCTTAGACGCCATAAAAGGTGAAAGGATAAAATAGATGGCAATGAGAAGTAAAACCAGAGGAATAACAAAAACCAGCACCTCTGTATTAACAAACTGTACTGCAATGGTACCAGCGACCGATCCTAAAAATGCGAAAAGCATCGGTTTCCGAACATCCTCCCAACAGACCTTCCTCGATCTCAACATCATCAGAGTTGCCGTGGCTGTACCCATTGTTCCCTGCAGCTTATTGGTTCCGAGAGCCAGAAGCGGTGGAATGCCGCTCATGATAAGCGCCGGAAGAACAATAAGCCCCCCGCCTCCTGCCAGAGTATCTATAAAACCAGCTATAAAGGCTGCAAAAAAAAGAAAGGCCAGTACATCCATTGTAAGACTTGCAAGTTCCACTAGACATCTCCTGAAAGGATAAGAAATTGGGGATACGTGCTGAATTTAAAACAAAACTCCCCGCACATCATAGGATATGCGGGGAGAAAATACTCAAGCAATTCGCCTAAACCATAAATCTTGCATATCCGGCAGGTAGAGGAAATTCCGAACGTGCCAGTTGCAAGATTGAGGAGAACTACTCTTCTTTCCAATCAGGTCGAATATGAAGCTCTGTGAGCTGCTTACGAGCAACGGCTGCAGGAGCCTCAGTCAGAGGACAGGTCGCCTTCGCGGTCTTAGGAAAAGCAATAACGTTACGAATTGAATCGCTACCGGTGATGATCATAAGTAATCGATCAAGACCAAATGCTAAACCACCATGTGGAGGAGCCCCAAGCTCTAGCGCGCGAAGCAGGAAGCCAAACTTCTCATCTGCTTCCTCATCACCAATCCCAAGAGTTGCAAGAACCTTAGCCTGTAGGTCTTTTTGATGGATACGTATAGAACCACCACCAATCTCAGTACCATTTAAAACCAGATCATAGGCACGGGAATAGACTTTAGACGGATCGGTATCCAGCTTTTCGATATCTTCTTCTTTAGGAGCAGTAAAAGGATGATGCAGCGCCTGATAACGTTTTTCCTTCTCATCGTACTCCATGAGAGGAAAGTCGGTTACCCAGGTAAATTTAAAATCATCTTTTTTCAAGAGATCAAGGCGTCTGGCAAGTTCAACTCGAAGCTCTGAAAGTACCTGAAACACAACTTTAGAATTGTCAGCACCGAAAAAGAGTAAGTCTCCTTCCTCAGCATCGACCTCTTTAGCTATTGCTGCACGCTCTTCTTCGGTGAAAAACTTAGCAATCGGCGACTGCCATTCACCATCCGCCTTCATTTTAACCCAGGCTAGCCCTTTAGCACCAAACTGAGTAACCCAGTCGGTGAGAACGTCGAGTTCCTTGCGGGTAAAAGTGGCACAACCTTTCGCGTTAATAGCGCGTACAGAACCACCCTGATCGGCAATAGAGCGGAACACCTTAAAGCCACAATTTGCTGCTATTGCAGTAAGATCAACAAGCTCCATGCCAAAGCGGACATCTGGACGATCGGTACCAAAACGACTCATTGATTCGTCGTATGTGATACGTGTAAACGGCGGGGTAAGATCGAGATCCAGCGTGTCTTTAAACAGACGGGTAATCATCCCCTCGTTGAGAGCGATTATCTGCTCTTCGTCGACAAAACTAAGCTCCATATCTATCTGGGTAAACTCAGGTTGACGATCGGCGCGCAGATCTTCATCACGAAAGCATTTTACAATCTGATAATACTTATCCATACCGGCAATCATCAACAGCTGTTTGAAAAGCTGCGGGGATTGTGGCAGGGCGTAGAATTTACCGCTATTTACCCGGCTTGGAACCAAATAGTCACGAGCACCTTCCGGAGTTGACCGTGTGAGCATTGGTGTCTCAATATCGAGAAATCCAGCATCATTGAGATAGTTCCGTACAGTCATCACTGCCTTATGACGCATCACAAGATTTGCAGCCATCTCAGGTCTACGCAAATCGAGATAGCGATACTGCAGTCTGAGATTATCAGAGACTTCCGTATCTTCATCGAGTGGAAACGGTGGAGTTTCACTGGAGTTGAGTATACGCAAATCGTCTATCAACACCTCAATGGCACCTGTATGCAACTTAGGGTTTGCCATATCACCAGGCCTGGCTACAACCTTACCACGTACCGCCAGTACCCACTCACTTCGAATCTGATGTGCCTTATCATGGACTTCCGGGTTAATTTCAGGATTAAATACAATCTGAGTGATGCCATCCCGATCTCTGAGGTCGATAAAAATTACGCCGCCGTGATCACGCCTACGAAGGACCCACCCCATCAGGGTTACCTGCTCCCCAATATTCTCTTTACCGAGATCATTACAATAATGAGTCCGGTTTAAATTTCCCATTGATTCCATGATGTTTACGTATGTTGAATTTTTCTCTCTACAAGCAATTGACGTTACCAGCCCAGCCCCGGAGGGAAGGCTCAAAAGTAGAGAATAAGTAATTTATGTGTCTATTCATTTATATATTAACTGATTGAGCCTGCAATAGCCTCAACGTTGAGCTTCACTTCCTGTTGCTCTGCATCTCGTTTGCACATATCTCTTAGAACACCAGCGCCTGATTCAAGTTCAGAGTCACCAATGATGAGAGCAAACTTTGCAGATGCCTTATTGGCCTGTTTCATCTGTGCTTTCAGACTTCTACCTTCATGATCCATGGCAACAGAGAAGCCTTTTGCCCTCAAACCGTGTGCAAGGCTATATCCGACTTTGGCACCTTCTTCACCAATTCCTGCTACGAAAAGATCAACCTCAGCAGCTTTGACTTCAGTTTTCTGCTGCTCGAGCAAGAGAACCAATCTCTCCATTCCCATGGCGAAACCAATTCCGTGACTATCTTTTGGTCCTCCAAGGGTTTCAATAAGACCGTCATACCGGCCACCCGCTGCAACAGCTGCCTGAGCACCTAGGTCTGCGGTGATAAACTCAAAGGTCGTTTTGCAGTAATAATCGAGCCCGCGCACCATGAACTTGTTCAGTGTATAATCAACACCAAGCTGATTCAGCCCGTCCTGTACTTTGCCAAAATGATCACTACAATCCCCACAAAGATGCTCTAAAACTGAAGGGGCATCAACAATCTGTTCTCTACAGGTCGGCACTTTACAGTCAAGAACTCGTAAAGGATTCGTTTCACTCCTGCGCTTACAATCATCACAGAGAGCATCTTTTCTCTCATCTATATAGGCTACGAGAACTTCCCTGTATCCGGGACGACAGACTGGACAGCCAAGAGAATTAAGTTCAAGACTGACATCAATCCCCAACTCGGCAAATAAAAGAGCCCCCATGGCCATAAGTTCAGAGTCAACCCTCGGGCTCTCTGAACCAAGCACCTCAACATCCATTTGATGAAATTGCCGCAACCGCCCTTTTTGAGGACGCTCATGACGAAACATCGGCCCTATAGTAAAGAGGCGCTGCACCGGTTTTTGTACATACAGACCGTGCTCTATGTATGCTCTTAATAAAGAAGCTGTGCCCTCAGGCCGCATGGTGACTTGCTTATCGACGAAGGTATACATCTCTTTTTCGACAATATCTGTAGCTTCCCCGATGGACCGTGCAAAAAGTTGGGTCTCTTCCAGAATCGGCAGGCGAATTTCTGCAAAAGTAAACCTTTCAAATACACTACGAGCACTCTTCTCAAGATATTGCCACAGCTCCACTTCGCCAGGTACAATATCTTTAAAGCCTTTCAGGGCCTTTATTTTCAAAACCATTCTCCTTGTTAGTAGTAAGGGAATTGACATTATATATAAAATCAAAACCTCGAATTTAACCGCAATTTTATGTTTTTGTCAAGCAGGAGGCAAACCAGAGCACAACCAATCTCGATTTTACTACGTCAGATCAACATCTTCTGCACGAAAACTACCTAATCCAGGAGATTTTCCGCTATTTATCATTTCTTGACAAATAGCTGTAAGCGATGCATTATCTGGTTTCCATAGATCATATTACTTTTACAGGAGTTACACCTATATGAAGTTACCTTCGCTTAATATTGCTGGCCTCAAGGCATCTTTCCCACTACTTCAAGGAGGAATGTCCATACGCGTGTCCACCTCTGCTCTCGCCGTTCCCGTTGCTGAATGTGGCGGTATTGGCATTATTGGTGGCTCCGGCCTTCCACTAGAAGAGCTTCGTGAAGATATAGTGAAAGCAAAAGCAGCAACAGATGGCATTGTCGCTGTAAATATCATGTTTGCCATGAAAGATTTTTACGACCTCGTTATGACATCCATTGACGCTGGCGTGGATATGATCGTAACAGGAGCTGGTTTTTCCCGAGATATTTTCAAGATCGGCAAAGAACACAACACTCCTATTGTCATGATCGTAAGCTCTCCTGCACTTGCCAAAATGGCCGAAAAACTTGGTGCTGCTGCTATTATCGTTGAAGCCAAAGAGGCCGGGGGCCACCTTGGCACAGACAAACCTCTCAGAGAAATTTTTCCAGCCATCCGAAAAGCCATCAAAAAAATCCCACTCATTGCAGCTGGCGGAATCACCAACGGCTTTGAAATGGCCGAAATGATGGATAAGTATGGAGCTGACGGCGTTCAGATCGCCTCACGTTTTGTACTCAGTAAAGAGTGTGAGGTGTCAGATAAGTATAAACAAGCCTTTCTTGATGCCTCAAAAGAAGACATTGTGCTCACGTCATCACCTGTAGGAATGCCGGGCCGCGCAATCAACAACCCATTTGTTAAAGGAATGAACGCCGGAGAAGATGTTAGCACCAAGAAGTGCCCTCACCTCTGTCTTAAAAAATGCAACCATCACTACTGCATTAATGAAAGGCTCATGATGGCAAAGGAAGGAAACACGAAAGACGGCCTCATCTTCTCTGGAGAAAACACCTTTAAGATGGATTCAATTCTTTCTGTTTCTGAAATTTTCAAGCGCTTCAAAGAACAAGCAGAATCTGTATATAAAGAAGGACAAGGCTTTAACCCAGCCGTTTAATTACTCTCCTAATGACACAAGCAAACAACTCTCAAACCGCCCAGGACAGCTCTGTAGCATCCTGCGTAGGTGTTACAATTCCGCCAGAAGAGCATCCGATCACTAATGAGATGATCGACAAGGATGCTCTTTTCGTCCTCAGAAAACTCAAAAATGCTGGCTTTGCGGGCTACCTTGTAGGCGGAGGTGTCAGAGACTTATATCTAGGCAAAAAGCCAAAAGACTTTGACATCAGTACCGACGCACGTCCTGGACAGCTGAGAAAACTCTTTCCACACAGCAATACCATTGGCAGGAGATTCAGGCTGGTGCAGGTCTTTTTCAAGGGCGGAAAAGCTATTGAGGTCAGCACACTCAGGTCTCTATCAGAACACGACATGGACGGCCCCCAGGCGGTTCTCGCTCCCAACAATACCTTTGGCACTCTGCATGAGGATGCAAGAAGAAGGGATTTGACCATAAATTCCCTTTTTTACGAAATCCAAAATGGCACTATTATTGACTACGTCAATGGTACCGAGGACCTTCAACGCTCTATTATTCGAATAGTCGGAGATCCTGAAAAAAGACTGACCAGAGACCCCGTCCGAATGATGCGGGCTATCCGTCATGCTGCCAGAAACGGCTTTACTATTGAAAAAGAAAGCTGGAAAGCGATCTGTAAGAATGCGCCACAACTCACACTTTGCCCCCCATCCAGGATACGGGATGAAACTATCAAAGACCTTTACAGTGAAGCCTCAGCGCCGTGGTTCTCACTCGCCCTTGATTCCGGTCTTTTCTACTCACTCTTCCCTTTTTACAAAAAACTTCTCACTCAAGACACTGAATCAGGCCTACAGCAAAGAGCGTTGTTAAAAGATCTCTTCACCTCAATTGACAATCTCAACGGCCTCTGCCAGAGCAATAACATCCATAGACAGAGAGACTTCTTTCTCATTGCACTTATCCTCACTCCTATGGCTGAGCTTAAGTACCAGCTCTATTCAAAATACAGAAAAGGAGCGGCTCTGTTCAACTTAGGCAAACAGATTCGGGCCGACCTGGACCAAGGGATTGGAATACAACTCAATCTTCGCAAATCCCTGCGCCAGGAAGTTGTCAGCCTCCTTATTAACCTTGCACAACTCACCCACAACAAACAGCCAAATGACTGGCCCAAATGGCTGAAGAGAAAGAGTTACTTTAAACGTAGTGAACTGTTCTACCATTGCTATCAAGCCGCAGTTACCAGCACTCCACTTGAGTTATGCCAAATTTCCCAGAAACCACCCACGCAAGACACAATTTTGCCTGAGGCGAAATCCACACATGTCAACGAAATAAAACCCACGCTTGACAACGAGACAAAACAATACAAACCGGTCGTACTTAAAAATAAGACTGGTGGAATCTTCGGTTTTAAAAAATAGCCCCCCTCCTCAACCCCGATATACGAATAATACGTCGGGGCTCTTTTCGGTACCTTCAGCAAATTACTCCGAAGGTACTAAAAAATACCCTAAATCCCCTATACCGACATCTTGTGCCACCCACGGCACAAAACCCACTGCAACGCACAAAAACAAATGTGCCAACTGTGCATTTTGTCGCAAATACATCCAACCAGACAGCCAAAATCAGCCTTAACGTTAAAATATTCTTGCTTTAGAATATGCGTAGTGGTACTTTTGTGGCACTTTTTAATAATGGTGTTGTGTATTATTTCAATAACACTCCACCTTCACTTTAAGTTGACGCACCCTTTGCACAATGGCTGAAAAAATCCATTACCAGCAACCCGCTCAATTAAAGGGTTGTGTTTATTTCCCCTCCCCAAACTTCAGCCTGTATTTTGCTCAACCAAACAAGGTAGAACCTTCAGACCAATCGTCTTTTTTCCCATCTAAAACTCACTCAGTTTCTACAAGAGAAAACGTACCAACCCCCTACACACCGCGCACAGGAACAGAAGAAACCATCTTCCCCATTACCACCTCAAAAACGAGCGCATTGGTACCTTTAAAATCTTATCTTTCTCTATTCACAAGAGCCCCAGGGCTTTTACATACTATAGGTAGTTTGTTTTTTTCTTATTCGACACAACGCAGGTCGAACAAAAACGCGCACTGGCGCACAATTGTTGTCACACAGCAATAGGAGGTTGGTATGGCAGACACAGTTAAAGATAATCTGGACCCGCAGCTTAATCGGCGCGGATTCCTCAAGGGATGCACAATGGCTGCAGCCGCTTTGGGACTGTCCGATGCAATGATCCCCAAACTGGTTGAAGCGGCCGCAACAGCAGAACGTCCCAGAGTTATTTGGCTCCATTTTCAAGAATGCACCGGCTGTACCGAAAGTTTATTACGCTCTTCTCACCCGGACCTCGCCAGGCTTATACTTGATGTAATCTCACTTGATTATCATGAGACAATCATGGCAGCAGCAGGACATCAGGCTGAGCATAACCTGCACGACACAGTAGACAACCATCCATTCATCCTCGTTGTGGAAGGTGCAATCCCAACGAAAGACAATGGTATCTACTGTAAGATTGCAGGAAAAACTGCTATGGACATCCTCGCAGAAGTTGCTCCTAAAGCAACAGCTATCATCGCTATCGGTACTTGTGCCGCTTTTGGTGGTATCCAGGCAGCATATCCAAACCCAACAGGTGCAGTCGGTGTTGAGGACTTGGTCAAGGATAAACCAATTGTAAATATTCCTGGCTGCCCTCCAAATCCGATTTCATTTCTTGGAACCATACTTCATTATCTGACGTTTAAAAGACTTCCCGCTCTTGATAGCCTCAATCGTCCACTCTTTGCATACGGCCGCAGAATCCATGACCATTGCGAAAGACGTGCTCACTTTGATGAAGGTCGCTTTGTGGAGCAATTTGGTGACGAATTCCATAAGCTTGGCTATTGCCTCTATAAGGTCGGCTGCAAAGGGCCGGAAACCTTTTCAAACTGCCCTGTCGTACGTTTCAATGACGTAGATGTCTGGCCAGTAAGCGTTGGACATGGTTGCGTAGGCTGTACTGAGCCTAATTTTTGGGACACGATGACTCCATTCTACGAAAGACTACCAATGGTGAAGATTCCTGGCACAGGCATAGTTGAGAACGCTGATAAAGTAGGAAAAACCATCCTGGCTGCAACTGCAGTTGGCGTAGGTATCCATGCTGCTGTGGGAATAGGGAAAAATTTGATTAAAGGCAAAAAACAAGATCCTGAAGCATAGTTTTTGCCCGATTTCCACACTATCATTTGCAAATATTTTTACTGAGAGCAGGACATAGTCCAGATGCACTCGGTAGTTTAAATTTTTATGGAGGTTCCACAAATGGCTCAAAGAATTACCATTGATCCGATCACCAGGATCGAGGGTCACCTCAGAGTAGATGTTGAAGTTGATGGTGGCAAGATCACCAAGGCATGGTCATCAGGACAGATGTACCGCGGCTTGGAAAATATCTTAAAAGGACGCGACCCACGTGATGCATGGCTTTTTGTCCAGCGTATCTGTGGTGTCTGTACCACCGTTCATGCTCTCGCTTCAGTTCGTGCTGTTGAAGACGCCCTCGGTCTTCAGATTCCGCTGAATGCCCAGCTCGTTCGAAACATGGTTCAATCAATCCACTGTCTGCAGGATCATATCGTTCACTTTTATGCTCTTTCTGCACTTGACTGGGTTGATGTTGTCTCCGCACTTGATGCAGATCCGGTTGCTACAGCTAAACTGGCCGACAGCCTTTCTGACTGGCCAGGCAATAGCCCTAAGCGTTTTGCTGCAGTTAAAGATAAGGTCAAGACACTGGTTGCAAGCGGCCAGCTTGGTCCTTTCACCAACGCATACTGGGGTCATTCAGCCATGAAACTGCCACCTGAGGCAAACCTCATGGCAGTATCTCACTACCTCGAAGCCCTTGATTACCAGCGCAAAGCCACTCAGGCACTTGCAATCATTGGTGGCAAGAACCCTCATGTACAAAACCTCTCTGTTGGTGGTGTGACCACCAACCTCAATCCAGATAATGAGACCGCAGTAACCATGGAACGTCTCTACTGGGTTAAGCAGCTTATAGAGGAAGTACGTGACTTCGTTAAGATGGTTTACATGACAGATGTGGTTGCAATAGGAGCCCTTTACGCCGAGTGGATTCCATATGGCGCCGGTGTTACAAACTACCTTGCAGCTCCCGACATGTTCCTTGATGCCGCTGGCACTAAAGCGGATCTTCCTGGTGGAACTGTCATGGGCGGTGACCTCAGCACCATCAAGAACATTGACATACACGCTGATCCATACTTTAAGGACAATGTTGAAGAGTCCATCGCACGCGCCTGGTATGACGGAGACTGGTCTAAGCATCCTTTTGAATCTACGACTGATCCTAAATATACCGAATTTGAAGACGAAGGACGTTACACCTGGTTGAAAGCACCTCGTTTCCAGGGCAAGCCAATGCAGGTTGGCCCACTGGCACAGCTCGTAGTTGGTTATGCTCAGGGCCATGAGATGACAGTTAATAATGTTGACGCTTTCCTCGGTCGTATTAGCGCTGTTGCAGGCACCAAGCTTGGACCTGAAATCCTCCATGGAACCATTGGTCGCCATGCAGCACGGGCAGTACGCGCAGGAATGATGGCGGACCTTGCTCTCAAGCACTGGGATCTACTGGTCAACAACATTGCGACAGGTGATTACGAGATCTTCAATCCACCTGTATTTCCAAAAGGCGAGCAGCGCGGAGTTGGAGTTCATGAGGCACCTCGTGGTCTCCTGTCTCACTGGATTGTTATCCAGGATGGCAAGATCAAAAATTACCAGTGTGTTGTTCCTTCAACATGGAATGCTGGTCCACGTGATGCCGAAGGACAACTCGGACCGTACGAAGCGTCTCTTATGGGTAACCCTGTTGCCGATCCGGAACGACCTCTTGAGGTACTGCGTACTATTCACTCTTTTGATCCTTGTATTGCCTGTGCTGTCCATATGCTGGACCCAGAAGGTAAGGAAGTAGTTAAAGTAAAGGCGATGTAACGACGTGTTTACGGTAACAAAACTTTTCTTTCCGGTTCATACCATAGGAGGTAACTAGAATGGCAACATTTGAAAAACAACAGTGCTGGAGTATATTGCTCCGGCTGTTCCACTGGATGTTTGCTCTCTCTATCGTGTTTTTGGTAACAACGGGTTTTTATATCAATAATCCGTGGACCAACACCATGATTGAAGGAAGTGCAAGCTTTCCCATGGCAACCATGCGCTACATCCACTATATCGCTGCGTATACGTTCTCTAGCGCGGTGATGATCAGGCTTTTTCTCTACTTTTTTGGCAACGCCCAGGAGCGCGTTTGGGATATCCTGCCATTCACCAAGAGAAATTTGAATAACCTGAAGATGACTTTGCTCCAGTACAGTTACATCAGTGACAAACATGACGAAAGACTCGGCCATAATATCCTGGCAGGCCTTACCTATCTGTTCACTTTTTGTATCGCTGTTACAATGATCATCAGTGGTTTTTTCATGCTTTTCCCTGAAATTCCTTTCTGGGAAGGCTGGGGGCTCGCTCTTTTCGGCAGCCAACAATCTGCACGTTTCCTACACCACTTACTTATGTGGTGGTTTATGATATTTGCGGTCATCCATGTCTATCTTTGCATATGGAACGACGTCAAATCTCCAGAGGGGATTATCTCCTCCATATTTACCGGTGTCAAATTTACCCATAAATCATAAACAATGTAGAGTCGAAATCCTCGTCCAGGGCACAGTCCAGGGCGTAGGGTTTCGACCTTTTATCTACAATTTAGCGACAAGGCTCTCCATCTCCGGAAGTGTCACCAATACCGGTGCAGGCGTTATCATTGATGCCCAGGGTGAAGAGGAGACGTTGCAGATTTTTACCGCTGCCATCGAAAGCGAAGCACCACCTCTTGCCGTAATCGACCAAGTCGATACCAGAGATAGCGACAAAGCTCCTAAACAGTATCAATCTTTTGAATTTACTATCCTCAGCAGCAATTCACAAAACATCGCCAACACTGCCATCCCCCCAGATATAAATCTTTGCAGTGATTGCCTGGCCGAACTACTCGACCCAGATAACCGCAGATTCCACTATCCGTTTATCAACTGTACCAACTGCGGTCCAAGATACACCATTATAGAAAGCATTCCATACGACAGGCCCAAGACCTCTATGAAGGTTTTCCCCATGTGTTCCGTCTGTGACAAAGAATATAACGACCCAACGAATAGAAGATTCCATGCGCAACCAAACGCCTGCCCGACATGCGGGCCACAGGTAAGCTTTCATGACAATAAAGGATCCCTCCTAGACGAAGAGTCCCCAATAACTGCAACAGTCAATGCTCTTGCTGGTGACAGTATTGTCGCCATCCGGGGCCTAGGGGGATTTCATCTTAGCGCAAACGGCTGCTCGCTTAACGCTGTCGCCAAGCTTCGCCTTCGAAAAAACAGACCAGACAAGCCTCTGGCAATTATGGTGGCAAACATCGACGCCGCTCGAGAACTTTGTCATATAAACAAGAGAGAAGAATCACTTCTTCAATCATTTGAACATCCCATTGTCCTGCTACGACGAAAAATTACAGGTGCACTTGCAAGTAACATTGCCCCAAACATAGAAGAACTTGGGGTCATGCTCCCCTACACCCCACTCCACCACCTCTTCTTTGTACAAGAAAATTGCCCCAAAGCACTTGTGATGACTTCGGGCAATATGAGTGGAGCACCAATCTGCACCAAAAATGATGATGCCGTAAGTCGCTTAAGCCACCTTGCGGACAACTTCCTCCTGCACAACCGAGAAATCCTCACAAGGGTTGATGACTCTGTTGTGAAAATTGTGAGACAAGAGGCTCTCATCCTCCGAAGGGCAAGGGGCTATGCTCCTGCAAAACTAACAACAAAGCTTCAACTCCCTCAAATATTGGGGTGTGGCGCTGGACTTAAAAATACCTTTAGTCTGGCAAAGGCCAGCAACATCTTTCCGAGTCAACACATTGGAGACTTGGATAACCTTGAAACAGCAGACTTTTACCAGGAATCCATCGACCACCTTAAAACTCTGTACCAGATTGAGCCAGAAGCCGTCGCCTGCGATCTCCACCCAGATTACCCTTCCAGCAGATACGGCATGGAGTTGGGCCTTCCTGTCTACAGAATCCAGCATCACCATGCACATGCTGTAGCTGTAATGGCAGAACATGCACTCACCGAACCGGTACTGGCTATAATCCTGGATGGCGTTGGCCTTGGAAGTGATGGAACTCTTTGGGGCGGAGAAGTACTCAAAACAAGTCTCACGGATTTTGAACGTCTCGGTCACCTGAGTCACCTGCCACTTCCAGGTGGAGACAAGGCTGCAACCGAACCATGGCGCATAGGACTCAGCGCTCTCTTCACAGCTTTTGGAAAAGAAGGACTCGATAAAGCCAATCTACCTTGCACCCTACAACAGATAGACCCAAACCAGATCAGCGTTATCAGTTCCATGCTTGAGAACTCTTTTAACACACCTCTCACATCGAGCTGTGGGAGATTATTTGATGGTGTTGCAAGTCTTCTTGGCATTCGACAGAAGATGAGCTACGAAGGTCAAGCAGCTATGGAACTGGAAGCATTGGCTAAAGTAGCTAAAACGGATAACTGGCTTGACGAAACTGCGCACAATTCGCATATTAGATGCCACAACTCTCTTCACTACCTAGACGGAAAATGGGAGATTAGTTCTGTGGAATTTGTTAAAATGATAGTTGATGGAGTGCAGAAAAACCGTAAGTACTCTTCAATTGCACTCGATTTTCACCTCATGCTCATACAGAGCGTGAGTAAACTTGTTGAGCGTCTGGCAGAAAAGTCAGGGATTCAACAAGTTGTGCTTTCAGGTGGCTGCATGCAAAACAGTTTACTGCTTGAAGGATTTAGTACTCTACTCAAACAAAAAGGCCTAAAGGTATTTACAGGAAATGCGCTGCCCATAAATGATGGGGCCATTTCCATAGGTCAAGCAATAATAGGAGGTCTGCGCCATGTGTCTCGCAATTCCGATGAAAGTGACAGCCGTTCAGGGTGATCCTGACGACTTTACCACAAACCAGGTCGCCACAGTTGATGCAGATGGCATCAGCCGTGAGGTTCGGCTTGATATTATAGATTACTGGCCTGCCGTAGGTGACTATGTAATAATACACGCCGGCTTTGCTATCCACTCTCTCGTGGAAGAAGAAGCGTTGAAAAACATCTCTCTGCTTCAGGAACTTGCAGATAACACACCAGAAGAACTGCTCTCATAAAAAGGTAAGCCATGAAATATCTAGATGAGTATCGGGACAGCAGTCTGGCATTGCCTCTAGTTGAAGAACTGAAGAGGACGGTAACAAAACCGCTGACCGTAATGGAAGTGTGTGGTTCTCACACCATGGCAATCTTTCGTAACGGACTGCGCTCCATTCTCCCTGATGGGATGAAACTGGTCTCTGGGCCTGGCTGCCCCGTCTGTGTCACCTCGGCTTCCCACATGGACGCCTTTATTGCTATGGCCGACATCCCTGGTGTTCATGTGACAATCTTTGGGGATCTTTTCAGGGTCCCCGGCTCCACAGGTTCACTCGCCGAAGCCAGTTCGCGCGGGGCAAAGGTCGACATCGTCTACTCCCCTATGGATGCTCTGGAGATAGCCAAAAACAACCCGGATGAACTCATCGTCTTCCTGGGTGTCGGTTTTGAGACAACTACTCCTGGAATTGCTGCCACCATCATGGCAGCCAAAAACCAGAATGTTACAAATTTTTGTGTCTTTGCTACTCAAAAGGTAATGCCTGCACCAATGGAGGCCCTCCTCAACGATCCCAGCCTCAAAATTGACGGTCTTCTCTGCCCAGGGCATGTTTCATCAATTATAGGTGCCAGTGCCTGGGTACCAATGGCGGAAAAATATAACCTGGCCTGCGTTGTTGGCGGGTTTGAAACGGCTGATCTCCTGAAAGCGCTTATCATACTTGCCCGTCAGGTGGGTAGCGGAAACATCAAAGTGGAGAACATGTACCCCAGAGCTGTTTCCTGGGAGCCAAATATGCGTGCCACCAGAATGGTTGAAGAGATATTCGAGCCGGTAGACATGGATTGGAGAGGACTCGGCTTCATCCCCCAAAGTGGTCTTAAAATACGTGATGCGTATAAAGACTTTGATGCACAGGTTCGACTTGATATTACCCTGCCAGAATCAAAAGAACCCAAAGGATGCCTCTGCGGAGAAATACTCAAGGGCAAGCTAACGCCAAACGAATGCCCTCTCTTTGATAGCCGCTGCACTCCTGCCACACCTATCGGTCCGTGTATGGTTTCAAGCGAAGGCACCTGTGCAGCATATCATAATTATGGACGTGACACCTAAATCCTGCATACGCAAAATAAGAAAATAATCTAACTATCCAAAACAGAGGCTTTGCACCACATGTCAGAAAAAATGATATTGCTCGATCACGGCAGCGGAGGTACCGCAAGTCAGGAGCTCATCAGTGATGTGTTCCTTAAGCATCTTGATAACCCTATACTCAACAGCTTAGAAGATAGTGCCATACTTGAAAACCATGGGGGACGAATTGCCTTTACCACCGACAGTTATGTGGTCGACCCCATTTTTTTTCCTGGTGGCGACATCGGTAAGCTTGCTATCCACGGCACCATCAATGACCTTGCCATGAGGGGAGCACAACCCCACGCTCTTTCCCTTGGATTGATCTTGGAAGAAGGTTTACTTTTTAGAGATCTTGAAAGAGTGATTATCTCAATTTCCGAGGCGTGTAAAGAAGCTGGGGTCTACGTTGTCACAGGAGATACGAAGGTCGTTCCAAAGGGTAAAGGCGATAAAATATTCATCAACACCTCAGGCATCGGCTTTGTGGACGATGGTATCGACATCTCATCTAAATACGCAAAAGAAGGAGATGCTGTCATTTTGTCCGGGACAATGGGGGATCATGGGATCACCATCATGACCAGAAGAGCCGGTGTGGCGGTTCAGGGTGACCTGAGAAGTGATACTATGCCACTTCACAGGTTGGTTGCCACCCTGCTGAAAGAACTCCCTGGAGCTATACACACCTTAAGAGATCCAACCCGTGGTGGTGTTGCCTCAACCTTAAACGAAATTGCTGAAAACAGTGGCCTTTCTATAGAGATAAGAGATCAGGACCTACCCGTTCGCCCCGAAGTAAACGCTGCCTGTGAACTTCTAGGACTCGAACCTCTCTACCTGGCCAATGAAGGGAAATGTCTTGTCATAGTCGAAGGCGACAAGGCCGATAAAGCTCTTAAAATAATGCAGGGTACACCAGAAGGAAAAGAAGCAGCTATTATTGGAAAACTCGTCGCTGGAAAAGCTGGCAGAGTTGTAATAAATACACCTGTAGGGGGATCCAGAGTAGTAACACCGCTCCATGGAATGCCTCTACCTCGAATCTGTTAACACTCGGTTTATAAACCTAATGATTGAAAAGAAAAAAATTGGTATCGCAGGTGTTGGTAACTTCATTCTAGCTGATGAAGGCTTCGGAGTTCATGTTGTTCACTACCTCCAGGAAAACTATGATTTCCCCGACAATGTTGATATCCAGGATGTGGGCACAGCTGGCATCTACATGGCTCCTTTTTTAGAAGAGTGTGATCCGGTCTTCGTAATTGATGTAGTGGACATGGAGGGTGAGCCCGGCTCTTTTCACTTCTTTACTCTCGATGATGTAAAGGCAGGTAATTTTCAGCTGCGCATGTCTCCGCACCAACTTGGGCTACTTGAGATTCTTGAGGTGTCTAAACTTCGGGGCAATATGCCTGGTGTGATTGAATTCTATACGGTCATACCCAAGGTTCTTGAAGAAGGCATTGAACTTTCTGAGGAAATTGCCAAGCGAAAGGTTGAGATCGCTGAAATGATCTTGGACCGACTGACAAAACTTGGCGTCACCTATACCAAGAAACAGTAACCAAACCACTTTGGAACAAACATGCACGAAATCTCACTTGTACAAGGACTGTTTGAGCAATTAAAAGACCTTGCCGCAGAAAACAAAGCAACGAAAATCACCATTGTTACCATGGAGATCGGCCCTTTGTGTGGAGTGGTCCTTGACTCTTTCCAGTTTGGCTTTGAGATTCTCTCAGCAGATGATGAGATGTTTCGCGGTGCAAAGCTCATTGTGAAGATTCCTGATGTACAATACAAATGTACCGAATGCGCTCACATAGAAGTCATCGCAGGACCACGACCTGAAGAATGCCCCAAATGCGGAGACCTCCTTCTCATCCCAACAGGTGGCGAGGATTTAATATTACTTCAGGTGGAAATGGAGTAACGACAATTTAGAAAATTGAAACGTACTTACAAACTATACAGACAACACCCGTGGCACCTTGTCTTTTTATTCATAAAATGAGGTTATATATAGTATGCCAAGTGTCAGTCAAAAACCTACAACGAAATAGATTGGACTTTTTACGACGCCATCTTTATTCATATTAATGAGGTAATACAATGTGTGATACATGCGGCTGCCCCAGCCCTTCAGACCATTCTCATGATCATTCCCATAGTCATTCCAAAACTGTAGACGTACACGCAAGTCTGTTTGCAGCAAACGACGCACTTGCCAGAGTCAACCGAGAGCATTTTAATGAAATCGGAGCTGTCGCCCTTAATCTTATTAGTAGCCCCGGATCTGGAAAAACCACCCTTCTTGAGCATACTATTGAGGCGCTCAAGGGTGAAATCAATATTGGTGTCATTGAAGGCGATATTGAAACAGAGCTTGATGCCGAACGCATTCGGGCCAAAGGTGTTCCGGTCATCCAGCTCACCACAGGTGGAGCCTGCCATCTTGACGCGGCCATGACCCACAAGGGCTTCCATAGACTGCAGAAAGAACCAGGCGGAGATAACATTGATCTCCTTTTTATCGAAAACGTAGGAAACCTTGTGTGTCCTTCAACCTTTGACTTAGGCGAGCATGAGCGGGTGGTCTTTGTATCAGTACCTGAAGGACCGGATAAGCCATCGAAATATCCTAAAGCCTTCAGTACCTCACAGACCTTTGTCATCACCAAAACGGATCTCCTACCCCATTTTGATTTTCCGATAGACAATGCCAGAGGTGATGCCCTGAAGATCAATCCAAATCTTCGAACCATGGAACTCGCATCTCCAACCGGAGAAGGCATGGACAAATGGCTAGACTACTTACGAGAGCTGGTTGCCGCTATGAAGGCGAAGAAAAACGCGTAACTGTACCAATACATAGTGTAATAAAAAAGGGTGCTGATCTGTAAAGATCAACACCCTTTTTGTTTCAATCGACCGAAATCGCAATTACTTAGCTCGAATTTCTCATCGGTTCAGGAGGCGTCATATTTGAAGTTATTGCCAGTGGACGATAGTAGACTATGTTTACTGGTAATAGACTGAAGAAGATGGCGTCTCATGAACTGACCTTTGGTGAACATTGTTATATTTGAGAAATAGGGATGTTTTCATATAGCAAATTAAATTGTAAAGCTCATTTGCAAATGATACACAATGTCATGATAAATTCGGGTCAGCTTCAGCCTGCGCCTGTACCGCTGTCATTGCAACAGTGTTTACAATGTCAGGAACCAGACAACCACGGCTCAAATCATTCACAGGTTTTTTCAAACCCTGAAGGATTGGACCTACAGCAACAGCGTGGGCAGATCTCTGTACCGCCTTATAGGTGTTGTTTCCTGTATTGAGATCAGGAAAGACAAAGACAGTTGCCCTACCGGCAACCTTGCTGTTTGGCATTTTTGTCCGTGCTACACCTGGATCAACAGCGGCGTCGTATTGAATCGGACCCTCGATTTCCAAGCCAGGATAGAATTCCTTCGCTCTTTCTTTAGCCAGTTCTGTCGCTTCCCGCACTTTCTCGACCTGACGACCTTTTCCCGAAGTACCTGAAGAGTACGACAACATTGCGACCAGTGGGTTTATTCCAAAAAGAGCTGCAGTCTGCGCAGAACTAATGGCAATTTCAGCGAGCTGTTCTGCTGTGGGGTCCGGGTTCACGGCACAATCGCCATAGGCAAGCACTCGATCATTGAGACACATAAGAAAAACAGAAGAAACAATAGAACAACCTGGTTTGGTTTTAATAAACTGAAAAGCGGGACGAATCGTATCCGCAGTCGTATGCACGGCACCGGAAACCATTCCATCAACATGACCTTTGTAGATCATCATGGAACCAAAGAAGTTCAAATCAACCATAATATCTCTCGCAATATCTTTGGTGATACCTTTGGCTTTTCGGAGATCGTAATAGGTCTCAACATAATCATCAAATTCATCTGCAGATCTGGGGTCAATAACTCTTGCTTTTTCAAGGTGGAGACCTAGACTTTTTGCCTTTTCATAGATCTTGTTTTCGTTCCCAAGCAGTGTCAAATCAACCACATCACGGCGAAGAAGAATTTCTGCAGCTTTCAACACCCGACTATCTTCACCCTCGGGAAGTACAATGTGTTGTTTGTTGCTTTTTGCCCGCTGGAGCAAACGCGATTCAAACATTTTGGGAGTCACAATTGTGGTCTTGGTCTTAATGATTTTATCACTAAGCGAATCCATATCGATATGGCGCTCAAAAACAGCCAGTGCCTGAGTTATTTTTCTCGTGTTATCAGGAGTAATCGTTGCATGAATATTTTCAACACGAATGGCCGCCTGAAAAGTGTTCTCATTCACTGCAATGATTGGAACTGTATTGTGAAATCCTTCAATCACCTTTTGTATAGGCTCCTCAGGTACAAGACCTCCTGTGAGCATGATTCCAGAAATATTAGGCATTGTTGCTGACTCCACGGCGGCAAGACAGGCAAGTATGACATCCGAACGATCTCCTGGGGTAATAATAAGTGTACCATATTCGATACGCGCAAGCAGGTTACGAAGCTGCATTGCCGCAATGGTAAAGCTGCGCACATGACGGGTTAGATTCTCTTCACCATACAGAATCTCTGCATTAAGAAGTCTCGCGACCTCACCGACCGACGGATTTCCAAGATTTTCGTTGTTGGGAATGACGTAAAAATGCTGGACACCCTGACCAATTTTCTCTTCAACTAATCGTTGTTCTACCCTTTCAACCATAAGGGGATCAACGCGATTAACGATGGTACCAACGACGTCACAACTTCTTTCCTGCAACGACTCGTAATACACCTTGATTGATCGAATCAGCTCATCAGTGGATTTCATACGACCACTGGCAACCAGCAGTACCGGACAACCCAGGTTATTGCTAATCTCCACATTTATATCAAAATCAAACGAGGCAGTTGCTCCCTCAAGCTCAATTCCTTCGCACAGCACAAAGTCTGCCTTGGCAGCTAAAGCATTGAATTTTAAGAGAATACCCTCATGGAGCTCTTCAGTTTTTCCCATTGCAATCAACTGATTCGCCTCATTCACTGTATAGGCATACATCTCATCATAATCGTAACAGAGATGATAATGATGTTTGATCAGACTGATCGTATTATCCATCACATTCTGATTGTCGCCAGTATCAACAAGAGGCCGAAAAAATGCCACTTTCTTGATATTGCGGGTCAATAACTCCATTAATCCCAGAACAATCGCCGATTTCCCAGTGCGAGTTTCAGTTCCCGCAATATACAATTTGTTAGCCATGATCTTCTCTTTTCAAAACTCCAGCTCAAACGAAAGGATATATCCTTCCAGAAATTACAACACCACAAGTTAAATTATACAACGACTGTCATGATACTTGTCAAACATAAGCAGCAAAAAGTTTGGGAGTATACCCAAGTCACAATGTTATTTCTATAGTTTATCGGTAGATTCACTGTGATTTCAAGTGGTAAAACTTAGGTCTACAGTTAAGCCCTGTTATTGTAAGGAGTTACTTTTCAAAGACAGGATAAACTTTTTTGTGAGATGGGACTTGGGCGGTTTCCAGGAAACTCTTATACATAAAACATATGGAATTTGGCACTATTGACCTGTTGTATCAACGCTACTCGTAATGAATAAAGATAATCACTCTGGAAAATGATGTAACGACTCAGGCGAAAAAGCAAAATAAATTTGTCAGATCTACTTCGACATCCTCAGGCCGATGACCACAGGCCCGTTCAAACTACCGTTATTTCCACCGATAGTGAGATTATCGATGGAAAGCGGAACATCACCCACTTGAAAGATATTTTTCATTCCTACAAACTTTCCAACATCCACGTTTTTTGGCCGCAAGAACACATCATCAACAATCCCCACTTGTTTTATTCTTCCTTTACTGATGATCCCAACTAGATCACCGAGGTAAAAGGCTTCATTAAAACCATGGGTAACCATCAAAAACGTTGTACCAAGTGATGTGTGCAGCTCTTTTAACAGACGCTGTATTTCTCCTCTAAATCACGGATCAAGAGCAGAGAGAGGCTAATCTAGAAATAATACTCTTGGTTGTATTACAAGAGCCCCTGCCAGTGAGACCCGCTGCTTTTCTCCACCAGATAGATGCGGCAATGCATAACGGGCCAAAAAAATTTAATGATGGAACACGATTCACACTTACACCTCAAGAGCCAGAGACGCGTTAAACGCGGATCAGACCCAATATCTTACAGGGAAGCTTCAGCTTCCCGATTGTTATGTATTAATTTTTTACTTCGACCATTGGTTGTAATTGAGAAGGAAGTTGCTTCATCATCTCTTCTGAAGAAATTCTTGCTGGAACAAAGGGTGGTTGCCCTTTTTCTTTGAGTATAGCGAGCCCACCCTCTGGGTCGAGTAGATACTCAAGAAATATTTTGGCTGCCTCTAAATTTTCTGCATAAAAGACACAAACCTTTGGTGGTGTGCCACACCGAGAAATGCGCTCAATTCGGCAGAACCCAAACAAAAGGATATCGCTTCCATTGTAAAACGAGTTTAAGAAAGGTACAGTGAATCTTATTCATCATAACGCTGGAGTGCTATTTCATATGTTTTGATTCAAATCAGCAGGGTTACTTTTGTCGTAATATCGGCCAGACGGCCTAACGCGATTTTTCGATACCTTGTAGTGAGTCTTAGCTGGATAAAAATTATTTTATTTGATGTCACGCTCAGTCCTCATAATATGATATACTAAATTAGGTCACAAAAATAATTGCACGCATACGGTAGAAAAACATGAACATTACACATTCCAAACAGGCTTTTACGGTATTATTAAGCTGTTGCCTTATCTTCTTTTATTTCACGGCAAGTCATGCTGAAGACGGTTATTGTTCTGGTGTTATAGTTTTATCAACAGCCGCACAAGTAGAAGGTTCTAAAAATTTACCAGTCAATTCAGTAAAGTTGCAAAATTCCAGATCGGATTGTGGCAATTGGCTACAAGGTGATATCACATGGTTTACACTCAATACAGGAAACCTCAATGGAATGCTCACAACAGCTATGTCAGCACAAATAGCTGAATACACTGTTACGATACTACAGAATCAGGCAACTCTTACTCAGGAGGAGATCTCCTTACGCTAATAAGCCTGGACAGTCCTTAAGAAAGAAGATTTGTGATATTACTGGAATCCAATATATTTAGGCAGAGTATGGAATGACTCTGCATTTTCTGTCCCCTCCTTTCAATAGTGAATTTCAAATGATCAAGAAATAAGGATCATCCTCACTGTAATTTGCAGGACAGGTAACAACCGTTTTAAGTTTTTGATATTTCCGAACACACCACGCTATCTCTACGATCCCTGCAGAAAACAGATAAGAAGCGCCAAGTTTACAATCTGCAAGTTCTGTTGACCATTGAGACTGGTGATCACTTCAGTGGTCAGGTCGAGTACAACTTCGTCACCCAACCAAGAATCAGGCAGCAGATTCACGCTAAACTCCAGTTGTTCCAACATCACAATCTAAGATCTAGCCAATCCATTCAACCAATTCCCCAAGCATACAGTGGTATACCATTGATGAAAAAACATCTACATAGGGCGCAAGCAATTTAGCATCCTGGCCTAAGTTAAAAGAGAGTGAGCTATCATTTTCAGATTTGCGCCAAGTTGAACCTTTCGTTCTTTTGAGAGTCTGCCGATAAGGTCCTTGGCACCCCTGGAAAAAGATGTCACCTGCTGTACCCACTCCTTCAGATAGCCCCACTCTGTTTTCATCCTTAAACAGGGAAAGACATCTCTTGTGGTAACAAGTATCAGGGATGGACGGATCTTCATGCTCCCAACGTCCAGGGTAACGTATAAAGTCAAGCTACACCCCAGAAATACCATTCACGCAAGTATATTCATTCAACCATTGTTCAAGTAGCTACAAGCGACAGGCACGCTACCATTAGAAAGCACAGCCAACACCCCTTAACATATCCTTACAGTATGAAGGCCTTGTCTATATTCTGTGGCAACAGGAAACCGTTCAGCAGGCCTCCAACCGGTGTTGTCGAATGCCTTCCCAAAATAGATCTCGGAGCAGGATCCGGAAAAGTAGGGAAGGTTTCGTGCGATGCTTCAAAATTCGTCAAGCATCCAATGGATACTCTTACGTCTACACATTCTACTCAGCCTGTTGACGCCGTATCTCTAAAAGCATTTCCTTGCCATTATTTTCAAGTATATACTCTCCTACGCTTGCACCAATCGCCTCTGGATCGGATGCACTTCCGGTTTCGGTTTTACGAAGAATTGTTACACCATCAAGGCTTGCAAGGCCCCCTGTCAGTGTAACTTCAGAACCATCTGTGCTAAGAGTCGCGTAACCAAAAGCTGGAATACTACATCCACCTTCCAGTTTTTTAAGGAAAGCCCGTTCTGCAAGAAGACAAGTTTCACTCTTCTTATTGTTCAGGCAATCTCGCACCTGCTGCACTTTTTCAGGAGCAAGCGTAGATGCCGCCTCAATCGCAATGCATCCCTGCCCCACAGGAGGAGTGAACTCAACTGCATCAAACTCGCAAACAATCATATCATCGTATCCCATGCGTTTTACTCCAGCATAGGCAAGCATCAGGGCATCACAATCCCCATCTTTCATTTTCCGAATACGGGTCTGTAGATTGCCTCTCATCTCGACAATTTTTACATGGGGATAATAGTTGCGTAAAAAAGCGCGCCTTCTAACAGAAGATGTACCGATAACCAGCGGCTTATTGACATCTTTTAGATCAATCCCCTTTTTCGAGCTCACCAGTACATCGTTTACTTTTTCCCGCTCAGTAAAAGCTATCAGCTCAAATCCTTCAGGTAAAATCGACTGCATATCTTTTGCGCTGTGAACAGCAATATCGGTAATCCCGGCAGCCAATTGTTCTTCAAGCTCCACAGTAAAAACACCTTTGCTACCGATTTTTGCAATTGACCTGTCAAGAACCTTATCTCCAATAGTTTCCATGGAGTTGATCTTGGTTTCAAGCCCCGCTTCATTTAAAAACCGGGCTACCGTTTCTGCCTGCCACATTGCAAGCTTACTTTTTCTCGTTCCGATAGTTATCATTTTTAGTCCAATATGTTAGAGCACCAACAAAACTCGCCATCAGTGCATTACTATTATCAATTCCCTGCTCAACAGCTTGAGTGTTGAGAGAATACCATACACAACTCACTTCGCAAAACACAACTTTTCCCTCTTTCTTAACACCAACCGTTGCCACTCACGTAACAAATCAGTATCATGACTGTATGCGACTTCTTCTTTACAATATACGTTATGGTACCGGACACCAGAATGGCTACCATCTCCCCCTGCCATTTTCCGGTTTCTTTAAAAACAGTACCGTAAATTTTACGCGTATTTTAAACTTCATAGCATCTGTAAACCCGGACATTGTTGCTCTTGTCGAGGTGGACACGGGCTCGTATAGAACCGGTCATTTGTGCCAGGCTCAAAGGGTTGCAGATACTTTGGGGTATAACCTTGTGGTAGAGCCAAAGTATAAAGACAACTCGCTTGCCAGAAAAGTTCCAGTACTCAGGCAACAAGGTAACGCCATCCTCACAAAACAGTCGGTTGAACATTTTCACTTCCACTACTTTGAGGAGGGGCTGAAAAAACTGGTCATACAGACTGATCTCAGAGCCGTAGCTGTTTTCATCGTCCACCTCTCACTCAAATACAGGCATCGTCAAAATCAGCTGGAACAGCTTCATGCCCTCACCCAGGAAACAGACAAAGAGGTTATTATTGCAGGGGATTTCAACACCTTCTGGGGGAGCAGAGAGCTTAATCTTTTTCTTGCCGCAACAGGACTGGAAAACGCTAACCTCGGAAATAAACCTTCACACCCAAGCCACGCTCCAAGCAGGCAGATCGACTTCATCCTTCACAGCCCAGGAATCCGTATCGATAATTTTTATATTCCAGACGTCAGACTTTCTGACCACTCGCCCCTGGTCTGCGATTTTTCCTGCGTACTCACGTGATTAAGAGGTAGACTCACCTGAAAACAACTTCCTTCATTGAGACTACTTTCCACAGAAACCTCGCCACCATGAGCAACAACCACAGCCTGCACATAGTTTAAGCCAAGTCCCAAACCTTTTTGGGAGCGGCTTCTATCTCCGCGGTAAAGACGTTCCCATATTTTTTTCTGTTCAGAGGATGATATCCCCATACCATTATCCGTTAAACTCACAGTTATATCCTTTTCACCTATACTCACAGTGATTTTCACCCAGCCGCCATCATGTCCATATTTAATAGCATTATCGAGAAGATTTGCCCAAACCTGAGAAATACGTGTACTATCGAGTTCCAGGCTAAGGGAAGAAAAGTCCGCTAGAATCACGTCAACATTCTGCTCTTGTGCCACATATTCGTACAAGGTTACTACCTGCTCTAAACTCTTTCGTAAGTCGCATTCTTGCCTCTCAAGTCTCATTGTTCCAGACTCAGCCTCTGCAACACTCATCATAATTCGGAGCATTGCAAGTACCCTGTCAGATTCTTCAAGACAGTCAGACAATGCATCTTGCAACCGTTCGGGATCCCCTTCCGCCTGTAAACCATACTCTGCAACAGAGCGAAGCCTCGTCATTGGAGTACGTAGATCATGGGCTACATTATCAAGAGAATTCTGCATCTCTGAGACGAGATGACGATTTTGTTGCAACAGATTATTGATCTGGCGATACAAGTTATCCAATTCAGGACCGCTTCCTTTTTCTGGTAGAAGCTCTGTTTTTGAATCAGCTGATAATTCAGCCACCTTCTCTCTTGTTGCGATGAGGGGGGAAAGGCTTAGTTTTATGAAATAAAGAGAGAGGGGCCACAGCAATGCAACACTGCTTAACATTATATAAACTGTAGATCTAATCATCTGACTAAAGAGTCTATAACTTCCACTTCCATCTTTTCCAAGTTGAACCAGAGAATCCCCGTTAAAACGTTTAGTCACAACTGTCAGTACATCTTCGCTTTCGCTCTCAGTATCTTTTACTTTTACCCAGACACCGGAAGAATCTGGGGCCAGATCCACAAGAGCTTTAAAGCTTAAGTCACCAAGCGTATCACTCACCACCAGAAGCTGTTCCCCCTGATGTACAATCCGGGCAAATAGAACACCATCAGGAAGCTGATCATGCCGCAACGGTAAATATCCCACTATTCTACTGGAATTACTACGAAGGTTTAGATACACCTCAAGAAGATGATCCACTTGAGACCGCTCAATTGACTGCAGATGTGAACGAGCACTCAAGAGATAGGTAAGTGCAAGTAAAATCCCTCCGGCCCACAGTAGTACAAAGACAGGAAAGGCCTTTTGGGAACGGGACCACGAAAGATCACTTTTGCTGATCTTTAAGGACATAGCCCACGCCTCGTACGGTATGGATCATTTTCTCTTCAAAGTCCTTGTCGATTTTATTACGCAGTCGACAAACCAGCACATCTACCACATTAGTCTGAGGATCAAAGGAGTAGTCATACACGCTTTCAAGTATTGAGGTTTTTGAAACAACAATTCCAGGATGACGCATCATATACTCAAGCAATGAGTACTCTTTGACAGGAAGTTCCAGCTTATTCCCCTCTCTATAGACCTCGTGCTTAAGAAGATCCATCTCAAGCTCGCCAACTTTTAACACCATGGGTTGGATATTTTTTTGATCCCTGCGAATAAGTGCCTGAATACGGGCAAGAAGTTCACTAAAAGAAAAGGGTTTAACCATATAGTCATCCCCACCTTTCTGCAGACCCTGAATTCGATCATCCACTGATTGCTTTGCACTCAAAATGAGTACCGGTGTGTTCACACCCGCGCCCCGCATCTTTTCAATCACAGACAAGCCATCTAGACCAGGCAACATAAGATCGACTATAGCAGCATCATAGGTTGAATCCAGCACCCTGCTCAGTCCCTCCAGCCCATCGTGACATTTATCCACCAGAAACCCAGCCTCTTTAAAACCACGTTCAATAAAAGCGGCTATTTTCACATCATCTTCAATAAGTAGGATACGCATAATCATTATTGTAAAGGTACATTAATTGTCACTCAACACAATCACAGAACCGTTCCGCCCCGTGACGCCATCACCATTCTGAATCGCCTTTCTATAAGAAAAATAATCCTCAGAACAGAGTGTACATTGCCCTGATATAACAACATTTGTCTTCTGCACTCCCTCTGCCATTAACTGCGTACCGGAAATGCGCCAAAAATCAAAATGGTTTTCATGGACCTTAAACTCCACAAAATCCTTAGGAAGTTCACTTTGATAATTACGAAATTCGGCACAACATGGCCCAAGAGACGGACCAACAATGGCCTGTATATTATCAGGATTTGATGAAAACTCACGAACCATTGCGCCGACAACTTTTCCCAGAATATTCTGCACACTACCCCTCCAACCATTGTGGACCGCAGCTACAACTCCAGCAACATTATCATACAGGAGGACGCCCTGACAATCTGCATGTTGCACCATCAGGGCAACTCCGCTCTGGTTCGTTATAAGAGCATCACAGCTTTTGACCTCAATATCATCCACCAGCGGCTTATTTTGTACATGAATTTTTGTACCATGGACCTGAAGGGCTGAAAGAAGAGTAGTTGCTTCCATTGTCCTTTTTACAATTTCCCGATTCGCATACACAGAAGAGTCTTCATCTCCTACATGCAAACCAAGGTTGAGAGAATCATACGTCCCCTTACTCTTTCCACCATGACAGTTAAAGAAGCCATAACGGCAGTGCAAACCATCATTACAACTTAGTTGTGGAAAACTGTTTACTACCATATCTTGACCAGAACACGTAACCATCAAACATCACCAGTAAAAAGTTAATTTACATATCGGATCACAGTAAAACAGGAAGGCAACAGGATCAACAAAAAACGGGTTTAACCACCATTGCAGTCAAACCCGTTTTTACCTAACATTTTTTACAACTACTATCTTTAAAAGAATGCCTCAAAAGTAAGATAAACCTGATCAGCACTTTCCACAGGATCCATACCCATCATCTGAAGCTTAGCGGTATCTCCTGCATCACTTAGGTCGTACGCGGCAAGATTCCAATCGCCAGAACCGGAGTAGTCATACTCGTAATGCTGGTAGCCAAGACGAATAAAGGTTTTGGCGTACTTTGAAATCGCCTCTCCAGTTGGCAGGTCATATATGGTGTATAGCTCAAAAACCTGACCTCTTGTGGCGAGTTTAGACTGATAGATTTCATCATGTCCAGGTGCCATAGCAAGCCAATATTGGGAACCATAGTTATATTCCGCACCAAACTTCAGGCCAGCCTGTTCCACGTCATAACGAACACCAAGATAGAGTGAATAACCATCTTCCTTATCGGTATTAGGCCCAGCGGGTGCAAACGGATCGTTGAACATTCCAGCACCATCAGGCTGTGTTTGGGAATAGCCACCGGATAGGAAATAATTCAAACCTGCGACCTTGTTCTGATATACGGCGGCATTATGCCAGATATCACCCAGGTTTGCCCTATCACCCATTCCACTCATCTCACCAAAAGCGGAGTTGATAATGGGATCCTGAAAGTTTGGATAGTTGATAACATCAAAAGCCATAAAGCTTTGGACGTACATAAACCTGTCACCTTTTTTCATGATATCCCAGCTCAGACCAGCGAAGTCCATATCGTTTAGGGAGCTTGTGACATCATCTTCAAGACCTGCTTCAAACCCTCTACCATAGCAGAAGCGGACACGACTGGAGCCGAGAACATCAGCACCCCAGTTCCATGCATAGCCAAGAGAAAGACCATCAAAAGGCCAATCCATAAATGCCATTGGTGTGGCCAGGCGTTCATCTACACCCAGTTTGATCTGTGCAGGTGGTCCATCGGTGGTTGGTCTACGGCCAATGGAAAACCACATGGGCAGGCCAGCAATATTATTCCAGTTAACAAAGGCACGATCCACATACAAAGCACTGCTTCCAATAGGAGTCCTTGTGACATTACCATCAAAAACAGGCCACATAGCACCACTTTCATCGTTAAAAGCTGACTGATTCCCCCATGTTTTATACATGGAAAGCCGGCCTTTAAACTCTACATTTTCGGTCGCTTTCACCCTCATGTTCAGACGAAATCTGTTGGTGAGAAGGGTATCATTGTCTATTTCTCGCCCAAAAACTGATTCAGCATTGTAAAAGTCAGCCCGGGCACGGAAATCACCATACAGGTTAAAACGAGAGGCAAGATCCCAATCGTCAGAGCGATCGTCAAGATCACCAACACTCTCATCGAGTTCCCCTACAGTCTCCGCCAATGCATCATTCTTCTCTGCCTGGGCTGTCATCACAGCCCGTAATTCATCAAGTTGCCTGCTCAATTCCTCAATCTTTTTTTCCATGTCCACAGGACTGGATCCGCCACTGGCTAGAGCTGCAGCGGGTAGTGCCAACATCCCCGCAAGTGCCAACACTGAAATTTTCTTTAGCATAATTCTCCTCCCAAAATTATTGTAAACTCCTTACCTCCTACGACTTACTACTAACACAAACGCACCTACTATAGAATTTAATTAATTACATTAATACTACAAATGTCTATTCATAGTCAATAGTGTACCAAATTTACACCCAACCCCACAACTACATGGAGCATTTTTTTAATATTTCTTTAAATATCCTCGGTAGATTTTCTCTTAATCGCAGTGTATCGTTGTATTTCTTCATGCTCGAGCTACTGAGATATTCTTTATTTATGATCACTTTACTTACTTAAAACCCATGAAACCACCCATCGTTATTATCGCCTTTGGAACCACCACTAAAGCAAAAAAAACCTATCACCACCTACAGACAAAACTTGAAGAACTCCTGCCAGACAGGGAACTTCTCTGGGCGTACTCGTCTAAAAAAATAACAGAAAAACTACAGAGCAACGATAATACGATACAAAGCCCCACAGAAGTCCTGACATCACTTACACAGAAAGGACACACAGAGGCCATCGTACAATCACTCCATCTCTTTCCCGGAACAGAATTTCATGGCCTATTAAAAGTTACATCAAAAAGCACCTTGCATTGCAGTACCGGTCTTCCACTTTTGACCAGTCCCACGGATTATCAGGAAATTACAAACCTTCTCGCCCCAACAATCACAAGCAGACCAGACAGAGCAATTCTCATACTAGGCCACGGCACCGCGCACCCTAGCTGGACAGGATATTACAGCCTTGAAAAAATATTACGCCAAAACTTCGGAGATCGAATTCATGTTGGGGTCGTCGAACAATTTCCTGATTCTACACATCTTGTTGATGAGATCGCTGGATCCAACTATGACAACGTCACAATCATACCTTTCTTTCTCATTGCCGGAATGCATTACAGGCGTGATATTATTGCTGAGAACAAGGATTCATGGCTTTCACGGCTAACAGAAAAAAACATTAATGTAGAAGTCATCGAGAGTGGTCTTGGAATGTTACCTGGGCTAGAAAAACTTCTTGTTCGACATATTAATGAGGCAAATGACACACCATAAGACGAGTCATAGAAGTGGGAATAAGCCAAGAGCAATTACAGTAGTTTTGACTCAATTTTTATAAGAAGAATGGCTAAATTATTTTACTGAAGCCAATGCTTTTTTCTCAGGAGCAAAAGCCAGCAAAGCAAGCCGTAACCACCTGCGCAAGACCAGAGTTGTTTCCAGTAGACCATGATATCGACGAACTCCGCTCCCATCTGGTTGAGTCGCAGAAAAGCATTCATTGCTGGAATAACAGGTATAAATTGCAAAACTTGAACAAGTCCTTCGGGAACAGCAGACACAGGCCAAATGAAACCAGAGGCAAAAATGAGAGGCATGGAAGAGAGTAAAACAAGCAGCGTTGCTAGCTCTCTTCGAGGGAGAATAAGGCCAAGAAGAATACCTAAAAATGAGGAACTGAGTAGAAAAGGCAGGATGAGCAAGTTTAACTGTGAGAAATCAGCCAAATGAGAAATACCATAAAATGAAAAGGTAAAGCCAAAATAGTACATACAGAGAAGCCAGTAGATTGCGACAAACAGACTTGCCCGAATCAATAAAAGTTTCCAAGCTGCGGCTCTCAGCCAATAATCGTCACCTTTTTCTGCGACAAGGTCTTCATTTTGACCTCCACCGAGTATCCCTGCGCCCATCAAAAGTGTCTGATGGAGGATGAGGATAAATATAGCTGGGATAACATAATTTACGTATCCAAGAGTCTCGTTAAAGGCTGAAAAGATGTTGAGTTTAATTGCGCTATACTGCTCTGACGCCAGAGCCATAGACTGGCCGGACATCACCATCCGGGTCACCTTAACCTGGGCTGCCAGCGTTTGTCCTGCTCCTGCCATTCCTTCTAAAACGGTGCCATATACGAGAAAATAGCTGGCATCCCCAGCAAAGGAGAGAGTGGGCCGTTTATTCTGCAGGAGATCCCTGTAGAAATTTTCAGGGATGAGCATAATACCTGCGAGACTGTCTTCTACAAACATTCTCTGGGCTTCAGCCATGCTATGGGCCCTTCCACTGAGTTGAACCTGCGGACTTGCATCAACCATCCGCTCAAGACTCCTACTCATCTGACTATTATCAAGATTTACAACTACAACCTTGAGTTCCCTAGGAATCTGCTTGGCATATGGCAGGGGATAGAGAAAAGAATAAAAAATCACCCCACCAAAAACCGTCAAGAGAATTGCAGGATTTCCAAATATCGCAACCAGTTCTTTTTTACAGATATCCCACCAATTCATACGGCCTCTCCTGCAACCTGCTTGTGACCCGCCATGATCTTGACGAGTACAATTGCTATTAAAAACAGTATTCCAAAAAGGGTAAGTGCCCTAAACTGAGGTAGTACCGACGCCAGTGACGCTCCGTAATTGACTTGGCTAAACTGGATTTCTATGTAGTGGCTGACAGGAATTAAACTGCGCCAGACCCTGGCTGGCAGTGTCATATCACTCACGGGAAAAGTAACGCCCATAAAGGCGAGCCCTGGGGCCGCATAGGCAGCAGCCAGACTCAGTCCCCTGGCCGCATCACGGGTAAGAAGAAAAATGAGAGAAGAAACAGCAACACTCGCACAAGATGTTAAGAAACACGCCACAACAAGTAGTGACCAGTCCCCATGCATAGGCCAGCCTAGAGCGATATACATGCCCCACAAAAAAAGCATCCCGTGAATCCAGAAAATTGTGATGAGAGGAATATATTTTACGATTATGGCCTTTACAGGCCCAACCTCTAGCCACGTCTGCAGACCGTTACGCCTCACCTCTGATGCAAAAGAGAGTACCGTAATTGCCACCATAAGGATTTGCCACAAGGCGGGCAAAATGGCAGAGATAAGAAACTGCGCGTAATTGTTGTTCACATTAAAAAGAGGAGTAACCTTGGTGCCTATGGGAAGAGCAGATGAAAGGGCACTGGAAAGAACACTTTGCCCAGTGAACAGGTTCTTTTTAACCTCAACCTTTACTGTAAACGTAGACAGTGCCTGCATCAGAGCAGAATTTATAGTTTTGCCAATGAGCAAAAACTGGCTATTTACAAAAGCTGTCACCTCAGGCGCGAGGCCAAGTACTGTATTTTTTTCAAGATTTTCAGGCAACACCACAAGACCATAGATATGGCCAGCTCGCAGATCGCGACTCCCCTTGGCAATATCTGGATAGTTCTTTACTATTTGAAGAGCTGGACTGGAATCAAAGTTTCGCGTGATGGATCTGGACACCTGACTATTATCAAGATCCACGACTCCGATAGGAAGATCGCGGGCGATCCCACCAGCAAAAACGGACCAAAGCATGACCGCAAGAACCAGAGGCACCCAGGTAATAAGAGAACAGAGCCAGGGATCAGTCAGTAACTGTTTCCACTCACGTCTGAGCAATATTGAAAAAGAAGGAGTGCTCATTTCTCGATGAGAACACTCATGCCGGCACGTAAGCCTTCAATAGACTCAACAGGCCTTGCCTCAAGTTCAAAAGTCCTCATATCAAACCCCTTATCTCCGTCTGTTGCTCGCCAGGTTGCAAAGTCCCCCATCACAGCGACATGATCCACCTTAAAACGGTAGGTCGCACCGCCAAGGGCTGGGATGGTGGCTTCAAATTCACTGCCTTTTTTATAATCAGCTAATCTATCTTCCCGAACATGAAAAACCGCCCAGGCGTCATTCATATCGATAATCGTGACAACAGGAAATCCTTGGGGAGCAAGCTCACCTGTCTGAAGTAAGATCTGTGACACCTCTCCATTATGCCAACTTTCAATTTGCATATCAGCGGCATACACCTCAACTTCGGTGACAGCACCTGCTGCCATTAGGGCTTTTCCGGTGGCCGCTTTCTTTACCTCTTCTCTGGCACCTTTTTGTGCCATCTTGTACATCTGCAGCGCTCCATTTTCTGCAAACCGTGCGCCCTTTAGTTTGGTTTCGGCCTCATCCCTTTTCTGTTCTGCAACAACACCTGCCCTATAAAGGTTATCAATTCTTTCGAAGGTCTTTTCCATCAGATCGCCTGCTGATTGTGCCTGTTGCCATTTATCTCTGGCCGCCTCAATCTGCTCCTTTCTTGCACCGGAATACGCCTGCTCGGCAAGAGCTTCTGCTGCGTCTTGTCCAGCCATCGCCTGCATCAGTTTTGCATCAATCTCAGGGCTGAGAATAGTAAAGATCAACTGGCCTTTTTTTACGGCATCGCCCTTTTTAACTTTCACCTCATCAATTCGTCCCGGAATTTTTGAACTGATATTATATTGTTGTGCCTCTATTTGCCCCTGCATCCGCACAGGTTTGGGCTGATAGGCAAGCCAGAAGGTATAGGAGAGCCATGCAACAATTGCTGCAAAAATAACAAAAACGCTAGCTGTTCTAAATAAACGCATCAGCGTACCTCTATCTGTGGTGAAATTTGATATTGGAAAAAGCTTGGAAGGTCACCGCTAATAGCGACCAGTTTTGCAAGAGCTACGACATGATTAAAAAGAGCCAAAGCCCGCTGGGATTTGACCCCGGCCAGAAAAAGTTCCGCATCCACCACATCAAGTGAGGTGGAAAGACCCTGACTAAAGGCCTTTATCCTGAGATCCACAGTCTCTTCTGCAAGCATCTCGCTTGAGCCAAGCCCATCATATTCTTCCAGAGCCTGTTCGGCCTGGCGGTAGGTTTTCTCGAGCAGTACTGACAAGTCAATACGTGCCTGACTCTTAAGAGACTCTATTTTCCTGATTGTGGACTGCGCCGCTTTAAGCTTTCCTGAACGTCCATCACGCTCTATGAGCGGGATACTCACCCCAACGCCTACAACCCAGTCTGGTGCAAGCTCTGTTGCCAGGCTCTCTTCTTCGTACAGGCTGTAGTTACCAAAAAGACCTACGGTGGGATAGTATTTACCTTTTTCAACTGCCACAAGGCCTTCAACCTGGTCTTTTTTAGAATCTAGAAGATGAAGGCCTGGGTAAACCTTAAGAGTCCTCTCCAGCAACTGTTTCATCTCAGGCAGGCTCTCTTTTGCAAAAAGGGCATCAGAGGGAATCACTGTCTCCGTTTTTTTCAGCATCAGGGTAAGTGCTACCCTTGCAATCTCCAGGTCTCTTCCCGCTTTTTTACGCTCTACGACAGCCTTATCGTGGGAAGCCTGCGACTGCATCCGTTCCACCTTCGCTATCTGGCCCTGCTCTTCGAGTAATATTGCATGGTCAAGGTGCTGCTTTAGCCCCGACTCCACCTCTTTTCTGGTTTCAAAAACTCTGTTAGCCAGAACTGCACCAAAATAATAACGAGTCAGGGTTTCAAATTGAGTCAAGGATTTTAACTGGAGATTCTGTGCAGCTTCCCTATATTGGCCTGCTGCGATATCCTGAGCAGCCGTAATACGCCCGCCTGTATAAATAGGCCACTTTGCACTGATGGAACTGATCAAGGTTTCTCGGTCATTTATCGTCGAGGTCAAACCTTTTTCAACCTGAGCTGCAGATATACCATAACTTCCCGCAAGCCCTCCAACCAGAGGAGCAAGTTGATCTCCGGCAGCCATGCTGTCCAATACATCTGAAGGTGACAATTCGATGTCATCATCGAGGTAAATGTAGCTGGCTGAAATTGAAATTTCGGGAAGATAGAGATCTTTTGCGGCATCTTTTTTATGAACAGCACTCTCTATATCAGCTCTTGCAGCCTGCAATGTGTCATTTTCTGCTGCGACAAGTGTCCAGGCATCAGCAAAGCTCATATCAAGCTCTTCTGCCACCACAACATTTGACTGCACAAAGCTGACCAAGCTGACCAGAAGCACTCCTAAATAGAGAGACAGTATACGGGGATTATTCATTAATGGATATCCTACTATGTCACAGGTGTATGTTTTATTATAAAAAAATGCGGTTATTTGGCCTGGCCAAGGAATATATAGAGGATATCTGGAAACAGCAAGGAGAGTTTAGAAAATGACTTTCAACATGGACCTCGAAGGATCCTATTGGCTCACCGATGAAAGTGGAAATCCAATAACCAGCGCTTGGGAGAATGGCGACCAATGTGGTCCCTCACGTACCTATTATCCACTCAAACGTGGATACATTCGCCTTGTGCGAAAGCAGTAAAATCACAAAATTCATCTGTTACCTAAATCTTGCCACTCCATTTAAGTATTTTCTTATTTAAATGTTTTTGAGGCCATCAATTTTTTTGCTGACAACCGACAATACAGTTGCTATCTTCAATAGTGCATATTCACAAAACTCATTTTTAGGTAGACATCAAACATGCCACAACATAAATCGATATTCTCAAATCTGGAAAGAGTTGCTGACTCCGTTGTAGCTTTGTTTGGCAAGAACTGTGAAGCGTGTATCCACGACCTGACCTCCCTGCAAAATTCGCTGGTCTATATCACAGGAGATGTTACCGGAAGAAAACTAGGGGCCCCTGCAACTGATCTACTTATCAGAAAATTACAGCAAGACGGCTCAAACCCTCGCGATATACACAATTATAAAACGACTACAAATGACGGAAGATCCTTAAAATCTTCCACGACCTTCATCAAAGATAAGAATGGCCAACCAATTGCTGCTTTTTGCATCAATTTTGATACCACAGAATTTTACAATGCCAGTCAGGCTCTTATTCCACTTCTTAACCTCACAGGAAAAGAGCCACCTGATAACAATGAAACTTTCAGCCACTCTGCTACCGAAACCATAGAAGAGGTCTTCAATCAGGGCGTTGGAGAAGTTGGCAAACACCCCGCGACTATGAGTGTAGATGAGAAAACACAACTCATCACATATCTTGAAGAAAATGGAGTATTCCAGCTTAAAGGTTCTGTTGAAGAAGTCGGCCACCTGATGGGTGTAACCAAATTTACTGTGTACAATTACCTGAAAAAAATCAGAAACCATGAATTAACTTAAACCCCAAGAGGCTTTACCATGCACAAAACAACCATATTTACAGAAAACGCCCCTGCAGCAATTGGTCCATATTCCCAGGCAGTATCCGCCAATGGTACCCTCTATATTTCTGGACAACTTCCCATCAATCCCACCACAGGCGACATGCTTGAGGGAGACATGGGAGATAAAACTGACCAGATTCTAAAGAACGCTTCTGCTATTGCAACGGCTGCTGGAACATCCCTTGATAGCGTCGTCAAAACCACTATTTTCCTCACCGATCTTGGTGACTTCAAGGAAGTGAACGAAGCATATGCTAAACATTTCACCGATGCCCCTCCGGCACGCTCAACAGTACAGGTAGCCGCATTACCCCTCGGCTCAAAAATAGAAATTGAGTTCATTCTTTCAACCTAAGCCCTGATAAACGGGAAATAAGTCAGGATAAGTACCTTCACCAAATTATTTTTCCACATAAACGTAGAGATAAGCGTAGACTGCGAAATAATTTATAAGGTACTAAAAAGCAGATTCCCGTTCCTGGAGAATTATATGAGCTTTACAGTTAAAGACATCCTTGAAATGGAAGTCACCCTCGCCCTCGGCTGCACAGAACCAGTTGCTATTGCATTGGGGAGTGCTGCTGCGGCAACTCTGCTTCCAGAAAAAGAATTTGATTCCATTGAAATCTGGATTGACCCCAATATCTATAAAAATGGAATGGCTGTAATCATTCCCGGAACTGGCGGGCTACAAGGACTCGATACCGCGTCAGCACTTGGAGCCTACGGAGGAGATCCAGAGCGAGATCTTGAAGTCCTCGAAAGTGTGGATGAAGAGGTTGTCTTAAAAACGCAGAAATTGTTGGCAGACAAAAAAGTAAAAGTCAATCTCCGCGAAGAAGTTGGCTTACACGTACGCACCAAAATTGTTTCTGGGCCTAACATTGCCGAATCACTCATCGTCGATCTGCATAACAATATCGTGAGCCTCAAACTCAATGGTGTTGAAGTGACTGATTCCCCCCTACTCGCCTCTGTTAAAGGAAAAGGTGGAAAGAGAACTCTGGCTCAACTTGAAGAATGGTTGCGAGAACTTACTCTTGAAGAAATTCTGGATCTTACAAAACAACTTGACGATAATGACCTTAACTTCCTTGAAGTGGGTGTTAATCACAACCTCGCCCTTGCGGAATATGGCCTGCAACACGGGAGCGGTCTCGGTATAGGCAAGGCCATTGACCGGTTAATCAAACAAAAGCTCATGGTCAAAGATATGACCAGTTCTGCTCGCAGACTTACATCGGCGGCGGCTGATGCGCGCATGGGTGGAGCAAAACTTCCTGCCATGAGTTCAGCCGGTAGTGGAAACCATGGGCTGACCGCCATCCTTCCCATCTGGGCCGTTAAAGATTTTATTGACCATGACCGGGATACTCTTCTAAGAGCTATTGGCCTCAGTCATGTGGTGACAGCCTATGTCAAAGCACACACAGGAAGGCTTTCTGCTGTCTGCGGTTGCTCTGTTGCCGCTGGAGCGGGGGCAACAGCCGGCATAACCTATCTGGTTGGCGGAGACGTTCACCACATGGAAGGGGCTATCAAAAATATCTTAGAAGACCTTGCAGGTGTAATCTGTGACGGAGCCAAAGCGGGCTGCGCCATCAAACTCAACACAGCAGCAGGGGCAGCAGTGCAAGCTGCACTCTTTAGTCTACAAGGGGTAAACGTTCAGGATACGGATGGAATTATCGGTGATACAACGAGGAAAACCATTCAAAACATGGGTGAACTCAGCCACGACGGTATGGTACAGACGGATAAAACTATCTTGAAGATTATGCTGGAAAAACAGATGGCAAGAGAGAACAAAGAAGCGAAATAAAAAGCCGCTTATATAAAAATAGACACATAGCAAGCAACACCCTACTCGTTGGTGTTGCTTGCCTAGATAGTGCTCGACCGAAAACCACCAATTATGCCGATTTCTTCGTTGGGCTCAATTTTTAATCCTCCGGTAAGCGAGGAACGAGACTCCGAGATACTCTATGTATTCCTCCGGTTAAAAATATCGCCCGCCTTGAACTCGACAGAATTTGCAAATTTTCGTTCAGGCACTAGATAAGAATTATCTCACTAATTCTTCACACACCAAGCATAGGCATTTCTAAACATCTGCATCCAGGGAGAGACCTGAAGATCTTTCATCTCTTCTGGAAGATAATGTGCCTGCCATGGTAAAAAGACTCTCTCGGGATGTGGCATCAGAGCAAGATGTCTACCATCGCTTGAGCAAAGTCCCGCCAATCCACCAACAGAACCATTAGGGTTAAACGGATATTTTTCAGTGGTCTGCCCCTCATCATCCACATAGACCATCGGTGTCATACCGTTCTTGACTACTTTCTCCATAACGGCTGCATCAGGGAAGTGTAAGCGTCCTTCGCCGTGGTCAACATGAATACCAAAGACAAGGTCTTCCATACCCTTTAGCATCATTGCATTACTCTTCTGCACTTTGACCGTTGACCATCTCGATTCAAATCTGCCTGAGATGTTCTTTACAAAGCGAGGTTGCTTTTCTGGAGCAATACCTGTCTCTGGAATCCATCCAAGCAATCCAAAGAGCTGACAACCGTTGCAGATTCCAAGAGTAAAGGTATCTGGTCGCTCGTAAAATTCTGTGAACATCTTTTTCAATCGTGGATTAAAGAGGATGGTCGCTGCCCATCCTTTGGCTGACTCCGGCACATCCGCGTAGGAAAACCCTCCTACTGCTGCAAGGCCTCTGAAACCCTCAAGATTAACAGTTCCTTCCAGAAGATCATTCATACAAATATCCCAGGGTTCAAAACCCGCAGAATAAAAAGCTGACGTCATCTCTCGGTCTGAATTAGATCCCTCATCGCGCAAAATCGCAATTTTTGGTTTGTTGGCTTGGGCAAGCAGCTCTTTAGGAGCAGGCTCTGGTGTAAAAGTTAGATTATAGGAAGGACCTTTTCTTGAATAAATTGCCGCTTTTTCTTCATCGGCGCAAGCTGGGTTTACCTGGAGCTTTTCGAGCTGGTATGATGTTTCTTCCCACCAACTTCGCAGAACAACCAGCTCTTCATCTACGACCTTCTCACCATTATAGCTCACCGTAATATTTCCAGTAGCAGTTGAGTGACCAAGCTGCACTGCGTTAATGCCATGACCCTTTAAGACGTCTGTCACCTCAGTGAGTTTGTCAGCATCACACTCAACCACCAGCCCAAGCTCTTCTGAAAACAGTTTTTCAAATACACTACAATCACCTTCAAGGCTGATATCGAGACCACAATTACCACTAAAGGCCATTTCCAGAAGCGTTGTGATCAATCCACCATCACTTCGATCGTGCCCTGAACGTATGAGTCCATTCTCAATCAGTTCCTGAACAGCAAGAAAACCGTTTTTCAAAAGCTTTCCATCATCAACATTAGGACAGAGATTACCCATTTGTTGCAACACATGACCAAGAGAGGTGCCGCCTAAGCGATTCTTACCTCCACTTAGGTCAATAAAGAGCAATGGTGAGCCAACGTTTTTAATATCCGGATTGACAACTTTCAAGATATCAGGCGCAGCAGCGTAGGCGGAGACAACGAGCTCACGGGGAGACTTAACCATTTCGTCCCCAACCATTGTTGCCATGGAAAGACTATCCTTGCCTCCATCTACCGCCATGCCGACATCTATCATCACATCGCGCATTGCAGCAGCAGCGTCATACATTGCGGCACCTTCGCCGGAAAGTTTCGGAGCCCACATCCAATTCGCCGAACACTTCACCTGGTCAAGGGCTTCAATTTTGCACCAAACAAGATTTGTAAGACACTCACCCACCGCCATCCTGGCACCTGCAGCAGGATCAACCAGCATTTTAATAGACTGCTCTCCAATGGCCGTTGCAATTCCGGTTCTACCAAAGTGACTCTGGGCCACAACCGCAACATTTCCCACAGTGAGCTGTAGAGGTCCACAACACTGCTGGTTGACAACAAGTCCAGTTACAGCACGGTCGACCTTGTTTGTGAGAAACCTCTTGGAGCCAACGGAGACGAGTCTTAGCACGTCACGCAATGCTGACATCACAGTCAGGTCGGCAGGAATGGCCATTGGCTTACCACCAAGGGGACGGCGATTATCTTCAAAGGTTTTCTGAGGTATTTCTCCTAAAAGAACCGGTAAATCGATATCCACAGGAGTCGTATTGTCGTTGGAATCCCGAACGACAAAACGAAGATCTCCGGTGACCTCACCTAAAATCTCACAACCAACCTTTTCCCGGTTGCAAATAGCTTGAAAGCCATCAATATTTTCAGGCCTGATAAGAAAACCCGTTCGCTCCTGATATTCGGCAACGTAGAGTTCCAATACTGACATGGTCGGATCACCCACGCGGATATTGCGAATCTGTACCCAACCGCCAGATTTTTCCACCAATTCTTTTAGTACATTTGCTGGGCCACCTGCGCCCTGATCATGAATGACATCGATAAGAGTCTTATCCCCCATCTCGTTACAGGCGCGGATGACACGGTTCATCTTCTGTTCCATCTCCGCATCACCACGCTGCACCGCGTTAAAGTCAAGACTCGATTCATTTTCACCCTGCAGCATTGAGGAGGCAGCACCTCCTCCAAAACCAACTCGGTAGGCGGGACCGCCAACCTGAACGATGATCATACCCTTTTCTTCGGTTTCTTTTTCGATATGTCGGTTGTCCAGCTGCCCTACGCCAGCTGTGAACATGATCGGCTTCAGAAAGCCCCAACGCTCACCGTTTTCAAGGCGCATATCAAAGGATCTGGTAAAACCCTGAATAAGTGGTTCGCCAAATTTATTACCGTAATCAGAGGCACCATTACTGGCTTCAACTTCAATTTCCAGTGGTGAGGCGAGATTATCAGGAGTTGGGTAGTTATTTTCCCACGGCAGGTCGTATCCGGGAATATTGAGATTTCCAACACAATATCCGGCGGTTCCAGCAATGACAAAACCGCCCTTTCCTGTACCCTGTACGTCACGAATCCTTCCACCAGTTCCTGTTTCTGCACCTGGAAACGGCGCAACGCCTGTTGGGAAGTTATGGGTTTCTGCTGTTAAAAGAGGGTTGTATGTCACCTTCACTGGAACAAAAGGGGAAGGTGTGCCCGGCGCAGCTGGAATAATTGTATCTATCTCATAGCCATCTATAACACTGGAATTATCCTTAAAAGCAATAAGAGACCCTTTAGGACTTGCAGTAAGCGTCTCTGTAACAATTTCAAACAAGGTCCCGTCCATCTCCTGCCCATCAATAATCTGCTTTCCTTTAAAAAAGCCGTGGCGGGAGTGTTCAGAGTTTGCATTATTGAGATCCATAATCTCAACGATTGTTGGATTGCGCTTCTGCTGCTTTACAAAATAATCGTAGTATAAATTACGATCCCATTCATCCATTGAGATTCCGGGGAGTTCATTTAAACCATCAGGCCCTTTTGTTATAAGATCAACCTCATAAACGGTCTCTGGAACGACTCCGGTTGCAAAGGTGGTAAGAGATTCCGGATAGTGGCACTCCGTCATGCGGTCATGATTGTTGTCAATAAATTGGTTTAGATCTTCATCATCAGGTACGAGATAGCGTCTGGACCTTTCAACGCGACTGATCATATCAAGTCCCGTTGCTTTGCAAATGGAAACCATATTGGAAGACCAGGCGGTCGCAAAATTCATCCTGGGACCAACTTCAACGACCCTGTCTCCAATCAAAACTGGAGTTTCCTGTACGGTTTCAACCAGCAGTCCATCGGCTAGTATGAGACGCAGACGTGTCAGTTCATCCTGGGTCAAACGACGATTTGACTCAACGTTAAAACAATAAGCTCTGCTTTCATCAATCTTCCGATACAGTTGTGTGACTGTCACACCCATGATATTTTCCTTTATATTTAAACGCATTATAAACAAAGATTGGACTGTTGTGCATGTAAGCGGTGAACATTCCGGACTGGTAAATTTCTTTGCTGCAGTATGATCGTGGTTACTGACTTATGGCGCGTATAGTAGCATTATTCCCTCAAAATTTCTCCATGAATTTGTTCTTCTTAAGGTTTTTTTAGGTTATAACAGTCCATACTGCAATGAAATTGATTGGCTATTCTTTTCGTAATTTAGACTGAAATGGAAAGGCAGCAACGATGTTAACACGCACAAGCAGTATCTCAGTACCCACTCTCAAACGTATCTTTTCCTTAAGGTTATGACTTTGGATGATAACAACCAACGAGAACTGCAAGATAAAACAAACCTGCTAGAAAAAGAGTGTACTCAATTACGTCACAATCTGGGTGCTGCAGAAAAACAGATTACCTCTCTACAAAAACACACTACAGCCACCGCTGCACTTCTGCAGGAGACCAACGATAAGCTGCGTTTTTTTCATGAACAAAAGCGCCGAGAAGATCTATCTAAATCAGATTTTCTGGCAAACATGAGTCATGAGATAAGAACGCCACTGAATATAATCCTCGGCATGGCACATCTTCTCGAGGAAACACCACTTACCACCCCACAATTACAGTATCTCAACAGTCTCAGAGTAACAGGGCAGCAGTTGATGGAAATTCTCAACAACATTCTCGAGTTTTCCAGAATTGAAGCCGGTAAAATCGCCTTTGAACCGGAACCGTTCAGCCTGCAAAAAATCATAAATCAAATTGAAGCGTCTGCGCTGCCACTGTGTCTTCCCAAACGACTCGAATTCGTTGTCAACTATGATCCATTACTTGTTATGGAAAGAGTCGGAGATTCACTTAAGATATTTCAGATCCTACTTAACCTTGTTAATAACGCGGTAAAATTTACGAAATCAGGGACCATAATTCTCAGTATTGAGGAAAATCCTGATCAGAAAGAAAATCTTATTTTAAGGGTTCAGGATACTGGAATCGGAATCTCCAGGGATCAGCAAAAAATCATTTTTGACCGATTCACCCAGGCCAATGAATCTCTTTCAGAACAGCACGGAGGGGCAGGTCTGGGGCTTGCTATTAGCCAAAAGCTAACAGAAACCATGAGAGGCAACCTTACAGTTAGCTCCCGCTTTGGTCACGGCTCGACCTTTACCTGCAGCCTTCCACTCCAACAAGTTATTGCCTCTGAAAGACCAAAAATCCGTTTTAACACACACCTCATTCTTCCAGAGAACTTCCCACAATTGAGTGTTCTTGCTGTAGATGACATCAAAGAAAACCTCGAAGTTATACAGCTCTACCTCAAAGATTATCCGATAGACATTCATACCGCTCAGGATGGACAAGATGCGCTTCTAAAACTTGATTCGGTAACATTTGACATGGTGTTGATGGATATTCGTATGCCAGTAATGGATGGGATTACTGCAACCAAGACCATTCGAAAAAAAGAGAGAGGGACAGACGATCCAGCAATCATTATTGCAATAACGGCTCATGCATTCCAGGAACAGACAAACAAATTTTTAAAACTAGGATTTGACGGTGTTCTGACTAAGCCTTTTTCTAAACGTGATCTTATCCAAGCCTTAGTGAGATACACCTCAAAACAGCTGGTTGAACCGCCACCCTCCGAGATGGGGAATAAGGCCATCGGCTACTGTCTGGAAAATGAGAAGGCTGAAGATATTCCAGACAGTCTAACCGAGCTCCTCCCACAGATATTTCAGACAATCACAACAGATTTCAATGTTATTAAAGAGGCACTTGCTGACAAGAATCACCCTGACGTTTACAGCACCTGCCACGCTCTCACGGGGGTGTGTGGGATGTTCGGGTTCAGACGCCTTGCCACGCTATTTGTAGATCTTTCAAGCAATGTGAAGGCTCAGAATTACATCCTCGCTGATGAACTCATTGCTGCTCTTGAGATGTATCTTTTACAATTACAAAAGCCTCAATAAATGAGTCTGTTGATTTACTTGGATTTCGAAGTCTACGCTATCTGGTTCGAGATCAGGTAAGCGAAGACTCCGAGGCATACGAAAAAAATAACCACAGGCATATATTTGATATCGGAGTCTGCGCTTACCTCCGAGGATTATTTTTTTCTTAAAACGAAAATATCGGGGCAAAAGGCAGTAAATCAACGGGCTCATAAATTACATCCGACTAAGAATCATATGCTCCAGATTGGGGCCCACTTTTTTCCAGTCGACACAGGGACGACTGAATCCTTTCACCTCGATAAGAGGGCATCCAAATGCCGCATCATCTACGTACACTTCCCCGTAGGCCTTGGGACTATTGGTCCAGGAATCCTGAGTCGGATTCCTGTTCACACCGTATAAAGTCACTCCATTTTTCTCTATATAATCAACCGCTTCCTGTAGTACATTACGATCTTTCAAGCCATCGCCACGCATAGTAAAAAGGATTATCTTAGCACCATATCTTTGTAGCTTTTTTAACCACTTCACCGCATCTGGGACCGGCTTACCTATATCAGGATACCTGTGATCCACGAGGGTCCCGTCAAAATCAACACATATGTACATTCATTTCTCCAAAAAAATATCATTCGATCTTCTGCGAGTATATTGTATATACACCCATTAGTAGTTTACAAGACCAGCGACCTTAAAGTCCAATAAAGGTGCCCTGAAAGAAAATACTCTCGGGGGTGCAGACCAGCCTCAAGCCCGGAATAAGAGATGACAATACCGTATAAGTTTAACCGGATGGAATTTTCTGGATCTCTTGGAGACCTAGGTACACTGCTTCCACTCACCATGGGAATGATAATGGTAAATGGAATGTCCACCACCGGAGTATTTTTCACAATAGGCCTGTTTTACATCTGTTCTGGACTTTACTTTGGAGTCCCGGTGCCTGTACAACCAATGAAGGCCATAAGCAGTTACGCCATAGCTACAGGTGTATCGGCTTCACAGATTAGTGGGGCTGCTGCGCTTACCTGCCTATTGCTTTTTATCATTGGAATTTCCGGTAGCATTAATCTCATTGGCAAAATTGTACCCAAATCTGTCATAAGGGGGATACAACTCTCCACGGGGACCCTTCTCATGATGCAGGGGATACGACTCATCACGGGGCAATCGTCTCAGCAACTTGCCGCAGGTTCAGGCGAACCTTTTTTCAATATCGTAAGTTTTGGTCCTGTTCCTGTTGGTATATGCTTTGGGATAGTAGGCACCCTCATCGTACTTACTCTTATGCACAATAAAAAATATCCTGCCGCTCTAGTACTTATAGCAACCGGATTTATTACAGGCCTCCTATTCGCAAAACCGGGAACACTGGCAGAGATGACTCTCGGCTTCCAATTACCGGAACTGCTCCCCTTCGGGTTACCGACTCAACCGGATCTTGTCATCGCCTTTTTTGTACTGGTACTCCCACAACTCCCCATGACTATTGGCAATGCAATAATTGCCAATGCAGATCTATCTAAGGAATATTTTGGAGAGAAATCTCACAAGGTAACTTACAAAACGACCACATTGAGTATGGCTTTTGCAAACGGGATCTGTTTTCTTTTAGGAGGGATTCCTCTGTGTCATGGGGCGGGAGGCCTTGCAGCCCACTATAAATTCGGAGCACGAACAGGAGGCTCCAATATCATCATTGGGGCAATTTTTCTCTGTACAGCTCTCTTTCTTGGTCACCATGCACTATCTATCTTACACCTGTTACCGCTTTCTATCCTTGGCGTTTTGCTGGTTTTTGCAGGAGGTCAACTCAGTCTCTCCATTATTGATATGATGGCACGCAAAGAACTGTTCGTCATAGTGCTCATCCTCTCAATCACCCTCACAACAAATCTTTCCTGGGGCTTTGCAGTAGGCCTCATTACAGCCCATTTACTCAATAAAAAACAACTTTCTATTTGATATCTTACTCATAAACATCTGTCATAAAGCACCCAAAAACACAATACATTCAAAACAAATAACGAAAACACCGTAACATGGAACATATCCCGGCCTGTTTCCCGTCTACTGGAGTTAGCCCAGTGCAATAGTTGCCATGTCAATTCCTGCTAACCCCACAAAAACAAAACTGTACAGTGAGACCAAAAACATGGAACCCAACAGAAAAACACATGGAAGATTCGCCAGTTTTGCTCTCATCTGATAAACAAACATAGACAACATTGCCACGATGGGAAGAAGATATCGTCCCTGTGCCTGGAAATCAGCTGTCCAGGATGAATAACATGCTGCTGCCATCAGAAGTATCGCACTTCCAACAGTGATACATAAAAGAGACCCTCCCTCCCATCCACCATTTTTAATGGTAAAAAATGTAATTACCAAAAACACGATAACCGCAAGGTAACGCACAAGATCGTAGTAACCGTAAGATGCTGCAACAGATGTATATCCATACTCCCCAAAGGAAGTGCGAAAAATTTTCTCACCCCACATATGGTCTATAAGAATCTTTTTGAGCGTATCCCCCCTGTCTCTCAGCTGTAACAAAGGGAATTTTTGCTCAAGTGGCGTACTCGGTTTAAACGAGAAGCCAGCATACATTTCCCGCGCCTCCATAATTTTTTCGCTCTTTTGAAAATCATTTATCGAGCTATCGACAACTCGGACTCCAACAAAAACAGAGATGCCCATCAGAGCAATTACAGCCACACGAGCTAGTATGGATGTGTTAAAAGCGGTCTTTTTATACCAAAGCCTCCAGAGAAAATAGCAGAGCATATAAATACCGAAAAAGTAGAAATTAACTTTCAGCAATAAAAGTACCCCCAAGAGGATCGCAATACCTGGAAGTTTCCACCATAAACAACTGGACCCGTCTGTAGTAAGAAACCTATTCCAGGTGGACTCCTCCACCACCATCTGATAGGCAATGAGAAGAATCACCACCATGGCAAAACCTTCTGAGTTAAAATAACTAAAGATGTACCAGATCTGAGGGGATAGCAGCAAAGGCAATAGAAGCGGGCGAAACGATTTTTTATATGCTCCAAAAAGTAGAAGAAAGGCAAACAGCGTTACATTAAAATAGCGAAGAACACGGTACTCAGGCAGCTGTAATGGTTCAAAGAATTTAGCAAATTTACCTGCGAAAAAATACGATATCTCTCCTGAATTAAGTCGAGACATCCCATATACGCTATAGGTATGAGCCACAGCCGGATCGCCAATCTGGGGAGGAATATTATGGTCCATATAATACTTAGCAGCACTCACATGCACCCCTTCATCAGGGTGTTGGTTGTAGGTACTTAAACTGGCCATAACTGCAACCAAGGTAAGAACGATAAGTCCTGCAAAGATAACAAAACGAAACTCTGTAAAGATCGCTTCCGAAGCATAGGCAAGGGCAAAAGCAAAAAGTACAAGAGCCACGATCCTTATCAATTGTCCGGCAGCTATATTTTCTGGTTGTAAAGAAGGGAGCGTATAAAACAGATTAGGATCCTGGGATGAGGGTTTCACCATAAACCCTTTTTTTGTGTAAGAAAAATCGGCAATTCCTCCACCTACTTCAAGCTTTTCAAACTGTTTCTTTGAATGAATACGTACAGGTGCAAAACCGAGCTGTGTAATAACAAGGGATTGAACCTGCACATTGGCAATTTCCTCAGAGGTATCAATGCGTATCTCTTGTATCTTCTTCAGATTTGCCAACCGTATGGAATACTTTTCTTGGCCCGGCTTAATCAAAACTTCTACCACGCGATTTTCAGACCAACTTCTCGTTGAGTCACTATAATAAATCTTGAATTTTGTTCTGTTGTCTGTGACTACCTGTAAATCGACTACGGCAAGACTTGTCACCAAAAAATGATACAAAGCAATAAATATGAGAGAAAGTGATACCCCTCGAAAAATAGTCTTAAGATTATTCACGTGCGCCATATATTCTCTCTCGGATTTAGGGCCATACTCCTGAAAACCTGTCACTCTTTTTAGTACGCCCTTGGAGTCTGTCGCTTACCTGAGGTGTATAAAAAACCAAGAAATCTGGAGATTGTATTGAAATTATAAATGTAAAGTTACCTTCAATGCACTTCTCCCAGCTTACTTCTCATTTACCGGGATTAGTCAAAAATCTCTATCTACTTCGTATTCATTCGATCCAGTTAACCCTGAGGCTTTACATACCACCGAAGTCTTGCATACGTAAAATGCGAAAACAATTTAACTCTTTAAAAGAGTACATTACGTTCATGATACTTATTTTAAAAAGCACCTGCATAAGTATTATTTTCTCATATTTGCTACCCTTCGGGACTTGCAAGTCCACCGAGTGGGCTTTGTTAGCGAAGCTCTGGAGTATATTGTTGTTTCTCTGTATAGCTCTCTTTCGAAAGTCACCATGCACTTTCACTCATCCGCCTGCTACCTTTTTCTTCTTGGTGTCCTTCTTGTTTTCGCCGGTGGTCAGCTCAACCTCTCCATTATTGATAAGATGGCACGTTAGGAATTGTTCGTCATAATAGGTATCCTCTCAATCACCCTTACGACAAATCTTTCCTGAGGCTTTGCAGTAGGCCTCATCACAGCTCATTTACTCCAGACAAAGAAATTTTCAATTTAAGCAGACGTGTCACCAGTGGAGAAAACTAGCCAAGAGCAAAAGTCACCTTACTGATACCCGCAAGTGCCACAAAAACAAAACTGTACAGAGAGACCATAAACAGACTACTCAACACCAGAACACAGGGCAGATTCCCCAGTTTTTCCCGCATATGGTAGGAAAACATCGAGAACATTCCTACCACAGGTAGGAGATAGCGCCCCTGGGCCTGAAAATCCACAGCCCAAGCCTGGTAAAGCGACGCTATGACAAGTAGTAATGCACTCCCCATTGTCACAGACAACAACGAGACGCCCTCCCATCCACCATTTTTCATAGTAAAAAACGAAATAACGATAAGAACAATTAATGCCTGGTAATGGACGAAATTATAATATCCATATGTGGCAGCGACTGAGGTATAGCCGTATTCCCCAAACGACGTTCGAAATATTTTCTCACCCCAATAATGTCCATGCAAGATAGTGTCTAGAGTCACGCCTCTCTCTTTCATCTGTAGATACGCGAATTTTTTATCTAGAGGTGTACTTGGTTTAAACAACTCATCTGCATATTTCTCTCGTGCTTCCATAATCCTTTCACTCTTTTGAAAATCATGAATAGAGCTATCGACAAGACGAATACCAACGAAGACCGAAATGCCTGCCAATGCAATCAAGACAACACGGATCAGCACTGGCTTGCTGAATTCGGTTTTCTTATATACAAGTCTCCATGCAAAATAAAAGAAGATATAGATACCAAAAAAGTAAAAATTTGGTTTCAGTAACAGTAGCAACCCAAGTAAGGCCACAACCCCAGGGAGCTTCCACCATGAACAGCTGGGGCCATCCGGTGTCAGAAAACGATTCCATGTGGAATCCGGCACCACCATCTGATAGGCGATCAGAAGAATAACCACCATCGCAAAACCTTCTGAGTTGAAATAGCTAAAAATATACCAGATTTGGGGTGAGAGCAGCAGAGGCAGCAGAATAAGGCGAAACGGCTTTTTGTAGACAGCAAAGAGTAAAAGAAAAGCAAATAGCGTCACATTAAAATATCTAAAAACCCGGAATCCAGGAAGCTGTAAAGGTTCAAGAAGTTTGGCAAATTTACCTGCAAAAAAATATGAAATTTCGCCTAAATTAAGTCTTGAGTATCCATACACGCTATAGGTGTGAGCCACAGCTGGGTCACCAATTTCGGGCGGAATATTATGATCGACAAAATACTGCGCCGCACCTACATGTACCCCTTCATCAGGGTGCTGATTGTATTTGCTCAAACTTGCCATCACAATGATGAGAGTTAGCACCACAAGCCCTGCAGGAATCACGAAACGAAATTCGGAAAACATCGATTTTGAAGCACGCGCGAGAGCAAAAGCAAAGAGTACAAGAGCAAAAATTCTAGCCAACTGTGCTCCAGTTATATTTTCTGCCTGCAGTGAAGGTAGTGTGTAAAACAGATTTGGATCCCCTGATGAAGGTTTCACCAAAAATCCGTTAGTAGTAAAAGAAAAATCCGCTATCCCCCCACCTACCTCTAGTTGCTCAAAATGGGCTGGCGAATCAATATGAATCGGAGCAAAACCGGGTTGTGAAATAACAAGAGACTTAACCTGTACATTGGCTATTTTCTCTGAGGTATCAATACGTATCTCTTGTATCTTCTTTAGATCTGCAAGGCGCATGGAATAGTTCTTTTTCCCTGGAGTAATCAGAATCTCTGCCATTCGACCTTCAGACCAACTCCTGGTTGAATCACTATAATAAATCTTAAATTTTGTTCTATTGTCTGTCACTACCTGCAAATCGACAACGGCAAGGCTTGTCACCAAAAAATGGTACAAAGCAATAAAAATGAGAGAAAGCGATACCCCTCGAAAAATAGTCTTAAAGTTATTCCCATGCTCCATGTATTCTCTCTCAGATGTATTCAAAACTTTCTATCAGCTTCCTATTTAATCGATTTACTACAGGGCTTTACATACCATGGACAATGAGTTGCTGTAAAGCGGTCTGACGCTTACAACTATCTTCCTGTTTGACAGCCATAGCCAGAGCCTTTCTTGTACCAATCCCTACAGCCAGCTTTCTTGCACGGGTAAGTCCCGTATATATAAGATTTCGAAAGAGCATTTTGAAATGCTGGGTGAGTAATGGAATAATCACCGCCTCAAACTCACTGCCCTGGGATTTATGGATTGTAATGGCATACGCAAGATCGAGCTCCAACATATCATCTTTTTTATAGGGTACCTCACGGGTATCAGGTGAAAACCTCACCACACAACCAAGATCAACAGTGTCTATGGAAACAATCCGCCCTATGTCCCCATTAAAGACATTAAGATCATAGTTATTTCTTCTGTGGATAACCCGGTCTCCAACGCGGAGAACGCGCTCACCGATTACAACCTGAGCTTTGCCGCTTGCCTCTGGATTCACAGCCTGTTGAATTACTTTGTTCAGGTTTGCCGTACCAAGACTACCACGAGTCATGGGAGAGAGAATCTGGATTTCGACATCAGCGCCGTAATATTTAGGAATCCATTCAGTATAGAGACGTACGACAGCTTGCACCGCCGAAAAGCCAAAATGCAATGTTGACCATGGATGAATTTTCTTCACCACAGCTTTAAGCTCACCCACCTCAGAATCGGCCTTTGCCACCTGCATAAGATCCACGTGCTGAAATTTTTGAGGAACCACAAAAGATTGCTCATAGGACGAAACAATAGGCTCAGCAGTACCAAATAAAAGAGGATCTTCTGCTGTCAATTCTTCGCGACCTTCAAGGTCAAACCCATCTAGTTTTTTAACCCGAGAAATAAATTTAAGCTGTTCCTGTGTTGCCTCATCCGAATCAAAAAAGAGGCAATCTTCTTTTCTGGCCCACAGTTCAGGCTTTTTAAAAGGGGATTCTATCTGGGGTGTTTGGCCACTATTTATATCATGGGCGTATTTGATTATCTTAGATTCTTTTGCCTGACGAAAGATCTCGGTAAGTTGAGATACCGCTACAACTCCGGTCGTTATAATATCCCGTAACACATTTCCCGCTCCAACTGATGGTAGTTGATCAGCATCACCAATAAAAAGTAGCTGACAATGATTTGGGAGCGCTTTTAAGAGTGAGGCTGTAAGTGAGATATCGAGCATTGAACACTCATCGACAATCAGGCAGTCCGCCTTCAAGGGTTGCTCTTCATTTCGCAAAAAACCACCCTGCTGCCACTCGAGTAGACGGTGAAGCGTTTTGGCTTCTCGCCCTATCACCTCACTCATGCGTTGGGCAGCACGCCCCGTAGGAGCTGCGAGTACAACATGAACTCCTAGATATTCCAGCAAGCGTACAATGACTAAAGTTGTGGTGGTTTTTCCACATCCAGGACCACCGGTAAGCACTGAAAAATTTGTTACAGCAGCCGTTTTGACGGCCTTCATCTGCTCTTCTGTTAAGCGTATCTTTTGGCTGCTACAATGCTTTTCAAGCCACTGATCAGCACCAGCTATAAGCTCATGATCTGGAGTGCTGATCATTTCACGTACTTTAGTCGCTACATAAGCTTCATCGAAATACAATGTCTTGGAATAATAGCAATTCGTTACAACCCCGCCAATCTCTAAAACTCTTCGCTTGAGTTGATTGTCTAACTCCATCTTATCAAGAAGCAGTAAAAGACGATCTTCAAGTTCAATGTTTAATAATTTATCGATTCCTACTGCAATCTGTTCCCGACTTAAAAAACAGTGGCCTTCGTCTCTTGCTGCAGCCAAAACATGCCTGATGGCGGCAACGATTCTTTGTTCGCTATCTTCGGCGAGTCCGATAGAAAGAGCGACCTTATCTGCTGAAAAGAAACCAATCCCATAAAAATCACTGGCCAGCCGGTACGGATCGGCAACCACCTTCTCAATGGCCTCTTCCCCATATTTTTTGTAGATTCGGACAGCAAACAAGGTGGAGATACCATGGCCCTGCAGGAACATCATTACCTCGCGAATCGCTCTATGTTCCCGCCAGGCCTCTTCTATTGTGAGAAGTTTCTTTTTTGCGATACCGTCGACTTCAATCAGTCTTCCGATATCATTTTCAAACAACTCCAGGGTATTTTCTTTAAAATGATTAACAATCTTTCTGGCAGTCTTCGGACCTACTCCCTTAATGAGACCTGAGCCCAGATACTTTTCCAGAGCGGCACTGGTTGCAGGTTTTTCCTCTATTGCCCGCTCGGCCTTAAATTGCCTACCGAATTGAGAATGATGTGTCCAGGCGCCAAAAAACGACATGGTCGCCCCAGCGAAAACCTTCATCTGGTGAACAGTGACTGTCTCAAGCGATGCCGGATTATTAAAAGGAGAAACCCGTAACACTGACCAACCATTTTCCGCGTTATGATAGGTTACACGCTCAACAATGCCATGTACTTTTTCTTTTATTTCAGCCATTAAGCCACTGCACACTTTTCTAATCGTATCAAAACAGAGATTACTGCAATACTTCCAGATTTTTAAAATTTTCCAGAGCTTCCGGGTTCGCCAGTGCTCCGATATTTTTCACTGTTTTCCCATGTACGACATCACGAACAGCAAGCTCCACGATTTTACCCGACTTAGTCCGGGGAATCTGATCAACCTGAACTATTTTTGCAGGAACGTGTCTTGGACTACAATTATTTCGAACTGTCTTACAAATAGACGTCTGCAGTTCATCTGAGAGTATTAAAGCATCCCGCAAAACGACAAAGAGGACAATTCGGACATCCTCCTCCCACTCCTGGCCTATGGCAACAGACTCTTGTACTTCTGGCAACAACTCCACATATCGATAAATTTCAGCAGTACCAATACGCACGCCTCCCGGATTGAGAGTGGCATCTGATCGCCCATAAATAGTTACACCACCATGGCCCATGAGTTTTACAAAATCACCATGGTGCCAGATGTTCTTATATTTGGCAAAATACGCTTCATGATATTTTTTACCATCAGTATCACCCCAGAAAAAAGCGGGTTGGGAAGGAAAACTTTTACAACATACAAGCTCTCCTTTCTCCCCTACAACCGGCTGACCCGCTTCATCAAACACATCCACTGCCATCCCCAGCCCTCTACATTGGCTTTCGCCTCTGTATACGGGAAGTATTGGTGACCCCAGAACAAAACAAGACACAATATCAGTCCCTCCTGAAATGGAAGAAAGACAAAGGTCTTCTTTCACGTTGTCATATACATAGTCATAACTCTCAGGTACCAAAACAGAACCGGTTGAACAAAGAGTACGTAACGTACTAAGGTCATGATTCTTTCCAGGGGAGTAATTCTCTTTTTTCAGTACATCTAGATATTTGGCTGAAGTACCGAAAAGTGTCGCACCGACTTCTTCGGCATAGTCCCAGAGCACACTTGCTCCAGGGTAGAACGGTGAGCCATCATACAACACAAGAGAGGCTCCACATGCAAGACTTGAGACCAGCCAGTTCCACATCATCCAGCCGCAGGTGGTAAAATAGAAGACCCTATCGCCTCTATGCACATCACTGTGCAATTGTAGCTCCTTTACATGCTGTAAAAGAACTCCACCAGTCCGATGGGCGATACATTTTGGTTTCCCGGTCGTACCTGATGAATAAAGGATATAAAGAGGATGATCAAAACCTACTTGTTCAAAGGTAATTTCGTCACAATTAAAATCTCTTTGAACCTCTTCCCAATCAAGCCCAGGTAGAGAATCGAAACCAGCCAAACGAACAACCAGAGTCTGTTCGATTGTTCCAATTTCCCCCTTAATAGTATTTACTTTTTCCCGCACATCTATGGTCTTACCATTGTAGAAATAACCATCTGAGCAGAGCAAGACTTTTGGTTCAGTCTGTCCAAAACGTTCCACAACACTCTGTGTACCAAAGTCTGGGGATGTAGAGGTCCAGATAGCACCAAGACTTGTGGTGGCAAGCATACCAATTACCGTTTCAGGTATATTGGGTAAAAAGCCTGCAACTCTGTCACCTTTTTCCACTCCCACTGACTTGAGCCAGGCCGCAAGAGAGGCAACCTGACGGTAGAGATCATCCCATGTTAGATTATAGGCGACCTTATCTTCAGCGCGAAAATAGATGGCGACATCATCACCTTTTTCGCGCAAGAGATTTTCGGCAAAGTTAAGTGACGCATCAGGAAACCAGATCGACTCCTCTATATCGTCACCGTGAAGAAGGGTCCTCTTCCCACGATGCCCTATAACTCCTGAAAAATCCCAGACCGCCTCCCAAAATGACTCCCGGCAGGTAACTGACCAGTCGTACAGTGATGAATAATCAGCAACTTCAAGACTGAAGCGCTCATTTATATAGGCAATAAATTGTCCAGAACAGGTTGAGGAAAAATTCTCTGGATTAGGAGTCCAAATTGGGGCGTGTTGTGTCAGCATTATATTCCACTCAAGGTTGAGGTGACTGATGCGGAGTTTTTTCTCATCTTTGATCAGAAGGGGGATAATCTATAGTACTCTACTGTAGGGTAATGATATAACTCATTTGTTTAAAGAGACAGAAAAAGCAGAAGTAATTTGATATATCTTTACAAAAAATCCAAGGGCTTACTTCCTCACTTTAGTGATGAGAGGATTTCTCAACCAGTCCAGCCATCATCTCTGGAATCCTGGCAACTTTATCTTCATCATCAGAATAGAAGCAATCGACGAGTCGACCATTGTACATCACTCCAATTCTATCTGAGAGAGCGAGTGCCTCAGAAAGATCACCTGTAACCAGTAGAATCCCTGCAGCTTCCCGCGCCTTTAAGAGCAGATTCCAGATGTCTTCGGCTGCTGCGATATCTAATCCCTGTGTCGGTTGTTCTGCAACAATGAGACGTGGTTTTCTGTAGAACTCCCTTGCCAGCACCATTTTTTGTAGATTGCCACCAGACAACTGCCAGGCAAAAGCGGAAAGATTCGGAGGTCGTATATCAAACTCCTCCATGAGATGACTTGCTTTTTCCCTGGCATCTTCCCGAAGAAGCCAAGGACCTTTCGCAAATCCACCCCGGGTTGTCAGTAAAAAATTATCCAAGAGATCAAGGCCCTGACACGTGGCTAGGCCTTGTCTATCTTCAGGAATATAAGAAAGGGCATTATCCCAGCGCATATTCGAAAAGAACTTCTTCCAACCTGCACCAAGGATTTTGACGCAATCTACTTTGGGCCTGCGTAGTCCACAGACAGTTTCCACCAGATTTTTCTGACCGTTTCCGGCAACGCCCACAAGGCCAAATATTTCACCCTGACGGAGTTCTAGATCAATACCATCAAGAACATCATCCGATAGGCTGGTAACCTTTAAGACGACCTGCCGTGGTTCCATTGGAACTCTGTTCACTTCAAGAAGAACTTCTCGCCCAACCATGCGGCCGGCAAGTTCAGCAGTTGAAGCAACATCTTTGGTTGCCACAGTGTCCACCACTTTTCCCCGCCTTAGAATAGCGATATTATCGGCTATGGCCATTACTTCTTCAAGTTTATGGCTGATGAATACAATACCCTTCCCCTTATTGATCATCTTTTGCATGGTCACAAAAAGGCTGTCAGCTTCTTTGGGAGTGAGTACTGCCGTGGGTTCATCAAAGATGAGAATAGAAGATTGCCGATGGAGCAGTTTTAGAATTTCAACCTGTTGTCTTTCCCCCATGGAAAGATCACTAATTCGAGCTGTGGGATCAATTTGCATTCCATATTGCTCCGCCAGTGAACTCACCTCAGCCTGCATCTTTTTCCAGTTGAGCCAAAAACTACCTTTGGTTCCAAGAAATATATTCTCAGTTACCGTCAACTCTTTAACTAATTTGAAATGCTGATACACCATGCCAATACCACAGGCAATTGCCTTTTCGGTGGTATCCAGAACAATTTCTTCCCCTTGGAGATAAATGGAACCAGTATCAGGTTGTAATTGGCCTGCAAGAATGGACATTAAGGTCGATTTCCCCGCACCATTCTCCCCCAAAAGAGCGAGAATTTTGCCCTCTTCAATATCCAAGGTAACATTACTGTTGGCATGCACATCACCAAAAGATTTAGAGATACCGGAAAGCCTTATGAGTGGTGCAATTTTTGACATGTTCAGGGTTTCTCCCGCCCTGCAATTGGGGTTACAAATTGAGACTCCGTGTCCCATGGAAAAAGGATCCAGGTATCCTGGCTCACTTCGGTAACAAATGTATCCACTAAGGGGCGACCGGCTGGTTTTGCATATACTGTTGCAAAATGAGCTTTGGGGAGAATGTCTTTGACAAGATTTGCGGTACGCCCAGTATCAACCAAATCATCAATGAGCAGATACCCTTCCCCATTACCTTCAACAGTTTTCAGAATAGCCGCCTCCCCTTTTTTATCTTTCCAGTCATAACTGGAGATGCAGATGGTGTCGACGAGATGGATATCAAGCTCTCTTGCAATAATGGCCGCAGGCACCAGACCACCACGGGTAATCGCTATTATTCCTTTAAAATAATCCATATCCAAAAGCCTCCATGACAAGGCTTTTGAGTCGCGATGCAACTGATCCCAGGAAATAGGGTAGGTCTTTCTGTATGATGAGTTTGTGGACATAAGTTTCTCCGATAAACTGATAAAAGGGCCGTTAACAGGCTCAATTCCAATATTTACTTCATTCGAGTTGTAGAGGAACATTGAACAATTACGTCAAATTCAAAGAGTAGAGAATTTGAGTTATAGCATTTTCCCCAACAAGTAATTAATCGCCCGGCTCTATATTAACACCGAGTGCTCCAGGCTGCTCGGAACTCCCTTTTTTCCAAGAGGAGAGCACCAGAACAAACACCGTCAACACATAGGGCAACATGAGTAAGAGCGATGAAGGTAACTGCGTTCCTGATGCCTGCAGTCGCAATTGCAAGGCCATAACTCCTCCAAAGAGGTACGCCCCAAAAACAGCACGGCCTGGTCGCCAAAAGGCGAAAATAACGAGTGCAACCGCAATCCAACCACGCCCACCCGTAAGATTCGTCGTCCAGAGATGGGTGTAAGCAAGAGATAGATACGCTCCTCCAAGACCCATGAAAAAACCGCCTGCTAAAATTCCAAACCAGCGATAATTGACCACATTAAGTCCTGCCGCAGTTGCCGCCGCAGGATATTCACCAACTGCTCGCAAGCCTAATCCCAGTCGGGTTTTTACAAAAAACAGCCACATGAGTGGCGGAATGCAATAACTAAAATAGACGAGTGGGTCATGATTAAAAAAGATTTTGCCAAGAGCAGGAATCTCAGAGAGAACTGGAATAGCGACCGGAGAGAAACCCGGAGCAGAGAGTCCTACGTAAGGAGTTCCAAGATAATTAGCGAGACCGGCCCCAAGAATGGTCAGAGCAAGGCCCGACACGACTTGATTCCCCTGAAACCAGAGACAAACAACTCCATGGATTGAAGTCGCCAGACTGCCAACTATACCTGCTGCCAAAAAACCAATTACTGGACTGCCTGTAAATTTTGACACCAAAAATCCAGCAAGAGCGCCCATAATCATTGCGCCCTCTACTCCGAGATTAAGTACACCCGATTTTTCCGTAAATATTTCACCAAGGGTGGCATACAGAATCGGAGTCCCCGATTGCACAGCTGCTGCAAGAAGAGGAATGAGGAGTTCAATTGTCATCCCATCCTCCTGCGTTCAATTTTGTAATGTGTAAAGAGTCCACCAGCCAGAACAGTAAGCAGAATAAGTCCTTCAAGAATACCACCAAAAGCGGCCGGAACCTGCAGATCAAGTTGAAGGTTTTCCACCCCCACCCGTAAACCCGCGAGAAGGATAGATGCGATTCCTATACTCAGTGGGTTAAGTCGTGCAAGCCAGGCTACAACTATGGCTGTATATCCGTAACCCACCATTATTGAGGGTTGCAACCTGTTGACGGTGGCAGATGCTTCAAGAAACCCTGCCCAACCTGCAAAGGCGCCGCTGAGCACCATCACCAAAATAACGAGCCTGTCATACGGTAGACCAGCATAACGAGCTGCAGCAACATTGTCTCCACTGGCCTTGAGTTCAAATCCAAGTCGCGTATATTTAAAAAATCCCCACATGAGGATCCCAAGACCAATACAGTGCAGTAGTCCCCAGTTAACGGAGCTACTGCCGATCTTACCAACAATCGCATTGTCCGAAAAAACTGCTGTCATAGGAAACCCGAAACTGGATGGATCTTTCCATACACCATAAACAAGATACTGGAGCAAAAGTATGCCTATGTAGTTCATCATTAAGGTGACAATGATTTCATTTGTACGCATCTTCTGCCGCAATAATGCTGGAATAAGCCCCCAAAACCCACCACACAACATGGCCATACAAATCATTGCAGGTATAAGAATAAATGAGGGCCAGTCAGGAAAAGAAAGTGCGATCCAGGTAGCACCAATTGCTCCGAGTGCAAACTGGCCTTCGGCACCAATATTCCAAATTTTCAGGCGAAAAGCGACCGCCACTCCAAGTGAACAAAGGAAAATTGGTATGGCTTTAAGTACACTATCTTCCAAAGCCCAACGAGAGCCAAAGGCGCCGTAGAATAGCGTTGTTATACCTTTGAGCGGAGGAGTTCCGCCGAGAAACAGTAGAATTCCGCTTAGGACAAGAGAAAGTGCCAGTGCCAAGAATAAAACAAGACAGGAGCCTCCTAAACTGAGAGGCTCCTGTCTTTTTGTAATGCGCATTTGAAGCATGAGGCTTCTATCCGGTTACCCTGCATGAGGGAGACAAATTATAAATGATTCGTAAAAGGGTTGAGTCCACAGTTTAAGCTGACGCAGGCTAGAAGTCAAATCCAAAAGATTCTATAAAATCGCCTGCGCCCACTCCCATGGAGTTTTACCATACGACTCTATTCTGTTGTTCCTACAACGCCTTCTATAAACCAGGTCATACCAAGAAGATCAGCGTCAGGAACAATTACACCATCCGCAATTTTCACAGTACCTTTCTGATCCTTTATTGGTCCGACAAAAACCTTTTTCTTACCAGACGCAATTTCTTCTTTTACGCCATTAGCGATGTCCTGCACTTCCTGTGGAACCATTGGTCCATAAGGAGCAAGGCCGACAATACCTTCAGCAAGCCCTGGCCATACTGACCCAGCTTTCCAGGTTCCCTTTCTTACTTCATCAACCACTTTGGTGTAGTAAGGTGCCCAATTCCAGATTGGAGCAGTCAGATGAGCCTTAGGTGCAAAAGTTGCCATATCGGTATTATAACCAATTGAATACACGCTTTTTTCTTCAGCAGCTTCCTGAGGTCCAGGGGAGTCCTGATGCTGAGCAATAATATCAGCACCAACATCTAAAAGCGACTTTGCCGCTTCTTTTTCTGTTGCAGGATCATACCAGGTCTTAGTCCAGACGACCCGTACTTCTGCATCAGGATTTACAGATTGAACGCCAAGGGCAAAAGCGTTAATTCCGCGTATAACCTCAGGGATTGGAAATGCAGCTACGTAGCCAATAGTATTTGATTTTGTCATTTTCCCAGCAACGATACCAGAAAGGTACCTTGCCTGGTACATACGACCAAAATAGTTACTCATATTCTCAGACTGCTTGAACCCCGAACAATGCAGGAAGGCAACCTTAGGAAATTGCTTTGCAACCTTGAGCATAGGATCCATGTAACCAAAACTTGTTGCGAAAATTACATCATATCCTTTTCGCGCCATGTTCAAAATTACACGTTCGGAATCAGGGCCTTCAGCCACAGACTCAACATAAGATGTGGTTACCCCATCCATAGCTTCCACTGCCTGGCGACCTACATCGTGGGAGTAAGAATAGCCAGCATCACCAATTGGTGATACATAAACAAAACCAACTTTCATCTCTTTTTCTCCGGCATTGGCCGTAGATATAAAGAGTGATAATGCCAGAACCAACATAGCTTTAAACATTTTCATCTTCAATTCTCCTCAACTGGGTTTATATGAGTAAAATTACATATAAATCTTTCATACGAAAACGAGCCGCTTGCAAGATTTAGGTTATAGTTCAAATCGTCAATTATTCTTTTTAAAGAACCTGCTTTAAGAAAAGTTTCGCCCGGTCTTCCTGTGGGTTGGTAAAAAAGTGTTCTGGAGTCCCAACTTCAACGACCTTTCCTTCATCCATAAAAATAACACGATCCGCCACTTCTCTAGCAAACCCCATTTCATGGGTTACCACAATCATCGTCATACCTTCCCGAGCAAGTTGTTTCATAACATCAAGGACTTCACCAACCATTTCCGGATCAAGTGCTGATGTAGGTTCATCAAATAACATCACTTTAGGATCCATAGCTAGTGCTCTGGCAATGGCAACACGCTGTTGCTGACCACCAGATAGTCTTGATGGATACTCGCCGGCTTTATCATGAATCCCAACCTTTTTCAACAGGGCATATGCTTTTTCTTCTGCCTCTTTGTGGCTTCGCTTTCGCACCTTACGTTGTGCAAGTGTGAGGTTTTCAACCACAGTTTTATGGGGAAATAGGTTGAATTGTTGAAAAACCATACCTACTTCAGCACGTACCTTATTGATATTCGTTTTTTTATCAGCTAGATCAACACCATCTATAATGATGCGCCCTTCTGTGAAAGCTTCGAGCCCATTAATGCACCTCAGAAACGTCGACTTGCCGGAACCAGAAGGGCCTATTACAACAACGACTTCCCCCTGTGCAACCTCGGTAGACACCCCATCGACAGCTCGAACGACACCGACACGGCTATTAAATATTTTGACCACATTCTCTGCTTTAATCACTGACGGCAAACCTCCGTTCCATGTAATAGACGATTTGTGACAATATGGACGTTACCAGTAAATACATGGCGGCGACAACTAGCCATACTTCAAAAGTTGCAAATGTTGAAGTAATGATTTCCCGCCCAGATTTAGTAAGATCTGTAATGGCAATGACTGAGACGAGAGAGGAATCTTTTATAAGGCTGATAAATTGACCGGAAAGAGGTGGCAGGATTTTTTTTAGAGCCTGGGGCAATATCACCTCCACCATCGTCTGGAATGAGTTCATTCCAAGAGATCTTGCCGCTTCGGCCTGTCCTTTAGGTATCGCCTGAATACCTGCCCTTACAATCTCTGCAACGTAGGCTCCCGCAAAAAGAGCAAGTGCTCCAATGCCACAGACATTTCTACTCAAATCAAAAACGGTACCGAGAAAAAAGTAGGCAAGAAAGATCTGCACAAGCAGCGGTGTCCCCCTAATACACTCCACATAGATCATTGCAAGACCACGCAAAGTGAAATTCTCGGAGATCCTGGCAAGTCCTGTAAGTAAACCTAATACGAGGGCAAACACGCTAGATATGGCTGAAAGCCAGAGGGTTGTCCACAACCCCATCATAAGTGGTCCTAAACGCCACTCCTTAACAAACCCTACAGTGTCTCCTTCAAACAGATCCTCACCTTCGCTCACCTCTATACTATCTGACCCGACAGTCAGCGTAAGCTTCTCTGAGGTCTCAGAAACAACTAGAATTTCTGCTGTTGCTCCGGATTCTTTGATGCTCTGTACAACACCATCAAATGGAATTTTTTGTGCATCTTCAGCGTGGTAGAGAAAGTACTGGGGAACTCTGTACCAACGCCACTGATAGTCAATCTTCTGAACCGCACCCCAGGAACCGGCAGCCACCACAAGAAGGATGGCTACCAGCAACAGTTTCCAGGGCCACGTTTTATTTGTGGCTGTCAAAATAATGATTCCTTATTTTTACTGGATTTCTTTCATCCAAGCGCTATCTTGGAACCATTTTTTATAAATTTTGTCATAAACGCCGTCATACTTGACCTGAGCCATGAAATTATTCAACCAGTTCAAGAAATCAGCATCACCACGTTTGATAGCCCACGCAAGAGGCTCTTTGGTAAATGGTTCGTCAAGGTGAACAATTTTACCAACACCTTTTTGTCCAACAGCAATTGTGTTGAATGGTAGGTCGTAAACAAAAGCATCAATCTTACCGTTTACAAGCTCCATAACACCTTCTTGCTCTGTCTCATAGGAGATGTATTTTGCATTACCAATCATTCTCTTGGTAGCCTGCTCACCTGTTGTTCCAAGTTTGGAGGCAACAGTATACTTAGCATTATTTAGATCTCTGTAAGATTTCACAGTATCAGCCAATTCTTTTTTGATAAGAATTGATTGACCAATAAGGATATATGGAGTCGCAAAGTTTACAGTGAGATTTCTCTGCTGGGTAAGGGTCATACCAGACATGATAACATCAAATTTACCTGTAAGAAGAGCAGGAATGATTCCATCCCAGGCAGTAGAAACTATTTCCAGCTTTACACCCATGGCCTTAGCCATTCTTTTTCCCATATCTACATCAAAACCAATGATCTCACCCTTCTTATTGGTCAACTCAAAAGGCATGTAACCAGGTTCCATACCAATGCGAAGAACGCCTCGCTTTTGAATTTCAGTCAAGGCATCAGCTGCAAACACAGAACCGCTTGAAAAAGTGATCACCGCCAAAATGACAGCTAACAACAGGCTAATTTTTTTCATCTACATCTCCTTTTTACATTTTTCTTATCAAAAGGGGTTCCTCCCCAAAGCCGTAACAAAGTACTCTGAATCGAGAGATTGGACAACAGCATCCACTACACCATCTGGTTTCAAACACGAAAAAAGTACAAATACTACTATTATAATGAGCTGTAATCCCTTTGTCGGTACCAAGATACACAACAAAACTCAAGAAATAACGTACATTTCTATATAGTTTACCTCCACTCTCACTCTTTCGTAAAAAAACACGACAAACGACAGAGATGTAAGACAAACACATCTACCGTGCTGAGTTAAATTATTTTCTTGTTTTGCGTATGCAAGATTTAGGTCATAGATTATCATGCCCGCTGTTACTATATTGATGCAGGTTAAATAACACCGAACGCGAGACGCAACCAGCACCCCGCACACCATGAATAGGAAATACAGGAAGACACTACTATGAAAAACGTTACCATATCAGGTTCTCTAGCTTATGATCGAATTATGAATTTTGCAGACAAATTCTCAAACCATATCCTTCCTGATAAAATCCATACCCTTAACGTCTGTTTTCAAGTCGATGGGGTTACAGAAAACTATGGTGGTACCGCCGGAAATATTGCATATGCGCTTAACCTCATGGGTGGCCGCCCACAGTTTTCATCAACTATTGGCAGTGATCATCATAAATATTTTGAGTGGCTTCAGCGCAACAAGATCTCCTCTGACGGCATTACAATTGTAGAGGAGGAACTCACCGCAGGTGCCTATATCACTACTGATTCCAGCAACAACCAGATTACTGGCTTTAATCCGGGTGCCATGAAATATTCCTCTAATCTCGATTTTTCCAGCCTCTCCTCTGACAAAGATCTCATGCTGATCTCTCCTGGAAACCTTGAAGATATGATCAATTACCCAAAAGAGTGTAAAGCCAAGAAAATAGATTACATATTCGATCCAGGCCAGGCGCTGCCGGTACTACAGGGAGACGACCTTATAGATGTAATTACGGATTGTTTAATTCTGATAGTCAATGACTATGAGTTCAATCTCATCATGGACAAAACGGGCAAGACGAAAGAAGAGCTGCTGAAACTGGCTCAAACTACGATCATTACTCTTGGGGAAAAAGGATCGGAAATCTATTCTGGCTCAGCCATAACTCCTATAAGACCCTTTACAGCTGCACAGGTCATAGATCCCACAGGGGCCGGTGATGCTTTCAGAGGTGGCCTGATACAAGGTCTACTCGACGGAAAAAGCATGGAGGACAGCGCTCTTATTGGCAGTGCTTGTGCATCCTTTGCTGTTGAGAGCAACGGCACCCAAGTCTACAGTTTCACTCCAGAAGAGTTTGAAAAACGGTCTACTTCTGCTTAAAACCTCCCAGGTGCTGACTAGCCCACAATGTTCATCAGAACTTGGGGCTAGTTCTTATTTGTCAGAGCTCGAAAAAGAGGACATGATTCAGAGATTTCCTCGCCTTGTCGATATCGTGACAAGAGCTCTATAGAAAGTGCAGCAAGTTCTCTTCGGACCTCTCGTCGCCTCCCCTTTACTCTGGCAATTGACATGCGATCGTAGCTGGTTGTCTGGTGTCTCATCCAAGCGACGACAGCTTTTGAAGCGCGCTCTTCCACAGGTATTCTCTTCGTCCTGGCAACGGTTCCGGATCCAACAGGGGTTGCATGGACTGTAACGGCCAAAGCCAGTTGTTTTTCAAGTTCCTTGTGCCTGGGAGCAAACCCGAGAAAAGTCGCTACTTCACACGAAAACGTTTCCACATATTCGTTGTGTAGCCTTTCTTTTCTGGCAAGATCTGTCTTTCTTTTCTGGGCGTAACTATCGGTTGAGCGCTTTTCTTCAATTTCACGCTTTCCCTCATCGATATGCTCCCGGGCTGTCCAGATCCCTTTTGACATAAGACGGCGTCCTTTTTTCACCTGAACGAGCCAGCTTATCCCTTTAGATTTGACCCGTTTTGTCAGCGGGCCGTCACCAGGTTCAAGCAATTCCCATCCTGCAGGAATGTTCAGAACACTTCCATCTTCGGCGAGCACTGTGCCCTTTATTCTTGCCGGTTTTACAATTCTATTTTTATGTGGCATTACGTCGATATACTAGTGGGAAAATATAATAGAGAGACCTTAGCAAATGCCTTAGCCCGGATATCTCATGTAAAAAATGCCTCATTTACAGATTCACATGAAATATGCGGGTTAGCGTTCTGTGAAAGCAAGCTTGGCAGCCAAAGAAAGAAAAACAACTCCAGCAACACGATTAAGTATACGCTCGGGTCTCTGAGATGATCTCAAAAAAGTCCCTATCCATCCGGCAAGAAAACTTATTCCGCCAAAAACCAGAAATGTAGAAAGTACAAACAGTACACCTAATAGGAGAAACTGCGGTAAAAGAGGACCAGAAGCTGGATCTGTAAATTGTGGCAGAAATGCAAGAAAGAAGATAGAAATCTTCGGATTGGTGATATTCATCACAATCCCACGACCATACAATCTTCTCCAGCTCACACCTGATACGCGGACCTGTTGGCTTGATTCCCCTGATGCCTGCCACGACTGATAGGCAAGATACAAAAGATATGCAGCACCCACATATTTTAATACATTAAATGCCAGCGCCGATGTACTAAACAGCGCGGCAGCACCCAATGCTACAGCCAGAGTATGAAATAAAATACCGGTTGATAAACCAAGCGTCACCACAATTCCTGCAAATTTCCCGCGTTGCGCTGCTTGCGCCAAAACGAAGAGATTATCAGGCCCTGGGGTTACGCCAAGTAGCAACGAAGTCGCAAAGAAAACGGATAAGCTCTCAAAAGACTGCATAGAAATCAGTAATTAATTAATATTTTTTTCAATTATTGCTTTCAATTCCTCTTCTTTATACGGTTTCGTCAGGTAATCATCAGCACCTTGCTTTAAGCCCCAAAACTTATCACATGCCTGATCTTTGCTACTCACAATGACAACCTTTACATCTTTGGTAGTATCATCATTTTTTAATTGTCGACACACCTGAAATCCATTTTTATTCGGCAAAATAACATCAAGTAAAACCAGATCCGGCTTGTGTTCAATTGCTGCTGCAAGTGCCTTATCACCTTCTACAACCACCACAGTTCTGTACCCTTGATCCAGACAAACAGCTTCCGCTATCTTTCTTTCAATTGGGCTGTCTTCGACTATTAATATCAGTTTTGCTGCCATTTTATTTTTCCCTTTTTATCAAATTTATTTCAAAGCCATTCGAATCATAATTTTCAATATGGCTTATAAATGTCGTATCACACCGATGAATCCCCTGAAATATCTATATAATATTTCCGACAATACCAGCAACATCGGGAACTATCCCAACCTTACCCTTCCCCAGAGAATATGCTCCAAGGATATGCTCACTATTTTCAGATGCTGAAAACGTATCCAAAGCAGAAAATGCTCTGGTCAGTTTAAAAAATTTCGGTGAATCACTTGACTGCACAATGAGTTTCCTCACCTGCTTTTTCTTATCAACCGACCGAAGTACCATATACTTAGAACTCTCGTTTGCGTTTTGCGCTACAAACCCAAAATACCTTTCCAGTGAAATCACAGGAAGAGCCTCGCCTTGATAGTTTGCCATTACTGTGGCTTTTGACTCATCCACCTGCTCAAGTTCTTTTACAACAAACTCAAGTTGAGATCGACTAACAATCCAGTACAACTCTTCTTTATCACTACTACTGCAACATGCTCGAACTATCGCCACTTCAAGATCTGTTCTCATATCCTCATCACCAGCCCCGCTCATTGCGTTTCGCTTCTATTTGTTCTAAAAGTTGGACAAAGCTATCTTCTTCGTATGGCTTGGTCATATAATAAGCCACACCCAACTCTTTTGCTTTTACTTGATGCTTCTCTGATGCTCTGGAGGTCAACATGATGACAGGAATATCTTTATATGCGTCCCGGTTATTAATGTTTGACTTAAACTCATAACCATTCATCTTAGGCATCTCAATATCGAGAATAATCACATCAGGAGTAAAATTTTCAAGCCGTACCAGAGCCTCTAAACCATCAACCGCTTGTTGTTGCGTCCACCCTTGAGATTCTACAAGGCGGGCAATACTGTATCGCACACTGATAGAGTCATCAACAATGAGCACTTTAAGAGGTTCAGAGCGAATGGGCAGGACTTCAGCTTCCGGCAATAAATGCCTCACCTGTGGCTGCACATCCACCAGCTCCCTGAGATTGAGAATAGGAATAAGATCTCCACCACCACTTACTGTTACCCCACCAATCCCTTGTACATGGGTGAGGTGACTTCCTAGGCCTTTTACAATAATTTCGCGCTGCTCTATAATTTCAGTCACAGACAAAACAAAACTTCTGGAAGCCTCACCGCTTTTGGGTGTTGCCGAAAATAGAATCGCCGCCCCGGATGTCCTCGCTGAGTTATCTTCAAGCTCAAGATAAGAGGCAAGACTTGAAAAAGTAACAAATTCATCTTTTACAAGAATACTCAGAGCGCCATCTTCATCTCTGATATCTTCCACCTTAAACTGCCTTATTTCCTCAATATCCTGAAGAGGGACAGCAAAAGAATTACCTGCAACATTTACCAGAACCGCTCTATTCACGGACAGAGTAAAAGGAATATGGATTTCAAATTTCACCCCTTGCCCAGGGCTATTATCAACCTGAATCGAGCCTCTCAAATCCTGTATGTTTTTCTTTACAACATCAAGCCCTACTCCCCTGCCAGATAGCTCAGTTATCTCTTTTTTGGTACTGACACTTGGATAAAAAATGTATTCAAGAACTTCAGAGTCACTGAGCTTTTCCGGGTTATTTACTATAGAGGAGGTTGATAGCCTTTCTCTGAGCAGGTTCAGATCAATACCAGCCCCATCATCAGAGATATAAAGCACAACATAGCGACTACGCTGTTCTGCACGCAGAGTGATCCTTCCTCTGTCTTGTTTTCCCGCAAGACGACGCCTATCAGTTGATTCTATACCATGGTCCACACTATTTCTTAGAATATGTAGCAGTGGGTCTGTCACTTTTGCCCAGACAAACCTATCCATGTACACATCTTCACCCACGATGTTCAAATCAACGGGTTTTTCAAGCTTTGCTGATGCGTTGCGAACTGTACTGTAAAGCACCCTCGATATTGCAGACAATGGAGTCATACGGATACGCATCAATTTATCCTGCATTTGACGCATGGTAAGCTGCTGTTTGGCAACCTGCCCACTAATGTTACCGGTCAACGACTGCAGAGTTGAGTAGATTGAATTAACATCTACTGAAATTTCATTAAGAGAACGGATAATAAGATTTAATTCTGAATAGCGATCCAGCTCAATAGGATCAAATTCTGACAGCTCCTGTCCCCCATGCTCGTCAAAGTGCATCAGTGGACCTGCGCTACCACTCGGCAATGGTTTCACCCCGTAAAGAGCCTGTACTTCAAAGCCACTTTCAAGTTCTTGACTTTTCCGTCGTAAATTCTCTTTAACATTTTCCAGGTCACCTAAGGTCTCGGAGACTTCCTCCACCATCTTTTCAATGGCTCCACGGGCAACAACCAGCTCTCCTTCAACAGAGAGTAGTTCATCAAGATCATCCAATCGCACCCTAAGGGTTCCTGAATCCTCCGGCAATATTGGACTCTCTTGCACACCATGCTCAGCCTCAGCCAGCATTCCAATAACGTCTTCCTCTACAACAACATCTTCCTCTTCGACAGTCGCTTTAGATTTTTCACCAAGGTACCTTTCGATATTTTCCTGCAACTTTAAAGCGGTGTCATTGTCAGGATGCCCAGCAAGTTTTTCCAGCGTCCCTGCACTCTCACCAATGAGCTGAACCTCTTGTCTTCCAACAAGTTCATCGTGATCATACAGCCAATCGAGCATGTCCTCCAGAGTATGTGCGGCTCCTGCAAGCAGGTTAACACCAGTCATAGAAGCGGCGCCCTTTAAGGTATGTACCGCGCGACGTATTTCGGTTAGTGATTCGATAATTTTCGGTCGATCTGAAGCATCAATGGCGACCTGTTTTTCAAGATGGGTCAGCGACGCATTAATGGTGATAAAATGCTCTTCACACTCTTCTTTAAATATTTCAGCAAGAGCTGCTTCTTCCGGATCGACAGGAAATACAACCGTATTTTCATCTGCGACGTTTACAAGACCACTCTCTACAAGTTCTCCAGTACTTTCTTCTTCAGCAAAGAAATCGTCGTCAGCTGAAGAACCTTGATCACCCTCAAAAAAATCAAACAGATCCGTTTCATCTTTCTGTTCGCGCTTTTGACTTGTAGAAAACTCCACATCAGAAAGCTCATCTAGGAAAGAGATCGAATCATTTATATTTTCAGGATCTCCAAACAACTCATCCACAAAAGGCTCCTCTACAGGAGAAGCAACATCTACGAATATTGTCTCTCCAGATAAAAGCAAAACCGTAACTTGCTTTAACTGCTTGTAAATCCTTTTAAGAGAATCTGTTCGATCATCATGGTTATCCGAAAAAGCTACCTGTAAAAATCCAAGGAAATCCCGAACCAGAGCAGTTACCTCGTCCTGATGAGAGTTTCCACCTTCTGCAAGTGAACCCAGTAAGCCACTAAAATCTTGAAACAGAAGTTTTCCCCCCTCGCCCTCACTTGCTTTAGCGACACCTGCAAGTGTTGCAAAAGCAGAAGACAACTTAATAAAAACATGTCTATTCTGTTTCCTGTGTGTCTCATCATTACCCAGACAAGCCGCCAGTTCATTAAGTAAAGGCAATAAAGATCGAATAGTTTCCAGGGTCTCATCCTCTGAATCCGGTACATCATCTTCAGCATTGGGCCACACCAGACCTTCCACAACCTTGTAAAATTTTTCCTCTACAGCTGGATCCAAAGATTCGCTTTCAACAAATACATCAAGAAGCTCTATAGTTTTTTTAACTGAATCTATACCACTCACGATGATGGGGGCGCCTCTTTCAACGATAGCCTCAAGATAATCCTCAACTATTCGTGCACCACGACTCAGACTTGAAAGCTGAACCTGGGCTGCTGCTCCTTTAATATTGTGAAATAGCCGATGTAGTTCACCTACTGCCTGACGATCCTTTGATGAACGAACCGCACTAAGAGCATGTTCCATTTCTGGAATATATGATTTTACTTCCTGAAAAAAGAGTTCAAGAAGCTCCGATCTCGAAAAATTCGCCATCTTAATTGGTCCTTCTTATACGAAACATTCCAAAACGCATCTTAGCTTAAACTCTCTTTTTCAAAATTGACAAGCCGAGGGTGGGTGAGAAACTTTTGAACATTCAGAATGGAATATATTTCCCCATCAACAAGAAGATTTTCCTGAAACAAAATCGCGCCGATCGAACTTTCTTTACTCTTTTTGGATGGCTGAATATCGCTCTTGCTTCGTGTAACTGTTCCAACAACGGAGTCAACCCCTACACCAACTTTCATTTTTCCTTCCCGTAGTACAAGCAGTTTTTTATCACGCCGCGTATCAGACTTTTCTTCATTCAAAAAACCCGTAAGATCAATCATTGAAATAATTTCACTCCGAATATTCATGATACCTTTAATCCACTCTGGCAGATTAGGTAGAGATGTAATTTTCGGCATGGAACCAACTTCAGCAAGACTATCAATCGTAATTGCAAGAGAACGTGAGCCAATCGCAACGAGGATGTATTTTACCATGGGCTCAGGTGTCACCCCAAAGGACGCTGGATCAATGGCATCCATTACACCTTCAAGTTGGCTATCAATACCGTGGATGAGGCTATTTAAATCTGGGTAATTTGTCATTATAAATGCGTCGGTTAAGAACGTTCAGCTGTATATTGCGCCACAGTTGAAAGCAGCTTATCTGGATTAAAAGGCTTGGTCAGATATGCAACCGCCCCCGCCTGTAGTCCCTTTTGCCTGTCTGTTGCACCAAGTTTAGCTGTTAGCATAACCACTGGGATCTTCTGAAATGTTTCATTTGCTTTCAATTGAGCAAGAATATCATAGCCACTCATGTCTGGAAGCATTGCATCCAACAAAATCAGATCTGGCGCTCCAGTATCTATCAAGCGTAATGCCTCAGCTCCTGTAGTCGCCTCTTGTAGAGAGTATCCTTTACGCTTTAAAACCATGGAAATCACCTTACATGTCGTAGGGCTATCTTCAACTATGAGAATTGATAAACCACTTGTAGAAACCGGTTTAGGAGGCATTTTCACTTCAGGAACCACGCTCGTCTTTGCGGTCCTTTTAACAGCTCGTGATATTTTGACCACAGGCGCCTGTGTCACAGGTACCGACACGCGCTTTTTATCATTGCTGCCCATAAATCGCTCAAGGACTTTAACGAGCTTTGCAGGGTCAAAAGGCTTGGTTAAGTACTCGTTGGCACCACTGGCCAAACCTTTCATGCGATCAACACTTGATCTTTTGCCCGTAAGCATGACCACAGGCACCGTTTTTATCCTGTCGTCTGAACGAATCTTAGAGAGTATCTGATACCCATCCATATCCGGCAACATCACATCAAGTAAAATCAAATCTGGGAGGACCTGGGCCAGTTGCGCTAGTCCCTCACTCCCTGTAGTCGCTTCTGCGATATCATAACCCTGACGATTAAGTACAAGTGAAATCACTTTACGTGATGTCTTACTGTCTTCTATTACCAGAATTGTCTTATTTTTTTCTGGAACCACAGCCGGTTGCAGAGAAGGTACAGGAGGCTCCTCTACCTTTTTAATCGTCTTCTCTTTTTGAGGCTCATCCTTGACTTTGTCAACAGTGTTCAAGAATTTCGAGGTTTTCAAAAACAATTGTTCATTTGGCGAAATTATTAAAGCCTTGTTCAAATAGTCCTGAGCCTGTTCTTTCTGGCCAAGTGAAAATTTCCCAAGACAAAGACAATAGGCGATCCGTGAATTCCCTGGATGATTATTGAGCTCATCTTCATAACGTTTAAGAGATGCTTCAAGCTCTTTATTTCCACCTGGAATTTCTTTTTTGGTAGAAATAGAAAGGAGACATTTACACGTTTCACACTGCTCCTGACCTGTTGCAACAATTGCCCAACAAAAAATACAACGCTTAACAGTCTGTTGTCCTTGATTTATATGAGGTTCTATCTTAGCGAGCTCAGCCTTAACCAAAGGGTCATGGCCTCCCCATTTCCTCATTTCATTTATTGCCTTACCCAGATACCCCACCTGATTCATCAATCTGGAATGCCATAACCAGGCAGGGTAATAAAACCTATTAGAACGCAGTAATTCTACAAGTTGAGTTACAGCCTCTTTTTTACGGAACTGTAAAATGAGATGAATTACTCCATCTAATAGTGCAGCCTCGTCACCAACAACACCCTGCCCTACTTTATATGGAATTTTACTACAAACAAGAACCATCTGTTCATGGGACACGGTGACATTAGAGATCACAGCTTCTGTCGATGTAACAGATTTAAACTCACCCACCTTCTGGGTGAGCAGAGTAAAAAGTGCGCCATTACCACTTATGTTGCCCTGTATTGCCGCGACAACCTCACCACTTCTTACCTGGAGAACGCCACTGTATCGCGCTGTATTAACTTCAACATCGAGATCATTTGAGAGAAGACGAAGGGAGCTTAAATATTCAAGAATGTCTCTACCTCTCTCCTTGAAATCTTCGTGTGATTCATTCATTGCAAAACCCTTGACCTTATATCCCAAATTGGTGTTCTACTTTCTGAACCTAACGGGTCGAGACGTGTACTTACGGACAAACCAGATCGTGAGCTGTGAATATTCCGTCCTCACTGATTTTCACGACAACCGCACATTTTTCTGGATTCCCGCTTTCATTGAAGGTCATTGTTCCCGTTGCGCCTGCAAAACCTTTTAGCTGGGTTAATGAATCCTTTACTGCTTCGCGATCACTCTGCAAATTGCCACTCAAGCCACCCGTGTCTTTGATTGCCTGAATCATTACCCGTACGGCATCCCAGGTAAGAGCTGCCGGCTCATCAGGATATTCACCATACGCCTTTCTATACGCTTCAACAAAGGTTGCATTGATACCCTTGGCATTTCCAGGCGCATAATTTCCGGTAAAAAAGAGCCCAGCACAATCGGCACCACACTCACCGACCAGATCACCTCCAGCCCATGAATTACTGCCTACAATCGGCAACGTACTCCCCATCTTTTTGGCTTGCTTTACGATAAGAGGAACTTCGTTAAAGTGTTGGGGAGTAAAAATAAACTGAGCACCTGCTTTGAATATACTCTGTAGCTGCTTTGAAAAATCGGTAGCCCCTGTCCTGAAGTGTTCATACGCAACGACGGACCCTGCACCGTTCTGCGCTTCAAAGGCTTCTTTGAAAGTGCTTGCCATTCCTCTGGAATATGCGTTCAATTCATCATAAAGAACAGCAGCTTTCGTTGCATTAAATTCTGATGCAGCAAACTTGGTGATTACCGGCCCTTGAATCGTAAAAACAAAGCAACTACGAAAAATATAAGGTCCTTTTTGGGTCGTCTTGGGAGATGTTGACCATGGAGTGATCATGGGCGTTGAAAATGCCTGTGCCATCTGAGCGACAGGGATCGCCTGACGACTACTCAGCGGCCCCACTATTCCAAGGACCTTCTCATTACTCACCTGACGTACGGTAAGTGATGAGGCGGTAGCTGCTGTGGATTTGTTATCACCATAAATAAATTCAACAGTGTACTTTTTTCCACCAACAGTGATACCACCAGCAGCATCCAGATCTTTTTTCACAAGTTCTGCTGCATTTTTTGAATGATTACCTACAAGCTCAAACATTCCACTAAATGGAAGATTAAAGCCTATTCGAATAACACCATCATTTGCAAAAATTAGGGGGCTCTCCAGAACCAAGAGAACAAGGGTGAGCAAAATTATCGCAATCGTTTTTTTCATTCGTATCTCCACTCTATACAAAGAGGACTTCTCAAAAAACATCAATCTCAATGGATGCACTTTAGTGCCTAACTCATTTCAACCTGTCGCATACAAGAAAATGGAGAGAGCGCCAAAGGCTTACAATTTAAATGCAGAGCCAAAGCACCCGTCCTTTTCATTGTGGGTAGACCTGTATCTTTATGCCGCTTCATCCGTACCAATTTTAAATACGTCTACAGCCGAACGCAGATCTCGCGCAGTCTTACTGAGGATATTCATTGAAGCCGCTGTATCCTGAGTCGACAGTGAAGATTCCCTGCTAACTTCACCAACCTCCTCCATGGTCTTGGAGATGGTTTCTGACATTTTTACTTGGTTGTCTGTAGCACCAGTGATCGCCTCAATCAGCTCTGCAAGCTGCCTGGAAACTTGTTCAATTTCCTGCAACTTACCATGGGCACCATCAGCCAGTTGTGAGCCCGCCACAACCTTACTAATACTTGTATCAATTCGTGAGGTGAGATCTTTGATCTCAGCCTGAATACTTTTGACAAGAACCTCAATTTGCTTCGTTGAGTTACTCGAACTATCTGCAAGACGCTGCACCTCATCGGCCACCACCGCAAAACCGTGACCAGCATCCCCCGCCATAGCTGCCTGAATAGATGCGTTCAGTGCCAGGATCGATGTTCTGTCAGCGATATCATCAATAATCTGAACGATATTTCCAATTTCAAGAGAACTTTCTCCAAGACGCTTAACGGAACGAGCAGTCTCATTAATCTCTTCACGTATCTCAGACATCGCCTTATTGGTTTCCTGGACAGCCTCCGCACCTTCTTGGGCGTTAATTCTGGACTGCTTGGAAACAGTAGCTGACTGCTGGGCATTTTCCGCAACAATTTTAATGGAACCCACCATCTCATCGATAGCTTCTACCGCTAAAGTAACTCCCTTAACCTGATCGATATTCTTTTCAGCAAGGTCCATAGTTTGACGGGAAACTTCTTCTGAAGTTACACCAACCGCCTTAGTTGCTACTTTAACTTTTGAAATAATATCAGTAAATTGATCCGCCATGGCATTAAAGGAGTCAGCAATAGCACCGGTTACATCCTCTGTTACCTCTGCACGCGCGGTAAAATCACCATCACTCAGCGAACTGATTTCTTCAAGAAGCTTCATGATCGATTCCTGGATGGCATTTCGTTCATCCTGGCTCTGAATAAGAATTGTTATATTATCGAGCATACTGTTCAGAGTAACCGCCATCACACCAAGTTCATCATCACTTACCACCTCAGTTCTTGCCTGATAATTCTCTTGCTCCATCTCCCCAAGCAGCCCCATAATGTGATCAACTTGATTTGTTAGACCTCGGGAAAGTCGTACAGCTATGAAAATCGCAAAAAGAACAGCTATAATACCAACACCCAGAACAATTTTAAGAACCATTGCTGAGGTGTCTTCCATAGCCTTAGTAGCGGCGGTCTCATTTTTAACCGCGCCAGCTAGAAGAGAACGAATAGCAGGTTCCGCATTCGCTGCAGCACTCTGATACGCCTGAATACGTTGAACAATTTCCCCATCTGTTTTCTTTACATCTCCATACCACTTCGTAAATTCACCAAGGGTATCCTCAAGGGCTTTTTTATCTTTGGCTGGAATAGCTGGCCATTTCGCAAAGGTAACGAGTTTATCTTGTTCAGCTAGGACCTTGCTCGCATTCTCAGGGGACTGAACCATCAAATAATCTTGCAGAGCGGACTTAAGTAGAAAAAATTGATTCTTCACTTTCGTTGATGGAGTTACTTTTGTCGCTTCACCAAGAGCCACCATACTTGCATCAAGATTGACCAGCTCTCCAAATTCTTTATCAACCCGAAGCTCCAAAATATCGACAGTTCCTACAAAGGCACTCAGGTATTCATTAATAGAATCCGTAGCAGATTGAGCCGCTTCTTTTTCCTCTGGAGACACAGCCAGGTTCTGAATTTCAGACAAGGTTTGATACGTTTGTCCACCGCCGGTAATAAATGGTCCAAGATACTTCTCTTTGGCCTCACGAATACCTATCTGCTCATGCTGCAGGAGAAAATCTTTTTCATAGCCCTGCATAACTCGCAATGAATTTTCAGTTTCAAGGCTGAGACGCGCAATCTTACTATGAACCTGAACCAGCTCGTTGATAGTTCGTCTTGCATACGTTTGTGAAATCAATGTAATTGCAATCACAACAAGTGTAAGTGCGATAATGATCATAAACGACCAGAGCAGCTTTCCTTGAATTTTCCGACGTCCGACAGATTTAATTATATCGGTATTTTCGTCTTCAATTTCATTAGTTCTTGCTTCCATCACGTCTCCATAATTTCTTTACCAGTAGTAGTATCCCCAAGACAAAATAAGACTGTGGAACACCACATCGACAGCTAACACAATTTGTGTGTCAGGCCCGTTTTCATTACTATCAAGAATACATTAATCCGTCATTGAGTTGCAAATTTTTTAATTTAAATAGATTGGTTCTTTACTGACCACTGACTAAAAAAATAGCCCGCCCCTTCAAACAGAAGGGCACGGGCCGGAATGCAAAAATTTTAAATACTACTTTTTCATAGATATAATTTTCTTCTTGATGTCGTCAACGCCAAGCCCCTGATGCGGCAATTGCTCAGCAATTCCACCATGGCCAATCTTACTGGTGCCCAATAGTGAGTACTGAGGAGCAAAACCTCGCTCCAGCAACCAGGTTCCATAACGTGAACCCAGGCCAGTTTTGCTATTTTGGCTCTCAACGATGAGAACAAATGGGCTTTTACCAACCTTTGCGACCATATCCTCATCTATGACATTGAGGGTCGGCTTGTTGATTAGGCCAACACTAAGGCCCTCACTTTTCAACTGTTCTATTGCATCAAGACATCTGTAGGTCATTTCACCGTAGGAAACAACGTAGCCATCGCTACCCTCACGGACCACTTCGTCTTTACCCGGTGTGAATTCATAGTCTTCACCATACAACGTACTACCATCTTCTTTTAACAGGCAAGGTGTTGCTGAACGGGTCGAGAAGAGAAATCGTAACCCGGCATCAGTGAATATCTTTTTCAGCATCGCCCGCAGCTGAAGAACATCAGCAGGAAAGTAGAGTCTGGTTAAATCTCCTTCAGCGATAGCATTGTCTGCAAAGAAGTTATTAATACCAAAATGACAGGTATTATCCGCCATATCATCAATGCCGGAATGGGAGAAATGTGCGAGTACATTCGCATCATTGAGTCGCGCCATAGTAATCTCTGAGACAACCATCTCAAGAAAAGCCGCAAAGGTTCCAAAAATCCCCTGGCGACCTGCCTCTGAACCAAAACCAGCGGCAACTGAATAGTTATTACGCTCCATAATTCCACCCGCAACATACAACTCTGGGTGATTTTTACGGATATGGTGCATTCCACAAGAACCCTCAAGATCAGAGTCAACTACGAGTACCTTATCTTTAGCGTTCTCCGTTGCATCAAGTAATTCACAGACCACTTTACCGAAGTCGTCACGAACTTTGCCCATCTCCGGAGTACTGCCAAGATAGCTTGTCTTCGCCTTATCTACGCTGAAATTAAGTAGAAGATCAGCAGCCTTAGTAAGCCCCTTAGCTTTCAGATAATCCACAGCAAGATCTACAGCAATGACATCATGCCCCTTTGGAAGCCCTTCAATACCGGCAACACCTACTGCCATAAGACGCTTATTAACAAGGGCCACAGGACCATCAACTGCCATAGCCTGCTGGATCCTCGCAAAAAGAGCATCAAGATCTTCACCGTCTCCTGAACTTGCAACAAGACCATGACCCTGTAGGGTCTTTTCAACATTGTAGCCTTTTAAATACTCGCTCGGGTGTCCTGCAATGGTGACATCATTATCGTCGATAAAAAGCTTAACATTGAGGTTACGGGCAACAGCATAACGAGCAGCTTCTGCATTGTCGCCTTCCATCTGCGAACCATCGCTTCCGAACATAACAACAGTTTTATTTCTATCCGCTTCAGCGACACCGTTCACATAGCTCCATAAATGCCCAAGCCTTCCTGAGGAAAAGAACACTCCGTTTTTATCATCACGCTCAGGGTGGCCATAGTATCCCTTGTCATATTCGCGATAATGGAGCAGGGTCTCTGCCTTTTGGTATCCGTTAAGGACAGCCATCATATACTGGATAGCAACTCTGTGACCAGCTTCATCAAAATATACTGGATGTACACTATCGGAGCCCTTCATAAAGCCGTCAACAATGAGTAGTTCAGGTACTATATCAAAAGCGCCACCTGTATGACCACCGAGCCCTTTGACATTGGCAAGAGCTGTAAAGAAAACAATGCTATCGCGAACTATTTCGATATTTTTCTTGAGTGTGGTGCGCTGCTCTCCCGTCAGCTCAGTTTGAGCTAGGTCGAGTTTTAGGGATGTGTATTTGGTCAAATCTATTGGGAATTCCATTTTTACCTCCAGGTAAAACGTATATTAAAATAACAATTATAATCTTAAAACTATACCAAGCAGTCCGAAAAATATTTTACCTCTACAAAGCTACTCTTTTTCTCTTGGTAAAATAATATTTAGAACAATGCCCAAAATCCCGGCAAGTCCTATTTTTTCTATAGCAAATGCCCCCGCTGTGAATTTCATACCACCAATACCGCAGACCAGGATTACAGCTACTATGATAAGATTTCGTGGTGTCGTTAGGTCTTCTCCGGATTTTGTTAGAGTATTAATACCTACAACAGTGATCATACCAAAAAGCAGGATCATAATCCCACCCATAACTGGGGTAGGTATTGTTGCCAAAACGGCCCCTATCTTTCCGACAAAAGAGAGCATAATTGCAGTAAGTGCAGCCCAGGTCATAATTGCAGGGTTGTATGCTTTCGTCAGGGCAACAGCACCACTCACTTCAGAATATGTTGTGTTTGGAGGACCACCAAGCATTGAGGCAATGGCTGTTGCAATACCATCACCCAGCATTGTGTTTTCAATACCAGGATCCTTCACATAATCTTTACCAGTGATAGAACCTACCGCAAGTACATCTCCAAAATGCTCAATAGCAGGGGCAATCGCAACAGGAACAATAAATAAGACAGCCTCCCATTTCCACTCAGGCATTACAAAGGCGGGCATAGCAAACCATATTTTATCTGCAATAGGAGCAAATGAAATAAGTGCAGGTCCCGTCCAGTTCGTTAGTGCACCAGGATCAAAACTTGCCTGCATTGAAGCACTCACTCCTGTAACATCAAGACCAAGAGATGTAATATAACCCGCAATAATACCGCAAAGAATTGGGATAAGTTTCATCCAGCCTTTGCCAATCAGTGCAACAAGAGCAGTCGTCACAAGAGAAACACCCGCGATGATCATCGCAGTTGGCTCAGGAACAAGCCAGGCGGAACCATCTCCAGTACGCCCCATGGCCATATGCACAGCCACGGGGGCCAAAACAAGACCTATGACCATAATGACCGGGCCGGTTACTACCGGAGGTAGATATTTATGTAGAATTCCCGCTCCAAAAATACGCACTACAAAACTTAAAATTATATAAAGAAGACCAGCCGCTGCAAGACCACACAAGGTCCCGGGAATTCCCCAGGTTTGAACTCCGTAGATAATTGGTGCTATAAAAGCGAAGGAAGACGCGAGAAAGACAGGAACCTTCCCCTTGGTGATCACTTGAAATACCAGCGTTCCAATACCAGCTGTAAAAAGAGCTACATTGGGATCAAGACCCGTTAAGATCGGCACCAGAACCAGCGCACCAAATGCAACAAACAGCATCTGCGCACCGAGTAAACAGTCCCCAAAACGAAAATTATAATCAGAATCTTTTAAAACCTCAGACATGATACTGCACTCCTGTACGCAACAATTTAGTTTAGGAATTGTCCATCAAACTCATTTCCGTCCTTGATATTCCAGTTTTACTGAAGTGAACCAAGATCAACACGACACCTGTTCAAAAAATGAAAAACAAAGGTCAACTTTGAATCAGTTCCTGAAATACTAAAGAGTTACAAAATGATTGTTAAATATTTAAAGTAAATATGCATAAAAAAAGAGCCATTACAGTAACTGTAATGGCTCTTAGCCTTACTTTGTGCCAAAGATCTTATCTCCGGCATCCCCAAGACCCGGCAAGATATAACCGACCTCATTGAGCCGTTCATCCACCGAAGCCACGTATATTTCTACGTCCGGATGGGCATCGGTAATCACCTTTAACCCTTCTGGAGCCGCCACAAGAAAAAGCCCTTTAATCTTCTTACAGCCAGCTTTTTTGAGCGTTTCAATTGTAGCCATCAAAGTTCCACCTGTTGCAAGCATTGGATCAAGAATCAGCGCAACTCGTTCCTCAATTCCACCGGCAAGTTTCACATAGTACTCAACAGGCTGCAAAGTTTCTTCGTTACGATAGTAGCCAACAACGCTTACCTTGGCCGATGGGATCAGATCAATCACACCGTCCATCATGCCAAGGCCTGCTCGAAGAATCGGTACTATTGTTATTTTCTTTCCTTTAAGCGTATCAACTTCAACAGGACCCGCCCAGCCTTGAATAGTTTTTTTCTCTGTGGGGAGATCTTTTGAAGCCTCATAAGTCAGGAGCCTGGCAACTTCAGACGAAAGGTCTCTGAAGTCTTTGGTTGATATATCGTGCTGTCGCATTAAGCCAAGTTTGTGTTTTATGAGCGGATGATCCGCTATATGTACGGCCATATTATTCTCCCAGGGAAGATTAAGATTATAGTATTGCAGATGATTTTCAATTATTCAAGAAGGGTTCCGCTACATCCAAGTGGACTCCCTGCGAATCGGCGTCGATATTCCAGTTCTTACCTTAGACTTATTCACAGTCTCCTTTTAAAAAAAACTGGGGAAAAAGCAAGGTATTTTCCTCCAAGCCCCCTTAGTTGTGTAATTAGATACTCAACTGGGTGTTGGTACACAACACATCCATTACGCACTTAAAGCTTGGGTAAGACGTCGATTATTAAATAAATCAGATCATATTTCTCAGTTTTTCCTATCACCCTAAACCCATACAAGATATTATTAAATAATCTACATATTCATAACCTTCAACCCAAAGGCCTTATTATGCGAACATCGTTTATTACGGTTCTTCCGACTCAAGCGTACTTTTGATATTGGGCCTGTATTTACGAAGGTTCTACGGAGAAGGCATTCTGTAAATTGCCTCCATTTTTTGAGGTGAAGTACTTTTCGTTTTGCATTTTCTTCTCCCTTCCCTTTTTCAAAGGGAGGGAAGGGGAAGATAAAAAATATGCGAAGCAACAAAATCTTTCAAAGCAGAGCGTTTTGCTCCTTCACCTCATTCACAATCCTTTAGTACTGGGACATACAGATAAGTACGTTCAATCCTGAAGAACCTTTATTACTTTGTTTTTAGCTGCCGGCTTACTGATTTTCCTGTCGACAAGTACTATTGCCTCAGCAACCATTGGAATCATTAAATCTGTTTCTGGCGATGTCTACCTGACAAACACAACCTCCGCCATCAAGGCCGTCCCGAACATGAGGCTCAATCAAGGAGATTCTATTCGAACTGGCTCAAACAGTAACGCGGGTCTTATCTTCGAAGATGACACAGTCGTTTCTCTTGGGTCAAACAGCGAAATGTCAATTGAGAAATTTCTTTTTGACCCAGCGACTGAAAAACTGGGAACAACTATCACCATTCATCTACCTGCAACGGACCAACCAGTGAGTTCAATCTCAAAACAAATTCCATTAGATCGCTACAGAGGTAAAGAAACCGTACTTGTAGTAGATGATCTTCAGGAGCAACTCACAATAGCCAGCAATATGCTCAAAAAGTTTGGCTACAATGTGATCGCCACCAAAAATGGATCCGAGGCTCTTGAGCTACCTGCAAGATCTCAAGTCGATCTCGTGATGCTTGACATGATCATGCCTGGCCAATTAGACGGTCTCGAAACATACGAAGAAATTCTTAAGCTACACCCGGGCCAAAAGGCGATCATGGCCAGTGGGTATTCAGAATCGGATCGAGTACGCAGAATGCAGAAACTTGGTGCCGGTAGCTACATCCAAAAACCGTATTCAATGGAAGAGCTTGCCCGTGCAGTTCGAACAGAACTAGACCGCAAGCCTTAACAGCACACATGCCCCTGTAGATCCCTTGTGGATGAGTCACATCATTTTTTATAAAAATGGCTCAAAGGGTGGTCGCTGGCGACGCTGATGTTTTTGTTCCCAGGCAGCAAGGCGCCCTTTATACGGCTCACTCAATCGGACTTCAACATCCTTTTTCCCAGATGCACTCTTCTGAGCCCAACCCCACCAGTTATCCTTTACGAGAAAATTGGAATAGGCTGGATGCTGCATTACAAGTAACTGAAAAATGAGTTCAATATGTGGCTGCACAAGTTCATCATCACCCATTTCGAGCATAGAGACCCCATCTGTTTTTGTCTTTCCTTCCTTCAGCTTACTCTCGTATGTCCACTGAAGATCATCAAAAACAATCCAGCCATCTTCTTTGAGTAATTTATCGGCTAGAAAGAATGCGGCCCCATCAATAGTCCAGTTTTTAGCGCCATCGATAAAACAGAAATCATACAGTGGTAGACACTTCCCACTTTCACTCTGCGCCGCAATCATCTTTTTCAAAAACCAATTATAGCTAGTACTCTCCCGTGCAATAGTCACTCTGTCCTTAAGACCTGTCTGTTCAAGAAGTTGCTCTATAGTTGGGTCTTGCCACTCTTTAGCTCCCAGAAGATCTACCGAGGTAAGATGCCCCTCACCCAATTCATCGAGCGCGGCAGCGATATAGCAGCTTGAAGCCCCATGGGCAAAACCCAGTTCAAGACATTGCTGAGGTTTATTGTCAAGAACGTGATGATATAGATCATAGGCCATATCTTCCATCACATATGGAACCCCTTTTACGATCTTGCGGATTTCTTCAAACTTCATACTGTTCCCCTTCTGGCAATGAAATTGCGCCAAACAACATTCCTTTTCATATTGAGGCAATTATTCAATTCAGTGTTACTTGAGCGATCGAGGTTTTCTAAGGCTTGTTAGCGGCAGCAGCTCAACGAGTAATATTGCGACGAGAATCAATGCAGCCCCTGAAAGTTGAAAGAGGCTGAGACGTTCCCCAAGAAATATCATTCCACCCATGGCTGCAAATACAGTTTCTGAACTAAGAATTATGGCTGCATCAGCAGCAGGTGTATAGCGTTGTCCAACAACCTGCAGAGTAAACGCCATTCCAACGGAGAAAAGGCCTATATAGCAAATCCCCCAACCTGCACCCAGAATCTGGCTAAAAGTAGGTGATTCAATTCCAACGCCCATGAGCAATCCAACAATACCACAGACAAGAAATTGACCACAGGCAACAACAAGAGGTGCCCGAGTTTTGGATGCCAAAATTCCTACAAGGATCACATGGCTGGCCCAAAAAACAGTGCTGGAGATCACCCATAAATCACCAATAGCAAGTTCAATATTCTGCGCCCCGCTAAGAACATAGGTCCCTAGAAAACAACATATGGATGCTGGCCAGATAGAAAAATGAACCTTCCTTTTCAAAAACAGAAGTCCAATGACAGGAACAAGAGGGACATATAGTGCCGTAAGAAAGCCTGAGTTAATAACAGTTGTCCTCAAAATGCCATGCTGTTGCAATGCAGCCGCCGTCAACAAAACACAACCAGTAAGAACTATTCCAATCCAATCTTTGTTTATAAAAACTCTATCATTTCTCTGAACATGTGCAAACTGTCTCAGGGCAAAAGGCAACACAACCAGCCCACCCAACAAGAAACGTGCACCAGTAAATGTTATGGTTCCCAATTCTCCCGTCCCAATCTGCTGGACAACAAAACTGGAGCCCCAAATCATTGCCGCCAAAGCCAGAAGTAAATTTGCCTGTAAACGATTCATATTTTCCCTATCGAGCCTATCCACTTCACATAGTTATTTTTCTTAGTAAAACAACATCCCCAAAAACAATTCTGCGCCAGAATATACCGACCAGAATTGATAATACAAGCACCTTGTGCCGTTCAACACATATTTGAAAGCTACCTATATAGCACCCCTTTCATTTGACCACCATTATCAAACATATTACTTTCATATGAAATACAAATTGACATTATTGAACCTTCGTTGAATAATAGTCGAAATTCGCCTACTTCGATCAAACATCATATTGTGAGGAACCTGTATGGAGATTCTATCAGAGCGGCAAAATAAAATTTTAGATCTTGCCCGAAGTAATGGTCGAGTTGAGGTAGATGAACTCTCCTCACGCTTCAATGTTTCCCCACAAACGATACGCAAAGACCTCAACGAATTATGCGACAAGCAGCTCCTTCAGCGAGTACACGGAGGCGCGGTCGTTGGCTCCGGCATTGAAAATGTCAGCTACGAGGCCAGGCGTATGCTTGCCCCTGGGGCAAAAAAAGCTATTGGAATGAGTGCCGCAGAACTCATCCCTGACAACAGTTCACTTCTCCTCAACATTGGCACGACCACTGAGCAGGTCGCTCATTCCCTCAGCCACCACAGAGGACTACTCGTGATAACAAACAATATCAATGCTGTTGATATCATGAAACATTTCCCAAACATTGAGCTCATTATTGCAGGAGGACAAGTTCGACGTTCGGACGGAGGAATTGTAGGACTCGCCGCAGTGGACTTTATAAATCAATTTAAAGTCGACTACGCAGTGATTGGGGTTTCCGCCATAGATGAAGACGGCTCACTCCTTGACTATGACTTTCGCGAAGTACGTGTCGCCCAGGCCATTCTTAAGAACGCAAGGCACATTATTCTTGTAGCTGACTCCATGAAATTTGAAAGAAATGCTCCAATTCGTATCGGGCACATATCTCAAATATCAACACTGGTGACGGACAAAGGATTACCAGGAAAACTGAGTGATATCTGTAAAATAAACAACGTTGATATCATTACTGCCCAGTCATGAGTGAATAATTATTCCTTACAACATCCTTTGTGCTTCCACATGAATGTACAATTTTCACGTATTTTCACTTGCCTCAACATTTTATTTCGGTTAATTATCAAACAGCCTTGCGTTTGAAAGTAATTACAGCATCAGCTGAAACCTTTCTCTTGCATATTTATTAAATTCAGCAGAGTGCCGATCATGATGACACCTGTGTACAATGTAGCAATAGCTGATTTTAAAACCGATAGATGCGGCGCAACTCGGCACGCTGCAAGGCTGGATTTTTCTGCAATTTCGACAACTAGATGTTTCAGGAAGAACAATTCCAACCCCATAAAAAAACATCTATTTCCCTGTTATTTGCATAACGTAAAGAAGTACATCTTTCAATGCTTTCATTTTATTTTTGATGAAACCACCATGTACCTTCATCGAACTCAACAACCAACAAGAAATAAGTCTTTATTGACCAACAAACCGTCCATCCAGGACGTTTTATCAAACTATCTCAACCATAATCTTTATAGTTTTGAGGCGATTTCCCTCACACACTATAATGTAGTAAAAAGTGGTACAGATGCACTGTGGCGGCAGACAAGATTCGAGCTTAAGGTAAGAAAAAGCGAGAGTAATGTACTTCGTGGCTACATCAAAGAGCAACCGGCGGACGACACCACAACCACCACTGACGAGGAGAGAAGTAATGCAGCTTGAGCTACGCAATGTAAGTCAGAAAGTTGGGAAGAACTTCCATATTTCCGATGTTTCGCTAACTTTTGAACCAGGGACGTTGAATATCCTTCTTGGCCCTACACTTTCAGGTAAAACGACACTCATGCGCCTTATGGCCGGCCTGGATCAACCGACAACTGGAACTGTCCACTTTGGTGGCAAAGACGTAACTGGCGTTGCGGTTCAGAAACGTAACGCTGCTATGGTTTACCAGCAGTTCATCAATTACCCTAACCTCACTGTATTCGAAAATATCGCTTCACCGTTGCGTATAGCAAAAGTTGCAAAAAGTGAGATCAAGGAAAGAGTAGCCAAAGTCTCCTCCCTGTTAAAGCTCGACAACATGCTCACTCGTAGCCCGAATGAACTTTCAGGTGGGCAGCAACAGCGTACCGCTCTTGCCAGAGCACTCGTCAAAGGTGCCGACCTTGTGTTACTTGATGAACCCCTTGCAAACCTCGACTACAAACTCCGAGAAGAATTACGCGAGGAACTCCCACGCATCTTCTCTGAAACAGGTGCGATTTTCGTCTATGCAACGACCGAACCTTCAGAGGCATTACTTCTAGGCGGGAATACTGCAACTCTGCACGAAGGTAAAGTGACCCAATTGGGTTCAACCATTGATGTATTTACACGCCCGGAAAATCTTATAACTGCAAAGACACTTTCAGATCCACCTCTTAACACCTTACCAGTTGTAAAACTCAACGGACGCATGCTCTACAAAAGTCATGTTGAAGTGCCGGTTATTGGAAAACTACCGCAACTTCCAGATGACGACTACACCATAGCCTTCAGACCCCATAACCTCTATTTAACGAGGAAAAAGGACAGTGACATCAGCGTTAAAGCAAAGGTTGCTGTTACTGAAATTACAGGTTCAGAAAGCTTTGTTCATGTTGATGTCGCAGGTGTCAGGTGGGTACTGCTCGCCTCAGGCGTGCACAATTTTGACGTCAATGAAACAATAGAAATTTTTCTTGATCCAGCTACATTTTATGTATTTGACAGAAACGAGTCTCTGGTTGTAACGCCGGAAACTGTTACCGGCGTATAGAAGGAGAATTTAATGGCACATATTACACTCAAAGATATCGCGCACTCCTATACTGGTGCGTCTGACAACCCTGAAGATTACGCGCTGAAAAAGCTGAATCTCACCTGGCGTGACGGTGGAGCATACGCTCTTTTGGGACCATCTGGCTGTGGAAAAACGACTCTTCTCAACATTATTTCAGGTCTCCTGGTCCCCACGAAAGGCGAAGTTCGTTTTAATGAAGATAATGTCACTCAGCTTCCAACAGAACAGAGGAATATCGCACAGATTTTTCAGTTCCCGGTTATTTACGACACAATGACGGTGTTTGAAAACCTCGCTTTCCCTCTAAAAAATAGAGGCCGCAGCAAAGAGGAGATCGAACCACGGGTCATTGAGCTCGCTGAAATGCTCGGCCTCAGTGAAAACCTGCACACAAAGGCACAGCACCTCACGGCGGATGCCAAACAGAAAATATCTCTTGGTAGAGGACTTATTCGTCAGTCCGTAAACGCCATCCTTTTTGATGAGCCATTGACGGTTATTGACCCTCAACTCAAATGGGAAATTCGCTCTCAGTTAAAACTTCTGCACAAACAGTTCGGCTTCACCATGATCTACGTTACTCACGATCAGACTGAGGCCCTCACCTTTGCCGACGAAGTCATCGTGATGTATGAGGGTGCAATTGTTCAAGTTGGAACTCCTGAAGCTCTCTTTGAACGCCCTGAACACACCTTTGTTGGCTACTTTATCGGTTCTCCAGGAATGAACATCGCCCCCTGTGAACTAAATGGCGATAAGATTATTGTAGAGGGATACGAAATCGAGCTTGAATCCACCTACCCATCCCAAAGTGGTGGCGGCAAGATCGAATTAGGTATCCGACCTGAGCACTTGAATATTACCGCAGAAGGTACTCCTGGCGGCTTGCCGGTCACTATTACAAAAGTAGATGACATCGGCAGGTATAAAATTGTCAGGGTAAAGCTTAAAGAGAAAGAGTTCAACGTTGTGATGCACGAGATGTCAGCTATCACAGGTGACAAAGCTTCTCTTCATTTTGACATCAGCCACACTCATATTTATGTGGATGACCATCTCATATCAGGAGAACCAAAATGATCCAAAAACAAGTAAATCAGAAAGCATGGTTTATGGTTCTACCGGTTTTTCTTCTGGTAGCATTTAGTGCCATACTGCCACTTATGACTGTAGTAAACTACGCATTCCAGGACACCTTCGGCAACAACACATTTTTCTGGGTTGGTTTGGACTGGTTTAAAGATATCATCCACTCCGAAAGATTTCACGATGCATTTTTCAGGCAGATTTCGTTTTCCGCAATCATCCTCGCAATTGAAATACCGCTTGGAATTGCAATCGCTCTCGCCATGCCTAAAAAAGGTTGGGGAGTTCCTGTCTGTCTAATTTCCATGGCCCTGCCGCTCCTCATTCCATGGAACGTGGTGGGAACTATCTGGCAGATTTTTGGCCGTGTAGATATCGGTCTTCTCGGCCATACTCTCACCGCGCTTGGTGTTAATTACAATTATACTCAGGACCCTGTTGCTGCCTGGATCACCATCATAGTAATGGATGTGTGGCACTGGACAAGCCTTGTTGTACTCCTATCTTACGCCGGCCTCAGTTCAATTCCTGATGCGTATTATCAGGCAGCTAAGATTGATGGCGCATCCAAAATTGCAGTATTTCGGTACATCCAGCTCCCTAAGATGCAACGCGTACTACTCATTGCAGTCCTACTGAGATTTATGGACAGTTTCATGATCTACACCGAACCATTTGTTATCACCGGTGGCGGCCCTGGTAACTCCACTACTTTTATGTCTATCGATCTTGTAAAGATGGCTATTGGACAGTTTGACCTTGGTCCCGCTGCAGCGATGTCACTTCTTTATTTCCTCGTTATTCTCCTGCTCAGCTGGGTTTTCTATACCGTAATGAGCAATATTGGAGAAGAAAGCTCAAACGGAGGTGCCTGATATGCGCTTTAAATGGATCATACCTGTTATCTATATAATTTTTCTTTTGTTGCCGATTTACTGGCTCGTCAATATGAGTCTGAAAACCAATGAAGAGATACTTTCTGTCTTCAGTCTCTGGCCACGGGACCTTACCTTTGCGAACTACATGGTGATCTTTACAGACCCCGCCTGGTATTCAGGATATATTAATTCCATGATCTACGTTTCAATAAACGTTGTGATCTCGGTCTGTTTTGCTCTACCCGCTGCCTATGCATTTTCCCGCTATACTTTTGTCGGGGACAAGCATCTGTTTTTCTGGTTGCTCACTAACCGTATGGCACCACCAGCGGTTTTTGCACTGCCATTTTTCCAGCTCTATTCATCAATCGGTTTATTCGACACCCATATTGCTGTGGCCCTTGCTCACTGTCTCTTCAACTTGCCCCTTGCTGTCTGGATTCTTGAAGGTTTCATGTCAGGTATTCCAAAAGAGATTGATGAAACTGCCTTTGTAGATGGTTACTCCTGGCCACGATTTTTTGTGAAGATATTTATTCCGAATATCGCCTCAGGCATCGGCGTTACTGCATTCTTCTGTTTCATGTTCTCATGGGTCGAGCTGCTCCTTGCCAGAACCCTCACAGCAGTAAATGCAAAACCGATATCGGCCATTATGACCCGTACTGTATCCGCCTCTGGTCTCGACTGGGGTGTACTAGCGGCCGCAGGCGTTCTGACCATCGTTCCAGGTGCTCTGGTCATCTGGTTTGTCCGTAATCACATTGCCAAGGGTTTTGCCCTCGGACGAGTATAGAGGAGAGTATTATGAATCTCAGCTGGATGGCATGGACCAAACCAACCGCCATATTTTTTATCACTATTTTCTGTATTCTCGGGGTGATGCTCCTATGGGAACGTAAATCTCCTGGTGGCAATCCTCGCGTGGGTGTATTACGTTTTGAAACCACAAGGGGAGATCGTCTCTTTGTAACCCTTTTAGGTTCTGCCTATATTCATATTATCTGGCTTGCACTATTTGCCAGTCTCAGTTTATGGTGGGCTTTTGGAATTGCTTTAATATACGGAGTATGCGTATTTAAGTGGGTGTAATAGTTGTTTTTGGTGCCTTAGAAGTTCATTTGTAATAATGCAATTCCTAAGGCGCTTGTACCTCTTAAAGGAGACCAAACCGAGTCTCGGTTTATCTCCCTTTTACAGGGGTTGGTTTTTTCATTCTGTCGCCTAGTTACCTATATAGTGACAGGAAAATCGTAAAACAATAGAGGAGAAAAATCGATGATCAAAAAGCTCGCAACAGCAACAGCCATGGCCGCTCTTCTGGCTGGCCCCGCTGCACTACAAGCTGGAGTCGACGAAGCAAAGACATGGGTAGAAGGTGAGTTTCAACCATCAACCCTGTCTAAAGACGCCCAGATGAAAGAGATGGAATGGTTTATCAAAGCTGCTGAGCCATTCAAGGGAATGGACATCAAGGTTGTTTCTGAAACCATTGCCACCCACGAGTATGAGTCTAAGACTCTTGCAAAAGCTTTTACTGAAATCACCGGTATCAAAGTAACCCATGACCTCATCGGTGAGGGTGACGTTATTGAGAAACTGCAGACCCAAATGCAGTCAAACAAAAACATCTATGACGCATATATTAATGACTCCGATCTTATCGGAACTCACTTTCGCTACAAGCAGGCTGTAAACCTTACCAATTGGATGGGCGGAGAAGGAAAGGCTGTAACAAACCCAACTCTTGATCTTGATGACTTCATGGGTCTTTCCTTTACCACCGGACCGGACGGAGACCTCTATCAGCTTCCAGATCAGCAGTTTGCCAACCTTTACTGGTTCCGTTATGACTGGTTCAAGCGTCCAGAGATCAAAGCTAAATTTCAAGAAGCGTACGGATATGAGCTTGGTGTACCTGTTAACTGGTCTGCCTATGAAGATATCGCAGAATTCTTCACTGATAAAGTAAAAGAGATCGATGGTAAACGAGTCTATGGTCACATGGACTATGGTAAGAAAGATCCTTCTCTAGGCTGGCGCTTCACCGATGCATGGTTCTCCATGGCTGGTGGTGGCGATAAAGGAATCCCTAACGGTCTTCCAGTTGACGAATGGGGTATCCGTGTAGAAGGTTGTCAACCTGCAGGATCCGATATTTCTCGTGGTGGTGCTACCAACGCCCCCCCTGCTGTTTATGCACTTACAAAGTACATTGATTGGCTCAAAAAATATGCTCCACCTGAAGCTGCTGGCATGACTTTCTCTGAAGCCGGTCCTGTACCTGCTCAGGGTGCTATTGCCCAACAGATTTTCTGGTATACTGCATTCACCGCTGATATGGCGAAATCAGGTACCCCTGTTGTTGATGAAAATGACAATCCTAAATGGCGTATGGCTCCTTCCCCACGTGGACCTTACTGGGAAGAAGGCATGAAGCTTGGTTATCAGGATGCAGGTTCTTGGACCCTGATGGAATCCACACCTGTTGATCGTCGTAAGGCAGCTTGGCTCTACGCTCAGTTTGTTGTTTCTAAAACCGTTTCTCTAAAGAAAACCCATGTTGGTCTCACTCCTATCCGTAACAGTGATATCAATGATCCGTCTTTCACCGAGCGTGCTCCAAAACTGGGTGGTCTTGTGGAATTCTACAGATCTCCTGCCCGCGTACAGTGGACCCCAACCGGTACCAACGTACCTGATTACCCAAAACTTGCTCAACTCTGGTGGCAGAATGTAGCCGATGCAGTAACCGGCGACAAGACTCCTCAAGAAGCACTGGACTCACTTGCAAAGCAACAGGACAAAGTACTCATGCGTCTTGAGCGTGCTGGTGTCCAGGGAGAATGTGGTCCTAAGCTCAACAAGCCACAGGATCCTTCAATCTGGCTCGCCCTTCCAGGTTCTCCAAAAGCAAAACTTGCCAACGAGAAGCCTAAAGGTGTGACCGTTGATTACGATGAACTCATTAAGACCTGGGCTACTGCTGCTAAGTAGCAAGCAGTCCTTTTCGCCTTGATCCACCCGAGTGAGAAGTAAGGCGGAAACAAGCACAGCCTATTACAGGCAAAAAAACAGGTTGCCGGCAATTGCCGCAACCTGTTTTTCTTTGAAAAAATTTTGTTTTTTGTCCGTACTAACCCGCATATTTCATTTACATGACAATTTTTCATGAAATATATGGGATAACCGGATCCTAACATTAGGAGATCAGCGATGGCATCGCACATTCTTGCAATCGACCAGGGAACAACCTCCAGTAGAGCTATCATTTTTAATTCTTCACTTGAGATAATCGCATCCGCCCAGGAGGAATTTGAACAGTTTTTTCCCCAGTCGGGGTGGGTTGAACATGATCCAAACGAAATTTGGTCCACAACTCTTAACACATGCAAAAAGGCTCTTGAAAATTCTGGCCTTGCTGCAACAGATATAGCCAGCATCGGAATCACAAACCAACGTGAGACGACAATCCTCTGGGATAAGAAGAGTGGTACTCCCGTCCATAAAGCCATTGTCTGGCAGGACAGACGAACCACCTCTTACTGCGCCGAGTTAAGTGCTGCTGGTCACGACAAGATGATTACCGAAAAGACAGGACTGCTTCTCGACTCCTATTTTTCCGGTACAAAAATAAAATGGATCCTCGATAACGTTGTGGGTGCGAGAGCAAAAGCCGATGCCGGCGAACTGCTCTTTGGTACAGTTGACACCTTTCTCCTTTGGCATCTCACAGGTGGAGTCAGGCATGCAACAGATGCTACGAATGCTTCAAGAACTATGCTCTTTAACATCCACGATAATTGTTGGGACAAGGACCTCCTTGATCTATTGCACATTCCTGAATGTCTACTTCCTGAAGTACTCGACTGTTCAGCTGATTTTGGTAAAACTGATCCGAAACTCTTTGGAGCTCCAATCCAGGTAGGTGGGATCGCTGGCGACCAGCAGGCAGCTCTTGTTGGTCAGGCGTGTTTTCGTCCTGGTATGATCAAATCCACCTATGGAACCGGATGTTTTGTTGTCCTCAACACAGGAGACAAAGCAGTCCGATCTAACAACAAACTTCTTACGACAATCGGCTACCGATTAAACGGCAAGACCACATATGCTCTGGAAGGTTCAATCTTTGTGGCTGGCGCCGCTGTTCAATGGATGCGTGATGCCATGGGTCTTATTGAAGAAGCATCCGAAACCGGAAAACTTGCAAGAGAAGCGGATATTAATCAGGATGTTTATTTAGTTCCCGCATTCACAGGCCTTGGCGCACCCCATTGGGATGGAGAAGCTCGTGGTGCAATTTTTGGAATTACAAGAGCAACGGGCCCCGCAGAGCTTTCAAAAGCAGCACTTGAGTCCGTCTGTTACCAAACCCGCGACCTACTGGACGCAATGAAAAAAGACTGGAGTGACATGGGAGAGACCGTTCTCAGGGTTGATGGGGGCATGGTCGCATCAAACTACACCATGCAGTTTCTCTCTGATATCTTAAATGCTCCTGTTGATCGCCCCAAAGTACTTGAAACCACTGCTCTTGGTGCAGCATATCTCGCAGGTCTTTATGCAGGATTATGCCCTCCGCCTGAAGAAATGGGTGATGGCTGGCAACGTGACAAACGTTTTGTGCCAGATCTTGATGAAGGCATTCGCGCCAGAAAATACAACGGCTGGCAGGACGCTGTTTCAAGAACACTGACCAAGTAAACCTCCCATCTGTAGCCATAGTTCAACAGCTATGGCTACAGATCCTGCATTTTTCCATCGGAACCTGACCCTTACACCAGCTAGTTTCTACCGTCCAATTACGCTGTTCCCTCTTCAAAATGAAGATTTTAAAAATCTTCGAATCGTTCATTATCAATTTCACAGGAAGACATCACCCCATACTCGATTGTCATTTAATATTTTTTACGTTTAAACAGTAAGTTATATGCTCACCAAAACGACCTCCAGCCACGCAGAGCAACATTCACATTCCAAAGATGAAGCTTTCATATGAAATTTATTTCATATTCACTTGAACAATCCACTAAACAAGTTTACAACAGTGATTGTACAATTTTCACGAAACTGTCGGATGGTAGCGCTCATTTCATTCTACCTCATTGACAACATTTTCAGAAAGAGGAATGAAAATTATGGTTTCCCCTGACATTTTAAAGTCTTCAGGCACAGATGTGCAAACCCTTGAGACTGAAGTTTTAATCATCGGTGGTGGTGTAACCGGTGCCGGTATAATGCGCGATCTTGCCCTACGAGGAATCCATACCCTCCTTGTTGACAAACAGGATCTCTGTGCAGGAGCATCCGGAGGTAATCACGGACTTCTCCACTCAGGCGGTCGTTATGTTTCAAATGACCCTCATGCTGCGATAGAATGCAGGCTTGAAAATGAAATCCTGAAAAAACTGGCCCCACAGTGTGTAGAAGACACTGGTGGCCTTTTTGTCGCGGTCAAAGGCGACGACATGGATTTCGCCAGTAAGTTCCCGGGATTTTGTAATAACGCTGGTATACAGGTCGATGAACTCACGACGGCAGAAGCATTAGCACTTGAGCCTTTTCTCTCTAAGAATCTTGTTAAAGCATACCGAGTTCCAGATGCAACGATAGACCCATTCAGACTTGCACTTGAAAATGTCGCCCACGCTAGAGCTTTTAATGAAAGCGTATATCGGCCACACACACAGATTGTGAGTTTTATAACTGAGGGCGGTGTCATAAAAGAGGCTGTCTGTCTAGATAACAGAACTGGTGCAACAGTTCATATAAGAGCCAAACAATTTATCAATGCAGGTGGCGCATGGGCCATGAATATCGCCCAGCTTGCCGGCTGCAATGATGTACACCTTTCCTACTCTAAGGGAACTCTTCTCATCAGTCATGACAGAATGGCTGATCACGTTGTGAACAGACTACGCCCACCATCTGATGGTGATATTCTCGTTCCAGGTGGAACCGTCTCAGTACTAGGTACAACATCTGTCCGTACAGAAGAACTGGATAATGTCACTCCTACAATTGAAGAGGTTGACCGTAATGTCATCGAAGGTGCTGCAATGATTCCCGCGCTCGCCACTGCAAGATATATTCGGGCATTTTCAAGGGTTCGCCCTCTTCTTCAGGGATCTGGTGACGGAGATGACCGGGAAGCAACAAGAGGTTTTGCTCTTCTTGGCCACAACTCTCAGAATCTTGAAAATTTCTGCACCATCACTGGTGGTAAACTCACCACATTTCGCATGATGGCGAAAAAGACGTCTGATCTTGTTGCTGAAAGAATGGGCAACACTACAGGATGTCAAACCGACACAGTACCATTACCTGATGGCGACGCCTGTCGCTGGACCGAACCAGGAGCAGCCCCTCGTTACTGGTACAAAGCCAACAATCCCGATGACATGATCCTTTGTGAGTGCGAGATGGTTCCACAATCCGCCATTGACGAGATTGTTAAATGTGCCCCCAGTGCCGATGAAGAGATGACCCTGGAAGCGATAGCTCTTCGTTCAAGAGCAGGTAAAGGCCCATGCCAGGGCTCATTTTGCGGCATACGCATAGCATCGTATCTCTATGATCGCGGTTATTATGAGGATGAAACCGGCTTGATTCATATGAGAGATTTTTTCAACGAACGTTTTAAAGGAATGAGAACAGTCATCTGGGGACAACAAGCAGCCCAGATGGAACTTGCAGAAGCACTTCACTGTGGTCTGCTCGGTCTCGATAATCTGGATAACGATTAGTACCTTACTTCCCGATTAACGGGTTTTAGGTCCATTTTTTTTGGAGAAGTTCATGACAGAAGAAGCTCGTCATTTTGAAACGGAACTGGCCGTGATTGGCTCGGGCATTGCCGGTTTTGCGGCGTCAATATTTGCCCTCAATAGAAAAATCATTACAGCCCAGGTCGGCAATACAGGCGCTGTAGCCTATACCACCGGCTACCTTGATCTACTTGGTAAAATTGAAGGGGAAACCACCGCAATTGAAAATCCCTGGGAAGGAGTTGAGAGCTTAAAGACGAAGTTCCCTGACCACCCCCTAAACGGTGTATCAGCTGCCGATACTCGGGAGGCGTTTAATCAGTTCACCGCCTTTCTAGGCGAATGCGGCATTGCATATTCCAGCCCCACTGATAGTAATATTACGGCACTCAGTCCTGTAGGAACGCTGAAAAAGACTCTTTGTGTACCTTCGACCATGGCTGCCGGCCCAAAGGCCTTTGCAGCAAAGGCCCCATGTGTCATTGTCGACTTTAAGGGTCTCAAGGGCTTTAGTGGGAGACAGGTTGTTGCAAACCTCAAAGACAAATGGCCAGCCCTAAGAACCGAGCGAATTGAATTTCCTGAGATGCTAAGCGGTGAAATTTACCCGGAAGTCATGGCACGTGCCCTTGAAGTTGAAGCAACCCGCAATATGCTGGCTGAAAACATCAAGGCGGTTGCAGGTGACGCTAAGGTCATTGGTCTTCCAGCAGTTCTCGGTATGCACTGCCCAGATTTTGTAAAGGCTGAGCTAGAACGGCTGACAGGCCTTGCGATATTTGAGATTCCCACCATGCCACCATCTGTACCGGGGATCAGGTTGCGAGAAATGTTCGAACAGGTCTTTCCTGAAAAAGGTATCACTCTGATTCCTCAACAAAAGGTCACTGCCATCAACTTTAGCGATGATTGCGCAACCTTGAGCCTCAAAGACAACTATGGCCCAATCACCATTAAGGCAAAAGCAGTAATTTTGGCAACTGGACGTTTTTTAAGCGGTGGACTGGAAGCCCATATCACGGGCATCAGCGAACCTCTTCTCAGCCTCCCGGTAACCCAGCCAAGCAAGCGACAGGACTGGTACCAAGATCAGTACACCGACAGCCGTGGCCACGCCATCCACAAAGCGGGCATTGAAGTTGACAGCTCTCTTAGACCAATTGGAGCAGATGGCACACCATACCACGAGCGTCTTTTTGGAGCCGGTATTATCCTAGCACATCAGGACTGGATTCGTAGTCGAAGTGGAGCAGGTATAGCCATTGCGACAGCATACAAGGCAGTAGAAGCTGTCGATAATTTTTTACACGCATAAGCGACAGGGAGTGTGAACAACCATGTCGGATCAAAAAACACCTACTATTAATTTTAAAGAAAAAGCCATGGAACTGCTCCCGGAAGGAGCCAGTTTTGAGGCGTGTTTAACCTGTGGTCTCTGTTCCTCCGGTTGCCCTGCATCAGGCCTTGAGAATATGGATCCCAGAAAATTCATCCGCATGGCTATGCTTGGCCTGGATGAAGAGTTATCCACAACTCCGTGGGTCTGGTGCTGTACTCAGTGCAAGAGATGCCAGCATGTCTGCCCCATGAATATCGACATTTCCCAACTTGTATTCATTGCACGCGGCAACTGGCCACAGGAGAAAAAGCCTACAGGAATTGTACGATCCTGTCAGTTGATTAGATCTACTGATTCCACAAGTGCTATGGGCCTACCTCCTGAAGATTTTATTTTTGTCGTCGACGATGTCTTGCAGGAAGTGCGTGAAACCCAGCCCGGATTTGAAAAACTGATAGCTCCCATGGACAAAAAAGGTGCCCACTTTTTTGTTAACCAGAACTCAAGAGAACCGATGAGCGAACCTGATGAAATGGTTCCCCTCTGGAAGATTCTTGATATGGTAGGCGCGGACTGGACCTACGGTTCCAAGGGTTGGGCTGCAGAAAACTTCTGCATGTTTTCAGGTGACGATGAAGCCTGGTATGAGGTTATTCAGAAAAGAGTTGATGCCGTCAACGATCTGGAATGTAAAGTATGGCTTAACACAGAGTGCGGCCATAGCTACTACACCATGTGGAATGCGATACACAAGTTTGGCATGGATGTTGACTTCAAACTCGAAAGTCTCGTCACCTATTACGCCCAGTGGATCCGGGAAGGAAAACTCCCTGTTAATTCAGACTGGAACGTGAACAATGTTAAGTTTACCGTACAAGACCCTTGTATGATCGTCCGAAAAGCATACGGTGATGCCATTGCAGACGACATGCGCTTTGTGGTGAAAAAACTTGTGGGCGAAGAGAACTTCATCGACATGCAACCCAACAGAAGTGCAAACTACTGTTGCGGTGGTGGTGGAGGTTTTCTCCAGGCTGGCATGACAGACAACAGACGAGCCTATGGTAAACGTAAATTTGACCAGATTGCAGCAACCAAAGCGGCCTATGTACTCACCCCTTGTCATAACTGCCATTCACAGATGGAAGATATTGGCCATTTTTACGGTGGAGACTACGGAGTTGTCCATTTTTGGACCCTTATCTGTCTCTCCTTAGGCATTCTCGGAGAAAACGAGCGCACCTATCTGGGACCAGATCTACTGGCCCTCATTGACTAATCAAAAGACATTGCATTCTTCCTGTTGCGGGTACGCCATTGCCCGCAACAATCTTTTTTCAAACACCAGCTCTTTCTCTGATGGTTTATTATGCCGTGGCATCTTGGATCTTACCTGACAAGCTTCCTGTAGTGATCATCAAACATAATCTGAAATTATCTTCTGGCGAGAAATGGGTGGTTTTGAATGTGATCAAGATATTGATAAGAAAGTAGTATCAACATCTGGACTGTTCGGAAATGGAGCAACATTTTATGCTTTGAAATTGTGCTTCGCGGCTCCCAAGATGTACAGGAACAACCTAAGCCCTAGCATCGTCATTATGAGATCTCGAGATAAACTCAAGTTTTGCTGCTCTGCTAAATATTTTTTTTCAAAAAATTGCCGGATGCACTTGGTTCGGAAATTCAGGAGTAATTAGGGCTCTGTTGCAAAAAATCTAAATATGCTGTGAAATCATTATATGTCATCAAGCAATAGGAGTCGTTATGAATGATTTCAAATGGAAGCACTTTCGTGGTGAGATAATTTTGGGTTGTGTACGCTGGTATTGTAAATACGGAATTAATTACCGTGATCTGGAAGAGATGATGGTGGAGAGGGGTGTTGAAGTAGATCACAGCACCTTGTTTCGTTGGGTTCAACAATATGCCCCCGAAATTGAGAAGCGTATGCGCTGGTACAACGGGTCTGGGCTTGGTGAAAGCTGGCAGGTTGATGAAACATATGTGAAAGTAAAAGGTAAGTGGAAATACCTGTATCGAGCGATCACCAAAAGTGGAAAGACACTTGATTTCTACCTTTCCCACACTCGAAATGCGAAAGCTGCCAAGCGGTTCCTTGGAAAAATACTTCGAAAAATGAAAGAATATGAAAAACCGGCAACGATCAATACCGACAAGGCTCCCAGCTATGACAGAGCTATCCGGGAGTTAAAGGAGGAGGGTCTTCTTAACGACCAAGTCTTTCACCGTAAGGTTAAGTACCTTAACAACCGGATCGAAGCGGATCATGGGAAATTGAAACGGTTGATCAAACCTACTCTAGCAGTCTGTCGGTTTATGACATCACACTAACGGCCAAACCCTAACTGTTGCAGTTTTCAAAAGATGAGTTTGATAAGTATTCTCAATTTATCGTTGTGTTTTGAATATATTTACTCGAAAAGAGTTCAAATACACTTGTTCTTTGACATTTCTTAACTACTAAAAGCAAACATCCGCTTTATATTCCACGCTGTGGACACAAGTGTCCACTCACCGGTGACTGCCTCCTTACTGCGCAAGAAAAATTGGCGAAAACCCAAGACGTGTTTGATGATACCGAATACCGGTTCAACAGTGCTTTTGCGTTTCGCGTAAACCTTGCGACCCTCGACACTTTTGAGTTTGTTCCTCATTTTGTCAATCGGTTCTGCATCTTCAGGTAAAGGTGCTGGGTCGATGAACCGTCCGGCAAGTGGTTAGTTATGCTTTTCCCGATTTGGAGGTATATACGGTTCAATTCCGGACCGTTCACAGGATGCAACATTATCATCGCTGTAATAACCGGCATCGGCCAGTAAAATGTCAACTTTGCCTAATTCATCAGGCAGTTCATTCAGTGATTTTAAGGCCGGGGTGATTTCCCGTTTGTCGTTTGATGCTTGGGTTATATGATTCTCGATAATAAGCATCGTCTTAACGTCAACCGCAGCTTGGGCATTATACGCCTGGACAAACCCCTTACCCGAGGAAGGCATAATACGAGATTCTTCGTCAGTCAAATTGACCTGATCTTTTTTACGGGGGCCCGATTTCGGTGGCTCAGGGTTACGGCCACGAGGCTTTTTTCCGGTAGCTTCAGCTTTTGCAAGACGTTTAGCAACCTTTTCATCGTATTCCTTTTTTTCCTCAGCATATCTTTGTGCAGCCCGTTCCTCGATTTTTGCCTTTGCCTGTGCTATGGCAGCCAATCGATCTTGACGACGAGAGAGTTCCTCTGGAATATCCATCTCAGTTGGTATTTCTTCCGAATCAGTTTTTTCGGCAAGTTCCATAAGTTCAGCAACTTCGGCCTGCAATTGTTTCTCAATTTTACAAGCATGATCCCAACTCAAGGCGTGGTGTTTGGATGCATTGGCATTTATCTTGGTCCCATCAAGGCTCACTTTGCCCAATTTCAAAAGCCCCATTTCACGGGCATACATCAAGATTTGGACAAAAATCGGTGTCAATTGCTCAAGAAATCGCTTACGGAAATTGGCGATGGTATCGTGATCTGGATGGGTGTTAGCTGAGATAAACCGAAAAGCAATAGAATCATACGTTGCTTTTTCAATTTTTCGACTTGAGAACACTCCGGTGGCATAACCGTAAAACAGTAGAGCTAACATAATCTCAGGATGATATGCTTTACAGCCTTTTCCACTATAAGTTTCAGTAAGAGGCCGCAAATTAAGCTGTGAAATGGTTTAGACAACAAATCGAGCCAGATGTTTTTCAGGGAGCCAATCTTGAATAGATGGCGGAAAAAGGTATTGTTGATCTCTATTTGTAGGAATGAACTTTTGAGTCATATTTTATATCA
>JBLHNU010000012.1:0-110801 GCA_047622095.1 Desulforhopalus sp.
TTTACCACAGCAGCTTAAGGTGGTTTGAAGCCCGCTCCTGCAAGCCGACTCCGAGGGGCCTACCCTCATCTGTTGTGTAGTTACGAGCAAAAACTGCTTGCTCTCGTGGCACACCTATTCCTGTTAACCCTGCGAGAATGGATGGTTCAATTTAAGGCAAAAAAAATACTCAAGTGTTGCTCCATTTCAAAACAGTCAATGTGTTGATAGTACTTTCGAGCCAGAAAAAAAATAACGGATTTAAAAATATCAGAATTGATCGAAACTCAAAGTGGAAGCTGTCAGATAGAAGCTCAGTTTTTACAGATAAAGACTTTATTGATTTCACCTGCGCAGCTGTTGAAGCAGATTACCCGGTGCGTGCCAAGCCATCGAGTGTTGCCAAAGTACTTCAATCTCTTGTAAACTAGAGCGGTGAGCTCAACATGGATAACATGTTGAGCTGAACAATTTTGTTTATTTAGAGAACTGGTTAAGAATTTCTCTTGAGATAATGAGTCGTTGGACCTCACTGGTTCCTTCATATATAGTGGTAATTCTCACATCCCGTACGTAGCGTTCTATTGGAAAATCAATGGTGTACCCGTAGCCTCCGAAAATCTGCATGGCTTCATAACAGGCATCATTTGCAGCTTCAGTCGTAAATACTTTTGCCATTGATGCCTCTTTTGAAAATGGTCTCCCCTGCTCTTTCTTAAAAGCAGCATTCAAGAGAAGGAGTTTCCCAGCTTCAAGCGCAGTATACGAGTCAGCTATTTTCCATTGAATAGCCTGAAACTCGCTGAGTTTCTTGCCAAATTGCTTTCTCTCAAGTGAATATGCTGTGGCAGCATCCATAGCAGCAAGACCAACGCCAAGCGCAAGAGAACCTATACCAATTCGCCCACCAGCAAGCTCAGTGACCGCTACTCTAAATCCATCATTGAGTTTACCCATAATAGCGCTAGCTGGTATTCTGCAATCCTGAAAAAGTATCTCATTGGTGGCGGATGCATGTTGCCCCATTTTGTCTTCTTTTTTTCCAACAATCAGACCTTCCGTTCCTGCTTCAACCAAAAAAAGACTAATGCCTTTTCCTTTAGGTGCAGCTGGATCAGTAACAGCCCAGACGACAAAAACACCTGCACAATTTCCACTTGTTATAAAAATCTTTGACCCATTTAACACCCAGTCGTCACCATCACGGACTGCAGTGGTCGTCATTGCGGCAGGATCAGATCCCGCACCAGGTTCAGTTAGGGCAAAGGCTCCAGCTTTATATTCTCCTGAACAGATTTTCTCTATATAGCTTTTTTTCTGATCTTCAGTCCCGAGAGCTTGAATCACTTCACAAACCATATTATTTACTGAAACAGTAACCGCGGTTGACGCACAGGCTCTTGCTATTTCTGTCATGGCGACACTAAATGCTATAACACCTGCCTCGCAGCCGCCATATTCGTCTTTAATGTTGAGCCCCATAAAGCCAAGCTCAGCCAACTTTTTCAGATTTTCATAAAAAATAGTATCATCTCCACCCCGGTCAAGTTCAGCCGCCGCAGGTGTAAGCTCGCCCATTGCAAATTCCCGAGCTGTGTCCTGTATAAGTTTTTGTTCTTCAGTGAGGTCAAGATTCATGATGAATATCCTTTGTATCTATTTCGATTCTGCTGTGGTGTTGAATGACGATCAAGCCACGTACTAGGAGTCTGTCCGAGAATGGCCTTTCGGAGTCTACGCTTACCTGCCCAAACTCTTCGGAATTTTCAAAAAATAATGCTCGCAATATCAATTATATGGCTGTGTTTATTTTATAAAAACTTCTCGATTTTGACCAAATCTCCTGTTCTCGGACAAGCTCCTAGACCTTTTAGCTTTCAAATTTTGGTGAACGTTTTTCTAAAAAGGCGGTCATTCCTTCTGTTTGCTCGTCACTTGCAAAACAAAGCGCAAAAAGATCTGCCTCGTAAGCACAGCCTCTAGTGAGATCCATTTCAACGCCGTTATTTACAGCCTCTTTACATAAGCGTACAGCGACAGGACCTTTTTTAGCTATTGTTTTAGCTATTTGCATACATGCTGTTTGCAATTCTTCCTGGCTGTAAACCTTGTTGATAAGACCTATTCGTAACGCCTCTACCGAGTCAATAATGTTTCCTGTAAACAGGAGCTCATTTGCAAGTCCTTTTCCTATCAATCGCGGTAATCTTTGTGTGCCACCAAAGCCTGGGACAACACCTAGATTGACTTCGGGTTGACCAAATTTGGCATTATCACTTGCAAATCTCATGTCACATGCAAGGGCAAGCTCGCACCCGCCCCCTAATGCAAACCCATTTATTGCTGCTATTACAGGTTGGGGTGTATTTTCAATAGTGTGCATTACAAGATGCCCAAGTTTTCCGAACTTTCGACTTTGGTGTGCTGTAAGATTTTGCATAAATGAGATATCGGCTCCTGCTACAAATGCCTTCTCGCCTGAACCTGTTAAGATGATTGCTTTTATCTGGTCATTCAATGACAGGTCCTTAAAACAGGCCAACAACTCTTCTAAGGTCTCTTTATTCAACGCATTTAAAGATTCAGGCCTATTAATAGTAACCGTTGCGATTCCGTTTTCTTTTTCTACAATTATATTATTCATGGATAGTTAAACCTCTTCCTCATTTATTGAGTACTTTATAAAATATTCTATTACTCGTCTGACCCTTTCATGCTGAACTTCCAGGCACAATACCAGTCGTCGGGGTGGCTGTCTGGAGGACATCCAATACAATCGGTTTTGATCCTGTTATCTATTGCACTTGCAAAATAGCTATACTCAACGAGTCCTGCAGACTTACATGGATAATCATCCAATCCTTTTCGCTTCCTGGCATCTTGCACCCTACATTTATTCATCTGGAACACAAAACTATCATCGGTTTCCTCAACCACTGACTGAGTGTTAATACAAGCGTAGACCCTGAAACCAAGCGCCCTCTTTAAACCTTCCAATCCAGATTGGGCTGGTAGATCCAATAACTGTTTGATTGAATGTGCTTCAAATGGGGAGAAATGAGCCCAGCAGCTGTCATTACAACGCTTTGCTTCATTCATTCCTTTGGCGCGCTCAATAGTCTGAAACCATACCCCATCCCCTACTAACCAATTCTTAGCCATGCGTGTTTTCAATTCATTCAGTTTCTCTCCATCCATATCAAGAAGAGGAGAGGGAACTCCATTCACCATTGAAAACCCAAGCAGCTCGGAAAGATGTTTCATTTGTATTTCCCAACTTTTCCGGGAGGCATTGCTCAGCATCTCTAATGCCTTTTCCTCGCCCATCTGGTGTCGAACTTCGGTGTACCAGAGAGCATGATGCATAGTGGTTCTCTGAAAAAGATCGACAATAAACTTACTATTTTCTTCATGGGTCATATTATTTGCGTCTTTTGAATCTGCAAACATAGTTACCTCCAACAACTTAATATGAAAAGAAATGTATGAGTTAGACTTATAGTATTGTTATTTTATCTGAGTATTCTGAAAGTGAAATCAACCCGTTTTCTGAAACGAGGTGTGTATTCTCAATACCTACAACTCCAAGGCCAGGGAAGATGACTTTGGGTTCTAGAGCTATAATCATCCCCGCAGCAAGTGGTAATTTCTGACCTTTTGCTATAAATGGAAATTCGTCAAGCTCAAGCCCTACCCCATGGCCAGTGAAACGAATACGCCTGTCTCCTGCACCCATGAAATATTCGTCATAACCTTTTTCTTTGGCCAGTGAAATCATATAGTCATATAAATCACCAGTTAAAACACCAGGTCTTGCCTTATCTGTAACTGCTTCCTGTATTTCCAGCATTGCCTCGTGCGCTGTCATCAATTTGTCAGGAAGCGTACCAATGGAAAATATTCTGGCATGATCTGACAAGTACCCATCCAAAGCGAAAACGAAATCGACCAAAACAGGCTCATTGGGTTCGATTTTCTTAAATCCAGCTCCTTGGCCTACAAGAGCGCTGACACCCTGTCCTCCGGTCGGTGAAGCGAGATAACTGGGAACTGCAGCCCCAGCACCTGCCATAAGGTGCCCGTAAAACAGCTCACTCCCCCACATTCGCATACGGACAATTCCCTGATGTCCAAGGCTCCTTGCGTATCCTTCTAATTCACCTGCAAGAGTAATTTCTGTTTTTCCAGGAGTAAGATACTCTCTTACTTTTTCTGCCACCATGTCTGAAAAATGTGCGGCTTGTTTTATTTTATCAAGTTCATAGCTCGACTTAACGGCTCGGATAAGGCGGATTTCAGTAGAAATATCTACGACGTTTGTTTTAGGAAAAATTGTGCGATACTGATTATAAAGATTTACTGGTAGTACATCTAGTTCCATCCCTAATACTTTTGGCAATGCATAGCCATATTCAGAGAGACAGGCAGATATTTTTTTGGGACTGACCAGAGAAACTATTTTCAAAAGTGCAGAGTCAGTACATGCTCTGTCATAATCTTTAAAAATCATTAAGAGCGGCTCACCTGTTACAGGTATATAAAGCCACCCCTGTTGAGCCGTACCACTGAAATAAAAAAGATCCGTTTTTTGAACAACCAGAGCTCCATCCACCCCTCTGGCTGCAAGTTCTTTTTGTAGCTTGGCTACACGGTCTTGTAATTCGCTAACTGGGGTTGTGAGTTTTGAAGTATCCATCGTTCCACCAATAAATCTGTATTGAGCTAACCCCGGCAAAGGGGAATGAGTAAGCCACTAATATTGATAAAACCCTTTTCCTGTTTTTCTACCAAGCCAGCCAGCCTCTACATACTTTCGTAAAAGTGGACATGGTCGATATTTCGAATCTTTAAAACCGTCGTACAGGGTTTCCATGATTGCAAGACATGTATCAAGACCAATAAGGTCTGCAAGAGCCAGAGGTCCCATTGGGTGATTCATACCTAGACGCATTACAGTGTCAATATCTTCAGCCTTGCCAACACTTTGATAGAGACAAAAAATAGCCTCATTAATCATTGGCATAAGGATACGATTGGCAATAAATCCCGGGTAATCATTAGCCTCTGCAGGAGTCTTTCCAAACTTCTCACAAAGACTCCATGTAGTATCAAAGGTCTCATCATCTGTAGCTAGGCCTCGGATTACTTCAACAAGTTTCATGACCGGGACCGGATTCATAAAGTGAAATCCGATAACCTTCTCAGGACGGTTGGTTTGCGCTGCTATTCTACCAATAGGAATAGATGAGGTGTTGGTTCCAAGTATGACATGAGAAGGACAAATTGAGTCGAGATCCTTGAAAAGCTGAAATTTCAAGTCTTCTCTCTCAACAGCTGCTTCCACGACGTAATCAACCCCTTCCATATCCTTAAGGTTTGTTGTGGTCGAAATCCTGGACAAAATCACATCACGATCATTTGCTGATATTTTTTCTTTTTCTACAGATCTATTGAGGTTTTTCTCTATTGTTGCAAGACCCTTGGCAGTAAATTCTTCCTTGATATCACTCATAAGGACGTCCAGACCACTTGCTGCAGCCACTTGGACGATACCATTACCCATCTGTCCAGCACCTATGACACCAAACTTTTTTACTTCCATCGTAGTATCCTATTTCAATAGTTTATCGATTTACAATCATTGCTACCGCTTCCCCGCCACCAAGACAAAGAGAAACTAATCCTTTTTTTGCGTCTCTTCTTCCCATCTCATGAAGCAGTGACACCAAAAGACGCCCGCCGCTGGCTCCAATAGGATGCCCGAGAGCTACAGCGCCCCCATTAACGTTTACTATGGAAGTGTCTACCTCAAGAACCTTATTTATGGCAACCGATGTTCCGCTAAAGGCTTCATTTATCTCAAAGAGATCAATATCACCTATTGTCACCCCTTCTTTTTTCAGCACCTTAGGGATAGCAAGAATAGGTGCCATCAGAACATACTTAAGCTCAATACCAGCAGACGCTTGTGCTCCAATCTCTGCAATAATTGTACATCCAAGCTCTTTTGCCTTAGTCTTGCTCATAACAACAACCGCCGCAGCTCCATCACTTATGACAGAGGCATTACCAGCAGTTCCGACGCCGTCTTTTTTAAATGCGGGCCGCATCTTCTGTAAACTTTCATAGGTTGTTTCAACAGGGCACTCATCTTTTTCGAACAGCTTTACAGCACCACCTCGCTGTGGAATAGGAACAGGGACAATCTCACTGTCAAAGACTCCATCAGCTACAGCTTTTACAGCCTTTTTATATGAATCTTCTGCAAATTCATCCTGCTCTTGTCTATTTACCTGCCATTTGTCACAGATATGTTCATTAGACATTCCCATATGAAAATCATTTACGACATCCCACAGACCATCATGAACCATGTGATCTTCTATTTTTCCAGGACCCATTCTATGGCCCCATCTTGCTTTTTCCATGTAGTATGGTGCTGAACTCATACTTTCCATACCACCTGCAACAACAACTTCTGCGTCACCGCATTGTATAGCCTGGGCGGCAAGCATTACAGCTTTAAGAGCTGAGCCACATACTTTATTTACTGTAATGGCCTCAACTTCTTGAGGGAGTTCAGCTTTGATTGCTGCCTGTTTTCCAGGGTTTTGACCATATCCACAAGGAAGAACCATCCCCATAATACATTCATCAACCTCGGCTTTATCAATACCTGAACGAACCACAGCTTCTTTAATGACAAGAGCGCCGAGATCAGTCGCTCCAATCTTACTCAGTGTTCCACCAAAACTTCCAAAAGGAGTCCTCACTGCACTAACGATTACAGCCTTTTCCATTTGTATCCTCATTCTTTAGTTCTGATTATAAGTGATATAGTCAACATTATATTAATGATAACAGGCTTCAATTTGGCTGGACACGGAAAACCGACCAAGCGCTCAATCTTTTTTTACATATTGTCCCAACCAGTTCAATTTGTCAATGATTTTCATATTAATATTATTCTGTCCTGTGCTCCCCTCTCTTCAGCTCATAGCCTATCGGATTAACTATTTAAGAGCCATGGTTTTGCACATTAAAATAGACTTTCGCAAGTCCTAATTCCTCACTTTTTTGCAATAAACTCTCATAAATCACATTTATGTTGCAGCTTAGATAAAAAAAACCTTTGACAATTATCATTAATTACTATCTATTTCGAATAACGTAACCGACCGAGCGCTCAGTTTTTTCTTTATTGCTGCCTTCGGTGCAAATTTGTGCTTTGTAGCCTACATTTCCAAATCTAACTGTAAGGAGTCACTCATGAGTATGGAAAATCTGTACCGAGAAGTAATGGACCTAAACATGATGGATGATAATGACAGTAAAAGAGATGCAGCAAAAACGTTTTTTGATAAACTTAACTACATGGAGATACCTGAATATTTCAACTGGGCCCACGAAATATTTGAAGAAGTACATGTAAAGGAACGTGGAGACAAAAAGGCTCTTATATGGGCAGACATTCTCACTGATGAGAGTAAAACATTCACTTACAAAGAATTTGCCGCCAGCGGCAATCAATGTCTGAATGCAGCGAGAAACTCCGGCGTAGAAGCTGGAAACAATATGTACATGATGGTCCCCATTGTTCCCGAGACCTGGTTTGCAAGTTTTGCCTGTGTAAAAGGCGGATTTGTTTCTGTTCCCACGGCCACAACAATGACCAGCAGGGAATTGGAGTTTCGATTTGAGACCTACCCTGCCGACTCAATCATTGCAGATGAGATTTATGCAGATATCATTGATGAGGCTCTGAAGACCAAAAACATCACTCCTAAAATTAAAATCGTTCTAGGCAAAAAAGATGGTTGGGTCAGTTATGAAGATCTCGCCAAAGAATCGCCCGAGGCAGCGCCTGCTAAAACAAAATCATCTGATCTTCTATTCTGTTTCTTTACATCAGGCACCACTGGACTACCAAAACGTGTTGGCCATACTGCTGTTTCCTATCCTCTTGGACACCTCTCTACTTCGGTTATGACCGGCGTGCAGACTACTGACATACATCACAATCTAGGTGCACCTGGTTGGGCTAAGTGGGCATGGTCAAGTTTTTTCACCCCACTCAACGTTGGTGCAACGGCTTCTGGTTTTAATTTTGGTGTTCTAGATGGGGAAAAGTATCTCACCCAAATAACCAAACATAAAATTTCCACTTTTTGTGCACCACCGACAGCATGGAGAATGTTTATTAATTTAGATACTTCTAAATTCGATTTCTCAAACCTTCGCCAATCCATTGGAGCCGGAGAGCCTCTCAACCCTGAAGTCATTAATCGTTGGAGTGAATTAACAAATACCGAGATTCGCGACTTCTATGGACAAACCGAATCAACAGCAATGATTGGTAATCATCCATGGATGAACGGTAAGATGAAGAATGGTTCTTTCGGTCAACCTTCTTTTATGTATGATGTCGCACTTGTAGATGATAACGGCAAGGAACTTACAGTGGCTGATGAGCCAGGCCATATCGTGGTCAAACTCGACAAGTGGAGATCCATAGGTTTATTTACTGAATACATTGGTAATCCTGAGAAGATGGCGGGTGTATTTGTAGATAACTACTACTACACAGGAGATAGAGCCTCAATTGACCAAGACGGTTACTGGTGGTTTGTCGGACGTAGTGACGATGTTATCAAATCAGCTGATTTCCGTATTGGCCCATTCGAGGTCGAAAGTGCCTTACTAGAGCATCCCGCTGTTGCTGAATCTGCAATTGTCGGTGTTCCGGATGAAAAACGTCACCAACTCGTAAAAGCTTTTTGTATTTTAAAAGAAGGCCAGGAGCCATCAAGAGAGCTGGCACTGGACCTATTCAGACACACTATCAACATTCTCGCCAAATTTAAAATTCCACGAATTATTGAATTTGTTCCCGCTGTTCCTAAAACTCTCAGTGGAAAGATAAGAAGAGTTGAATTACGCCAGCAGGAAATGGATAAAAAAGGCACCGCTGAAGCTAAGGCAATTCAGGAATACTATTACTGGGACTTCCCAGAGCTGTCATCAAAGAAAAAATAATTGACTCGTTAGGAGGAAGATTCCCTTCCTCCTAACCTTATACCTAATTTAGTGACATAAAGACTAAACCTATATTTAGCATTAACAGTTTGTTTGGGGTGATATATGATTTTTGAACTGACGGAAGAACAGAATCTCATACGTGATATGGTTCGGGAATTTGCTGAAGCAGAAGTTGCTCCTTCTGCAAAGATCCGTGATGAAGAAGAGCGCTTTGATAGAGCTTTGATGTTTGATAAGCTTGCAGAACTTGGCCTCACAGGTATTGTTTTTCCTGAACAGTATGGTGGAGCTGGTGCAGACTATATCAGCTATGCTATTGCCGTTGAAGAACTCTCAAGGGTGTGTGCATCAACAGGTGTAACACTATCAGCCCATCTTTCACTTTGCGCTAACCCTATCTATCTTTTTGGTACTGAAGAACAAAAACAAAATTATCTTGTACCACTTGCTAAAGGTGAGACATTGGGTGCTTTTGGTCTTACTGAACCCTCAGCCGGATCGGATGCTGGAGGAACCAAAACAACCGCTGTTCGTGATGGTGATGAGTGGATCCTTAATGGAACTAAAATATTCATTACCAATGCAGGTGAGGCTGAAACCTATGTCGTTTTGGCAAGAACTGATAAGGAAGCAAAAAAACACCATGGTATCAGTGCATTTATTGTCGAAAAAGGAACACCCGGATTTTCTTTTGGAAAAAAGGAAGAAAAACTTGGAATTCGCAGTTCTCCCACTATGGAACTGATATTTGAAGGATGTCATATCCCCGCATCTAATCTCTTAGGAGAAGAAGGTGAAGGGTTTAAAGTTGCTATGAAAACACTTGACGGTGGACGAATAGGCATAGCATCCCAGGCTTTAGGAATTGCACAAGGTGCACTAGAGGCCGCAGTAAATTACGCAAAAGAACGCAAGCAATTTGACACACCTATCTCAAGATTTCAGGGCGTACAATTTCAGTTAGCAGACATGGCAACTCAAATAGAGGCTTCTCGTTTACTTGTTTACAGTGCTGCGTACAAAGCAAGTAATGGAATATCCTACTCACACGCCTCTGCTATGGCAAAACTCATGGCCAGTGAAACAGCTATGAAGGTCACAACTCAGGCTGTTCAAATCCTTGGCGGTTATGGTTATACAAGAGATTTTCCTGTTGAGAGAATGATGCGTGATGCGAAGATTACTGAAATTTATGAGGGAACCAGCGAAATTCAACGCCTGGTAATTGGGTCAAATCTTACGAGGTAGTATTTGTTAATTGAAAGGATCTTACTGCAATGCAACGTGTTTTATTAATGTGCATGGGTAAACGATCCAAACGTAATACCAGATTTCTCTTTTGTTCTCTTGTTATATTGTATATTTTTCAGACAGACATATTTCATCTGCAAGGAAATGCACAAAACGCACATTGAGGATAAACAAACCATGGCTAACAAAGACGCTTCTCACGAAGTAACGACGCATATAAAAAATCAGAAACTGGTTAAAGAACGCAGGCGACAGATAGTTGACGGTGCCGTTAAGTTGTTTATCAAAAAAGGGTATCACAAAACGACAACGAGAGAACTTGCGAAAGAAACCGGAATGTCAATCGGTTCATTATATGAATACGTATCGACCAAAGAAGATGTTCTCTATCTTGTTTGTATAGCAATACACTCCGCCGTTGAACGTGGTGTCAAAGAGGCCCTTGCAAGACCAAATGAAGGTGAAACTGCACTGGCCGACGTAATTAAAGAATTTTTTCTGGTATGCGATCGTATGAGCGACCACGTGCTACTCATGTATCAGGTCACTCACTTTCTTCCACTCAAGTGGCAGACAAAGGTATTGGAGGCAGAACTCAGGATCACGACACTTTTTATTGATGCAATGAAAGAGCTTAGAGCTCAGAACAAGTTGCCTCAACTCGATGATGATACCATCAATCTCATTGGACATAATATCTCCGTCATCGGACATACATGGGCATTCAGACGTTGGTATTTTGCAAAGAATTTCACAATAGATCAATACATTGAACAGCAGACAGATTTCATAATGAGATTCTTACAGGACAAAAAAAAGTAAGACACTTTCGAAATCTATCTGCACATAGTTATAACAGTTGTTACCTACTTCCAGGAATGGATGAAGATGAGTTCATATTTGTTTTATAAATAAACGTATAAACATATATTGAAAATCACATATTCATCCACACTCCTCATCAAATAAGAGGAAAGGAGCTAACATGCAAGTGGATGTCGAAATAGTCAGACCTAAAAATGTAGTAAGAGTTATTACAGCGACCTCATTATTTGATGGTCACGATGCGTCAACAAACATAATGCGCAGAATCCTTCAGGATTCTGGTGTAGAAGTCATACATCTCGCCCACAATAGATCCGTTCAGGAACTTGTTGAAACTGCAATAGAAGAAGACGCTCAAGGAATCGCCATGTCCAGCTATCAGGGCGGACATATGGAGGCATTTAAGTACATGATCGACCTCCTCAAAGAAAATAATTCTTCCCACATTAAAGTTTTTGGTGGTGGCGGTGGAGTTATTGTTGCAGAAGAAATCAAAGAGCTTGAAGCGTATGGTGTAGCTAAAATTTATTCCCCTGAGGATGGTAATACCATGGGTCTTCAGGGGATGATCAACCATATGATTGGGATACTCGATTTTTCAACCCTCCCTTATCATAATCTTGATGTTAAAAAACTCAGTTATTCTAAACCAAAATCCATTGCAGGTTTTATCACAGCTCTTCAGCAGGCAAAACTTGGCGACCAAAAGGAATTTGATAAAATTATTAAGGCTGTCGCTCCTCTTGCCGAAAAAAACACATCACCGGTTATCGGAATCACAGGAACAGGCGGTGCCGGTAAATCGTCACTCACTGACGAAATTATTGTTCGTTTTCTGCATGATATAAAAGACATCAGTATTGCTGTCTTGAGTTGTGATCCTTCTAGAAAGAAAACTGGCGGAGCTCTTCTAGGAGACAGAATTCGAATGAATTCGATCAGTAGCTCCGATAAAATCTACATGCGCTCCCTTGCCACCCAGGAGTCAGCCAATGAGATTTCAAAAGCATTGCCTGAAGCAATTCAAGTCGCAAAGGCTGCAGGATTTGACCTGATTATTGCTGAAACTGCTGGTATTGGTCAGGGCGATTCAAAGATAACTGAGTTTTCTGATATCTCCTTATATGTGATGACCAGTGAATATGGAGCACCTTCACAACTCGAAAAAATCGACATGCTTGATTATGCAGACCTCATTGTCATAAACAAATTTGAGAAAAAGGGAAGCGACGACGCTCTTCGTGATATACGAAAACAAGTTCAACGAAATCGTAAAGAATGGCAGGTTAAACCAGAGGACTTTCCTGTATACGGAACAATTGCTTCAAAATTTAACGATGAAGGTATAACCGCTCTCTATCATGGCATTGTAGAACAGATCAATGCTAAATCATCTCTTGCCCTTGTTCCAACACTTGAAAAACCTGAAAAGAAATATTCTACCTCTAAAACTATAGTTATCCCATCAGAACGAATACGATATCTCTCAGAGATCTCGTCCACTATTCGTGATTATCACAGTAAAACAAGTGAGCAGACAGATGCATTACGCCAAAGTAATTATCTAAAGCAGAGTATAGAACTCTTAAAAGCTAAAAATGATACAACAATTGAGCAGGCTATTGAAGTTTTGCATTCTGAATCGAAACTCATCGGTCAGGCAGTAAACAAAGAGACCGAAGAAGCCGTTGAACAGTGGTTGGAACTGAAGAAAAACTATTCTGGAGATGAACTCGTCTATTCTGTACGGGGCAAAGAAATTCGCGTACCTCTTAATAGCGAATCGTTGTCACACTCAAAAATCCCAAAGATATCACTGCCGAAATTTCAAGATCCGGCTGATATTTTCAACTGGCTCCGAAGGGAAAATCTACCAGGATATTTCCCGTTTACAGGTGGTGTCTTTCCGATGAAACGTGCAGGAGAAGATCCTACCCGTATGTTTGCCGGAGAAGGTGGCCCAGGTCAAACAAATAGTCGGTTTAAATTACTTTCAGGAAACTATGCTGCTAAGCGCCTTTCCACAGCCTTTGATTCAGTCACTTTATATGGTTGGGATCCGGCAATCAGGCCTGATATTTATGGCAAAATCGGAACTTCAGGCGTAAGCATCTGTACGCTCGACGATGTTAAGCTTCTCTATGACGGTTTTGACCTCTGCTCGCCCACTACTTCCGTATCCATGACAATTAATGGCCCTGCTCCAATTATCTTGGCTATGTTTATGAATACTGCAATCGAGCAACAGGTTGATGCCTTTGTAACAGAAATGAAGCGACACCCCAATGAGACTGAATCTGCCGGGATTAAAACGAAGGTACTTGAAAACGTGCGGGGTACCGTTCAGGCTGATATCTTAAAAGAAGATCAAGGTCAGAATACCTGTATTTTCTCAATAGAATTTGCCCTGAAAATGATGGGTGATATTCAAGAATTCTTTATTGCAAAAAATATACGGAATTTCTACTCGGTATCTGTTTCCGGATATCATATTGCAGAGGCCGGAGCCAATCCGATAACCCAACTGGCTCTCACCCTTTCAAATGGATTTACCTACGTAGAATACTATCTTGCCAGAGGAATGGATATAGATGCCATCGCCGCAAATCTATCCTTTTTCTTCTCTAACGGAATGGATCCTGAATACACAGTAATCGGTAGAGTTGCTAGACGTATATGGGCCATTGCCATGAAAGAAAAATATGGTGCATCCACCACTTCACAACGTTTGAAGTATCACATTCAGACCTCTGGAAGATCACTTCACAGCCAGGAGATCCAATTTAACGATATCAGAACGTCTCTACAGGCCCTTTGCGCTATTTATGACAACTGCAACAGCCTTCACACCAACGCATTTGATGAGGCAATCACCACACCAAGTGCAGAATCTGTACGTCGTGCTCTCGCAATTCAACTTATAATCAACCGCGAATGGGGACTTTCTAAAAATGAGAATCCAATCCAGGGTTCTTTTATTGTTGAAGAGCTCACCGATCTCGTTGAAGAAGCGGTAATGACAGAATTTGATCGCCTCACAGATAGAGGTGGTGTACTCGGCGCCATGGAAACGGGTTATCAACGTAGCAAAATCCAGGAAGAGTCAATGTATTACGAACACCTCAAACATTCCGGAGAATATCCGATAATTGGGGTTAATACTTTTAGAAATCCGGATATCGACTATGACGCCCAAACAGCGACACTGGAACTAGCCAGAGCCACAGATGAAGAAAAGGATAACCAGATAGAGCGACTTGCTACATTTCACAAGAAACACGTGAATAAGAGTCCAGCAGCACTCGAACGCTTAAAAGAAGTCGCCCTGAGTAATGGCAATGTTTTCGAAGAACTCATTGACACGGTACAACACTGTAGTCTCGGTCAAATTACAAATGCCCTGTATGAGGTGGGCGGACAATATCGTAGAAACATGTAGCAGATAGCCCGTACAAGGAGATAAAGAGGACATACAAACGTGTCCTCTTTATCTTTACCGCACTAAAACTAACATTACTGAAAGACTCTACTGTAATGAGACCTAGCAAGCGTTTCCCTTGATCTGCAGCTAGTCCAAATGATAAATCTCCCTTATACCTTCCAAAATGGTTTCAAAATCTATTTTTAAATCGATCAAATAACCTGTGTGAATATCAAAAATCCATCCATGTACTGTCAATCCTCGCGTGCGGTATGCTCGTTGTACATCAGCCGTTTTAATAACGTTGATACATTGCTCTTGAACATTAAGCTCAATGAGCCGTTCATATTTTTCCTGTTCTGTACCAAGATCATTCAACTCGTCTTTGTGGATACGATAAACATCTCGAATATTTCGAAGCCATGGATTGAGCAATCCTAAATCTTCAGAGACCATTGCAGCCTTCACTCCTCCGCAATTATAATGACCGCAGACAATAATTTGCTCAACCTCAAGATGGTTCACAGCATAGTTAATGACAGACATACAGCTCAAATCAAGTGCAGAAACCATATTGGCAATATTTCTATGCACAAAAATATCACCGGGTCCAACGCCCATTAATTCTTCTGCAGCTACTCTGCTATCAGAACAACCAATATATAGAATTTTCGGAGTTTGACCGGAAGATAACGTGGTGAAAAAATTTGGATCTTGTTTCAGCTTTTCCGCAACCCAGTTTTTGTTTCTTTTAAAAATACTTTGAATATCCATATAGTGTAGTAAGTGAATGTGCCTTTCAGAAATTTATAGTGATTTTTTTTATTAAATTGTTGATCAACTTAGAAAGTTACTCCAATCCGTCGCAAAAGTATATGTTGGCGTGCATTTCAACACTGTAAGCAGATAATTCAAAGGTACCTTTTCATTCAATCATCGGCCCTCATTTTGATATGCGATAAATCTCTACATTTGCATTTTATCATGCAGATAATTGTGAAATTCACCTCTAAGCGACACAGCTAACTCATTCAAACCACCATAAAATATTTGTAAATGCTCCTTAATAAAGATAGGATTAATAAACTCATTGATATCTTTCTTTTCGTACTCTTCAAAATATCTTTTAAGAAGGCAAAAAAATTAAAACATTGGAGGCCTTGGCATGATACGATCATTTTATACGCTTTTTTACATTGTTTTATTTACCTTCTTTTCTTTAACCATTTCTCCAGCTAAAGCAGCGACTCCCATGGGCTTAATGACTGGAGGTCTCCAGGGCACATACTATCAGTTTGGATTAAACCTCAAAGAACTCATGAAGAATAATGGTATTGATTTGACAGTCTTGAATTCAAACGGTTCAGTCTCTAACGTATACGCAGTGTACAAACGTCCGGGAACCCAAATGGGAATTGTACAGTCTGACGTGCTTGCCTTTGTCGCGAAAGTTGAAAAGGACCCGGTTCTAAAAAAAATAGCTCAGAAAATGCGTATGGTATTTCCTCTCTATAATGAAGAGATTCATCTCGTTGGTAACAAAGATGTCACTTCATTTGATGAGTTGCAAGGCAAAAATGTGGCCATTGGGAAGGAAGGTAGCGGGACGTACTTAACGGCAAAACTCCTCTTTAAAGTATCGGGCATACAACCTGCCAACATGATTAATATTGGTACCGCTGATGCTCTTACCAAACTTAAAGAAGGCAAAGTCGACGCAATGTTTTATGTCGCAGGCTACCCTGTCAAACTGTTTACTGAACAGATCAGTGCTTCAGACAATCTTCACGTAGTCCCCATTGAGAACAAAGCCATTGTTGATTTCTATCCTGAAAGTGAAATTCCTGGATCGACATATTCGTGGCAGACTGAATCTGTAAACTCTGTTGCTGTTAAAGCAGTACTTGTCTCCTATAATTTTCGTAACACCCAATGTAAAAATGTTGGCCGTTTTCGAGTTTTATTAAAAAACAACCTTGAATGGCTCAAAAAGAATGGGCATCCTAAATGGAGATCAGTTGATCTTGATTACCCGCTTAAGGGTTGGGAGCAGTACGACTGTGTCAAAAAACGATTATATACAACCCCGGTTGAACCACCGGTTGAGCCACCGCTTAAACAAGAAGACAATCCAATTCTGGATGCAATAAAGAAAATGCTTTAAACAACATGTCTTACCCAAGTAAAAGCCTCAGCAACAGGACGTATATCCTACTAATATTGCTTATGTGGGATATGAGAACAGAGGAGATAGGTAATGTACCTTTCCTACTATAAACTCAATAAAAAACCATTTCAGATAAGCACAGATCCCAACTTTTTCTGGCTAGGAGAAAAGCATAAGGAAGCACTGTCGATCCTTAAATATGGGGTTATGGACGATAAGGGTTTTTTGCTGCTCACAGGTGATGTCGGTACTGGAAAAACGACACTTATCAACACCTTTGTCAATAGTTTGGGAGATGACGTTATAGTCTCGCGGGTTTCAGACCCAGGCCTAACACAGCTCGATTTTATAAACTACATCGCCAAGTTATTTAAGATTGAGACTGGATTTGAAACGAAAAGTGAATTTTTAATTTTGTTCACTGAGTTTTTAGAGCAAGCGCACGAAGATGACAAAAAAGTCCTCCTCATCATTGACGAAGCTCAGCATTTAACTGATGAAACCCTGGAAGAAATACGCTTACTTTCAAACATAGAAAATCAGGATAAAAAGTTACTCAATATTTTTCTAGTCGGTCAGAATGAGTTCAACGAAACTCTTGAAAAGCATAAAAACAGAGCTCTTAGCCAACGGTTAACACTGAACTACACGCTGTACCCATTTGATGCCGAAGAAACCAAGGCATGTATTAAATATCGTCTGAGGGTGGCTGGAGCTGAAGATGAGATTTTTGAACCTGAAGCAATTGATGTAATCCACACTATTTCAAACGGATTCCCTCGCGTAATCAACATCATCTGTGACCACGCATTGCGACTTGGTTGCCAGGAAGATCAAGAAATTATCTCTGCTGCAATAGTCAATCAATGTTCCAAGACACTTCATGTGGCACATCGTCCCCCGTCAAATCAACATGGTAGTCATTTTGGTTCGGCAAATGAATGGCTGGAAGAATCAGAAGTACCGCCTTTATCACCAGAAGCAATCGACAGAGTATCACAACCGCTACCCGATTTCATTATAGATAACGAAGATGATATTAAAGAAAAGGTTCGATCATACAACGCTATAGTTCCTCTCTTCATTGCTGCTCTTCTCACCTTGGGATTTTTTCTTTTTAAAGAAGGTAATCTCGATTCAGTCTCAAAATTCTTAACAACCCTGAATAAAGACGTGATTATTTCTACTGCTAAAGAGAAAAGAAACGATTTTCTCGAAATTGTACAACAAATAGAGAAATCAGTGTTTTCTGAGACAATTCCAGCTAGCTCGATCGCACCCTCCCACCCTGCTGAAATGACAAAATCACAAAAAAAACAGGTGTTTAAAGTTAACATTTCTGAGGAGTTCACTAAAACAGAGATTCCTGAAATCGATTCGCGAGGCTCCAACCAGAAGCAACAAACAATCACCATTACTGAAATGGTCAAGGTGGCTGCTCAACCTGGCACTAATGCACCTACAGGTCCCATAACGTCTTCTGATAAATTAGATGATGTTGACGCTAAGATACTACAACAGGAACCTGAACCATCTTTCACTCAAATACCGACGAATACCGAAAAGCCCATTGTTGATGAGCCAGAAAGCTCCAAAATGACAGAAGTTCTAACGGATGATGTTCAAGAGGAAGAAAACGTTGAAGCGGAAGTAATCGCAGAACCGCCTATACCTCCAGTGAGTGGAACACCAGCCATCATTGAAAAGGATATTGAGAAAGAGAAGCAATCCGCACCGCAGTCAAAAGTCGAATCAGTACCAAAAGATATTGATTCGACTGTCGTTCAAAATAGAGTTAGGCCAGAACCACAAACCCCCACTCCTCCCACTCCTCCCACTTCGACTGCCAAAGAAACTTCCGATACAAACGATGACCCTGGTGCTGTAATTGACTGGCTACTTAAATCAAAGCAAAACTAAAAAACCTTTGCAGTAAGACAAATCATTATTGTCCAGCCTATTGGTGCAAACGAATGAATTATTTATTTTCCCACTGTGGATTACGTTTTTCAAAAAAGGCTTTGACTCCTTCTTTCGCATCCGCAGTTGTACATAATCTTGCAAAAGCCTCATTCATAAGATCGAATTGCCTGAAATAATCCATATCTTCTGTTGAATAAAACCCCTGCTTTGCGATCTGCACTGCTATTGGGCTTTTCTGAGCTAGTTTTTCTGCCCATAACATAGCTTCTGCATCGAGCTCACTCTTTGGGACCAGACGATTCACCAAGCCAAGTTCCTTGAGTTCAGGACCTTTTATCAACTCACCAAACAGTAATAATTCGAGTGCTTTTTTCCTCCCGACACAACGTGCAACCGGAATAATTGGTCCGACGCAATTTAATCCCACATTTATCGCTGTAAGACCCATTTTCACGTTATCTGCTGCTATTGTGAGATCAGCTGCCACAGCCAGCCCCATACCATTTGCAACGGCCACACCCTGAACCTGGGCTATCACAGGCTTTTTAAGCCTTGCAATTGAAATCAGTGGTTTTTCCATGTTTTCAATCCAGGCGCGATACTCCATTGCGGATTTTCCTTCGAGCTCGTTCACATCTATTCCTGCACTAAACGCCTTACCGGCACCTCGTATGAGAATGACACGAACATCTGGATTTTCATCCATTTCTTGTAGTGCTGTATTGAGCTCTACCGCAAATAGACTATTAAAGGTGTTCAACTGCTCCGGTCTATTTAGAGTAATTGTGCCTACGAAGCGATCGTTAATTGTTGTAATTATATGTTCATATGACATTCCCTACTCCTTTAATTTGTTTTCATACAATGCCGGTTGACAATAATGTAGCTATGTTGTCTTTAGTATATCCCAGTTCCAACAAAATACTCTCTGTATCACCACCAAAGGCAGCAGGATTTTCTCTTATGCTTCCTGGCGTTTCGCTGAGTTTTACAGGGATACCAAATGATTTTTTATTTTCCCCATGCTCGTCGACATAATCTACTATCATTTCACGATCTTTAAATGTTTGATCGGCGACGACTTCAGATATACTTTTTATCCCACTGAAACATATCCCAAGTGGTTCTAATTCAATCAGCCATTCTTCATATGTTTTAGTTAGAAATAAATCTCGGCATGTATTGATCACCTCATCTTTTCTTTCTTCATCATATTGCAATTCAACTAAGTCAGACCGATCAAAATGTTCACAAAACTTCTTCCAGAATTTATTTTCTACAGCTCCAAGGCATACGTATCTTCCATCTTTTGTTTCATAGGTGTTGTAACAAGCATATCGATGGGATAATAGACCATTGCTCGCCTCAGGTAATTTCCCACTCATTTCTGAAAAATGATTCGTGAGTGTGAGCATTCCTAAAACACCATCAGTCATAGAAATATCAATATATTGACCTTTACCAATACGATCTCTTGCATGTAAGGCGAGAAGAATCCCAATAACTGCATTCATGGAGCCACCGGCAATATCAGCGATCTGGATTCCTGGAATAGCAGATGGTTTCTTTTTTTCTCCGATAAGTCCTAATACACCTGCCGTGCTAATATAATTAACATCATGCCCCGGGTGTTCTCGACGTCCTCCTGATTGGCCATAACCACTTATAGAACAGTAAATAATGTTCGGATTCTTTCCTTTCATTACCTCAAAATCAATTCCCAATCGCTCTACAACTCCTGGACGAAAACCTTCTATTATTATGTCAGCTTTTTTTGCAAGATTATAAAATATCTCGACGCCTTCTTTTGATTTCAAATCAAGTGTCATATGCCGCTTATTGCGGTACAGAGAATTAAAGAAAAGACCATCATTTTGAGTTTCTTTTCTTTCTATTGCTATGACATCTGCACCGTGATCGGCAAGTATCATAGAACAATATGGCCCTGGGAGCATTCTTGATAGGTCTAAAACCCTAATCCCTGTTAAGGATCCTTTATTAAGCATAGTAAATTACCTCGGTAATTCTACGAATGAGTAGTCGCAATCAACAGTATAGACCTTAAAATATTGCCTTAAAGGCAAAAAAAGTGACCGGAGATAACAAAAGTAAAAGAAGGAGAACAGACGAGTTAAAGAACAACGAGAGGTGGATGAGTATCCTTCTATGCCTTGATATCACCGATCATAAAGAAAAAAACCGTAAGGGCTAACATGCCACTTACGGTTTTTTTTATCTACTCTTCAGAATGGACATAGAATGGCCATTTATGGAAAAACCATTCATTCCATAAAAGTGGGATGATCCACCAGAAATTCCATACGAGTGACTCTCCATGAGCAAACCTATGGGAAAGTTCGGTCATATGATGGTTACCGAGTCCCCAGTGTCCAAAGTTTGCATAGTAATAAATCCAATAACTACCAGCAGCGAGCAGCAACACGCCGATTGTTCGAAGAAAAAAACCGCCCCATCCATCCACATTGAGACCAAATGAGATATCATCAAAATAGTGATGCCAAATCAAGAATGGAATCAAGGTGAAACCTGCTATTTCAGCAGAATGGAGCCAGAAAAAACGTTGGACCTCAGATGCGCCTTTTGCCTCTTCAAGAAGTTGAAAGGTTTCTGCGGGAACCCACATTGGTATAATGGCTTTACAAATGTAAGCGAGAATAAAAGCACCTATCATAGATAGTATTACCGAAATTATACCTTTCCATGGTTGTGGTGCAGTGATAAGGCTCCAAGGTTTCATTCTCCAAACATTCGCTGTCAGGAACAAAATAACTATGGCCCACTCCCACCATCCGAAAACCCAATGAACATGTGAAGTGCCTCCAAAATCGGTCCACCAGGAAGGATTGAGAGCCGGTCCTGTAAAAATGGATCCAAAAAATGGGACAATAAAAACCGTGTAACACAAAAATGTGAGCACCCCTCCCCAGGCTATCTCGGCAAAACCTGCAGCAGGTTGTGAGAGATTGCTCGGTTGAATGGGCCATTTTCCGAAAAATATTGTTGATACTGAAAAAGTATAAAAACCAATCAAAACAAAGCAAACAACGGCTACTTGTGCAAGGATCACCGGTTTCCCAGCTGCTTCTAACCCATAATAACTCACAAAATTAAAACCAAGACCGAGAATTCTGTAAAAGAGAACATCAATAACGAACCACACCAGAACCAAATTGGTGACGGTCATTATTATGCCGCGTTTAGGTTGTGGAATATCCTGAAAAGGCCAGTCTCCAAGCTGCATATGTTGCCAAATACCCACAAGAATCATCATTGCAAGATACATCACAAACGGATACGGAAACCACCCCACAGGCCCTCTTACATCACTGAAAATGAACCATAGGAACCAAGCAATTGCAAAAAACACAAAAAACGAAATAATTCCCGTAAGGGGTTGCCCCCACCTCGGCTTCAACACTCCTGTTGCCATACAATCCTCCTTGTAGCACTTATTGGTTAGAAAGAAACACATGTTTTGATACATCCAAAAGACAAATTACATCTCAAAAACGTATATCTGACATGCCAAAATTTGAACTTCCTGCCTATAAAAATATTTCAATGTCACGCACTTTGGACATTAAAAAAATCTCATTTTTGCTAAATCAATAAGGAAACTATCTTGGTACATTGCAACCAAAACAAAAACCGACCAAACGCTCAGTCATGTTTGCTTGATATTGAATTAATAACTGTTTTTTGTCAATCGTTTTTACAATGAGGATTAATTTAATTTATATGAAAAATAATTCTCTACCCGGCTACCATGATCAACACCCCTTATGTGTTTGATTATGGTAGTAGATGTTAGCAAAACTATCCCTGTTGCTATTATCCGTTTCAATGATATAATTTAGTTAGGATCGATACAAAAACGAACAGTGAGCAAATGTACATTGCTCGTTGAAAAATCTGTTAATGGAAGTTTTATATCACGAAGGCAACCACTGTAGACCGAACAACGACTCATCCCCAGTTCTTCCTAGGGAGCCAGATATGCCACGAACCACAGTAGAAATTCAGAACACCATTGATCGTCTCTCTATTCTTGACGAATTCGGTAATGTTGATCAGGAACTAGACCCAAACCTACCTAAAGAAGAGTTATTAGCTCTTTATCGCTCAATGCTACTAGGACGTAGATTCGATGAACAGATGGTCAACCTTCAGCGCCAGGGCAGAATTGGTACATTCCCACCAATAAAAGGCCAGGAAGCCTCGCAAATCGGATCTATTTTCAACCTCAAAGCAAGTGACTGGTTTGTTCCCTCTTTTAGAGAAACTGCCGCTGAAATATGGAGAGGCCGTAGCCTTGAAAGTATTTTGCTTTACTACAACGGATACAATGAGGGAGCGGTTATTTCCGAAAGTCAAAAAGACTTGCCTACGTCAGTTCCTGTCGGATCTCAGATCATCCATGCAACGGGTCTAGGATATGCCGCTAATTACCAAAAAACAGGCGAGATCGTCATGGTCTATTTTGGTGATGGCGCGACCTCTGAAGGCGATTTTCATGAAGGGCTTAATTGTGCAGCAGTATACCAGGCCCCGGTTCTTTTCATTTGCCAAAACAATCAATGGGCAATTTCCCTTCCTCTTGCTCAACAAACACGTTCTGAGACCATAGCACAAAAAGCTCTCGCTTATGGAATGCCAGGAATACAAGTAGACGGCAATGATATCCTTGCAGTTTATGTTGCAACAAAAGAAGCAGCCGAACGTGCAAGAAATGGAGGTGGACCAACCCTGATAGAATGTATCACATACAGAGTTATGATGCACACAACAGCAGATGATCCTCGTCGCTACAGATCAGACAAGGAAGTTGAATCCTGGGTTAAAAAGGACCCTTTAATTCGCTTTGAAAAATATTTGACGGATAAAAATCTACTGGATAAAAAGCTTATCCAAAAATACGAAGAAGAAGTGCTAAATCAAATTCAAACTGCAGTGAAAAATGCCGAAAATCAAATGGAACACCTTGGTGATCCGGTTGATATGTTTGAACATCTATATAAACAACGCCCTTCCCATCTTGAGACACAGAGAGAAGAGTTACTTAAGAATATTCAGCCTAGAGATAAGGAGGAGTGACTATGGCTAAAATGACTATGGTTCAGGCCTTAAACCTTGCTCTCAGGCAAGAAATGGAAAGAGACCACAATGTTGTTCTACTTGGTCAAGATATTGGGCCTGACGGAGGTGTGTTTCGAGTAACAGACACATTGATTGACACTTTTGGCAAAGAACGTGTCATTGATACACCTCTTGCGGAATCCGCAATAATTGGCATGGCTGTAGGAATGGGAATCCACGGTTTACGACCTGTTTGCGAAATTCAATTTTCAGGATTTGCCTATCAAAATTTCCATCAGCTTGAAAACCACGCAGCTCGTATGCGCTGGAGAACCCAAGGCCGTCTTAGCGTTCCAATGGTGATGCGTGCACCCTATGGTGGTGGGGTCCGTGCACTTGAACATCACTCAGAAAGCCGTGAAGCTTATTGGGCACACACTCCTGGACTCAAAACAGTTATTCCTTCTGGCCCTCGTAACGCGCGGGCCCTTCTGGTTGCGGCAATCCGTGATCCTGACCCTGTCATCTTCTACGAATCTAAAGCCTTATATCGTGCTTTCCGTGAAGAAGTGCCTGAAGATGAAGAAATAATAGAAATAGGTTCATCACGCCTTGAACGCATTGGGGATGATATCACGATAATAGCTTATGGGGCGATGTTACAACCGGTCATTGAGGCAGCTGACGAGCTTCAAAAGGATGGGATATCTGCCGAAGTTATTGATCTCTTAACAATATCTCCACTTGATGATTCTTTGATGATTAAATCAATTAAAAAAACGGGATGCGCCGTGGTGGTACACGAGGCCCCGCGAAGCTTTGGTCCTGGGGCAGAAATTGTCAGCAGATTAATGGAAAAAGCATTTTATTATCTTGAGACACCAATTCAACGTGTAACCGGTTATGATATTATCATTCCATATTTTAGCCGAGAAAATGACTACCTACCAAATGTAAATCGAATAATACAGGCCTCTAAAGCAGCCTTAGAAAAATTATAAAACACGATGTAATTCGGAGATCAAATGATAAAAACGTTCCGACTACCCGATCTTGGTGAAGGTATACATGAAGCGGAAATCCTTGCTATTCCAGTAACTACCGGACAAAATATATTGGAAGGTGATCCTATTATTGAAGTTGAAACAGATAAAGCTGCAGTTGAAATCCCCTCACCTATTACCGGGAGTATCGAAAAATTACACGTTCAACCAGGCGATATTGCAAATGTTGGAGATATACTCATTTCATTTTCAGTTACACAAGAAGCCGAGTCACCTACTTCCGAGTATAATGATGATAAAGAGTCAATTCTTTCCCCTAATAAACCAAAAGAGAGCAACTACACCACTGACAACAAACTTCCGGTACCGGCTTCGCCATCTACACGCAAACTAGCAAGAGAACTTGCGGTTGATCTGCGTCTTATTACTGCGTCGGGTGCAAGTGGTATTGTATCAGCGGATGATGTAAGACAGTTTGCACAATATGGTGATGAAAATGCGACGACAACTCCATCCAAATCGGTTTCTACCAGGGTGACAGAAACTCCAATTATTCCATCCGGAAAACTTCCGGACTTCAGTCAATTTGGAGAAATCGAACGTCATGATTTTCGCTCTATTAGAAGGGCCACAGCAAAGAGAATGTCTGAATCATGGTCACAGATCCCACACGTCAACTGTCAGGATGTGGTGGATATAACATTACTAGAAGAGTTTCGTACGCGACATAAAAATGAAATAGCCGAATTAGGTGGCAGGCTTACAATGACAGTTTTCACTTTAAAAGCCGTGGCCACCGCACTTAAAAGATTTCCCAATTTCAACGCATCTCTTGACGTAGAACAGCAGGAGATCATAATAAAAAAATATTTTAATATTGGCATAGCAATGGATACCCCACACGGTCTCATGGTTCCTGTCATTCGTGATGTCGACCGTAAATCAATTAAAGAACTTTCGATTGAACTCCACACCGATATAAATATGGCTCGCGCGCGAAAATTGAGTAGGGAAAAGCTTAGTGGAGGATCATTTACCATAACCAATGCAGGCGCAATTGGTGGTAGCCATTTTTCCGCAATAATCAATCACCCTGAAATCGCAATCCTTGGTCTCGGTCAAGCACGAATGCAGCCAGTAGTTCTAACAGACGAGAAAGGAAAGCATGAAATAGTTCCAAGATTGCTCATGCCAATTATTCTCTGTTTTGACCACAGGGTGGTTGATGGCGCTGATGCAATCAGGTTTTTGCAGGTAATCATAAATAGCCTTCAAGACCCTGACGATCTCCTTATTAATATGATTTAAGTTTTTATCGCACTTAGGAGCAAAAATGGTAATGGGTGATATGGTAATGAAGGTTGATGTAGTCGTTATAGGGAGCGGTCCCGCTGGCTATAGTGCCGCCTTTAGAGCCGCTGAACTTGGACTTGATGTCACCTTAGTCGATCCTAGACCTCAACCTGGCGGCTCCTATCTGTATGATACTTGTATCCCATCCAAATCATATTTAGCTCAAGTTCAACTACTTATTGAAGCCCAGAAAGCGCAAGCCATGGGAATCTATTTTCAAAACCCTGAAATAGACCTAAAACAGATGAATTCATGGAAGGACAAAATTCAGTGTGAAATTACTGATAACTTACTCAATCTTTGCGCAAAGCATGGAGTACAACTGCTCCAAGGTAAAGCTTTTTTTGAGAGTTCAAAGACAATACGATTAAAAGACTCAGAGCTCAGTAAATTGAAATATAAATACGCTGTTATCGCAACCGGAGCGTTACCCGTTATGTTTCATGGGAGTCCTTTTGATCAGTCAGATAGGGTTATGAGTCCTGTAAATGCGCTAAATATCAATAAGATCCCTGAAAAAATGCTTGTTGTTGGAGGTGGCTGTGCAGGAGTTGAGATTGGTTCAATTTACTCAACCCTTGGCAGCACAGTAGATTTAGCTGAACAGAACAGTCACATTCTAGCCAATACAGATGAAGATCTTACTGCTCCCCTTACCCACCAGCTTTCATCCCAATTTAAACATTTATTGTTACAAACTACAGTTACAGATATTATTGTAAATAATGAAAGTGTTACGGTTGAGATGCATACACCAGGCGGTAAAGAATCACATAGCTATGGTTCTGTCGTAATAGCCATTGGACATACGGCTCATTCTAACGAGCTTGGCCTTGAAAACACCTTGATAGAGGTTGATAACAATGGAGCCATAAAAACTGATTTTCAACAGCGCACTGCTGAACCCAACATATTTGCAGTCGGAGATGTAACAAACCACAAAAATCTTGCCCATACAGCAATAAGACAGGGTCAGGTTGCAGCCGAGGTGATTGCTGGGCAGTCTTCCTCTTTTGATATTAGGGCCATTCCAAACATTATCTACACCTCCCCGCAGATAGCATGGTGTGGTCTTAGCGAAAGTGATGCGCTAAAACAGAATATTCCGATCATCATAAAAAAATACCCATGGAAATATTCCACAAGAGCCATCACACTCGGGTTAACAGATGGCCTTACAAAAATAATTTCCAGCAAAGAAGATAGTAGAATTCTCGGTGCAGGTATAACCGGTACTGGCGCTGAAGATCTTATTTCGGAGTGGGTGTTGGCCATCGAAATGGGCGCACTCGTTGAAGACATTGAACTCTGCCTACATGGCCACCCCACCCTGTCAGAAGTCCTTTAGAGCAAAGCAGTGGTGTTTAATAAGGCCAATACACCTGCCTTATTCCAATTAACGAACGAAGGAGTTTTACTTGCCACCAAATCAATTTTATCCATATTTAGAATGAGAAGATCTGGCACATTTCAAGTAGTTGCTAATTCTCTTTGCTAGAACAATGACTTTACAGACTTAATATTACGTAATAAAGTACGTAAAATCCAATTTCTAGACTGACACAAGATATCCATAAAAAGATAAACTATGACTCAGACAAAAGACGGACTTTACATTGCACTACTCAGTATTCATGGATTGATTCGCTGGCGTAACCTTGAATTAGGACGCGACGCCGATACCGGCGGTCAAACTCTCTACGTAGTGGAGCTGGCCCAGGCACTTGCAAAACACCCCTTTGTGAAGCATGTTGACCTGATCACCCAACGCATAGTTGACGAGAATGTTTCTCCAGATTATGCCGTCCCTATCGAAAAAAGCAGTGATAATCTTCAAATAGTACGAATAGATGCCGGCCCTGAGGGCTATCTTGCCAAAGAAGAACTTTGGGAACACCTCGATTTTTTTACTGACAACCTTACATCCTTTTTTCGTTCCAACAATTCATTTCCAGATATTATTCATAGCCACTATGCTGATGCAGGCCATGTTGGATCACACCTTGCCAGCCAATTAGGTATCCCTCTCATACACACCGGCCACTCACTTGGCCGAGTTAAACGTAGTCGTCTGCTTGCAAGTGGGATCAAAGGACAGGAAATTGAAACCCGCTTTAATATGATCCGCCGAATTGAAGCAGAAGAGTTGACTTTGGCAACCGCAGAACGCGTCATTACCAGTACACGACAAGAAATTGCGGAACAGTATGAATTGTATGATCACTATAACCCTGATCAGATGCGAGTTGTACCACCAGGCACAGATCTCAATAAATTCACTCCGTATACGGGCAAGGAACTATTATCCCCTTTATTTATTGAATTAACTGAGCACCTGAAGGAGCCGAACAAACCAATAATTTTCGCTTTATCACGACCTGATCAGCGAAAAAATATAACCGCCCTTATAGAGGCTTTCGGACAATCTCCCTCTCTTCAGAAAATAGCCAACCTGCTCATCATTGCTGGGAATCGCGACGACATAGATGATCTCGAGGATGGGGCGCAGGAAGTCTTCCATGAGTTACTCGTTGCTATCGATCGCTACGACCTCTACGGAAAAGTGACCCTACCTAAACACCATCAACGTGATCAAGTCTCACTTATTTACCGTATTGCCGCAGCATCAGGTGGTGTTTTTGTGAACCCTGCCCTCACAGAACCTTTCGGCTTAACCCTCCTTGAGGCAGCGGCTTGTGGTCTACCAATTGTTGCCACTGAAGATGGAGGACCACAAGATATCATTCTTAACTGCAAGAACGGATTTTTAATTGATCCGCTTGAACCTGAAACCATTATCAATGGTTTGTTAAATCTTTTAGAAGATCTCGACTTGTGGCAAAAATGTTCAAAGCAAGGTTTGGAAGGAGTTCAGGAAAATTATTCATGGGAAGCACATGTGAAAAGATATGTGACAATCATCAAGCCGATTGCTGAACGTTCAGAACAGTTATCACGTAAGCCGGTAAGACCACGTACTGGGCTCTATCGTGATCGAGCCATCGTCTGCGATCTTGATAACAACTTGATTGGCGACGGCAAGTCACTCGGTAAACTGCTTGAACTCCTAAGACAAAATCGTACCAGTAGCCATTTTATCATCGCCACTGGAAGACGCCTTGATTCCTCTTTAAAATTAAAGAAAAAACACAATATCCCGATCCCGGATGTCCTCATCACTAGTGGCGGTACCGAGATCTATCACGCCCCTAAACTTACCGCAGATACAGCCTGGGCAAAACATATTGATTATCAATGGTCCCCACACAGAGTAAAGGCGCTTCTCACTGATTTCCCGGGTCTCAAAATTCAACCCAACACCGAACAGAGTCGATTTAAACTGAGTTACTATATAGATCCGGAAAAGGCTGATCTTGAAGAAATCAAACAATTACTCAATCGTGAAGAGCTTGCAGTTTATGCCCAGACATCGTTTGGACAATTTCTCGACATTCTACCTTTGCGCGCCTCGAAAGGTATGGCTCTACGCTATGTGGTTGAACTTTTAAATATTCCGTTAAAATCAGTATTTGTTTCCGGCGGATCAGGAGCTGATGAAGGAATGATGCGTGGTAACACGCTCGCTGCTGTGGTTTCTAATCCGCACCATGACGAACTTGCGCAACTTTATGACATTGAACGAATCTATCTTTCTCACCCTCCAAATGCTGCCGGCATATTAGAAGCACTCGAATTTTATGATTTTTTTGGGGCCTGCAAAGATCCGCACGAAACGAAACAGGACGATGAAAACAAATAAACTACTTCTTTGCACAGACATGGACCGGACCATTATCCCTAATGGTCATCAGCCTGAGCATCCAGACGCGCCTCAACGGTTTAAAGATCTTTGCAGCTTGCCAGAAATTACGTTGGTGTATGTTACAGGCCGTCATCTGGAGTTAGTTGAACAGGCAATTGCTTACTATAATTTGCCTCATCCAGAATATGCCATTACCGATGTCGGTACAAAGATGTACCATAGAGTTGAAAACAACTGGGAACAGATCCACACATGGCAGGATGAAATCGCCTTAGACTGGAATAATAAATCCCATAAGCAGCTACAAGAATCACTACAAGGAATTGCCTTTCTCTTTCTTCAAGAACGAGAGAAACAGAGCAACTTTAAGCTCAGCTACTACCTGCCACTAACAGTAGATCATGAAAAAATCCTCATCCAAGTTGAACAACAGCTCAGTCAATTAGGCGTAAAAGCAAGCCTGATCTTTAGTATCGATGAACCCAATCAGATTGCTCTTCTTGATATACTGCCTAAAAACGCCACTAAACTACACGCAATACAATTCCTCCAGAACCACTTAGGTTGTAGAGTGAATAAGACTCTCTTTGCAGGCGACAGTGGTAACGATTTACCTGTTTTAGGTAGTTCAATCCGTTCTATCCTGGTCGCCAATGCTGAACCTGAAATCAGACGAGAAGCTCAGAGAATCGCTAAAACAAATGGTTATCCAGAGCGCCTTTATACTGCAAAAGACGAAATATCTCCCTTAGGCGGAAATTATTCAGCAGGAGTCCTCCAAGGAGTTCTGTTTTTTATCCCTGAACTGAGAAGTGAGGTACCCTATCATGAATAATCAAAACAAACTCTTTATCTTTGGCGAAGTACTCTTTGATTGTTTTCCAACCGGAGAAAAAGTCCTTGGTGGAGCTCCATTTAATGTCGCCTGGAATCTCCATTCGTTTGGAGATGAGCCAAGGTTTATTTCACGTATCGGAAAAGATGATTATGGCTACAAAATCCTTACGGCCATGCAACAATGCGGGATGAACAGAGAATCAGTCCAGATTGACGAAAAACGACCAACCGGACTTGTTGAGGTGACAATTCAAAATAACGAACCTCGCTACAACATCGTAAAAGATAGTGCTTATGATTTTATAGATACGGAGTTATTACCAGACCCAGCTGTTGGAGGTATTCTTTATCACGGTACCCTGTGTCTCAGAAACAAAATTTCTCGAAATGCTTACGACAAAATAAGGCAAAATCACAATCTGAAAATTTTCATCGATGTGAATCTTCGATCTCCTTGGTGGCAAAAAGACGATGTCTTAACATCTCTTAATCATGCTCATTGGGTGAAAATGAATGAGCATGAGCTTGACCTGCTAATAGATACGGCAGAGGACATTCATATCAAGATGTCGACACTGCAAAAGAGTTATAAACTTGAACAAGTAATCATTACCCGAGGAGCAAAGGGAACCATAATTTTAACAGACGATAACAATTTCCACTCACAGCCTGTTGAAAAAGTTGAAGAATTGGTCGATACAGTAGGAGCCGGAGACGCCTTTAGTTCAGTCTATATACATGGTCTGCGTGCTTGCTGGCCAGTTGATAAGAACCTTCACCGTGCACAGCAGTTTGCTGGAAAAGTTATCGGTTTACGCGGTGCAACGACCACCGACTTAAATTTTTACCAAGAATTCATGGTGTCTATTGCTCCCTAAACGTACAGTTATTGAATCCAAAAACTGTAATCATTGTTGTAAAGGTAGATTATGTACGAACAAGTTTCCCATACACTCCTCAATGACATCCTCAACCGTATTAAGCCTGAAATAGCAGATGAAGATCTGAGATATTTTTACACCCGCCTTGGGGCAAACTTTTATGCAATCCATTCTCTGTTCCAAAAGCTGTATGGAGATCGCGACGATTTTGAAGATCAGGCCCAACAGCTGGTAGAGACCATGGCTCTACAATATATTAAGCGCCCCGACAACCTACACCAGCTCGATCTCGAACGTGAAAAGGACTATAACTGGTTTCTTAGCCAAGAACTGGTCGGAATGGCATTGTATTGTAAGGGTTTTGCAGGCAACCTCAAAAACTTAAAAAACCGCCTGAATTATTTTCAGGAGCTTGGTGTTAATCTTGTCCACGTCATGCCCATCCTACAATGCCCTGAGGGAAGTAGTGATGGAGGTTATGCAGTAAGTGATTTTCGTGAGATTAATCCTGACCTCGGAACACTTGATGATGTGAGGGCGCTCGCCGCTGAGATGAGAGAGCGTGATCTCTTCCTTGTACTCGACGTTGTTGTTAACCACACCTCCAATAAACATTACTGGGCCACCTGCGCTAAAGCCGGGGAAAAGAAATTTCAGGACTACTACTACACTTTTTCAAGTCGCAATATCCCTGATATGTTCGAGCAGAGCATGCCTGAGATATTTCCTGAAACGGCTCCAGGGAATTTCACATGGGATGAAGAGATGGGCCGCTGGGTAATGACTGTTTTTAACGATTTCCAGTGGGATCTCAACTACAGTAACCCATCAGTTTTTATTGAGATGCTCAATATTGTTCTCTTTTGGGCCAACCAGGGAGCAGATGTTGTTCGTTTGGATGCTGTTGCTTTTCTTTGGAAAAAAATAGGTAGTACATGTCAGAATGAACGCGAAGCGCACCTGATCCTTCAACTTTTAAAAGATTGCTGCCAAGTCACTGCTCCGGGTGTTGTCTTCATTGCGGAGGCAATTGTTGCCCCAGTAGAAGTGATCAAATATTTCGGTGAAGATGCTGTTATCGCAAAGGAATGTGAAATCGCTTACAACGCCACTTTCATGGCACTTTTATGGGATGCGGTTGCCACAAAAAATGCCCGTCTGTTAAATCAAGGCATCAAGAATCTTCCAGTCAAGCTGGAGCGAGCTACCTGGCTGAACTATATCCGTTGTCACGATGATATTGGTTTAGGCTTTGACGACCGGGACATCCTACTCTGCAACTATGAACCATCCCAACATAGAAAATTTTTAATAGATTATTTTACTGGAAAATTCAGTGATTCTCATGCCCTTGGTCTTCCATTTGGTCAAAACCATAAGACTGGAGACAGTCGTATTTCCGGATCTTTAGCCTCTTTAGTCGGTTTGGAGCGTGCGTTAGAAATTGGTGACAATGTAGCAATCAGTGACTCAATAAAACTGATTCTGCTACTGCACAGCATGATACTTTCTTTCGGGGGCATTCCACTTTTATATTATGGTGATGAGATTGGTACTTTAAACGATGATTCCTACCGTGATGATCCTTATAAAAAAGGCGATACTCGCTGGGTACACCGTCCATCTATGGACTGGGAAAAAGCGGAGTTGAGAAACACGCCGGGCACAGTTGAATATGAAATTTTCATAGCACTCAAACGCATGATTGCAGTCAGAAAAGAGATCGAGGTTTTTGCCGATTTTAATAATCGAGAACTCTTCCAGGTAGAAAACCCGCATCTCTTTGTTTTTGGCCGTTACCATTTACAACAGCCTAACGAGCAGGTTTTAATTGTTGGTAACTTCAGTAACAAACCTCAGCATCTCAATTTGGAAGATTTAGGCAGCTGGAAATCTCAATACAGGTCGCTGGTAGATCTATATCGTGGTGAAAACCCTGATATCTTCAAAAACAGTCTGGTGATACCTGGATACAGTTTTTACTGGTTATCTGCTCGATAGGTTAGCATCTAAATATTGCAAAAAGATGACAACACCTTTTCCATGTGCCTCATCAATAACAAACGAAGTGCACGCGGACCTTAAAAAATATTTAAGTGCCCCCGGATTTACTAGGGGCACTTATCTTGTAGTTGATCAACTATCTCAATACCATTCAATGTAATAAAGGCAGAGACTTAAATCTTAAAACTTCCTACGATTTCATTTAGATCATTTGATCGATCAAGGAGGTCCTGTGCACTTTGCCTAACATCATTACTGCTATTTACAATGCTCTGTGCAGCTGAAGAAGCTTCAGCGATGTCCCTTGAAATCTCCGTTGCAACACAGGAGCCTTGGGTGACATTTTCGTTAACTTCCTGTATGCCCTGGCTCGCCTGGGCAATATTGTCTGCGATTTCCTGAGTTGCAGCTGTCTGTTCCTCCACGGCAGTGGCAATAGTCGAGACAATATCGTTTACCCCTGTGATAACCGTTGAAATCTGTTCGATCCCTTCCTCTGTTGTTTTCGATGTGTTTTGTACATCATCAATCAGGTTCTTGATATCAAGTGTCGCTTCTGCAGTCTGTTTAGCGAGTTCTTTAATTTCATTGGCCACAACAGCAAACCCCTTACCAGCCTCTCCAGCTCGAGCAGCCTCAATGGTTGCATTCAACGCAAGTAGATTGGTCTGCTCTGATATTTCAGTTATCGTCTCGGTAACTTTACCAATTTTATCAGCAGCTTCGCCAAGTTGTTTCATTTCTTTAGAAGCAGAATTGGCTTGTTCAACAGCCTCAGACGAAATTACTCTCGCCTTCTCTGCATTTTCAGCGATTTCATTAATAGTAGCACTCATCTCCTCTGCTGCGGTCGCCACCATGTTCGTATTGGTAGATGACTGTTCCATTGCTGCTGCAACATTTTGCAGGTTTGTACTCATTTCTTCGGCAGCTGTAGCTACATTGGTTGAGCGTTGAGAAGTGTCCTCTGCTCCGGTTAAGAGCACACCGGATATACTTGAAAGTTGCGTAGAACTAGCACTGACGCTTCTTGAATTTTCTGCAACCTGTTTAATGATATCCTGTAACTTATCTATAAATACATTAAACCATGTCGCGAGTTCACCAATCTCATCACTAGATGTTATGTCCATTCGCTTGGTCAGATCTCCCTCACCCTCCGCTATGTCCTTCAGCATAGCAGCAGCATTGGAAATTGGTCTGGTTATCTTATTGGCGAGTAGCAGGCCAAGTATGCTAAAACAAGCGACAAGTGCCAAACTGATAATAAGGAGAATTTTCGAGAGTGCGACCGCCTTTTCCATAACTTCTGATTTGCTTATCAAGCCGATGAATTTATAACCAAGTGTGGGAGAACTATGAATCGTCGCAAGATACGTTTTGCCATCCAGATCCAACTCAATTGAACCTTTATCCATCTCATGTAGAGTTGAATATGCCGGAATATTAAGTTCCTTCATTTTTTTGAAATTTGAATCAGGCATGCTAGGATTCGCAAGAATAGTACCATCTTTTTGTACGAGAACTACATAACCTGTCTGACCTATTTTGACGTCTTTAATTAAGTCTGTCATTACTTTCAAAGATACATCAATTCCTGCGACGCCCAACATTTTCCCATCAAGCCCCTTTATCGGTGCAACCACAGCCAATACTGCAGTTTTTGTTGAAAGAGTCATATAGGCAGGGGTGACGAGAAGCGTATTCGCTCTGGCGACGTCTGAATACCACGCACGTTTCCTGGGATCAAAACCCGCTGGCATAGCGCCGGGTGCAGATGAACCGTATCCACCGAACTTTGTACCCATATAAACTTCAAGGTAGGAATTGTTTGATTCGTGGATGACTTTAAAGTACTCATGCATCTGGACTGCATACTCCCCAGCCTCAGCAGGAGTAATCAGTTTTTTGTTTGTCGTCTCCAGGTAATTGGGCACGGAATCATCCGCTTTCCTAGCTACAGGACTAGCCACAAGCGAATTAACGGCACTCTTCACACCTTCAATGTAGAATGTAAAACCCTTATCTATCTGGGTAAGCTCCCTATTTGTTGAGGAAACAAATACGTCCAACGCATTGTTCCTGATGTTCTGCAACAGAAAATAAGACAAAATCAGAATTGGAATTAAGGTAATACCTGCGAAGGCAACAACAAGTTTCTTTTTGATAGTGAAAGACTTCATAAATTTATCCTTTTGATTGATAATATGTTGAGGAACCTACTCAACAACAGCAACACTTGATATCTGGTGTCTGATGTATCTGCAATGTCAGATAGATGATACGTCAGATATGTAGGCGTTGTCAAATAGCTGGAAAATTTAATCAGCAGATTCAATGGCTCAACACTATGCGGTTCTACCGCAAACTTAACTCGGCCATTGGCAACCTTTCAAGATTCTGCTGTAGCTCAAGAGTTCAAAGATGAGAAAAAAGAGGAGGAGAGTCAATTATTCGAAGTCAAAGAGCATGATAATTCTTATGTGACCACTGAAGAATTATCATGCTGATATACAACACTGTTCGTTGGATGGCGTTGTGCCGCGGAGAGAAGCAATTACTTTGTGGGGGACCCTCTCAACCATACGTGCCTGCTTAATCAGAATAGATTGCGGATCTCATTAAAAGAAATGCCCCAACAATAACACTCTACTTATTCTAGTCTTACGAGGAAGTATTAAGAGAGCTTTTCTAGTTGCTTTTTAGCGACATCTTCGAGAGATACGTTGCCAAATTTCGTGGCATCAAGTTCAGGAAAACGTTGAGACAGCATCTCTTCAAAAGTCATCGTTTTGGAAAGCTTTAAAACTCCCTTCCAATATTCGATAACATCATCTCTGTATTCTTCAATTTGAAAAGCACGAGAGCCAGCATCATAGATAGTGCATCTTTCAAGGGGGTAGGATGGTGATTCAAGGTTTGACTTAATAAATTCAGGAGCCATTAATGAATTGCAGCGCATTAAGTCTGTACCTGTAATTTTGATAGCAACATCTGTTTCCGTCGTCGGTACGAAAAAACGACCTTCAATATAACAGACGTGTGTTCCTTCAAAATTTGGAAAATGTTTACGGCATGCTTTATCTGCTTCAATTAATCTTTCTTCACTCATTTGACCACCAATGGTGAAAAAAAGTATTGAAGACAATTCGGTCCCTTGCTTAACCGCCTCTTTTATCATTATGTCTAACCCGTGCTTAAGGCTGGTGCCCGTTGCGACGACATCACCAAGAATGATTTGAGCTCTTTCTGGAAAGCTTATTTTTTGGTACTCATCTTCTGTTATATGCCATAACTCAGGGCTTTCGGTTACTCGTGCCCGCTGGGCGGTAACAAAAGATGAACTATGATTATTCCAGCCAAAGGCCTGGGCTAAAGCACCACGAAGACCAAAATTCAATCCGCCTCGAAGAATATTAAAAACAACCGAACGATTTTCATCTAGCTCTAAAGCTGCAGGACCTTTCATGAGTCGAAGGAACGTCGAACAGGCTTTTTGTAGTTTTGTGGTGTACTCGTAGCCCATCACCAATGGATCATTACAAATAGCTCTGGTTTCAGGTGTAGAGAGAATATAGCGTTTAACTGCTGTCACTTTCTTGTCGTCAATTCCATAAACTACACTTGTTTCTTCTCTACTTATTTCATTTATCATAATTGAATCAATATAATTGTAATAACAAAAGCTTACATTTTAGTCTTCGTGAGACGTGAGACGAGAGACAAAGAGCACAGGACTGGCCTTTGCCGACAATGGTAATACGGGGTCGACTATACCCACTCTAGAGTAATGTTGCACTCACTTGTCCTTCTGTTGTTATTATTTTTTAAAAAAAACACCATAAAATCTGCATCTTTTAGAAGAAATTTAGTTATTACGACCAAAGTAATCAGCAGTCGACTCTATAACAAAAACTATCGAGAACACCGTGGCATTTGCAAGCAGTGCCGATGAGCAGAGGAACGCCCGGCAACGACTTTGCTCGATTCAGTAGATTGCATAAATCTTTGAGATAAAAGCCACCTACTCCTGGTGCAAATTGCCTACTACGGATAATAAGCGGTGTCAGGTCACCGCAATCCATTTTCTCAAGAACACCGTAGAGCGGTGGCGGCCGTCGTTGCTGAGTGTAAGAACATAACGAATCTGGTTCTGAACAATTTTCAGGACAAATAAAATCAGCATGCGAAATCACTAGTTTATCAGGCCGTACACGTATTGGATGAGGAAGTTGCTGCAGAAGATTCTCAGGTATCTCCTCTGATAATAAACGTCCACCATCGGCTCGAAGTTTCAACTTCAACCACTCAGCTGCAAGATGAACTGGGACCACTGGGATTATCTTAGTAACAAGTGGTTCTGAGAATTGTTGTTCGGCTAGCCACCCTACACCATCGGCACAAACAGTTTCTATATCAGCTGGCAGTTCTGAAATGGGCTTACGATCAACCACAACAATCGTAGCAGAAGGTGCCGCCCTGTGTAAGAGGCGTACTGCACGTCTTCCAAATTTCCCGCAGCCAATAACCCAAATGGATTCTGTTGAAGACGATATAGCTTTTGGTTTCACAGTCATCATAACATCTCTTTTTTCTTAGGCTAATGTGTTATTTCATTCTCCCTTGTGCGATACAGTGTAACAGGTATCTGTATTAGTAGAAAATAAGGAAAAATTCCTGTCCACTGCTATATCATTTTGTCATATTTCTTCAGCTTTCTCCATAGTGAAACCCTGTCAATTCCGATGATTTTAGCCGCTTGGGTTTTGTTACCGTCTACGCTCTTGAGTACCGCAAAAATATACTCCCGTTCATTCTCCTCAAGGCTTTTATTTGATTCAGCGGGATAAGAAAACTGCCTGGGAACATGAAGATCATGGCTGAAGTCAGCAGGAAGGTGATGAGCTTTTATTTCCGACTCTTCACATAGGGCCAAGGAACGTTCAATAGTATTTTCAAGTTCTCGGGCATTTCCAGGAAAATCATGTTCATGGAGACGATTCAATGCCTGTGGCGTTATACTCTTGATCTTTCCATCAGATGAGGCAAATTTGGCCAAAAAATAATTTACAAGAAGAGGTATGTCACTTTTTCTCTCCCGGAGCGGCGGGATATGAAGATGGACGACATTCAGTCTGTAAAACAGATCTTGGCGGAACATTCCCTTTTTGACTTCTTCTTTCAGATCCCTGTTTGTTGCAGCTAATATGCGTACATCTATTGGAATTTCCGTTGTCCCACCGACTCGTATAATTTCTTTTTCTTGCAGTACCCGCAGTAGCTTTACCTGCATGGTAAGAGGCATTTCACCGATCTCGTCCAATAGAATTACCCCACCATCAGCTGATTCAAAAAGTCCATGATGCATTGACCCGGCATCAGTATAAGCATCCTTTTCATGACCAAACAATTCATTGAGCATCAAATCTTCAGTCATTGCCCCGCAATTTATGGGAAGGAAACGTTTGCTGGATCTTGGGCTTAGTTCATAAATGATTTTTGCAATCAGCTCTTTTCCTGTGCCGGTTTCACCAGTAATCAAGATATTACAGTCAAGCTGAGAGAATTGAGCTATTGAATCTTTGAGTTTTAATATGTTAGGGCTTTGGCCAATGAACTGAGTGGTGCCTTTTTGTGCGTGGATTCGTTGCTTGAGGCGGCTGATTTCCCAACGAAGCAGGGTTTTTTCAGTTGCCCGCAATACCATTTCATGTAGTTCTTTGAGTTTGATTGGCTTGGAGAGGTAATAGAATGCGCCCTTCGCCATGGCTGAGACGGCTGAATGAACTGTCGCATAACCTGTAATAATGATAACTTCAATCTCAGAATGGAGTCTTTTAGCCGTTTCCATTACCTGAATGCCATCGACATCGTTCATCTTAATATCTGTTATGACGAGATCAAAATGGGATCGATGTAAAAGGTCTATTGCCTCCTCTCCACATTCCGCAGTTGTTACCATAAAACCATTTTTATTGAGAAAGTGACCAACATTCTCAAGGTTTATCACCTCGTCATCAACCAACAGAATCGATATTTTATTTTCTTCTGACATTGAATTCCTAAAGTATGAGCTTTAGCCTGTTATCTCAGCGTCGTTGTGTTCAGCATAAAGTGGCAGTTCGAGTGTAAACGTCGTTCCCTTTTCAAGCTCTGATTCTACTCTTATGGTTCCATTAAGTTTTTCTATAATGCCATAGACAACAGCCAGTCCCAATCCGGTGCCATCTTCTGCATTTTTTGTGGTGAAGAAGGGATCAAATATCTGAGGCAGATGTTTTTCCTCAATGCCCGTACCGCTATCAGTGATCGTTATGACCGCATTTTTTTCCTCATCATCTTTTTCGGCAGAAATAGAGATTGTGCCCGGAGGTGAAGGAATTGCTTGAATCGCGTTTATCGTCAGATTGAGAAGAGCTTCCGTCAGTTTCTGGGAATCGATAAGCACTTTAATGTCTTTAGGGATATTGGTACTTAGTTCAATGCCAGCAGGAACTTCACTCGCCACAAGTTGGACAACTTTTCTAACGAGGGCAAACAACAACCAGGGTTGCAGAGAAAAAGATTGGGTTCTGGAGAATTCCAAAAGTCCACGAACAATTTCTCCTGCTCGCTGGGTTTCCTGATTGATAGTTGTAAGCATCTTGACAACAAATGGATTTTCCTTTTCGTCAATATCGGAAAGTGCAAGCTGGCATGAGGTTGAAATGTTATTGAGTGGGTTGTTTATCTGGTGTGCGGTTCCAGAGGCCAATGTACCGATTGAAGAAAGCTTTTTTGCTTGAAACAATTGTTTTTGTTGCTGTTCCAAATCAGTAACCATCTTGTTAAAAGCCTCGAGGACCCGACGCACTTCTCCTTTCTCATTCTTCGTCACAGATAAAAGAGAAAAAGTCCCGTTACTCACGCCTATTGCTGCATTTTCCACCATCTTCAAAGGAGTAATAATGGAGGTGTACAGAAGGATTACAGTTACAATCGAAAGAAGTCCCAGAAACAGTATTGCCTCAGCCAGCCTGTTGTTAAAATTAGATATGTACTCCTTCATATTCTGCTGTTCATCAAGAACCAGTTTCTCTGTAATATTGACCATCTCCTGGCCGAGAAGTCGCAATACCAAACGAGCAGGGCACTGGATTATTTCTATCTGAGAGGTGCAGTTTTCTTTGAGGTCCAACAAGTTGTATTTATAGGCGACGAGTTTTGCCGAAAAATTTTTCAACTCTGCCGGCGGGTGTACCATTATTTTGAGATCATCCTTAACATTGGAAACAGCAATCTGGGCGGCATCTATATAGTCCAATACTTTGTTATAATCTTCATCATCATGGCGTATAAGATAATTTTTTTCATAACGTCGAATCTCAAGGCAGATGTTGCTGAGATTGCCAGCATGCATAAGAAGATTGACATCATCGTTAAAGAGTTCAAAATCTGCCAAAAAAGTAATCCCTACGATAATATGGAACAAGACATGGAGACAGAAACACCCAGTCATCTTCTGGCGGAGATTTAAAGAAGCCATAGAACCCTTCTTTTCAACTGTTTGAAATGAAATGAGGAAAATGGAGAAAACATATCAGCCTTAAGTGTTTTCCAAAAAATGAGATATTTTATAGTATGATCTAAATGATACTCAAACTTCGTTTATATTTTCTTAATAGCAATTTTGAGGCCAAACCAGTTTACTTACGAAACGTTGATCATCTCAAATCTCTCCTATCTACTGTACCGCTCGTACAATTCAGGTCAATTAAGATAGAACATCTTTGCCATTGAACAGTGTTACATAGACGCAACACTGTTGCAATATGCAATATTACGTATTGCAACGTTACTGCTATAAAAGCAGGCTGTTACTTTTTTAAAATATCGCTAAATTGACAGTTTATTTCCTCTTTTAGGTTTAATCATCCATACATTACCCATGCTGTTACATCCTGCAACACTATGGTGTTCCGCAGCTTCCTCATCTCGAGCTTTCCTGTTAACCCAGATCAAACAAAAGAGGCCCTACAAGGCTTTGAATGAACAATTATTAAAACGGCATACGGGTTGCATTTCTCAATACGTCGAGATTCGTTAACAAATTTATGCACATTCAGAATTTTATGGAGGGAAAGGATGAAAAAGACAGTAACCACAAAGAAGAGGAAAGATTTTTCAATTTTCTATTATTGGGTGGAACAATCTTTTCAACTCACGAGTAAACCCAACAGACTGAAATCGACGATTGCTTTTTTGATTATACCGATGATCAATTGTACATAAACCTATACTAGAGGATAAAAAGAGAAAAATGACTTTACCAATACTATTGGTCATGGCGGTTCTGGTCCTGGCTATTTTGCTTTTTATTTTTGAATGGGTTCGTGTCGATGTTGTTGGCATACTGATGATGATAATTCTGCCGTTGCTTGGTCTTGTAACACCCAAGGAGGCTATCAGTGGGCTTTCCAGCAATGCTGTTGTTTCCATAATTGCTGTAATAATAATAGGTTCTGGCCTGGATAAGACAGGGGCAATGAACTCACTTGCAAGAGTTTTACTTAAGTTTGCAGGTAAAAGTGAGAGTAGAATAATGGTTCTCATTTCTGGAACTGTGGCATTTATCTCAAGTTTTATGCAAAACATTGGGGCCGCAGCCCTTTTTCTGCCAGCAACAAAACGCATTTGTCGTCAAACCAATATTCCGGTATCAAGAATCCTGATGCCAATGGGGTTTTGCGCGATTATCGGAGGTTGTATAACCCTCATCGGTTCGAGTCCACTTATCTTGCTCAACGACGTGATGAAGATTGCCCAGCCAGATGTGGAGCCTTTTGGACTTTTTGCCGTTACTCCTATTGGACTGGCCTTAATTGTTGCAGCGTTGCTCTATTTTGTCTTGTTTGGTCGCTTCGTTCTCCCAAATGGGCAAGGAGATGAAGCTGGTGGCGGATCAATGTCACAACTCCTTCAGAAGACGTACAATGACATCGGCACACTCTATGAAATCGAGGTGCCTGATTCGTTTGAGGGGCCAAAAACTTTGGAGGATCTGGATATCAGGCGACTCTTTTTTTCAACCGTGCTTGGTATTGCCAGCAAAGGGAAAACATCCATTTCCTTACCGGGTTTTTCTGATGTTATTAATGCAAGGGACACGATAGTTGCCGAGGGACCGCCTGATTTGATAGCCAAAATGGCCCAATCTTATGGCTGGACAATAAAAGATGATCTCGAAGTCTTTGCAGAAGACTTGTCTCCTAACAACTTTGGTACAATGGAGGCATTGATCACACCGCGATCAGAGCTCGTTGGTAATACTATGCGCAACCTCTCATTTCGCAATAAAAATGGTGTGAGCCCTGTGGCCGTATTCAGGGAAAATAAAACATTTGTTGGTGATATTTCCACCATGGTCTTGAAATCAGGTGATGCTTTGCTGCTGCAGGGGCCCTGGGAAAAATTTCACTATCTAAAAGATATGCCTGGCCTTGTCCTTAGTGAGGAAGTGCAAGGAGAAATTGTACGCAAAGATAAAGTTAAGTTTGCCGTTGGCAGTCTGGTTCTTGCACTCATCATGATTCTTGGTTTCCATGTCCAACTTTCCATTGCTCTGCTTACCGGAGCTATGGGCATGGTTTTGACCAAAGTGCTCTCCATCGACGAAGCATATGACTCAGTGGACTGGATGACTGTTTTCCTGCTTGGAGGTCTTATTCCATTAGGTATAGCATTCGAGAAGTCCGGGGCTGCTCGGCTAATTGCAGAAACGATCATGGGAGCGATGGGGACGGTTGCTCCTATCGTTCTTCTCACAGTAATCGCAATCCTGACTTCATTTTTCACCCTGGTTGCTTCAAATGTTGGGGCAACCGTTTTGATGGTTCCTCTGGCAATGAACATGGCAATAACTGCTGGTGCCGACCCACGAATTGCTGCGCTCGTTGTGGGTGTTGCATGCTCAAACACCTTTGTTTTGCCCACCCATCAGGTTAACGCGCTGATGATGCGTCCTGGAGGATACAAAACCAAAGATTATTTTAAGGCAGGGGCAGGCATGACTATCCTGTATCTTGTGGTGATGATGGCTTCCATAGCGCTATTTTATGGTCTCTAGCTGATTGGCGATAGAGAGTTCTTCTTTACGATAAATTTTGAAGGCACGTACTCTCCATTGCAACAACGATAAACATGAGCATTACTTTTTTATCAATACAAGGAAACCTGAAATGAAAATATTTCTCTCATGCTGTATTTTTATATTCGGTGGTGCCGGATGGGCGCTCGCCTCATCCGGCCATGGAGCCAGCGAAACTGCAATGTCTTTTACCTCCACAGGACTAGGTTATGCCTCTCTTGCTCTGTTTGTTCTTGCGTATTCTCTTGTCATTCTTGAAGAGAAGACTCATCTGCGTAAAAGTAAGCCGGTCATGATGGCGGCAGGGTTTATCTGGATTCTCTTGGCCATTACCTACCGGATGGCAGATGTTCCTGCAGTGATTGGCCACGACGCCATACTGCACAATATGACAGAGTATGCCGAACTGATGCTTTTTTTACTCTCTGCTATGACGTATATCAATACCATGGATGAGCGCAATGTTTTTCAGGCTCTACGTTCAACTCTTGTGTCCAAGGGCTTTTCCTTGCGAATAATTTTCTGGATTACCGGCTTTCTCGCTTTTATTATCTCACCAATTGCCGATAATCTGACGACTGCTCTGCTTATGGGAGCTGTCGTTATGGCTGTTGCTAAAGACAACAATAAATTTATCGCTCTTGCATGTATCAATATCGTCGTCGGCGCCAATGCCGGAGGGGCATTTTCGCCTTTTGGTGATATCACCACCCTTATGGTCTGGCAGAAAGGCCAGGCTACTTTCGGACAGTTTTTTTACCTTTTTGTTCCCGCTTTGCTCAACTGGGTCATCCCAGCTGCTATTATGAGCGTGTTTGTTTCCAAGGAGATCCCCGATGCTCTGGATGAAAAGATCAAAATGAAATTTGGCGCCAAGAGGATCATGGTCCTTTTTGTATTGACTATTGGCACTGCTGTTTCCTTCCACAATTTTCTCGATCTTCCACCCGCCGCAGGAATGATGCTCGGCCTCTCCTATCTTGGTTTCTTCTCTCATTATATAAAAGTCAAAGAACATCGTGACGTTGAGTATGATGAACCTTTTGGCCTTGATCATGGTGCCAAACGCCCTTCTTTTGATATTTTCAAAACAATCGCTAGAGCCGAGTGGGATACGTTGCTCTTTTTTTACGGTGTTATTCTCTGTGTCGGGGGGCTCTCGCAGTTTGGTTATCTGGCTCTTGTTTCGCATCAGATGTATGGTGGACTAGGAGCTACATATGCCAACGTACTCGTGGGTGTCATGTCAGCGATTGTTGATAATATTCCGGTCATGTTTGCAGTGCTGACGATGGACCCGTCTATGTCGCTTGGACAATGGTTGCTCGTAACCCTAACAGCCGGTGTTGGCGGAAGCCTCCTTTCTATTGGGTCTGCGGCTGGAGTCGCCCTTATGGGAACAGCCAGGGGTACCTATACCTTTGGAGCACATCTGAAATGGGCTCCAGTTGTTGCTTTGGGATATGCAGCGAGTATCTATTGCCATTTAATTCTCAATAGTAAATTATTTTAATGCAACAACCATATCTTTCATATAGTGGAGAGGGACATTATCTCCACTTATACCTCTCCTCTACCGATGAATTGCGATGAGTTTTTTCTCAAAAAAAGAAAGTGAACCCAAAGACGTTCCTATACAGTCTGGAACACACAATTCCAGGCAAATGGAAGACCTTAAAGCCAGAGTAAGTGTCATCGACATGCCAACCTATGTTGCTCGTCAGGTTAAAGCAGAGTTAGATCGTCTTGAAAAAACCGATCCGATTGCTGCTGAGTTCTCAATAGGTGTTAACTACATTGAACTGCTCTTGACGCTCCCCTGGTTTAAGGAAACAAAGGACAACCTCGATCTCAAGCGGGCGGAATCAATTCTGGCCAGCCGCCACTCCGGCCTTACTGCGGTGAAAGAGCGCGTATTGGAATTCCTGGCCGCCAAAACTCTGAAGAATTTACAGAAGTCAAGAATCCTCATAGTAGATGATGAAAGAATCGCCCGAGAAAATCTACACCATTTTTTCAACGGCCTTGGACACACTGTGGTAATGGCCGGCAACGGTATTGAAGCAATGGAGCAGATAGAAAAGAGCGATCCTTTTGATGTGATGATCACCGATCTGAAAATGGATAAAATGGATGGTCTCACCCTGATTGATAAAGTTAACCAAGTCTCACCCGAGACAAGTGTTGTCATGGTCACAGGCTATGCAACTGTGACAAATGCAGTGGATGCAATGCGGAAAGGAGTGACACACTATCTGCCAAAACCGGTCAACCTGGATGAGCTGAAGGCGACAGTTGATGAGCTCTTGCAAAAACAGAAAAAATTGCAGATCAGTCAGGGGCCTATTCTTTGTTTTGCGGGACCACCAGGGACCGGTAAAACCTCCATAGGTGAATCGGTGGCCTCCGCACTTGACCGAGAGTTTGTTCGTTTATCAATGGCCGGTTTGCGGGATGAGGCCGAAATCAGGGGGCACAGAAGGACGTATGTTGGAGCTATGCCCGGTCGTATCATGTCTGAAATCAAACGAATCGACGTGACTAATCCCTGTTTTATGCTTGATGAAATTGATAAAATTGGACAGGATTTTCGGGGTGACCCTGCTTCAGTACTCCTTGAGGTACTTGATCCGGAGCAAAATAAAAACTTCGTTGATCATTACCTTGATATACCATTTGATCTGTCAGGTGTTCTGTTCATCGCTACGGCAAACGATATATCTAAATTGCCGGGGCCGTTGCTTGATCGATTGGAGGTTATAGAATTTTCAAGTTACTCATTCCAGGAAAAACAAACTATAGCGAAAAAATATCTGCTACCAAAACAATTAAGTGGTCATGGATTATCTGAGACAAATCCTCAGTTCACCGACGCAGCACTTGAAAAATTGATTATCGAATACACCAGAGAACCTGGAGTTCGAGGACTTAACCGCCAAATTGGGACAATTTGCCGAAAACTCGCTTTGCGCGTCCTTAAGCAAGATAGCAAGGAAAAGCACATAGAGCTTGGGGAAGAAGACATCACTCTTCTGCTCGGCCCACGAAAATATCGACAGGAAGCAGCTGAAGGGGTCGATAAAGAGGGGGTCGTGACCAGCCTAGTCTGGACACGTTTTGGAGGTGAAATCATGTTTATCGAAGCCCTTGCAATGCGGGGCAACACGAACCTTATCCTTACCGGATCTCTTGGGGAGGTACTGCGGGAATCGGCTCAGACAGCTTTAAGCTATATTAGAAGCAACGCCGAGACATTTGGTATTGCACCCGATTTTTATGATCACTCTGATATCCATATCCACCTTCCCGCTGGGGCTGTTTCAAAGGACGGTCCTTCTGCAGGTGCTGCCATTGCTATAGCCCTTGTTTCTCTGCTGACCAAGCGAGCTGCTCACCGTAACGTTTCCATAACAGGCGAGATGACCCTCACAGGTCAGATACTGCCTGTTGGAGGGATCCGGGAAAAACTTTTAGCTGGAGTTCGAACCGGTTGCGTAAAAGTTATTTTACCTGCCAAAAACAGGGAAGACGTTTCCTCTCTGGATGAGGACGTTACAGGAGATCTGGAGCTTGTCTACGTCGACACACTTGATGAAGCTATTGATCATATGCTAGTTTAACCAACTTTTGTATAGACATAGTGTTCATTCACTAGGTGTAATTTTCGAATAAAGCAGCTCTCGAAAGTTACACCTTTTTTAGTGCCTTACCACTCAGGTAAGCGACAGACTTCGAGAGGGCACAAAACTGAGAACTCCAGAAGGCCTGCCATTGCCAATGATAGCCCCTCAGGAGTAGGTTTCACTTTTTGGCTGTATTCATCCCTTTCAAACCGATCTTCTGTTGCATTCTGTTACACAGTTTCATCCTGCAACAGCTACTCTGTATTATTTCTATACTCCATGCTGGTATTGTGTATATTCCACTTAATATCAGCACCTTGTATCTTCCTTATGGGCGTTATAAAAGGTGCGATATCTTTTGCAATTAACCATACATGCTTAAACGATGTTGCAAGCTGCAATCATCTGCCAACTGATTATTACGCAAGAAATTGAATCTCACCATCAAACTTATCGTAAGACCCTAATATAGTGACATAATGTAATTATTTACAGCTGTGGCATGTCACGTGCAAAGTAGTGTGTATCAGTCCATAGACATTGAATAACAAAGAGAAAAACCTAAATAGAGGAGATTGTCATGGGATTTGCTGACTGGTTCACATTTGGTAAGAAGAAAAATAAGGATGTTAATGTTCAGAAAATTAAAAGAAAGTCTATTGATCCAGGTTCAATGGCAGCAGGGAATGGTAATCAAGCCGCCAATGTCATTGCCATGATGGTCGATCAAACAAATTCCCCAACAAAAGTTCTTATGGTTCAGGACGGAGATCACATAAGTCAGGTTACAGATTACGCTCTGAAAATGGCGCAACGACTCGACTGTGAAATTATCGCCCTTGATGTAACCGACAAACCCTTGCAGTTTACTGGTGAGAGAAGAGCGAGAGAAACTGATCGTTTTACTGATTTGGCAACCAGCAATGCTGAAAAATTCACCATTCAGGCCAGGGCCCAGGGAATTAAAGTCGAACATATAATGGAAATTAGCGATCCGGAGGAAGTCATTGCCCGGGTAAGTTGTGCTGATGCCGGTATTCGTTATGTGTTAAGCAAGCCTGAAGATGGAACTATCAGGTCAGACCAAGAACGAGCCCACGTACCGGTTTTTGATCTCCGGTGTTCCCGTTTGTAATATTTATCCAAACAACTAATAAAAAAAACATTCTTGAAGTCACTATCTCAAATGTTTTCCAAGTGTTTGAGATATAAATCCTATTGAAGAGGGACTCCATGGAAGCAATAACTATCTTTGCATTATCCGTAGTTCTTTTCGGAGCCGTTCACCTGATATTCACCGCTGTCGATCGTTTCGGTAAAGGAATGTACAACACAGATAACCAGAAGCAAAAGAGAGCCGACTGGTTTTGTTTCTTTAAAACATCAGATCTTCTAGGAAAAGACTGGGTACAGACAAAAGAGAAGATTGACAGACCATCATCAACAATTGATGCAGAAAGACTTGAACAAAGGAGAAAACAACAGTTAAATCGACCTCGTCTCTATGTCTAAAATGCCATTTATACCTTCAATTATTTTCTCACCTAAATTGTCTGCATCAACAAAGGTGTTCAGGAGCCTCTTTTTTACCTCCTGAATACCTCTTCCTTTATACGAATTATACTGCCACTATTTCCGACTCATAAATTCTTTACCTTACCTTGTTCAAAAGGCAAGTGATCTGCCAAATATATAGCCTTAGAAATTGTATCTATCAATTCATTGATCAAACTGTTGTAGAATGCCAAAGATTCCAAACAAGGCAGTCACTGTGCATAATGGTCTTTCTTGCTCCAGACATGCACAGTGATCAAATTAGGATTACCTAATTATATATGTTGCATCAAACTTCCTCCTCTGTTAATTTCCTCTGCATTGATAAATGAGACGTGCGGACAATAGGTTTAAGATCGGTTTTCTCTGAATCATATCTATGAACCGTACGATTAATTAATTTTCAGATAATAGAGGACCATCATGCCTAAAAGCACAAATCTAACAGAAATCAACCGAGGCAAGATTTACCAGGTAGCAGGTTTCGTTAACAGTTCAACAGATTACGCAGAAAAACTTTACAAAATGGGATTTGTGGAAGGAACACCTGTTGAATTAGCTCCTGTAAACTTATCAGACCCAATGGTAATTCAGATACGCGGCAGTCGTATAGCTCTTAGAAAAAGTGAAGCTCAACAGATTTTAGTACGGGAGTTATAAAATGCATAAGATTGAAAGAATAGCCATAGCAGGAGTACCTAACTGCGGCAAGACCAGCCTTTTTAATAGCTTAACAGGATCTCGACAAAAAGTAGGAAACTGGCCAGGTGTTACAGTTGAAAAGATTGAAGGACGCTTCCCCCTCAGGGGAACAACTATAGATCTTGTTGATCTACCTGGTACCTATAACCTCAGTCCAGACTCAGAAGATCAAAAGGTCGCGGAACGTGTAATACGTGCAGGTGAATATGACTTGATCCTCAATGTTGTCGATGCCACAAGCTTATCAAGAAACCTTTTTCTGACCATGGACCTAAAAGAAAGAACAAACCAGATTATTGTTCTCCTCAACATGGTGGATGTCGCAGAAAAAGAAGGGATTGAGATTGATATCGAAAAGTTAAGCAGTGAACTTGGTCTCCCAGTTATTCCTGTAGTTGCAGTTGATAAACATTCTGTCGCAAAAGCACTAAAACTCGTTGAAAATAAAATAGAAGACCTCCCTGAACACGACTCTCATGTCTCCATGGATGAGGTGCTTGATTCTGTCACCAAATATGCCTCAATTGACAAAATCCACTCCCGCGTTGTTATAGAAAAAAAGGATAAAAATGAGAGCATTACAAATAAGATCGACAATATAGTAATGCATCGTTTTGCCGCAATTCCTATTTTCCTTGTATCAATGTTTATTACCTTTTGGTTCGCCATAGGGTTTGGCTCAGTTTTTATTGATTTCTTTGATATTATTGGCGGCCTTATTTTTGTGGATGTACCTGCGTCACTCCTTACATCGGTTGGGAGCCCTGAATGGTTACTTGTTATGGCCGGTGGTATTGGAGCGGGATGCCAGACAGTGGCTACCTTTGTACCTGTAGTCTTTTTTATGTTTTTTGCCTTAGCCATTCTTGAAAACCTCGGTTACATGGCAAGAGTAGGTGTTGTAGCTGATAGAATCATGCGAAAAATCGGCCTACCGGGATCTGCTTTCATTCCAATGGTTGTTGGGTTTGGTTGCACAGTACCAGCAATTATGGCCGCACGTACCTTGACCAGTAAGAGGGACCGTTTTATGACAATTTTCATGGCCCCTTTTATGTCTTGTGGTGCAAGATTACCGGTGTATGCACTCTTTTGTGCTGCGCTTTTTGGTGCATACTCAGGGTTCGCGGTTTTCATGATTTACCTGATAGGTCTCGCCATGGCTATTCTCACTGGATATTTCTTAAAAAATACGCTCTTTAAAGGTACTGCATCACATTTTGTTATGGACCTGCCTCTCTATCACGCGCCTCAGTTTGGTGACATTTTTAAAGGAGCATTCCTGAGAATGAAACACTTTGTAAGCAAAGCGGGTAAGATCGTTGTTATAGCAGTCTTTGTCCTCAGTGTTCTGAATTCGGTTGGTGTTGAAGATGGTTCTATCTCATTTGGCAACGAAGATTCACAAAATTCAATCCTTGCTGTTGGTGGCAAAGCTATAGGCCCTGTTTTCGAACCCATGGGTATAAGTAAGGAAAACTGGCCTGCATCTGTGGCACTTTTCACTGGTCTTTTTGCAAAAGAAGCCATTGTTGGTACACTCAACTCACTTTATGCCTCTATGGATATGAGTCTTTCTTCTAAAACCCCCGAGCAAGAAGAAAGCACAGGTTTAGATTTTGCTGGATCAATAACAGAGGCGTTTACAACAATAGGTGAAGGAATCGTTGGCTTAATTACATCCTTTGATATTTTGGGGATCGGTCTTATTGGTGAAGATCAGCAGGCCATCTCAGAGGAGATTGGAGCTGACACGTCAGTCTATAAACATATTGCAACACACTTTACAGTTTTCTCAGCCTTTGCCTACCTTCTCTTTGTTCTAATGTATTTTCCTTGTCTTGCAGTAGTTGGAGCTGCTCGTCAGGAAATGGGCGGTTTTTATGCAGGAGTCATGGCAATATACAGCACCTTATTAGCTTGGGCTGTTGCAACTCTTTTTTATCAGGTAGCTGAAGGACATAACGTATTATGGATATTCCTATCTTTACTTATGCTTGTAGTTATTTATGGAGGACTTTACGTGGTTGGCAAGCGCGAAATAAAATCCAACAACAATGTTTTCTCTATACCTATTAGAAAAAGTTGTTGCGAGTAAGTACTGTTTATAGCCTAACCAGCTATTTTCAAATTAATCGCTGCCAGTATTTTCTTTGCTGGCAGCGATTTTGTTATTTATGAACTGAAAAGCAATAGAACAAGCCACTACCACCTGTTTGAGCTAAATCGTCCATACTACACCCTCGCGTACCATGGGCTGATGTCCATGATAGATATCCTATGACAAACTTCGACTTATCCCTTTTGTGTCGTCTTACCCCACAATCACAATCAATATCATTGTAAATACGCACTTTTTTGTCTCCAACTTCCACAACGTAAAGCGGCATCTTGCTATCGCAAGCAATTTCAGTTGAATCGACACCATGAATGACGCTGTCTTGCAGTAAGCCGGATCGATGGAAATAGTGGAGAATATAAATCAATACGTTGACTTGCTGGGTAAAAGACAGCGATTTGCGAAAATGACAGAGGTTCGTATGATCTATCATATTTTTGGTATTCAGAGGTAGTCCAAGAAAACGACGATTTTCCTTCCTTTCCTGGCCCATGTATTCTTCGTTGCAATATTTTCGATAAGAAATTTCAGGATATTTAAGCGCCTTCATAAGTTCTGCACGGAACAACTGACAAGGAAAAATGTCTCTCATTTGTGGACTGTACCCCTCGTACGATAACAAACTGTTGAGAATGCGATCATCAAAAAGTTTATCGATAAACTGCAACTCCTTGTTGTGAATCTCTGGCCAGGGTTTGCGATACTTGGCAAAATCTATCACCCCACTTTTTTGATGAAAATTATCAAAAAAATCAGCCATATCTTGTAAAGGAATTATTTTTCTATCTACTTGTTGCTCTTCGATCCCGATCAAATTCTCAATGGGCACATCAAGCTCCTGATTATAAATGACATATTCTGCTATGACTGCATCAGTAACTTCTCGGGCAAACTGTTTTTTCTGCTTCTTTGCTAGACGCCTCCAGTTCGGGTGCTTCTTTTTTAGTTGCTCTCTGACAATTCTTTTGATATTTTTTTCATGCATGCGGATCCTCTATTTGGGTAACGTTATGTTTTTGTGGACATATTCGCCATCGCAGAGGTTTCTGCATGTTTAAGCGACTGTTTTTATTGCGTTATTCTTTGTTTTTCACAACACCCTACTTACGTATTAAAACGAGCAAGAGTAATAATAAACTTGACTGGGATTCAGAAGGTTGCGTATTGTAAGAAATGCAATAAACTCAGTAATAACCAAACACAGCAATAATCAAATACAGCAACAATTTTCTAACATAAATGCTTTGCAAACCCTGATTTTATTAAGGAGGATGTGCCTTGAAGAAAAGTTTACTGTTTTTGTCCGTTGCTCTCTTGTTTCTCTTCGCCAATAACGGTTTGGCTGCAACAAAAATCAAACTCGGTGTTGTAACCAAACCTGATAGCGCCCAAAATATTGTTGCAGAAAAGTTCAAAGAACTCATTGAAGATAGATCAAAAGGAGCGTATGAGGTGAAAATTTTCCACTCTGCATCCCTTGGTAATGAGACTGAAATTCTCCAGCAGATTCAAATGAATACTATTCAGATGGGTGTTATTACAGGTGGTCCTTTCGATACCTTCAACCCCATCGCCAGGGTAATCAACTATCCTTTCCTTTTCAAAGACAATGCCCAGGTTGATGAAATTCTTGATGGACCTCTGGGTAAAGAAATACTTACAAGCCTGGAAAGCTCCGGCTTTAAGGGGTTGAGTTACTCTGAAAACGGTTTTAGAAACCTCACCAACAATAAAAAACCAGTTAATAGCCCTGATGACATCAAAGGTCTCAAAGTTCGAGTCATGTCTTCTGCAATTCACCAGGCAATCTGGAAAGCGCTTGGGGCAAACCCGACCCCAATGCCATGGCCAATCTACACAGAACTTGAGCAAGGTGTTATCGACGGCCAGGAAAACCCACTATGGGTTATGGAAGTATATAAGTTTTATGAAATTCAAAAATATCTTTCTCTGACTCGCCATGTCTACTCATACCACATAGATGTTGCCTCACTCAAATGGTGGGAAACCTTGGAGCAAAAAGATCAGGACACGATCCAGCAAGCCATGTACGATGCAGCTGTATTTGAGCGTCAGGATAACAGGTCTAAAGATGCAGCCCGTCTGGTTCTGCTAAAAGAAAAGGGAATGAAGGTAATTGAGAATCCAGATATTGAAGCATTCAGGACCAAGGTTGCAAACCTGAAAGATATGGACTTGTATCAGGATCCTGAGGTTAAGACGATGTTATCGAAGATGATTGAGGCAGTCAAATAGTAGAAAAAGACGACCTACTCTCTACACAGATTCTGTTGTTGGCAACATCCTTCCCATTACCACAAACAGTTATGACTTATGGTACCCCGAACTCTACAGCTGAAGCCCTTGCTTCTCTGTTTCACCATTCTATGTTTGAGACCATTACAAGTCTATTATGATCAATAAAGTCAGTTTTCGCCTCAACCAGTCGGTTGAATATCTTTTGTTCGGCCTGGGTTTTAGTATGACTATCCTGGTTGCAGTTCAGGTTTTTTGCAGATACGTCCTCAACGACTCTTTGTTCTGGTCAGAAGAGCTTTCCAGGTTTTTCCTGGTTTGGTTGACATTTCTTGGTGCCTCTTGTGCTTATTACCGAAAAGTAAACCCTGGCGTTGATTTTCTTTATGCCAAAATGCCAACCCTACTGAAAAAGATTTCTGCAGTTCTGACACATCTGGTCTCAATGGCACTTTTTCTAGTTATGATTATCTATGGCTATCAGTTTGCATACTTCATCCGCCTCCAGATATCACCTGCGTTACAAATCCCCAAGTGGATTGTTTTGAGTATTATTCCAGTCAGTGGTGCAATTTTGCTTTTCCATGCTGTAACCTTCCTGATCGCAGAACTTAAGGGAGAATCAAATGACCACTGAAATATTGATCATCTCTCTTCTCGTTCTCTTTGCCATCAACACTCCGATAGCCATTGCTATAGGGGGTGCTTCGATCATCGCCGTTCTGGTGCAAGGTGATTTTAATCTCATGATGGTGGTGCAGCGTATGTATAGTGGCACCGACTCCTTTCACCTTATGGCGGTCCCTCTCTTCATGTTCACCGGAACAATCATGGAAGCAGGAGGCATAAGCCAAAGGATCATTGACTTTGCAAACGCCCTAGTCGGCTGGCTTCCTGGAGGACTTGCTGCGGTGACTATAGTCTCGGCAATGTTTTTTGCTGGTATTTCAGGATCAGCTGCGGCCGATGCGGCTGCAGTTGGAGCAATCCTCATTCCGGCCATGAAAAAATCCGGTTACGACTCTGATTTTGCCGCAGCTGTGCAGGCCTCAGGAGGTTCGATTGGGGTCATAATCCCACCGTCTATCCCGATGATTATTTTTGGTTTTTTGACTGGAGCATCCATTGGTCGTCTCTTTGCAGCCGGTATTTTGCCAGGAATTTTGATTGGTTTCTCCCTGATCTGTGTTGCCACCTTTATCTCCTGGAAAAATGGCTATTCCTCCACAACAACCTTTTCTGTCTCAGGAACCTGGAAAGCATTCAAACGATCCCTTCTTGCGCTAGGAGCCCCCATTATCATTCTGGGAGGCATCCTGCTTGGCATCTTCACCGCGACAGAATCTGCCGCAATTGCTGTGATTTACGCGTTGGTGGTTGGTATGCTTGTCTACCGGAAGATCAAGATAAAAGATCTGATGCCACTTTTTATCAATGGTGCCATTACCTCTGCCATTGTCATGTTTATCATTGCTACAGCATCTGTCTTTAGCTGGATTGCCGCTATCGAAGATATACCTGCTCAGCTGGCGGGTACCCTGCTTGGCCTCTCAGACAACCCAATAATATTACTCCTGATGATCAATATTATTTTGCTGGTCGCTGGTACTTTTATTGAGACAACGGCCGCTTTAATACTGTTGGTACCCATGATAACTGCCATGGTTCCCTCTCTCGGTATTGACATAATACAGCTTGGCGTGATTGTTGTGACCAACCTAGCTATCGGCATGTTGACTCCCCCTATGGGGATCTGTTTGATTGTTTCCTGTTCCATCTCCAATGACACTATTGCTGCTATAAGCAGGCGTATTATTCCGTTTTTGGGAATACTCATTGTGGACCTGATGATCATCACTTTTTATCCGCCGCTTACCATGTGGATGGCAAATCTAGTGGCTAAATAACCTAAGGAGAAAAGGATAAAAACTACCATTATAGGTTCAGGTGCCCCAATAGCACCGTGATATCTTGCCGACCGTATCCTGCAAAACGGAGGAGCATTTTATAGGTTGTGGTATAAGGTAAATGAATCAAAATATCCTAACTGGGGCGAATCAAAACAAGGACATTCAAGATGAATAAAGAGAAATACCGTGACCATTTCCTTGAGAAAAGACTTGTCAACTACGATAAATGGTTGGATAAAGGGCAAATCTCATCATCTTCGAAAGTCATTCCTGTCTCAGAGTCATTTAACACAAAACAATGGGTTTTGCCGACTGAACAGGTAATGGAGATACTTACAAATGCCAGTTCGGTCGCCGTTCAGGATTGTGAATGCAGAACTCATTACAAAAGATGTGCCAAACCTCTGGAAGTCTGTCTTCTTTTGAATGAAGTTGGAGACAAGTTCGTTTCTAAAGGAATGGCTCGCCATGTCTCTTTAACTGAAGCGACTGAGATTTTAAGAAAAGCAAACGAAACCGGCCTTATTCATCTTGCTTTATACATGCCCGACCACGAAACTTTTGCATTGTGTAGCTGCTGTTCTTGCTGTTGTCATTAATTGCAGATATTGAAACTGACCGCACGGAAGGAGTTAATGGTCCACTCTGAATATATTGCGGCCACAGATTCTGAGTCTTGTGTTAATTGTGGTGACTGTGTTGATAGATGCATATTTGATGCTCGCACTTTCTGTGACGAAAAGATGGTATACGACCCTGAAGCATGCCTTGGATGTGGGCTTTGTGTTACGGTTTGTCCTGTTGACGCAACAACCATGATATTAAGAAAGCCTATGCATAAACAATAACAGTATGTTCCATTATGCACTCAAGGCTTGCCTGTACCTGTGTTATCTTGGATGAAGAGATTAACCTTGGCAGTACAACCCTCTACCATTGCGATTAAGTGTGTTTCTGTAGCTCCACACTAGAATAGTGAATTTGGCCATAGGTGCCCGTTCCAGTTAGCCTGGATTTAGAAAGATCAACTGATGCATTGGCAAATAAAGTTTGTTACACTTGTTGTAAGATTTTCCTGCTCATCAATTTCAACAATCGAAAGGAGATTGCAATGGCAAACTGCAGTGAAATGAAAGAAGGTGAAATATTTGTTTGTGAAAAATGTGGCTTGGAATTAAGAGTGCATAAAACCTGCAGATGTGGTGGTGCTGATGGAACCGATAAGTGCTCGGTTCCTCTGCAATGTTGTGGTCAGGAGATGGTGAAAACAGTAAAAGCTACTATCCTTTAACTCCAAAGGGCAAGGCGTTAAGGATTACGTCACCTTTTCGTAGATCAGGTAATTTCAGCATTTGAGCATTGAACTTCACTATTTAGTGCCCGACCGAAAACCGCCATTTCCCCAATGGCTTCTACAATATCACTTCTGAAGTTATCTGGATGCTCGGGAGTGATATAAACTTCGTACGCAATAAGTAACTAAAGAGGTGGCCCTTACTAATATTATCATCCACCATATAAAAATATCAGATTCAGACAACCAATCCCGAAACCGAGCAAGGCACCAAATAAATTAATATATTTAAACTGCTCTTCCATTATTGAAAGTAAAAGACCTTCAAGTTTTAATAGATCAAGTGAATTTACTTTTTCTGTGACTATTTTTCTAATATTAAGTGAATGGACAAGGCCAGGTACTTCAGATGCCAAAACTTCTGAAGCAACCTTTTGAAAAGATTTTGATACCCCTTCTCTTACACCTGTGGGTATGAAATTTCCAAGCCTGCCAAGTCTTTTTTTCAACAACCCGCTTGCGAGCGAATCAATCATAGAATCGATGGTAGTTTTGGTGTTTTCAGATTGTAACAACATTCGTATTTCTTTAATAAGCCAGTGTTGAGCCTGGGCAGCACTTTCGCTCCCTAAAAGCTTACCAAGGACAACGCGCGTTGGAAGGTCGCCCGACTCAATATGATCTTCTATATTTGACTTGATCATAGAGGTCAAAACGGTAGACACCTCCGTCCCACGTATAAGCAATAATATTTGTTCTGTCAGCTGACTACAAAATTCCTGAACAACCTCTTCATCTTCGGACTTCACCCATTCAACAATAGGCCTGTTGATAAAATCCTCACTTCTTTCCCGCAAAATAACAACGACTTTTTCTTGCACCTCTTCAGACTGTAACCATGCAACAATATCGTCATTTTTTTCTTCTAAATATTCGCGTATTTTTTCCTCAACAGTTTCCATACGCATAAAACCACGTACCATGTCTGCCATTGAACCAAGCGACTCAATAAACTTATCGACACCAGCACATGCTCCAGAAACCACTTTGTCACGAACGGAAGGTTCGCTTACAATTGTTGCTATTTTTTGCAAAAATGATGGGATCTGTTTCTCTATGGTATCAAGTAAAAGGGTTTGTACCGATAGCGGAACAACATCAGCAAGAGACTTTTCCTGCTGTAATACGGCATACACTTTTTGATGAACAAAATCTTCAACCCACTGCTCCATGGGGTCACTGTCAAACATTCTTGCTATGTTTTCTTCGATAAAACCATAGGCAATTTCTCTTTTCTCACCCGGAAGAATTACTCCAATCTCTCTGTCAAGAAAAACATCAAGCCGATTACCTACCGCTTCACCAATAATTTTCTCAAACTGCTCTGAATCAATAAATGATCGAAGTTGGCCTTTCAGCTGATATGTGACTGCCCGAGATCCCATGTCCAAATAGGCACTAAATCTTTCTGGGACAATCTCTGTTATATTGCCCAGATCTTTTTCTAAAATGCCTTTTACTCTTCCATCAATCACATTGTACAGATGACTTTGAAATGCTTTCTGCTGTAATCCTTTCCCAATCTCCTCACTGGTCAAAAGATGATCCCCTACCACCTCCCCCAGATTAATAGCAAGATCGCCACGTTTTGAAGGGATAACTCCTGGAGTCATCGGGACACGTAATCCACAAATCTTCCAGGGATTAAGTGGTCTGAACAACATTTTAATTGCTACACGATTAGTAAGATACCCTATGAATGCACCAACCACTGGAGGAGCTATATATTTGGTGTAAGGAAGTAATTCAAATGGAAAATATGACATTTTTTAATATTTCTGTAGGATGGTTAATAATTATATCAGGTACATTTTGCACTAATTCTTCAACGGGTCGAAAACCCCAGCTTACGCCTGCAGTTTTCATGTTGGCATTTTTACCTGTTTGGATATCAACACCCGAGTCGCCAACAAATAAAGTAGCATGTATATCTACTTGTAACATCTTTGCAATCTCAACTGCCACTGACGGGTCAGGTTTTTTAGCAAACCCATCTCGTTGTCCAAACACATACCTAAATACTTCTTTTGGAAAGAATTCTTCCACAAAGAGTTTTGTGAATTGGTGTGGTTTATTGGAGAGAATCGCAAGAGGTACACCCTGATTTTGCAGTGAATCCAACATATCATGAATACCATCATAAGGGCAACAGTTACTCATCCATTGCCTGGAATATATTTTCTCAAATTCCCTGCAGCATTGATCTATTATCATTGAAGATGTTCCTATTGGAACAGATCTCTCAATGAGCTTTTTCAATCCATTACCTACAAATATTCTATAACTCTCAAGAGAATGCATAGGAAAATTGAATTGTTGCATGACTGCATTAGTCGTATCTGCAAGTCCTCCTAATGTATCTAAAAGAGTTCCGTCAAGATCAAAAATTATTGATGACACCTTCATAATTAGCAATATTTCCTGTTATATTTGACACTTAAATAAATAAATAATATTTTGAATACTTGTGATAATTTCCAAAAAAAATGTGCTCCATAAAAAAACCAATTTTTCCCTTTCATTTTTTAGGATTTTCTATATTATCAGCGTCAGTTACGGCTAATTTCAACTCATAATTTTTCACCGAGGTGTACTTATGTGGTTCGTCAGGTTACTAAGCTCTTCAATTGGAAAGAAACTTATAATGGCGGCCACTGGGCTGCTATTAGTTTTGTTTTTAATCACCCATGCAGCAGGAAATGCTACTATTTTCATGAGTAGCGAGGTCTTTCAAAGTTACGCCGACGAATTACACAGTCATCCACTTATAGTACTTGTTTTTAGTATTTCAATCCTTGCTGTTGTACTTTGCCATATCGCAGTTGGTCTTTTCCTCTTTTTTGAAAATCGCCAGGTGAGCAATTCAAGGTACGAGGTCACAACACGAGTTGTCAAAAATTCCTTCGCCTCTGAAACCATGCCTTATACCGGGCTCATCATTTTGCTTTTCCTCTTTGTCCACATATTTGGATTTACTCTCTCTTCCAAAGAAGTCGAAATATCTGTAACAGTAAAAGAATTATTAGGTAATTTCTTTTATTCATTGTTTTATATTTTTGCCTTTGTTGCACTTACAATCCACTTGAGCCACGGCTTCTGGAGTATGCTTCAAACATTTGGAATCAATCATCCCCGATACAATACGTTAATTTCCAGGTTGACCCTAGGAATTCCGCTGTTTTTTCTTTTGATTTTTGGTGGTGTTGCTCTCTATTTCATGACTGGACTTGGCGCTAGTTATTAATAGCAGCATTTATGGTAGAAATTGAGACACTTACAGAAAGAATATTATATAGAAACTAGCTAAGGTTTTTAAATATGGAACTAAATGCACGCGTACCAGCCGGCCCTCTGGAAAAAAAATGGGATGCCCATCGATTCTCAAATAAACTCGTAAACCCTGCAAATCGTCGGAAATATACCGCAATTGTCGTTGGTACCGGTCTTGCGGGTGGCTCTGCAGCTGCAACTCTTGCTGAACAAGGCTATAATGTTAAAGCCTTCTGTATTCAGGACAGTCCAAGACGAGCTCACTCCATAGCCGCTCAAGGTGGAATTAACGCCGCAAAGAACTACCAAAACGACGGTGATTCAGTTTTTCGTCTCTTTTATGACACCATTAAAGGCGGCGATTTTAGAGCAAGAGAAGCGAATGTATATAGACTAGCTCAGGTGAGTACGGAGATCATAGACCAGTGCGTTGCACAAGGAGTTCCCTTTGCACGCGAATATGGTGGAACACTTGCCAATAGGTCCTTTGGTGGTGCTCAGGTCTCACGTACTTTTTACGCTAGAGGACAAACTGGACAACAGTTGTTACTTGGTGCCTATGGCGCACTTTCAAGACAAATCAATTCAGGTGGGGTTGAGATGTTTACCCGCCGTGAGATGATGGATGTTGTTGTAGTTGATGGACGCGCTCGGGGGATTACGGTCCGCAACATAATAACAGGCGAGATAGAAAGCCACGTGGCTGATGTCGTTATTCTTGCAACTGGAGGTTACGGTAACGTCTATTTCCTCTCCACCAACGCAATGGCATCTAATGTTACCTCTGCCTGGAGAGCCCATAAAAAAGGTGCTGGATTTGCGAACCCATCATTTGTTCAAATCCATCCGACCTGCATCCCGATGCATGGCGACTATCAATCAAAACTCACACTCATGAGTGAGAGTTTAAGAAATGATGGGCGTGTCTGGGTTCCCAAAAAAGTCGGAGACACGAGAGCACCTGGAGAAATTCCTGAAGAAGAAAGAGACTATTATCTCGAGAACAAATACCCAAGCTTTGGTAACCTTGTTCCTCGGGATGTTGCTTCACGTAATGCCAAAGAACAATGCGATCTCGGTAAGGGCGTAGGTAGCACCCAACTTGCTGTATACCTCGATTTTGCTGAGGCAATCAAACGTGACGGTGAGGCCACAATCTTTAAGAAATATGGTAACCTCTTTCAAATGTATGAAAAGATCACTGACAGTGATCCCATGAAAGAACCAATGATGATTTACCCGGCAGTTCATTACACAATGGGCGGCCTCTGGGTTGATTATGATCTCATGACAAACATTCCTGGTCTTTTCGCTATTGGTGAGTGTAACTTCTCAGATCATGGTGCAAATCGTCTGGGTGCCAGCGCACTCATGCAAGGACTTGCTGATGGTTACTTTGTCATTGCCACCTCCATTGCACATTACCTTGGTACAAACAAACTCGATAACGTAAACGAGCATGAGCAAGACTTTATAGACTCCAAGCGTGCCGTTGAAGACCGTATTGCTAAGCTTCTTAAAAATAGTTTGGGTGGACCTGCCGGAAAATTCACAGTAGATGAGATCCATAAAGAGTTGGGTAAACTCATGTGGGATAACTGTGGAATGGCAAGAAACAAAGAAGATCTAGAAAAAGCTCTCAAAGAACTTCCTGCTATACAGCAAAAGTTTTGGGACCACGTCTACATACCTGGTGACACCAAAGAGATTAATCAATCACTTGAGAGAGCGGGAAGACTTGCAGACTTTTTAGAATTCGCGGAAATCATGATTCGAGATGCTCTGACCCGGGGAGAATCCTGTGGTTGTCACCTCCGCGAGGAAAGCCAGACCGAAGAAAACGAAGCAAAAAGAGATGACGAAAACTATTCACACGTTTCTGTCTGGGAATATACTGGTGAAGAACCGAAACTTCATATTGAGCCTCTCTCCTTTGAGAATGTAACCCCATCTCAAAGAAGTTATAAATAAGGTTGCTGGCCCCCGTAATGAGTCAAGCATAGAGACTTTAAATTGAACTCTTAAGGTATAAACAACATGAGTAGCATTAACTTGACGTTAAAAATCTGGAGACAGCAAAATAGTGATGCATTAGGGCAGTTGGAAACCTACACCCTTGACGCTGTAAATACAGACATGTCCTTTCTTGAGATGCTTGATGTTCTCAATGAAAAGTTAACCAAAGAAAGCAAAGATCCCGTAGCATTTGACCATGATTGCCGTGAAGGTATCTGCGGGATGTGTGGTGCTATTATAGATGGAGTTGCACACGGACCTGAAAAAGAGGTTACCTTATGCCAACTGCATATGCGCCATTTTAAAGATGGTGACGTCATCGTGATAGAACCTTTCAGATCACGGGCCTTCCCTGTAAAACGTGACTTGCTGATTGATAGGTCTGCTCTTGATCGTATCATTCAATCTGGAGGTTATGTTTCAGTCAACACCGGTGGAACGGTAGACGGCAATGCAATTCCCATTGCTTCTGAGCAGTCAGAACTTGCCATGGACGCAGCAGCATGTATCGGCTGTGGTGCTTGCGTTGCAAGTTGTCCTAATGGTGCTGCAATGCTTTTTACAAGCGCCAAAGTGTCTCAACTGGCTTTGCTTCCCCAAGGGCAGATTGAAAGAAAACAACGTGCGCTTGCCATGGTTGAACAAATGGACACAGAAGGTTTTGGTAACTGTACCAATGCTAAAGAGTGTGAAGCTGTATGTCCTAAAGGAATATCTATTCGAAACATAGCAAGGCTCAATAAAGAGTACTTTCTTGCTGCCTTGACTGAAGGCTAATATTTTTTTCCAATCAAAACTAATTAAACCTGCCTCTGCCATTGTTTGCAGAGTGCAGGTTTTTTTGTTATATCATCCCTATCAGTTTCAATTCTTCATATTAACCTTTCCCCTGAAAACATCTCATGTTGTTTTATGACGTCATAATTGTTGGAGCAGGCCCTGCCGGGCTTTCGTGTGCTGAAATTACGGCCAAACATGGAGCCTCGACCCTGGTCCTTGAGCGAAAGAAAAGCATAGGCGAAAAAGTCTGCGCGGGAGGAATTACCTGGAATGGTCTCATAAATAAACTTAATGACATTTCTGAGAGAAGCTTCTCAACTCAACATATCTACACAAAAAAACAGAGTTTCAGTGTCTCTGAGGATAATCCAATAATTGCCACGGTTAATCGGGTGATCCTTGGACAACTCATGTCTGTCAATGCTACTGAGGCAGGAGCAACAATCCGGTCAAACTGTCAGGTTACATCAATTAACAAGGATATAATTACCTTTCTCAATCGTAATACCGGCCTTTCTGAACAGGTTAAATTCAACCACCTTGTTGGTGCAGACGGATCTTCGTCAACTGTAAGGAAATATCTGGGAATCCCTGTGAGTGATTTTGGTGTCGGGATAAACTATATGGTAGATGGAAACTTTCCTTCAATGCAGTGGCACTTAAACAGCAGCCTATTTGGTAGTGGTTATGCCTGGATATTTCCGCACCGCGAAAGAGCTTCAATTGGCGCCTATGCAGATGCAAAATCAGTAAGTGCCATGTTTCTAAAAACATCCCTCATACAGTGGGCCAATAGTAATCAGATCGACCTCTCGACATCAACGCTCACTGCTGAACGAATCAATTACGACTACAGAGGATACAGCTTTGACAACATCTACCTTGTTGGGGATGCGGCAGGTCTAGCCTCCGCTTTAACTGGTGAAGGGATATATCCAGCAATGGTATCTGGTGAAACCGTTGGTCGACAAATTTGCAAAATAAACAACTCAGAAAGAGATTTTCAAAAGCTTCTTAAGAACCATAAAACACACAGGATGATGGCCAAAATAGCACGAATTCATCCCTCTATCTCAACTATCCTTTCTGAACTCGTCTGTTACGGGTTAAAGAAAAACATAATAGATTCCAAAGCTGCGGAAATGGCTAATTAACTGATATCTAATAACAATACCATGAAATCACCTAAATCAAAAAAAACGACCTGGCTTCTCAATCTCATCTTCGCAGTTGCATGTATTGCAATACTCGCATTTTTATTGCGTGCCCCCGAAGAAACCACCGCATTTTTACCTAAAGACGAAATCCACACTCCCTTCCACCTTATAAAAAGTAAAAAGGAAGCTGAGAAAACATGTCTTGATTGTCATGGACCTTCGGGTGATGTCCCGTTACAGGAGGAACATCCACCCAAGTATAGATGTTTGTTTTGCCACAAGAGGGTATAAACTAATTCTTGTAATTCCACCGAATCTGCTTTGTTACCGAAGCATTGAAGCATATGTGTATACGTCTGCAGCTCCGGTGCCTCGCATATCCGGCAAACTTACATTAGCGAATTATTCACGATCTCATAAACATCCTGAGAAAGATCTTTTTGTTTCAAAATACTCTGTAATTCATTTTTCATGAGTTCTTTTAACTTTGGCTCATAACGTTTCCAATTTACCATTGGCGAAAGTAGACGTGCTGCAATCTGGGGATTGATCTTGTTGAGTGCAATGATCTGTGCAGACAAAAATCTATAGCCTTCTCCATTTTCACTATGAAATTTTGCATGGTTACCGCTACAAAAAGCGCCTACCAATGACCTTACTTTATTAGGATTTTTAATGGAAAATGCAGGATGTTCCATTAATTTTCGAACCTCAGACATCACTTCAGGTAGTTCCGATAACGCCTGGATTGCAAACCACTTATCGAGAACTAAGGTGTCATCCTTCCACTTATCATAAAAATTATCGAGGGCCTGTGGTCTTCTTTTGTCATCAACATTCACCAAAAGAGCTATAGAGGCAATAGAGTCAGTCATGTTTGTTACACTATCATACTGCGCAAGACACAGCGATAGAACCTCTTCACTCGCCGGCTCTAAAGACATAAGATACGAAAGACATAGGTTTTTGAGACTGCGCTCTCCTTTTGCCTGTGCAGTAATTGCATATGGCTTAGTTGAGCAATTATCTCGATAGAGTTTTAATAACTGGGCCTTACATCGCTTAGCAATTTCCTGCTTAACATACCGTCTTGCATTATGAAGATGCTGTGGATAGATCACATCCATCTCTTGTGCTAGTGTCGTTTCAGTTGGTAATTGCAAGGCAAGAGTAACCAGATCTTTGTCATCCATTTTTGAGGACAATGTTTTCTCAACTGCGTCTAAATAAAATTTTTCGACTTCTGGAGCGTCACCTCGCTGCAACTGTTCAGCAACAGCAAGAACAACCTCTTTTGAGAGTTGGTTGGCACATTCCCATCGATTATACAGGTTGGGATCACTCGCCATAAGAAATGCGAGGTCTTCTTTATTTTGGAATGGCTCAATCTTTACTGGAGCCGAAAAGTCTCGTAAAAATGAAAGTACAGGTCGTTCTGTGATATTGTGAAACGTAAAGAGGGCTTTCTCGTCTTTTAACTCAAGTACCGCTGGCTCACATACATCCTCTCCACTCTTCCCTAAAAGACCTATTTTAACGGGCATATGAAAAGGCAGTTTCGTGTCTTGTCCAGGGGTCGGCTTACAACTTTGTTCTATGGTGAGAGTATATGCTGACAGAGCTTCATCCCACTCAGTTTGCACCTTTAAAAGCGGGGTTCCCGCCTGACTGTACCAATTCCTAAATTGTACCAAGTCAACACCGGACGCATCCTCCATAGAAGCTACAAAATCATCACATGTCACAGCCTGCCCATCGTGCCTCTCAAAATAGAGATCCATCCCTTTGCGAAAGGATTCAGCGCCAATCAGGGTATGCATCATCCGGATTACCTCTGCCCCTTTATTATAAATAGTTGAAGTATAAAAGTTATTAATTTCGACAAAGCTGTCGGGTCGAACTGGGTGCGCCATGGGACCACTATCTTCTCTGAATTGTACATTTCTAAGAAGACGAACATCATCAATTCTCTGCACTGCACGAGAATTCATGTCAGAAGAAAATTCCTGGTCTCGAAAAACGGTCAAACCTTCTTTAAGGCTTAGTTGAAACCAATCTCTACAGGTAACCCGGTTTCCTGTCCAGTTGTGAAAATATTCATGTCCAATAACACCTTCGATACCCAGATAATCCTGATCTGTTGCACTTTCCGGGGTGGAAAGAACATATTTTGAGTTAAATACATTGAGACCTTTATTCTCCATAGCCCCCATATTAAAGTCATCCACTGCAACAATCATAAATATATCAAGATCATACTCAAGACCAAAGACGTCTTCGTCCCAACGCATAGATTTTTTAAGGGACTCCATTGCGTGATTGCATTTTTCTCTATTCTTTTCTTCTACAAATATCTTTAGCTCTACTGTGCGACCAGACCTGGTAATAAATTGGTCATTTAGGCTCACAAGTTGTCCTGCAACGAGCGCAAAGAGATAGCTCGGCTTGGCAAATGGATCTTCCCAAACAGCAAAGTGACGATCACCTGCGAGCTCACCTTGCTCCACAAGGTTACCATTTGAAAGCATAACAGGGCATTCCCTTATATCCGCCTCTATCCTTGTGGTAAAGATAGTCAACACATCTGGGCGGTCAGGGTAATAAGTGATTTTTCGAAACCCTTCAGCTTCACATTGAGTGCAGTAGTTCCCACTCGATCTATACAATCCTTCAAGGGAACTATTTTGTGCAGGGTAAATTACTGTTGCGATTTCAAGAGTAAAAGAACGCCCAGGATTCTTTATTGTTAATCCTTTCTCCTCTACCTCATACTTTTCGGGAGACAAGGTAACCCCGTCTAAAGTAACACTTGCAAGCTCAAGGTCCTCTCCATATAGAAAAAGTTCATTCGGAGGCTGATCACCGTTAACAGCATCTCTATATAATGTTGTAGCCTTTACGATCGTTTTATCATCAAAGAGCTGGAAGGTAAGATCAAGTTTATCAATTACATAAGGGAAGGGACGATAATCTTTTCGATAAATAGCAACGGGTTTATCAATTTTCATAATTATTCACATTTATCTTCGCGGATTTGAATAAGAAAAGCGGGTTGACAGCACCAATCATTCACTTATAATTACAATTAAATTTTCGATTAAAAATACAGAGAGAAGCTAACTCTTTTTACCTAAAATACAACTGAGAATGATTTAAATGATTACAATCAATGACAATTACCTAAAACTACAAGCATCTTACCTTTTCTCCGACATTGCCAAGCGTGTCGCCAACTTCCAGGAAAACAATCCTGAGGTAGACGTTATTAAACTTGGAATCGGGGACGTGACCAAGGGACTCACTCCAGCTTCGATCGAAGCCTTCCACAAAGCTGTAGATGAAATGGCTCAAGATTCGTCTTTTAGGGGATACGGCCCTGAGCAAGGTTATGATTTTTTGCGCGAAGCAATTGCCAAAAATGATTTTCAATCACGCGGTGCTGATATTAATGCAGATGAAATTTTTGTCAGCGATGGAGCAAAATGCGATTCAGGTAACATCCAGGAGCTGTTTTCTGCCGACATCACAATAGCCATACCCGACCCAGTATATCCTGTTTACCTCGACACAAATGTCATGGCAGGCAGAACGGGTTCATTTGAAGATGGAAGGTTTAAAGGCATTGTATACCTCGACTCCACCAAAGCTAATAATTTCGTTCCAGCTCTCCCAAAAGAAAAAGTCGACCTCATTTATCTTTGTTTTCCAAACAACCCTACTGGATCAACAATATCCAAAGAAGGTCTCAAAACCTGGGTAGACTACGCAAAAGAAAATAAAGCACTCATCCTCTTTGACGCCGCATACGAAGCATTCATTCAAGATGAGAGCCTGCCAAAATCTATTTATGAAATTGAAGGTGCAAAAGAGGTTGCCATAGAATTTAGAAGTTTTTCCAAAAACGCAGGTTTTACTGGAACCAGATGTGCTTATACAGTCGTTCCAAAAGAATGTCTTGCCTATGACAAAGACGGAAACACTCACTCTCTGCATGCACTATGGAACAGGCGTCATTGTACTAAATTTAATGGAGTATCATACCCTGTTCAGCGCGCAGCTGAGGCTGTATATACTACAGCTGGCAAAGAGCAGTGTAAGGCACTTATTGACTATTACATGGAAAACGCTAAAACAGTCTGCAAAACCATGGATAAGCTTGGCTACACTTACGTGGGCGGTGACAATTCACCTTATATCTGGATTGAAGGCAAGATGGATTCCTGGGAATTCTTTGATATGCTCCTCAATAAAGCGGGTGTTGTCTGCACGCCTGGAGCTGGTTTTGGAACATGTGGTGAAGGTTATATCCGAATTTCTGCCTTCAACAGCCACGAAAAAGTCCAAGAGGCAATGGAGCGTCTAACTAAAGCTCTTAATAAATAAATCGTAACAGTTAAGGGCACTTTTTCGCTAGAAAAAGTGTCCTTAATTATTATTGCTTACACTAGCATTACTGAGTCTGTTGATTTACTAGGATTTTGGTTCGAGATCTAGGCATACGAAAAAAACAACCACAGGCATATAATTGATATTCCGAGGATTGTTATTTTCGTATAACGAAGATATCGGGGCAAAAGGCCGTAAATCAATGGGCTCATTACTTTGCCTTGATCACAGCTGGTTGGAAGTGAATATTTTCTTCAGCTCCTTTCATTTCCTGCACGACTACTTGTCTCTTGGAACGTAACCAGTCAATCACCCCATCCACAAGACGCTCAGGTGCAGAAGCACCCGCTGTAATCCCAATCCGACAGACACCGTCCAGCCATTTTTCATCAATATCAGCGTAGTCATCGATAAGAAATGCGTTTACATTGCACGACCGTGCAACTTCTTTGAGTCTATTGGAATTTGAACTATTCTTAGAACCTACGACAAAAACAAGATCTGTTTTTTCAGCCAGTAAACGTACAGCATCCTGCCTATTTTGAGTTGCAAAACATATGTTAGATCGCGGACCTTGAATGTCAGGAAATCTTTGTTGAAGAATTCTGATAATTCCTTCAACATCGCTTTTACAGAGAGTCGTCTGGGTAACATAGCCAACTTGAGCAGGATTTTTAACGAGAAGCATTTCGGCTTCCGTCTCAGTGGCAACAATTTGAACACCGTTTGGAATCCGACCTGCCGTACCTTCAACCTCTGGGTGATTGTGATGACCGATTATTAATACTTCAACACCCTGCTGGTGGTATTTCTCAACCATTCGATGGACACTCGTCACGAGTGGACATGTCGCATCTATCGTTCGGAGCCCTAAATCTGATGCGTAAGTTTCAACTCCCATCGATACTCCATGGGCACTAAATACACAAACCTCGCCCTCCGGTACATCAGCTAGATGCTCTACAAATAGAGCACCAAGTTGCTTTAACTCATCAATAACATGTTTGTTATGTACTATTTCATGTAAAACATAAACAGGTTTACCATATTTAGCCAGGCTCAGTTTTACCGTTTCAATCGCTCGCTCCACCCCAGCACAAAATCCTCTGGGTGATGCTAGATACACTTCTGTATTTCTAGTCACACTTACCACCTATGACGTTTTTAGAAATTTGGAACTACGAGTACCGGTACTTTTGACATACGACTCACTCTGCGAGCTGTAGACCCCATAACCCTAACCCCTCGTACTTTACGAGTAGATTTCCCCATGATAATCATATCAGCGTTTCCTTTTTCAGCAATACGCAATATTTCTTCACTGGGTTTACCTGCTATAACATGTACTTTTTTGACAAGTTTTGAATAATCGCTATCCATCCCTTCTGCTTTATAAAATCCCTTCAAACGTTTTTTCATTCTCACAAGGGTGCCTTTCATAACGTCTTTTTGCACGTCATTAGTAATGTCTTTTGCAAGATACGACTTTATAACGGCTTTTGCCGAGTCACTTATAGGCTCAACAACATGAACCATTATAATTTCCGCATTATATTGTTTTGCCATGGCAAGGGCGTGGTGGAAAACAGGAATTGTCCCTCCACCTAAATCTGATGCGTATAATATAGTTTTTACCTTAGGACTATTTTTCATTTCACCTTCTCCTTTATATTCTATCCCTGAGTTATCTCAGGAAATTTTCTCACATAAAATGTAGTTGAACTTAAAATCTCAAAATGAGCGTCAGAATATAATCACTTCTTTTAGAATGGAAACAAAAAAGGCGACCTACCAGTGACTTGAAAGTCATTGATTGGTCGCCTTGAACTGCTGCTAGATGGTATTTCTAGTTAAAGCCCTGCATCTTATCCAAAAATTCAGGTAAAAACAGAGAAACCTGGGGTACATAAGTAATGATAACAAGAAAAGTAAGCAGAACAAGTAGCCATGGAACACAGGCTTTTATTGCCCAGCCTATCGAATGTCCCGTTACCCCTGAAATAACAAAGAGGTTGAGCCCAACTGGAGGTGTAAGCATCCCTATCTCCATATTAACAACCATGATGATACCAAGGTGAATTGGGTCAATTCCAAGTTTTACTGCTATTGGAAATAAAATCGGCGCCATGATAAGTAAAATGGCAGACGGCTCCATAAAGTTTCCAGCCGCAAGAAGAAGTAAGTTAACAACAATCAAGAACATCCATGGCGAGAGTCCCCATGAAACAATCAATTCTGCAATATGGTGTGGTATTCTCTCCGTTGTAAGAACATGCGCGAATAGCATCGCATTAGCGATAATAAAAAGCAGCATAATACTTACCTTCGAAGCATCCAAAACGACCTTATTTATCTCTTTATCGGTTATAATTTTTGGCAGTGTTACAATCATCTCTTTTGTATTACGAAAGAGCATTCCACCAATTCCTTCACCGTCCTCTTTCCATGCAACATTCTTAAGAGGACCCATATCCCGATAGCCATAAATGGCAACACCAAATGCATAAATAGCTGATACAGCAGCGGCTTCAGTTGGACTTGCAACACCACCATAAATAGAACCAAGTACAATTACGATGAGCATAAGCCCACCTGTTGCACTAAATCCGGATTTAAATATTTCTCCAAAACCTGCCCAAGGCTGACTAGGTATTTTTTTATAACGAGCAACAAAATAGATAACAATCATAAGCATGAGGCCCATCATAAGACCGGGTATAAAACCTGCCATAAACATCCTGGCAGCAGACACCTCGGTTGCAGCAGCATACACAAGCATTACAATAGATGGCGGAATTAAAATCCCGAGAGTTCCCGCATTTCCAATAACACCTGCAGCAAACTCTTCTGGATAACCAGCCTTTACCATACCTACAATTACAATTGATCCAATAGCTGCAACAGTTGCAGGTGATGAACCAGATACCGCTGCAAAAATCATACAGGCAATTACAGAGGCCATTGCAATACCACCTCTGATGTGACCAACCAAACTCAATGCAAATCTGATTATTCTTTTTGCAACTCCACCTGTCGAAAGAAAGGTGGATGAAAGAATAAAAAATGGAATAGCAAGCAGAGTATAATGTTCAGACAACGATTCAAAAAGTTTCAGTGCAATTGAAGCTAAAGAATCACTTGAAAACATTAAAATAGTACCGATACTGGACAACCCAAGAGCAAGAGCAATTGGCATGCCAAGCATCATACATCCAAAGAGAAGTATAAATAGAGCTGCAGTAGTCATTATGCGTCCTCCCCTTGGATATCTTCAACTATAGCCATACTCTCTTTCGCTTCATCAGCATGTTTAAAACCGTCGGCTTTATTTGTGATTATTGACCAGAGTATTATAAGTAAACGAATAATTAAAAAGGCAAAACCTACCACTAACATTCCATGTGCAATCCACGTTGGTATGGGAAGATCTTCCAAATCGATTCCAATCATTTTCATTTTTGCAAGGTAGATCCAGCTGCCATAAAAAATAAGACCACAATAAATTATAGCGAGTATAGCTGCGATTCCACTCAAGATGCGACGCATTGTTCGTGGAAATAATTTAATAAATGCATCCATACCAATATGAGAGCCAACCTTCAGGCCATAGGATGCACCAAACAAAACAAACCATGCGGACATATGTAGAGTGAGTTCTTGCGACCACATGAAGCCTGTGTTAAAACCAAAACGCATTACTACATCAACAAAGACGAGCAGAGTTGTCAGCACTAATAAGATGCAAATAACCGCTTCTTCTGTACGGTTCACGATGCGCATAAACATATTTCACCTCTTACAAAATATTTTTGGTGGGCACCTTTTTTTAAGATGTGCCCACCAATGTTTTTACATATTTGATTTGTAAGCTGCGTCGATCATATTTTTACCAATTTCCCCTTCAAACTCTTCCCAGACAGGCTTCATAACTTCAACCCACTGATTTCTCTGTGCATCATCCAACTCAATGATTTCAGTTCTTTTCGAGTCGACAATTTTCTGGCGATCATCCATTGCTTTTTTTGCAGCAACGTCATTACCAAATGCTATAGCTTCGTCAAGAGACTTCTTAATAACTGCACGATCAGCATCATCGACACTCATCCAAAATTCTTTTGAGGTAACAACCATATAGTCAAGCAAACCATGGTTTGACTCAGTAATGTAGGGCTGAACTTCAAAAAACTTTTTTGAAAAGATATTAGACCATGTGTTTTCCTGACCATCAATCGCCCTTGTCTGAAGAAGGGTGAAAACTTCTGAAAAAGGTTTTTTCAACGGAGTAGCTTTAACTGCTTTAAACTGAGCGGCGAGTACATCAGAGGACATAATTCTAAATTTAAGACCATTCGCATCTCCAGGAAGCGTCAATGGCTGACTTGAAGATAATTGCTTCATACCATTGTGTAGATAACCAAGTCCAACAAGTCCTTTCTTTTGAAGAGAGTTGAGTAATTCATCTCCTTCAGCGCTATTTTGGAACTTTTCAACCGCAACCATATCTTTAAAAAGAAATGGAAGGTCAAAAATTTGGAGTTTTTTAGTATAACGACTAAATTTAGACAGCGCTGGGGCTGCCATCTGCACATCACCTAAAAGCATTGCTTCCAATACTTTATTATCACCAAAAAGTTGAGAGTTAGGGAAAACCTCTACTTGCACCTTACCCGCAAGACGTTCTCCAACGAGATCTTTAAACTTGTTTGCCATCTGCCCTTTAGGTGTGTTTTCTGCAACAACGTGGGAAAATTTTATGGTTACTGGGCCTTTGGCAAGAGCAGTACCTGTAACAAGCATTGCTGATAAGGCTGCGGTTGCAACAAGAGTTGTAAGCGTCCTGAACATAATTTCTTCCTCCGATTAGAGTGGTTAAAATCAATCACTTTCCCATAATGGAAAAGTCACTGAGCTTGATTATTCACTAATTTAAATCAGTGAGCTGCAAACAAAGGTGCAATGATTAGGCCAATTTTAAACAAAACTATTAACCCACTGATTTATTATTATTTTTAATATCTACGTTCAAAATTACTGATAAAAACAGGTGGCAACCCGCCCAAAAGACAAAACACAACATACTTCTCACGTATCCTTATATATATCAGCTACTTATTGAGTTTTCGAGCGGCCGATCACAAAACAAACTGGCGAGATTCCGCCTATTCTCTCTCAAATTTAGAAATGATTTTTTATAACGACAATACAGTCTGTTAGAAAAACGGGCGACAGCGTTATGATGAAACCAAGGAAGGATGTTATTGTTTAGGGTGATGAGTGGGTTTATTTGTAATCTGCTTTTTTTAGGCCAAATTTTCGCATTTTATCATACAGCGTTTTTCGGGGAAGATTCAAAACAGCCATGACCTCTTTAAGACTCCCATTTGAAGAAACAAGTGAGTGTTCTAACAGGCTTCTTTCAAAGCGTTCTACCTGTTCAACAAGTGACTGCCCTTGGTCTTTTTCTTTTCCAGAAAGCATTTTTTCAAGAGACCAGTCAAATTGACGCCCGAGCAAAACATATCTTTCTGTAAAATTGCGTAATTCTCTTACATTTCCAGGCCATGAATGAGAAAGTAGTACATTCATTTGTGCTCCTGTTGGCATAGGTACTTCTTGTTGATACCTGTGCCCTGCTACAAGTAAAAAATGGTGAAAAAGAAGTGGAATATCCTCTCGCCTTTCACGTAGAGGTGGAATATCAAGACAAACGACATTCAACCTGTAGTATAGATCTTCTCGAAAAGTACCATTTTGAGATGCCTCAAGAAGATTTACCTTTGACGCTGCAACAACCCTCAAGTCTACGGGAATAAGACGGTTAGCACCCAACCTTTCAACAGATCTCTCTTGTAAAACTCGGAGAAGATTGATTTGTACACGCAGAGGCATTGATTCAATTTCATCAAGTAGAAGGGTTCCTCCATTGGCATGCTCAAACTTTCCAATTCGAGTAGATTTAGCATCCGTGAAAGCACCTTCTTCATGACCAAAAAGTTCGCTCTCCATGATAGATTCTGATACTGCGCCACAGTTGATAGCCACGAAATTGTATTTTCTCCTGTTACTATTTTCGTGTAGCGCACGTGCCACCAATTCTTTTCCAGTACCGGTTTCGCCAAAAATGAGGACATCAGCGCCAGTATCAGCTACTTGAGCTATAGTACTGCGAAGCTTTTCCATCCCTGGAGTTCTACCAATAATACGTGGCCCTGGAGCACTATGGAGCTCCAACTCTCTACGAAGATTACGATTTTCTAGAGTCAGAGCACGTTTTTCTAGCCCCCGAAACACGGTCTTAACCAGCCTTTCAGCAGAATATGGTTTTTCAATAAAATCATAGGCTCCATCGCGCATTGCCTGTACAGCAATGGAGACGTCACCATGACCGGTAATAAGTATCACGGGCAGATCTCTATCAATACTGTGCACCTTTCTCAAAAATTCCATCCCATCCATTTGAGGCAGACGTATATCACAAACAACAATACCAGGCCACTCACGGCCTATTAATTCTAAACCATTTTCAGCACAATCCTCACACACAACCTCTAAATCAGCCAACTCAAGAGATTGCCTGTTAGCCTGACGAATGTGTTTTTCATCATCTATAAAAAGTACCTTGCCTAAAAGTGTCATGGACTACCCAATTTTCTCTAAAGTAAATTCGAATCTAGCACCAGTAGCTGTTGGTACATAAATTATCTTGCCACCAAAATCCCGTACTATTCTATCGCTTATTGTGAGTCCTAAACCCAAACCTTGTCCTGATTTTTTAGTGGTATAAAATGGATCAAAAATCTTTTTCAAATGATCTTTTGTGATACCAGTACCAGTATCTTCAACAGCAACAAGAACCCTATCTTTCCCAGCAGAACAAGTAAGCGCAATTTCTTTGACAGGTTGATTCTCCATCGCATGCATTGCATTGGTAAGTAGATTCACTAAAACTTGCTGTAGTAATACATTATTCCCACGTATTTCAAGATCTGACGGATCAATTGAAATTGCGATAGAAACGCCGGCCTTTTTAAGAGTTGGTTTTAAAATTTCCATAGCACCGTCCACAACACCATGCAATGGTACAGTAACAATCTGGCCGCTGGATTTTTTCGAAAACAATTTAAGCTGAACCCCAATTTGGGCCATCCGCTCCGTCAGTTCTGCTATCTGCACCATATTCCACATGGCATCTTCATAGCGACCTTTTTTAAGGAATTGCGTGCCATTGTCGGTATAGCTCCTGATCGCCGCTAGTGGCTGATTCAGTTCATGATTAATTCCTGCAGACATCTGACCAAGCACTGCTAGTTTTGCAGCATGGATAAGCTCCTTCCTTGTGCGTTTGAGTTTAATCTCTGTTTCCTTTCGCTCAAGAACTTCTTTTATGAGTGAGTCATTTGCCTCAGTGAGCTCATGGGTCCTTTCAATAACCCGTGTTTCTAGCTGTTCGTTTGCATCCCTCAGTGTTGTCTTGGTGTTTTCTTCAATAATTGCGAGCTCTTGAAGGCGATAATGTCGCTGAACAAGTAGGAGAGCAAGGATATAGGTAACGATTAAAGAACTGCCTACGATGAGATCTATAAGAAATACATTTTTCTTTATATCGACAACATCTGTTAAAATATGAACGTTCCATCCGGCCTGTGGCATAAATCTCGTTTGTTTGATAACCTGGACGGGATCATCTGAACCTTTCTTATGAAGAGTGAGAAATTGAGCGGAATCATCTTCGTGAACTATTTCATCCACAACGGGATCAAACGTTGTTTCAGGATATCGTTTGCTTTCGTTTATCCTGTTAAGAACATCCGGGCTAAGCGGCACTAAGGTTTTATATCTCCATCCAGGATAGGTGGTGACAAAAATCACTCCATCTGGATCCGTTACTAAAAAGTTTTCTCCCTGTTGCGCCCATTTTTGCTCTACCGAATCTATACTTATCTTAATTGCAACAGCACCTATGATCTCATCATTTTTCCTTACGGGATATGCAAAATAATATCCTCTTTTAGACGAGGTCACACCGAGGGCAAAATACCGACCAAGCTTTCCATTCATGGCTTGCTTGAAATAAGGTCTGTAGCTAAAGTTTCTTCCAACAAAAGGTCGTGACTCCTGCCAGTTACTTGCGGCAATCGTCAGCCCATCTCTATTCATAAGGTAGGTGTCAAGAGTATCGCTGACTTTGTTAATCGTTTCGAGGTATCGATTAAGCGTCTCTATACGCTTTTTTTCATGGGGTGTGGAAAGGGCTCGGACAAGATTACTATCTATGGCAAGAAGCTCAGGGAGGCTCTGGTACTTTTCCAAAACCCCCTGTAAATAATTTACATAAAGATCGAGCCTGGTATTTCCCTGCTCTTTAAGGTCGTAAATTCCACGATTATATGTCCAGGAAGAAACAACCTTAAGACTAACTGCAAGCAACACAATAAAAAACACTGTTAAGAAGGCTATTCGTTTGTTCCGGGATTGAGGCTGCATTTTCTAATTTTATATAACCGTATCTATGATTCTGTTGATTTACTAGGATTTTTGTTCGAGATCAAGGCATACTAAAAAAAATAGCCACAGGCATATAGTTGATATTCCGAGGATTATTTTTTTCGTATAACGAAGATATTGGACCAAAAGACAGTAAATCAACGGGCTCATCTATTAACATATAATTTTTTTGCTAGCGAACCTCTACTCCAGACATTCTCACATTTCTTTTCACATCAGTAATCTTGACTTCGTTCCGATGAAAAATCCCCGCAGCTAAAGCTGCATCGGTATTTGTTTTAGCAAACACATCGCAAAAATGCTGAGCAGAGCCGGCACCACTTGAAGCGATAACAGGAATTGAAACCGCATTTTTCACATGATTTATAAGTTCATGGTCAAATCCACTATTGGTACCATCTTTATCGATACAATTAAGTAATATTTCACCAGCACCAAGTTCTTCACAACCTGTAACCAACTGGATTACATCAAGATCACGCCCTTCTCTTCCACCTTTAACAGTACACTGATACCAGCAATATTCCTCCTGATCAGGACCTAAATGTGTTGTTCTTACAAGATTATGGGTACTATCATCTGGATTTTTAACATAAATTCGTCTTGGATCAACTGAGATGACGACAGCCTGCGCACCGTATACACTGGAAATTTGCTCAATAGATGATTTACCAGTTTTGACTCCTGTTTCAAGGTATTGTTCTACAACATCAACAGCGTCACTACCGATGGATATTTTATCCGCACCAGCACGAAAATAGGAAGAAGCGACATCAAGAGATGAATAGTATACGCCTTCTGAGTCAGTAAACTCACGAATGCCTCCTCCTATAGTAAGAGGGACAAAAACATTTTCAGAAGTTTTTTCTAATACTTCGAGCATTGGCTGGTCTTTCATCGGAAAATCTCTAAAACCTGTAATATTGAGAAAAGTAACCTCATCAGCTCCTTCTTCATAGTATCTCTTAGCAAGTTCTACCGGTTTTCCGAGGTTTCTAACCTCACCGTCATTGCGCACATCATACTGATCCCCTTTCGTCACGACCAGATCGCCATTATCATTACTTCTCACATCAAGACAAGCAATAATACGTTTAGCAAAACGCGTAGTGTGGGATGTATCCGCTTTTTTGGATTCCCCCAGTTCAACAGCTTCTCTTCGCGTAAGATACTGCTTCAATATCTTAAGTCCAGCTTCACCACTTTTTTCTGGATGAAACTGGAATGCTGTTACATTTTTATGAGATACTGCAGATACAAATTCAAGACCGTAATCGGTGGTGGCAAGAGTCCAGTCACTTTTTACATCAAGAGGTGCATGATAAGAATGTACAAAATATAATTTTTCGCCGTTATACTCTGAAAATAATGGAGATTGCTTATGCAATTTTATACCATTCCACCCTATCTGAGGAACTGATAAATTTCCTGCTGGAAAACGCATGATTTTCCCTGGAAGAATACCTAACCCATGGACCCCTGGAGATTCTTCACTTCCTTCATAAAGTGCCTGTAACGCAACACAAATCCCTAGAAAATGCTTATTTTCACGTATTCGTCTCTGTAATGGCTCTATATAGCCACTCTCTTTCAACCTTTCCATTACAAGACCAAAACTTCCTACACCAGGAAAAATAAGCTTTTCTGCTGTGAGAATGTCTTCAGGTTTCTTCACATCAACCACTGACATTCCAAGTTTATTTATCGCATTTCTTACACTACGGACATTTCCAGCGCCATAGTCGAGCAAACTTATATTCATGTTAAACCCTTTAGAACAACTTTTTCAAAACTATAATTTTCAAACGCCGATAACTTTATAATACCTACCGTTTGCACATCCCCGACAAAGTATTTGCCCTTCTACTTGAATGTCCCTGCAGTCCTGAACCCATTCAGAACAGATCTCACACTGGACCCTTCGCATAGGTCTTCCAGGTAAATTTTCTTCAGGAATATCAACCTCAACATGCTCTACACGAAACAGTTCATTTTCAGGCATAACCTTGTACGCTTCAAGTTGTCTTGTGTATTTATTCTCAATTTCGCCACAATATTTTGAAGCGTGCTCACGAGCTTCCTCAAGGGCGGTTATTCGTACACTTTTTCTACTTTCAAGATTAACGAATGTTGCCGCCATAACACCGTGATCCAGATGTCTCATCGACCTTTTTCCAAGACTACATCCTGTTACAGATTGAATAGCATCAGTTGCACACCTGTCTATTTCCACAAGTGTGTATAACTTTTTCCTATCACTGCCTCTTGGATCCTCAATATCTATAAGGGAAAGTGCAAGCAAACACATCCTGACACCTATGACTTGTCCGGCGCAGATATGTCCATGTACATCAGTTGATTTCTTTAGTAATTCTTCAAATGATTTCTTCATTTTTCTCAATTTAGTTTGAAATAACGATACAATGCCATATGAAATTAGCTTTATTACTTCAATTGATTATGACTCTTTTGAGATATTTTTCACGACTTTCTTTCGTTAATACAAAAAAAGGGTCGTTCCTCTTTACGAGGAACGACCCTTTTTCAACTTCCAACTATTAAAGAAGACTTGGTAACAGGTAATATACTAATCCCAAACCCACTTAAATAACTTAATAAATCCACCTAACTCATGAAGCTATATAGTGATATATCTAAAATAACACCAGCTACATTGTGCAGGGCAAAATTAAACAAGAATTAGTTGATAGCTTCAGACAATTTGCTACCAGCTTTGAATTTAACTACTTTCTTTGCTGGAATTTCAATAGTCTTGCCAGTCTGTGGGTTTCTTCCCTGACGAGCTTCGCGATTTGAAACAGAAAAAGTTCCAAAACCAACGAGAGTAACCTTGTCGCCTTTGTTCAGGCTTTCAGCAATAGCTGCAAGAGTTCCGTTTAAAGCTTTTTCGGCTGCTGCCTTGCTGATGTCTGCTGCACCTGCGATACTTTCAATCAATTCCTTCTTGTTCATGAATTCCTCCCTGCTTAATCATCTTTTTGCTTATTGATCGGGACAATAAATTGTCCTCTATCCTCAAAACTACGCTTTACCTTAACTCTTCATAATTGTCAAAAAAATCAGTCCGATTTTCTTTCATATTATTCAAACAAGAATGACACAACCCTTTATAAACGGGGCATTGCATCCAATAACAGGCACCTTAATTGAATCGGAAATCAGAATCAAGCAATAAATTATACTTATTAGAAATAGTTACCATATTTCCCGTTACCTTACCTACCAGTTAGGTCCAGAGAGACATTATGTAACCCCAGATCATAAAATTTGCGTAAAACAGGAACTCTTACATCATCTTTAACAAAAGAGACAAAGTCATTTCTGTTAAGTTCAATGCAAACAGCTTCTCCATCTATTTTTACTCGACACCCATTATATCCAAGTTGGTATAAATATTTTTCTGCATTTTCAATTACAGTCATCCGACTCTTCGTAATATCGACACCTTGTTTTATACGGGTCGCTAAACATGAATTTGAAGGTAAATCTGAATTAACAATTTTACTTGAACGCGCCAATAAACGAATTTCCTGCTTAGTTAAACCCGCTCCAACCAGAGGCGTCTGCACATTAAGTTCATGGATTGCCCGAAGGCCAGGCCTATTTTTTTTGAGATCATCTATATTAGTGCCGTCTACCAAAACAAATTCTTTTTGTTTTCTAACTTCATCTAGCAATGCTAAATACATTTGTCTTTTGCAAAAATAACATCTATTACTATCATTTACGGCAAACTCTTTCCACATCAGCGGATATAGACGAACTTCGTGTAAAACAATACGATCTGCAAAATGCTTTGCAAATACATCTCTCATACCCACCAGACTATGCTCTGCGTTCACCTCACTTACACAGGTGTAGGCCATAACATTTTCACTCCCCAACGTTTCCACAGCACTGTAGAGTAAAAACGTTGAATCAATCCCGCCAGAGTAGGCAACGGCTACACGTTTTAAGCCGAGTAGTAACTCTTGCAATTTCATATTTTTTTCTTGTAAAGTACTCATTTATCCATCCTTATTACAATCATTGCACAATATTTTTCACATCTTCAAGGTAGGTTCTACTGGGTCGACTTCTTTGTAATATTAGTCTAATTTAACTATTTGCTGAATAAAAACAACTCTACCATTCGACCAATAAATCATGAACTATAGCTTTCTTTTCTATCTTGACATAGCAAATTCTTTGCCCTAGGGTATGAGATTTATTAGGCAAAACAACTCATGAACAAAACACGGATAACGAGTATGAAATCTGATCAAGAACAAGAACTCAAGGTAGTACGCGATAATATAGATTCCATAGACAATGAAATCCTTAATTTATTGAAAAACCGCTTAAACTGTGCAAAAGAAATAGGGAGAATTAAGGCGGGTGAAAACCGTGCTAAATGGGACCCCCTTAGAGAAAGACAGATTTACGATAGACTCATTGAAGATAATAAAGACATTTTCCCAAAAAACGCACTTAAATCCATTTTTCACGAGATCATAACCACCTGTAGATTGTCCCAAAAACGTGCAGCTGTTGCATTCCTCGGACCTGATGCCACATTTAGCCATCTTGCTGGTGTTAAGTATTTTGGTCATTCTGCTGATTATAAAGCAATGGAAACTATAGATGACGTCTTTGCTGAGGTGGAAAAAGGACGTACTCAATACGGAATCGTTCCTGTTGAAAATTCAATTGAGGGCGCTGTTTTTTCTACACTAGACTGCTTCATGAAATATAAAGTACAGATATGTGGAGAGGCTAAACTAGAAATAAGCCACAATCTCGTATGTAGATCGGGAAATATGGCAGACATACAATCCGTCGCTTCCCACGCTCAACCTCTGGCTCAATGTAGAGAATGGCTTAGAAAGCATCTCCCCGCAACACCGACCCTCCCCGTCTTTTCTACAGGTGCTGCAGCTCAAATGGCGGCGAACAATCCAAACATTGGGGCAATTGCTTCATCACTGGCAATAAAAACCTATGAACTTCAGGTTGTTGTTCAGGGGATTGAGGACTACCGAGGAAATACAACACGCTTTCTCATAATTGGAAAACAGTCTCCATCTCGAAGTGGAGTAGATCGAACCTCACTGCTTATCGGGCTTATGGACAAGCCAGGTGCACTGAACGGTGTTTTATCTGCCCTTTCTAAAGAAGACATCAATCTTGCTAAGATTGAATCAAGACCAATCAAGGGTAAGCAGTGGAAATATCTATTTTTCCTTGATATGCTTGGTCATATTGAGGATGAAAAAATAAAAAGAGGATGCGAAATACTCAAATCTCAATGTTCATATTTTGAGTGGCTAGGATCTTATCCTCAAAATGACATGTCATCCTCCGATTCGTGACATTTTCCCTGAGCATCCCGCTTTTTCCTCAACCCCAAGTTCATCCTCTAGCATATGGCCTTGGGGTTTATTAAGGATTGTTTGCCTGATACTATCAACAATGTCCTGATCACTTCCACCTGATCGAATTATACTCTTTAAATCGGTTTCGGAATCTCTTAGTAGACAGGCACGTAATCTCCCCTCAGATGTTAACCGTAACCGGTTGCATTTATCACAGAAATGGTGACTTATTGGGCTTATGAACCCGAGAGATCCAGAACGACCATCTGGAGCGTCAATATCATACATCCTTGCAGGACCGGCACCATAGTTCTTTTTAAATGGGCTCAATGTTCCTACGGAGCTGACCATATCACGGATTGAATCGGCTTCAATGAATCGTTTCTTCTGCCAGCTGTTCTTATCACCAACTGGCATAAATTCAATAAATCTCACTTGAAATGGGTATTCTAAAGCGAGACGAGCAAAATCAACAAACTCATCATCGTTGACACCGTTCATAGCCACAACATTTAGTTTAACGCGGAACCCGATTTCCTGTGCGAGCATCAGACCGTCCCAAACCTCTTTAAACCTATCTTTTCCCGTTATAGTTTTAAATTTTTTAGCGTTTAGCGAGTCCAAAGAAACATTGATCTGATGAACACCATTTTCATACAGTTGTTTCCCATATTCTTTTAATAGGACACCATTTGTAGTCAGACGAATCTGATCCAAGCCAGAGACATTATTCAATCTACCTATAAAATCTACAATGCCTTTCCTCACGAGTGGTTCTCCACCAGTGAGCCTGATCTTATTCATTCCAAGAGAAACAGCTAATTTTACCACTCGGAGTAATTCCTCATAGCTGAGCAAATCAGAGTGGGGAAGAAATCGTCCAGACTTAACCTGGGTCTCAGTTTCTTCACCTTCATCTGGCATACAATACATGCAACGTAAATTACATCGGTCCGTCACAGAAAGACGAAGATACGATATCGTTCTTGAAAACTGGTCGACAAGAGGGGAAATAGTTTGTATTTTTTCGTTCACGGTAATCAATTCATTTTGAAATTCATTGTATAGCCCGATCTTACTACGAGGTCGAACACATCAGTACCATTCCACTTTTAACACAAAAATAAAATCACTCAACCACTAATAGAACTAATGCTCATTTTAGGTATAGAAAGCTCATGTGATGACACTTCGGCGGCAGTATTAAATAAAGACGTTGTTTTATCAAACGTTTTATCCAGCCAAGATGATATTCACTCTAAGTTTGGAGGAGTTGTTCCAGAACTTGCTTCCAGGCAACATTTACAAGCCATTAACCCTATCGTTAACTCCGCTCTTAAAAAAGCCGGCGTACAACTTTCAGACATCGAGCTGATCGCGGCAACACAAGGGCCAGGACTCATTGGTTCACTTCTGGTCGGTTTTTCATACTCTAAGGCTCTCTCCCATGTAAGCAAGATACCATTTGTGGGCGTCGACCATATGGCAGGTCATATTCTCTCAATCCACCTCAACGAAAAAAAACCACCGTTTCCCTATATTGCACTCATTGTTTCCGGCGGAACATCCTCGATTTATCTTGCTAAAAGTCATACCGAATTCACGTGTTTAGGACGAACCAGAGACGATGCTGCAGGAGAAGCCTTCGACAAAGTTGCTAAATTGCTCGGTCTGCCCTATCCTGGAGGCCCCCATGTTTCAAAACAAGCGGAAGATGGGAATCCTCGTCAGATAAAGTTCCCAAGGGCTTGGCTTGAAGAAAGCTCCCTGGATTTTAGCTTCAGCGGCCTTAAAACTGCTGTTTTAAACTATGTCAACACCTGCAAAGCCAAAAAAATCGAGGTACACATCCCTGATATATGTGCATCATTTGAAGCCGCGGTCGTCGAAGTACTAGTGACTAAAACCTTGCGGGCTGCAAAGCTACACAATATACAGACTATTGCTATCGGTGGAGGTGTCTCTGCAAACACATCTCTTAGAACTCAGCTTGAGCAAAGCTGCCAGGACAACAACGTCGAGTTTTTCTCCCCTCAAATTAAATTTTGCACTGATAATGCTGCAATGATAGCTCTAGCAGGGTATTATACGTATCTTAAAGCAGGAATGACGGGTATAGACAAGGATGTTTATTCACGTTCTCATCTTGGTTAAGACGAGAGATGAAGCCACTTAACACCATCAAAAGATTTACACGATACAATCTCATACGTATTAAACGATTGAGGGGGAACCCACGTGCACTTGCCGGTGGAATAGCCATAGGAGTCCTGATTGGGCTGACTCCTACCATTCCTCTACACACTGCTCTTATAGTATCTCTTGCTCTTATTACTCGTACTTCTGTTCTCGCGGGTATAATAGTAAGCTGGCTTGTCTGCAACCCTCTCACTTTTTTCCCGATATATTATATATCTGTTCTTCTGGGCAACCACCTGACCCCCTATGAAATTAACTACCAACGCATACAGCTTCTGCTTAATCAACTCACCGACGGTAGTGGATTTCAAGCTTCTCTTGGCGTATTGACTGCCCTGGGGATTGAATCTATAATTGTTTTACTTGTTGGAGGCTTTGTTTTTTCTTTACCTTTTTCGTTTCTCAGCTATTATCTTGCTGTACCATTTTTCACAAAGAGACAGAAGAAAAAGAATATTCCTGCTACTCTCAATACATTATAAAACCACTCTATTTTTATCTAAAGTAAAATTCTATGTCCAAATATGGCCGTCAACCTTATGACACCTTAAAGTCCAACAAACTCACCGCCAAAAAAAAATTTGGTCAAAACTTCCTTGTCAACAGACATACCGCTGATGCAATTGTACGTGCAGGTAATATTGACAAAGATGATATTATCCTTGAAGTTGGTGTTGGCCTTGGAGCCTTAACAACGCCTTTGGGGGAAGCAGCAAAACACGTCGTCGCCTATGAGATTGATAGTGGAATAGTACGACTTCATGAGAAAGAACAAGACCTTCCTGAGAATGTCACCCTGGTTCATCAGGATATATTAAAAGCTGATTTCGACCATATATACCAGCAGTGCGGAGGCCCTATAAAAATACTGGCCAACCTGCCCTACTCCATATCTAACCCCTTTATTTTTAAACTGATCGAGAACTCGCACCTCATACACTCGGTTACCGTTATGCTGCAGAAAGAAGTTGCAGAGCGACTCAGTGCAGAACCCAACACCAAAGATTATGGAATCCCAACTATACTGCTAGGCAGTTGTGCCACTGTTCAAAAAAAGATGACCTTAAAACCAGCTGAGTTCCACCCCCGTCCAAAGGTTGATTCGGTCGTTATCTTTATCGATTTTTCCAACAATAGAATAGAAGCTGGAGCTCCTACTGAATTTGATAGAAAGATATTTACACAAATTGTTAGAACAACATTTAATCAGCGCCGGAAAACAATAGCAAACACCTTAAAGGATGCTGCAGTATTTGGTAAACCAGGTAAAGAATTTAAAGAATTTCACAAAAAGATGGCTTTAGCGTCTCTTGAAAAAGCCGGCATACCAGCAAAAACACGCCCAGAGACGCTCACTGTGGGGAAATTTATAACGCTCGCAAATTGTATCACAGAACTCATGAGCAATGAGCCGTGTTCACAAACATAGTCCTTTTTATGTCACAATATTTGCAATAGTATTGAAAATATGATCAAAATTAAGAATGACGTTATCTGGCGTTAAAAATATTATTTTTCATCATCTTAAGTTTATTAATTATTAAACACTATGGAAACATCCCAAGAACAACTAGACGCTGATAAGTTTATCATCTACAGTCAAGAAGAAGCCTTTCAGCATATGACCCAGATGCGGTCTCGCCTGGAGCAGGAACTGTATATCAGAACTGACGAAGCACTGTTTCATTTGTGGGATCCAAGCTGCCTTTCCATTGATAATCAATTCCGTGAAGAATATCTCACGTACCTGCCCCAGGTATTTGATCTTTTAATGAGCAGCGAAGATGGTGCAGAGCTGATAGACTACCTCTTATACATTGAAGAATCACAATACGGCGTCAATAAAGGTGATAATCTCGCACTTGAAAGGGCCTGTAGACTCGTTAACGCCCTACTAGCCTACAAAGAGAGCCTCTACTAGTAGTAGATCCTAAAAAATATTTATCCCCCCTTGTCCCCACTCCTTTTAATTTTAAGATAATTTTTCATGACTTATTCATATTTTACAAAATTGAGGTTTAATATTTGCTCCAGAGTATTTATATTCTCTCAGACAGCTAACAATTACTATATCTCTACAGGGTCATAAGTATATTATGAATAACACGTCCAGCAAGTACAGTAAGGGATCCATTGATATTCCAACAGTGACTGTCCCTCCACATCCTCAGTGGCCTTCACTCACTCCACAAGAAGAGCAAGATCTTAAGGACAACATCAAAACTCTGCTCAAACGAGAAAATGGTGTCCTCGTTGCTCACTATTACACACAAGGTGTCCTGCAGGACCTGGCAGAAGAAACCGGAGGTTGTGTCGCTGACAGTTTAGAAATGGCACGTTTTGGCAAAGAACACTCTGCAGAAACTTTGGTCGTTGCAGGGGTTCGATTTATGGGAGAGACTTCAAAGATCCTAAGTAATGACAAACGTGTTATTATGCCAGATCTTGATGCCACATGTTCTCTTGACGAGGGATGTCCATACGAAGCTTTTAATGATTTTTGCAACCAGCACCCTGATCATACTGTCGTAGTTTATGCAAATACGAGTGCCGAAGTGAAAGCAAGAGCTGACTGGGTTGTTACATCGGGTATTGCACTGCCGATTGTCAAACACCTGGCTGATAAGGGTGAAAAAATACTTTGGGCTCCAGACAGACACCTTGGCCGGTATGTGCAAAACCTCACTGGTGTTGATATGCTCTTCTGGCCCGGCTCCTGCGTGGTGCACGAAGAGTTTCGTTCGGCGGCTCTTGAGATACTTAAAAATCTGCACCCTGGCGCTGCAGTACTTGTGCATCCGGAGTCCACAGAAAGTGTGGTTGCTCAAGCGGATGTTGTTGGATCTACTACCGCTCTTATTCAAGCTGTGGCTACTATGCCCAATAAAGAATTTATCGTTGCAACAGATGCCTCTATTTTTAACAAAATGAGACAAGTCGCACCTGATAAAATTCTCATGGAAGCACCCACGGCAGGAGAAGGCGCAACCTGTCAAAGCTGCGCTAACTGTCCTTGGATGGGAATGAATTCACTCCATAACCTTAAAGAAGTTTTAGAGCATGGAACTAATGAAATTCAGATTTCAAAGGAACTCGCTGAAAAAGCCAAGATCCCAATCATGCGTATGCTCGATTTTGCTAAAAAAATGAAGAAATAAGAGCTATTTTTCCTCAGGAAAGCAGCCAGGTATCATATCTGGCTGCTAACGCCCCCCAACTGTACTTTTCAGTGAGTTCCATACCCACTTCTCTGGTTATTTGTTCGTTCTCTTTCACCACATTTTCCAGTTGCGCGAAAAAACCTAGATCATCATACAAATATTTAGAAGGAAACAGTTCAGGATAGGACAATCTGTTTGGCAATAATGGCCGACACCCTGCCCGCACGGCCTCAAGAATGGAAATACCATAAAATTCATGGTCTGATGTTGAGACAACTATTGTCCCTTTGTTTAACTGTTCGACGTATCCAGTATAAGAGTCAACAAATCCGAAATGAAGTATTTCGTTTTTAAACATTTTTTCCGCTTTCTCAAAACAGTCGGGACTTTGACGAAATGACTGTCCGAGTACAATTAAGTTAAATTTGATTTTTTTCTTTTGTAACCGCTCTAAAGCTGCAAAAAAGAGATCAGGATTCTTATCATGCTCCCATCTGTGGTTCCACACGATAGTAGGATCTAAGCTATTCCGACTACTATTGAGTGAATCTATGCCCGAAAATTCTATTCCTGGTGAAATAACCACACTTTTATTTTCAATTTCGTGCAAGATGTTCTCAAAACGCATATCCGATGCAAATTTTAGATATCTCTTACAACCGTCAGCAAAACTCATCCTATTAAAACCCGAATTAAATGCAATAGAATCCGCTGATAGTGCTGAATTAAAATTAATAGATGTAAAGTGATAAAGGCTCGTGTCCTTTATGCGATTTGGGTAGGCAAATTGATTTTCATGAAAATACAAGCATATTTTTGTATCGTGACTCCAACCATCTAACTGACAGACCAATGCTCGAAATACAGCAACATCGACAAAAGTAGAACACAAAACTGTATCAAATCTTCTCTGTTCAGATGGCATCTTCCCCAGCTGCTCGACAAACCACTGAGCCGATAGCTGCATCCTCATTTTCCACTTGCGTGCAGGTAGGCTTAGCAATGTATAGTCGGCCGTTACATTGAGCATAAGGCCTTCTAAAAAATTTTTATGCGATCCACCAAAATATGGCTCAAGTATGAGGATTTTTTTCATTTGATTTATTTATTTCTTCACTTAGAATTTTTGAAAACGGCACAACCGATCGAAAAACATAGCCACACCCTTTAGGCAATTGTCCACCACAAAAGGGCAATTGCGGGTCAGGGAAGTCCTTGCAAAATTGAAACCTATTATCATATCTGCCACATTTCCCGTTATCTAAAAGCGATGTACAACGAAAGAGGAGGTAGCCACTGTTATCTCTACCGATAATCTTAAAACAGCTGTAATCAGAATTGTCTCCAACAACACTCTTAAAGTCTTTTTCTCTTCTAATCCAGCCCTTACCGTCGTCAAGACAAAGACTGCGACAACAAGCGCCACAGCAGTGACATGATCCACCAATCAATATTTCTCTATTGGTCAACTTTAGTATGGTAAAGTTTATAAATCCTACTATGGTAAAATCTCTGAAATGTTGAATAAGTTTAGAAATTCGAAATTTCATTGCTCAATTAATTGTAGACCTTATTATCTTTGCCAAAATATCAGAATATGCAAAATCACATAAACCAGCTACCTTGGATCATTGTAGTCATCCTCTGCTTAACACTTGGCTTGGCCCCTTATAGTCCGCACCCGCATCTTGTAGAAAAACTCATTTTATTAACAGATGGACAACTCAACACTCCTGTTGATATCTTTGATCTTTTAATGCATTTGAGCCCGTTTATCCTTTTGATACTTAAGATATCTTTAAAACCTAAAAACAACGCCCAATGAAATACCAATCAATAGCCAACTCATTATGTCCCTGTGGTAGCCAACTAGAATTTTCGACGTGCTGTGAGCCCATATTCGCAGATCATCACCTCGCATTGACAGCAGAAGCGCTCATGCGCTCTCGCTATACTGGCTTTGTAAAAGAAAACACAGACCACCTACTAAAAACATGGCTCGAGAAAAAACGTCCAGCCACATTAAACTTTGATGATCACCCTGTCGTCTGGGTTAGCCTTACAATAAACAAAACAATTGAAGGTCAACCTGAAGATCGCAAAGGAAAAGTAGATTTCACCTCCACCTACATTGAAAACGGACAGCTATGTACCCTCAAGGAGGTCAGTGATTTCATCAAAATCGAAAGTCTTTGGTATTATGTAGATGGTGTATGTGAGGTAACTAAAAAGACAATTGAAAGAAACCGTCCCTGCCCATGCGGATCGCTGAAAAAATTCAAAAGATGTTGCTATGCTAAATAGTGCCTGAACGAAAACCTGCAAATTCTGTCGAGTTCAAGGCGGGCGATAATTTTAACCGGAGGAATACATTGAGTATTTTGAGGATTAAAATTTGAGTCCAACGAAGAAATCGGCATAATTGGTGGTTTTCGGTCGAGCACTAAATAGAGCGGGACTTTCAGTAATTTAAGGATAACCCTTCAGCGCTCCTATTAAAAAAGAGAAACTATCTTATTAAGAATAAGGTTTGCAGTTGCATCTTTCGTGGTCAAGGGAAGTTGTTCTTCGCCCACACTATCAATGAGCAAAACCTTGTTTGTATCTGATTCAAAACCACTATTTTTTTTAGAAATATCATTAACTGCAATGAGGTCTAAATTCTTTTTCTCAATTTTTTTTCGGCCTTCCTCTTTTAGTCTTTGGCTTTCCGCGGCAAACCCGACAAGCAACATGCCGTCTCTTTTATTTTGCCCAAGCTCAAAAAGAATATCGGGGTTTTGGGCAAGCCCCATGGTGAGGTCAATGTGATTTTTTTTCACTTTGTGCTCAGACTGAACTTCCGGTCTATAGTCGGCAACTGCAGCTGCCTTAATCACAACATCTGAGTTGGAATAATGGGACATAACTGCATCATACATCTGCCTGGCACTGTTCACATGAACACACTGAACTCCAACTGGATCTAATAAAGATGTTGGGCCACTGACGAGAGTAACTTGTGCTCCTCTTCGCCATGCACAACGTGCAAGAGCGTATCCCATCTTGCCTGATGATCTGTTACTGAGATAACGTGCAGGGTCAATGGATTCACGGGTGGGACCCGCGGTTACGAGAAAGTGTTTACCCAGTAAATCTTTTTCACTCATTGCTTTTGCTATGTGTTCTTTAGCAACCTCCCACTCTGGCAAACGCCCTTGCCCTTCTTCCTTACAGGCCATCATTCCAGAGTCAGGATTGACAACTAAAAAACCCAAACCTTCTAGTTTTCTAATGTTTTCCTGTGTTACCTTGTTACTGTACATTTTACTGTTCATTGCAGGAAAAACCATAACGGGAGCAGTCGTAGCAAGGACCGTCGTGGTCAGCAGATTATCTGCAAAACCTCCAGCAAGCTTAGCAATTGTATTAGCTGATGCTGGTGCGATAATCACAATATCAGCTTCTCGGCCAAGATCAATATGAGCCATTGAATGGTACTGGCCTTTTTGGAACATCTCTGTATGTACAGGATTGCCCGATAGTGCACCATATGTGAGAGGTGTTATAAATTTTTCTGCAGCCTGGCTCATAACCACGTGGACCAGAGACTCTTCTTTTGCAAGATCACTCACCCAGGTGGCGGTTTTGAATGCTGCGATTGAACCGGAGACACCCACCACAATATTTTTCCCTGCAAAAACTGACATATCTTTCACTTTAGTATTAGATCTAACCGAGTTTAGTAAGCGCCCTTTCCAACAAACATACAATAGACTGTTTTAACTATAATCTTAATATCAGTCCATAAAGAGTAATTGAGAATATACCAATCGTCGAGTTGAATTCTTTCTTCGTAAGCCTCAACATTTGACCTTCGCCCCACCTGCCATGGACCAGTAATGCCAGGTTTCATTGAGCAATATCTTCCAGCGCTCTCTTTGTAAAATCCATTAAGTTCTTTACCTATAATTGGTCGCGCTCCGACAACACTCATATCTCCACGAATTACGTTTATAAATTGTGGAAATTCATCCAAACTTGTTCGTCTTAAAAAGTTGCCAATCCGTGTGATCCTTGGATCATTTTTCAATTTGAAACTTTTTTCCCACTCCTCTCTCACCTTATCGTCTTCTTTCAACAGGCGCTCAAGATCCTTATCCGCATTGACTCTCATAGTGCGAAATTTGAGGCAGTTAAATTTTTTTCCTGCCGCGGTAATTCTTTTGTGCCTATAAAAAACGGGACCACCATCATTGAGTTTAACGAGAGCGGCTATAAAAAGAGTAAGAGGCAAGGTACAGATAAGAATCACGACTGAGAAAATAAGATCAAAACTTCTCTTCCACTCAGTATTAGGATTGAAGTTCAATATCAATAGGCTACCTAAAGATTGCATTTCTGCGTGGTGCAACCCGTAAAGATAGAGATCTGGAACGAGGAAGATCCGTGCACCAAGCGAACGACACTCTCGGAGTATCTTAAAGATTTTTTTCTCTGCTCGCATGGGAAGAGCGATATAAACGTAGTCAATATCCTGAGCTTCAAGATAATCTGTTATTGATCCAATATTTCCTAAAATAGGTTTGCCTAAAACATCTTCATAAGATTCTTCGTCGACCTTATCATCAAAAAAGCCGAGTATTTCAATACCAGCCCATGGCATGGATTCTAACTCCGAGACAAGGTTTTTCCCAAGATCACCAGCCCCAACGATCACAGCTCTCCGAAGATTTTTCCCTCTTGATCGAAACAATCGTAAAAGTTTTCTGGCCGCCAAATGAATGCAAAATATTAATACGGGAGTCGTAATCGACCAGATAAGAATAACAACACGAGAATATGCTATGGATATTTTAGAAATGAAGAAATAAAAGAGCAGCAGGCCGATAACAGCACCCCAGGCCTTTAATATAACAACAAATTCAAGAAAAAACTTCCATCCCCGCCATGATCTGTAAAGCTGAAAAGATTGGAAACTAATAAAAGTCAGAACAAATGTTATAACCACCAATTTGTTGTAATATGGGCTCCATGGAACCCTGTACCAGAAGACAAGTAGCGTGAGATACGCTACAACAACAAGACAGTCGACAAGATGAAGTAATCTTGCCATAAGAGAGCTTTGCTCCCGTAAATTTGTCGATAACATAATATATCTATTGTCCGGGTCGTGAGTACTTTAGTGCCTTACGTATGAAAGCCTGTCGTAAAGAACAAGATATCGAAGATTGTACTAAAATTAAAAAATAAAGGCACCAGCAAGGCACTTATCCCGGCTTATTTCCCGTTTACCGGGGTTAGCTTCAATCGTTTAAACAATTGAATTGATTCCACCATCGTCTGTTTAAACTCAATGAAGAACAAACAGAGTTCGGTAGATTTTTATAAATACGTCCCAATTTATAACCTGCGAATTTGACAGTTGTTCGTGAGAACCAGTCAAAAACTACTGTATACTTTTTTTGTGAGATAATCTCACCCAAAGCGGAGCGTACATATATACGTCCAACTCCTTCAGCCTTTCCATAGGTTTCCAGCAGCCATTTTTCAGCACTATGAAGCACACCTATATCAAAAGAGCGCCTAAATTCCTCACCATAACTGTAATTATGGCTATGGTAAACGGCGGCCTCACTTGCGTAATAAACACTGCCACCCTCCATTAATAGTCTTCCAAGGGTACAGGTATCCTCCCCAAAAATCAATCCGTTCTTAAAGTAGCCGACTGCTGCCAATGCGCCTTTTTTATACGCCGAAAACGAGTTTGACACAAAGACAGTTTTAAGGCCGTATTGTGTTCGATCAGAAAAAGACCGTTTTTCTGATTCCCCCGGATAATTAAACGCTCTTAAATGTGCAGCGAGCAGTGATGCTCCCGGCAAGGGCAGCTGTCGTCCATAGACACAGCATACTTCGTCGTGCTCAATAAGAGGTCTAATCAACGTCCTTAGTGCATCTGGACTACTCAACACGGCGTCTTGAGTGAAGTATATAAGAACATCACCTTTTGCTTCTCTCGCAAGAAGTGTTCTCGTTCCTCCATGGTCAAATTCATTTCGAGGGATATCTATAACCCTTGCACCATGTTCTATACAGATTCCAACAGTATTATCTTCGGATGCTGAATCTCCCACGAGAACTTCATCAACGACGAGATCTTGCATGAAAAGAGCTGCAAAGAAGTCAGGTAACGTCACTTCCCCATTAAGTGTAGGGATAATAACTGATATTTTATGTTGCTTTAAAAATTCCATTGGCCCTTTTGACACACTCATCAACTATAAACGTAACCAGCGAACAGCTACATATTTCACAACCGCCCAAACCATATAGACAGAAGGATGCTTACAATATAACTTTATTTCATTTTCAGCGGAGTAAAGACGATTTCTGTATGATACATCTCTCCTATCCTCCCCCCACCCTCTACAATGGTCTGCTACGACAAGAGGTGAATACATAAGCCTCCAGCCATTTCGACGAATCCTGAGGCTTAATTCAATATCTTCCTTATACAAAAAAAAGTTACTATCAAATATTTCATCGTTAAACTTCTCAAGAGATTTTACCTTACAACACATCAGCGCCCCGCATACTGCTGGAACGTCTTCTACTTGATCATACAACCCTGTATCGACTTCGCCCTGTCCACGATCATACCAACGACCGTACCACTTACGAAATATTCCTGTTGAATCGAGCAGCCCAGTTTTCTTTTTATCTTTGAGGTTATAACCATTGAGCTTGCCGGTTACGCACCCCACATCCTCATATTGTCCAAACACACGTACAATCTGGAAAATTGCATCCTCATGAAGAAATGCATCTGGATTTAAAAAGACAATAACATCGTCCTCGGCAGGTTTAATGAACTTAAATCCAATATTGTTGCCTTTGGAAAAACCAGCATTTTCTCTCAGAAGAACCTTTACACGTTTCAAGCTCAGACGATCGAGGTAAGCAGTATCATCAGACCCACTATCAACAATCGTAATAGAATCAACGTCATGGCTCTGGTTTTCTATTGCCTGAAGACAGAAAGAAAGTTCATTACTGGAATTATGGGTAACTATGATGATATGAACAAGAGGGGGCATAATAAGGTACACATTGTGTACTGGATGAGCTGTTACCGAAGCTGTGAACTATTTATACACTGTAGCTGCGGTGCCTCGCATATCCGGCAGGTAGCGCAGGCTCCGAACTTTCCAGTTGCAAAGTTTAGCTATTATAAAAAGAGTTTACAGTATATTTGCAGCAATAAACTCCCCTTACCTTTTTGGGACCGTCTTGAAACAATTGACTCAACCGCTGATTGTTCTGCATCTTTTATCTGTTGTGCCAATCTTTTGTGACGTTCTTTACCTACAGCGTTTAAAAGACTTTTCCGTTTAGGTAAAAATACAGATATATTTTGCAAGGCCTCAAATACACCCTTTACCCAGGCGAAAAGCATCATTTTTTTACAACAAAAAACAAACCACATTAACTGGTAGATAAATAAAGCAACTCCAAATCGAATGAAATAATCGAGCGGATAATTCTTGATGAGTACATTAAGATTATTTCTCGTGGAAAGTCGGATTGTGAGTTCATTAATCTTTGAACCAGAAGTGGCGCTGCCAATATGATAAACAACAGCTTTACTCAAATACATACATCGCAGACCTAACCTTCGCGCACGGATGTTTAAATCTACATCCTCGAGATATGCGAAAAAATCGGCATCAAAAAGCCCGGTTATCGTAAAAAAGTCTCTCCGATACAATGCGGCTCCAGCGCAGGCGCCAAATACTTCTTTATCCTTACTGTATTGTAGACCATCAAACTCCTGTGTACCAAGTCTGTATCCGACACCACCTCTTAAGACTGCATCACCTGCGCCGTCAAGAACATTTCTCTCATGAAAACTCAGCATCTTTAAAGCAAAAAAATCGTATTCTTTATACTGTAAAGCAGCAAGGTGCAACTCTTCTAAACAATTTGAAGTTACCTCCATATCGTTGTTTAGCAGCAATACCAAATCTGCCTGAGTCTTTTCTATACCCGCATTAACCGCGACACTAAAGCCAGTATTATAACTAAATTTGATAAGATTAACTGCTGGGTAGTCTCTTAGCAGCATCTCCTCAGTATCGTCAGTTGAACCATTATCAACAACTGTTACTGTAAATTTCGTAAATGTTTGCTCAGACAATGACCGCAAACAATGCTGTAACATTTTTGAGCCATTCCAGTTAGGTATGACTATTTCAATCAGAGGCTCAACAGCTTGCATCTATTTTTCTTCTCGTTCTTTTTCATCAGCCGAAGCTCTCAGGACCGTTTTAACAAAATAGACAGGTTTATTTTGCGACTCATGATACGTTCTTGCCTGTAATTCAGCAATGAGTCCAAGTGAAACAAATTGAATTCCGATAAAAATGAGCAGAACAGCAAGAAACAGTAAAGGTCTATCAGAAAGAGGTACACCCATAAATTGTCTTTGAAAGGTCATAATTAGTGCAATGAGAAACCCTATACCACCACAAATGACACCCATTAGCCCAAAGACTTGAATGGGCCTTGTCGCATAGCTGAGAAGAAACTTAACAGTAAGCAGATCAAGCACCACTCTTATAGTTCGGGAAATGCCGTATTTGGAGGTACCAAATCTCCTCGGACGGTGGTTCACCTTCACCTCTGTAAAATTTATTCCCATTCCACTGGCTATTGCAGGAATAAAACGATGCATCTCACCATAGAGCTTAACATTTTTAATAACTTCCCTGCTAAAAGCTTTTAAGGTACAGCCGTAATCATGGAGATGCACTCCAGTTGTTTTTGAGATAATTTTATTAGCAATGATAGAAGGAAGACGCCTGTTGATAAAAGCATCTTTACGATCATATCTCCATCCAGTAACGACATCATTGCCTTCATTCATCTTCTCAAGTAAAAGAGGAATGTCGCGAGGATCATTTTGAAGATCCGCATCCATCGTTATAATCACATCACCTTGAGCGTAATCGAAACCTGCTGCCATGGCGGCTGTTTGACCAAAATTCTTACGGAAATTAACAACGACCACATGATCATCTTTTTCATGCAATTCTTTCAACAATGAAGGACTTTTATCGGTGCTACCATCATCTATGAAAATGAGTTCATAATCAGCATCTATTGCCCCCATTACTTCTTTGAGTTCGTCATAGAGATAGGGGATATTTTCTTCTTCATTGAGTAGTGGTATTACAACTGAGAGTAGCAAAATAAATCTCCATTTATATGTTGTTTTGCTTATTTTCCAAGCAATATATTTATGAAATTAATGTATTGCTCTTAATCATTCCAGTAAGAGCTCAGATCAGTTAGAAAGAGTGTTCTGTTTATTTTCAGCTTGTTTTAAATCCAATTCATTTTTTTGTTTATACACAAGGTATACTCCAAATCCTACAACACCCATTGTTAAGGTTTTCAATCTTAAAAAGAGTCCCATTGCAAGAGTTTCCGCACCGCCTACCCCAACGAGCAGGAAATAAAACACAAAAACAGATTCAAAATAACCAAGATTGCCTAGCAAGGTTACAGGAACATGGGCGACCAACATTATAGCAGGAACAATAGCACAAATCTGTATAAAATCGACCTCAACACCAAACGCACGGTAGGCGGTATACACGTTAACCCAAGTAAGTACATAAAAGAGTACCGTTAGATAAATAATTCTGTAAAGAAATTGTTTATCATCTTTAATGGCATTCTTTGCAACCTGTAGTTCTTCTCTAAATTTCTTAAGCTTTTCAAGAAGCTTCTGGTAAAAACCCTCAATCTTTTGGACCATTACTATCAACAGTCGCATTTCAATCTTTTGCGCAACTTTGTTAAGAACTCGAAAAACATTGCCAGCTAGCATATTAGGAATTGCAAAAGGATTTCTAGCGAGAAAAACCCATAGAACGACAAAAAGAAAGAACAGCCCTGCGCAGGCAGGAAATATTATATAAGCACTTTTATATAATTGTGGATGCAAAACAGGTGCAACAATAACAAGAACAAAAAGCAAAAGAATTCCTGAAAACCGTTCGACAAAAACACTCACAGCAGAATAGGCCTGATTTTCTATAATTCGACCGGCATAATAGGAACGAACGACATCTCCTCCCACGGTTGATGGAAGTATATTAGAAAAAAAGTATCCCACCATATATATCTTAAGCAATTCAATGAATGGGACTTTCTTATCTTTCAGATCTAGAACAACCTTCCACTTAGCGCAACTTGCTAGAAGCATTATAAAGGTAACGAAAAAGCTCACCCCCATATAGACTGGATCTACCTGCTTAATCACTTCAAGCAATTCGTTACCCTTAACAAAAGAAAGAAGCACAGAAAAAAAGGCTATGCTAAACGCAATTTTAAACAGTATTTTTAAATATTTTGCCATAAATTTAGTTACATATCTATATTATAGAGAATCGTCATTTTAAATCGCTGAAAGCAGCGAGGATGATATCACGGTAATAATATCCCAACCTGTAATTGTCGAAGTAAAGAAAACAATGAGGCAGTCCTACATACCATATCTTCAGGATATCACCAAGTGAAGAGACGTAAAATTTCGAGCAGAACGCAGATATTAAGCGAAACTGGAATGAGTCAAAATAGCCATAAGATTTTGGTGTTACTCAAAAAGGGAAATGCTTATCACATTCCCCTTTTTACACCCTACTGTTCTGATTGCTCCTGGTTTTTTATCCAACCTTTTCTAATAAAATAATTTTGCCCACAATCAAGCCAAAGCGGACACTGGTCAGTCGTTGATTTTTCAACATAATCACCGGTATCGTTTTTTTCCTTTCTGCACAAACCTCGTGTTGTACTATTTAAGCGAAAATAATTACAACGAAGACAACACTTTAAAGAATCATCTATTTTCATTTAAAAGACCTCTGTTATAGCAAAAAAAATGACGTTTCCTTGAGGAAACGTCACATTCAAAAGTTATTGAAATAAACAAAGAAACGTGCTCAACAACCCTGTATATAGTTGATTTTAAAAAGAACACGCACAGGACGTCGCTCTTTTTCTTTAGCGAGTGCAATTGCTTTTACCGGATTAACAAGGTCATAGCTTGCAACCTCAACATCATGATGGGCAGACTGGGCACAAAACTTACAATCTTCACTACACTGTCCGGCCTTTGCATTTACAATAGTAACAAAGAAACTTTGAAAACAATGAGCCAGGTTTATGATTACTGTTCCCTTAATTTTTGGAGGCACTTTTCAAGAGAGTCAGGGCAGTCGAACTGAAGTGAAGTCACCTTTGTACCTTTCGGAGTAATCTTACGCATCATCCCTTTAAGAACGGACTTGGGGCCGACTTCAATGAAAGTATCAACTCCATCATCAACCATAGCTGTGATGATTTCATACCAGCGTACCTTAGAGGCAATTTGACTGGCCATTATACCTTTCATCTTCTTAGGGTCGGTCTCTCTACCTGCTGTCACATTGAAGTAGACCGGAATTTTAGGCAAATTAAAGTCAGTATCGGCCATGAACTCAGCAAAATCAGGAACAGCATCTGCGACAAGTGGGCTGTGGTTAGCAACACTCACGTTCAGAGGTATAACCTTTGCACCTTGCTCTTCTGCCACGCTAGTCACCCCATCAAGCCCTGCAAGACTTCCAGAAATAACTACCTGCTGGGGTGTATTATGGTTGGCTGCAGTCACGACTCCGTCACCGCTGTAATCATAAATAATTTTTTCTACAGCATCTATATCTAGACCTAGTACAGCCCGCATACCACCTGGATTCTTAACTCCTTCCCGCTCCATCAACGCGCCTCTTTTACTGACAAGCTTCATGGCGTCTTCTGCGTTTATAACTCCTGCAGCGTAGAGGGCAGAATATTCACCAAGAGAGTGGCCGGCAAAAGAACTGACTTCGATCTCACCTTGAGTTTCATCCAAAAATGCCTGCCAGCATATTAAGTTAGCTATTGTTATTGCTGGCTGAAGATTGCTACCTCTAGTCAATTCTTCCATGGGGCCTTGACCACATAGTTCCTGTAGCTTGAGATCACAGGTGTTTTCAGCCATTTCCATTAATCCGGCACATTCTTTTTTTGAATGAACAAACTCCTGTGCCATACCAAGATATTGTGAGCCCTGTCCGGGAAATAACACTGCTATTTTCATATCGTCTCTTCTGTTTCTGTTTGTTTTTTTGAATCTAAATAATTCATTCCGATAAAAAGTACTGCTCCCACACAAATTGCAGAGTCAGCTACGTTAAATGCGGGCCAGTGATAACCTCTAAAATAAAAATCGAGAAAATCTACAACTGAACCAAAACGTATTCTATCTATCATGTTACCTAAGGCGCCACCCACAATCAAACCTATGGGTAAATAGTAATACTTGTTTTCTACCTTAAATTTCATATATGCAATAGTCAAACCGACAACTGCAATACAACCTATGATCAGAAAAAAATAGTGCCGCCATGGGGAATCGACGTCTGCAAGTATACTAAATGCGGCACCAGTATTTACGACATAGACCAGATTAAAAAATTCAGGGATAATCTCCCTGCTTTCATACAGCTGAAAAACATCCAAAATCCACATCTTGGAAAGCTGGTCAGCTGCAACAACTCCAATTATAAGAAAAATGTATGCCACTACTACAAGCCCATGTCGGTGACAACCGCTGCACAGCGGTCACATATTTCTGGGTGCTTGTCATTCTCACCAACCGTAATTGATCTAATCCAACACCGTTCGCACTTTTCCCCGGAAGCTGGCTCTACCTGAACGACAAGCCCAGGGAGTTCTTCGCTTGTGTACCTGATCCCTGCCTCAGCTGAGGCCAAATCAAGATCCACCATTTCAGAGATAATAGATATTTCTTTAATGGTTTGCCACTCGCTTTTAATAAAAGACGATAAATCACCATCTACCGCGAGAAGGACTTTAGCCTCTAAACTATGACCAATTACCTTTTCCCTTCTTGCAATTTCAAGAGCTTTGGTGATTTCAGAACGAACTTTTAACAGCTCTTCCCATTTATCCATGATGTTTTGATCACAGTTTACTTTATTATCACCAGGGAATTCTGAAAAGTAAATACCGCCTTTTAATGGATCAACATCTCTTCTACCGTAAAGTGAATCCCAAGCTTCAGCTGTGGTAAAGCTTAAGATCGGATGCATCAACTTCAACAACCCAGTTAAAATTTCAAACAATACAGTCTGAGCTGATCGTCTCAAATGAGAGTCAGTACCTGAGGTGTAGAGCCTATCTTTTAAAATATCGAGATAAAAGGAGCTCATTGTCGTTCCACAAAAGTAATTGAGATTATGATAAATCGAATGAAATTCATATTTATCATAAGCAGACGTTACTTTGTGGTTGAGCTCTTCAAATTTAGCTAGTGCCCATTGATCGATCTCCGGAAGTTTATCAAACGCCACACTATTCGCTGTACTGTCAAAATCAGCCAGGTTGCCTAAGAAGTAACGTATTGTGTTACGAATTTTTCGATATGCATCAGCTACCTGCTTTAAAATCTCGTCAGACACCTTAATATCATCGCGATAATCCTCACTAGCAACCCACAAACGTAAGATCTCTGCTCCGTACTTATCAATCACCTCAGAGGGTATAACTACATTACCAACAGACTTAGACATTTTCTTGCCCTGTCCATCCACAACATACCCGTGGGTAAGCACACCTTTAAATGGCGCCTGATCTCTTGTTCCAACTGATGTTAGTAGTGAACTCTGGAACCACCCTCGGTGCTGATCACTCCCTTCCAGATAAAGATCCGCTGGAGATCTGAGTACTTCACGTGCCTCACAAACAGCAGCATGGCTGACTCCTGAGTCAAACCATACGTCCAGAATATCGTCTTCTTTCTCAAAATCTACTGAGCCACAGCTGGAGCAAGTGGTGTTTGGTTCGAGAAAATCGCCCACCTCATGGCTAAACCATGCGTCAGCACCCTCTTTTAGGAAAAGTTGATCAATACGCTCAACTACTTTTTCGTCTTTTACGATTTCGCCACATGACTTACAGCTTATAACTGTAAGAGGGACTCCCCAACTTCGCTGGCGTGACAAACACCAATCTGGACGTCCTTCCACCATCGACTTGATTCTCTGCATTCCCCAAGCAGGTGTCCACTCAACACCTTCGATGGCCTCAAGCGCTTTAGTGCGCAGATTATTATTTTCCATCGACATAAACCACTGAGGTGTTGCTCGGTACATAACCGGCTTTTTACAACGCCAACAATGGGGATAACTATGATTGATATCTTTTTGGTGAACAAGTAAGCCATCAGATTCGAGATCAGCGTTGATCTGTTTATTCACTGCTGGCACTTTCTGTCCCATATATTTTCCGGCTTCATGGGTATAAACGCCATCAGCATCGACGGGGGAAAGAATCTCCAAACCGTAACGCAGCCCTGTCTGATAATCGTCTGCGCCATGACCTGGAGCGGTATGCACGCAACCGGTACCGGCATCTACGGTGACATAATTTGCAAGCATTAGCAGTGAATCTCTGTCCATAAATGGATGTTTGCAGACCCTTTTGTCAAAGCCGCCTGCAGCAAAAGTACCCACAACTTTATATTCTGACTGCTCGGTCTCACTCATGACAGTTTCAACCAAATCTTCGGCAAGAACCCATATTTCCCCAGCTACCTCAACCGCAGCGTAGGTGAAATCAGGATGCATGGCGACACCCAGGTTTGCAGGAAGCGTCCATGGAGTGGTTGTCCAGATAACAAAAAAGACATTATCACCTGAAAGTGCAGGATCAATATCAGAGAAGTCCTCTCCAGCCTTAAACTTCACATAAATAGATGGAGAAGTATGATCGTGGTATTCTACCTCTGCTTCAGCAAGTGCGGTGGTACAGGTTGAACACCAGTAAACAGGTTTACGGTTTCTCACCACTGCGCCGGATAAAAGAAATTTATTAAATTCACGGGCAATAGTTGCTTCGTATTTATAATTGATAGTGAGATAAGGATCATCCCACTCACCAAGCACTCCAAGACGTTTAAACTGTTCTTTCTGAGTCTTAATCCATTTACTTGCGTATTTGCGACAAGCAGCTCTCTTAGCAAGTTTGGGGATCGTCTTCTTCTTTTCTCCAAGTTCCTTGTCGACATTATGCTCAATCGGCAGACCATGGCAGTCCCAACCAGGTACATAAGGCGCATTGAACCCCGCCATTCGTTTGGATCTAAGAATAATATCTTTTAATATCTTGTTGAAGGCAGTCCCGAGATGAATGTTTCCATTTGCATACGGAGGACCATCGTGGAGAACAAACAAGGGCTTTTCACTCCCCTCTTCCTGAATCATTTGATACAAGCCTTCTTTCTCCCAACGCTTTAATACCATTGGTTCTTTTTGCGCGAGATTGGCCTTCATCTTGAATCCGGTTTTGGGCAGATTAAGGGTGTCCCTATAATCCATGGTCTTCTCCTTCATATATTACTCAGCGATTATCTCAGCAGAGAGACAAAACACCTGATTTAATTATAGTTAATTTAAAAAGCTTTAAAAGTAGTCAAACCTTTAATAATAACAGCTAAGAGTCAAGTTGCAACACTATTCTATTTCACAATATGACATTCTGAGAAGCAAAGATAAATAGGAATTATATTACTCATCATGTACTTTATAATGTATTTTTCCTTCACCTCACCTCTCATAGTTTGCGTTTCACCCCGAAATACTTTATCATTTCGATAGTTTTTGTTTTATTAAACATTCCCTTTTTCTCCCCCAGTGTACTTTTACTGTGAAATCATCAGAACAAAGAGCCTCTGAGTCGCTATTGCTAAAAAAAATGGACAAAAAAAACTCGCCTTCTTCAGTGGAGACGATGATAGAGCTGATCAAAGTTTCTAAAACGTACAGCCCTGACGTCATGGCGCTACAGAACATATCTGTTTCAATTGACAGGGGTGAAATGTTTTTCATCATCGGCATGAGTGGGGCTGGAAAAACGACACTTCTTAAACTTCTTTGCAGCATGGAAATACCTACCAAAGGTCTCATAGAGATTGGCGGGCAAGCCATCAACCAGCTGAAAGGCTATAAGCTGGCAAAACTTCGTCAGAAGATTGGCGTCGCATACCAGGATTTCAAATTACTCACCGACAGAACCACGGCAGAAAACATTGCAATTTCTATGGAGGTCTCGTATAAAAAACCGCAACTTATCCGTCGAAGAGTAAAAGACCTTCTTGATCAGCTAGCACTCTCAGATAAACATGACACCATTACAGGTGAACTTTCAAGAGGTGAGCAGCAACGCGTCACCCTCGCCCGTGCTATCGCTAACTCGCCTACTATGATTTTGGTTGATGAGCCTACCGGCAATCTGGACGCAACTACGACCGAGAGGGTTATGAAGTTATTGACCAAATGCAATAAAGCCGGAGCGACTATTATTATAGCAACCCACGACGACTCTATATATAGACACACTACTCACCGGGTGATGGAACTTCGTAAAGGAGATATTTATAGTCTTTCAGGAGGACTGTCATTATGAGTTTTTGGCTTACTATTATAAGGCAGGTTGGTCGTAATCTCAGGCAAACATGGGGGTCACAACTCATGACTCTTCTCACCGTCAGCCTCTCTGTTTTGATTTTCGCCTTTTTCTATCTTATCTACTCAAACATGCTCAATCTTGGGGATAAGCTTGGTGATGATCTCAGCCTCATTGTATATTTAGAAGATGAGCCCGGCCCTGCGCTCAAACAACAGCTCACCAAAAAGATTCGTACTTTTGATGAAGTTGAAAGTATCCGCTTTGTTACAAGGAGTGAAGCATATGACCGTTTTGCAAAACAACTTGGTGAGAACCAGGACGTCCTCAACGATATGCCTAAAGACTTTCTACCGCCTTCTATTGAGGTAATTCCTCTCAAAAACCTTCGAAGCCTTAATCAGGTCAAACTTTTTTCTTCTTACCTGGAAAACCTTCCAGGAACCTTAAAAGTACAATACGGCCAGGACTGGGTAGAACGATTCTATTATTTCACCAGGCTGCTTTCTATTATTGTACTGCTCAGCGGAACTCTTCTTATCTTAACTACCATTTTTATGGTTGCTTACACCATTCGCCTCACTATCCTTGGCAGACAAGCAGAACTTGAGCTACTCAAACTTGTGGGTGCAACCAACAATTATATTCGAACACCTTTTCTTCTTGAAGGTTTATTGCAGGGACTACTTGGCTCCACCTTTGGCATTACGTCTCTGTACATTTTGTTTCAGTGGATAAAACTTCGATTTTCAGGGCCTGGTTTTCTTAATCTTTTTGAATTTTCCTTTTTTCAGCCCATTGTTAGTTTCACAATAATCGGAGTTTCTATTCTGCTCTGCACCCTTGGTAGCTATTCAACTATGCAAAAGTTTTTACGTATATAATACGTTTGCATTAGAACCTAAATCTCGCATACGCAAAATAAGAAAATACTTTATCATGGTAAAACAATACGTTACCCTCATGACACTTGTTTTAAAAATCATATTCCATAAGTATTATTTTCTTATATTTGCTACCCTTCGGGACTTGCAATTCCACCGAATCTGCTTTGTTAGCGGAGCTTTGATGTATATGTATACGTTTACAGCTCCGTTGCCTCGCATATCCGGTAAACTTGCCAGTTGCAAGATTTAGGAGAGACATGAAACCTTCAACATTTAACCCCCCAAAGCGTCATAAATCTATGTTCATACCTGTTCTCCGTAGCAGATATTACTGTTCTTTTGGATCACTCTTCTTAATAATAACGTTATTTTTATGCGCGCCCTTTTCTGTCAACAGTGCTGAAAACAATATCTCAGACAACAACGGAGTTTCTGGCTATCGAATAAAAATCCGCAGACTTCAGCATGGAATTGTTGACCAGAAGAATCAGATATCTGAAAACCAAACCCAGGAACATGGTATCTTACAAGAAATTGAAACGTTAGATAAAAAACTCACAGACCAAAAAGATAAACTCGTTCAACTCAAAGCTAAAGTACATAAACAACAATCTCTTATTGATCGTGAAGAAAAGGCCCTAGGTACGTTACGAGTAGAGCGAAATTTTGTAGAAAAGCACCTGCAAAAACGAATTACAGCTTACTATACTATGGGAGATATTGGCCTTCTCAACGTCACTTTCTCTACCAAAACTCTTCCCGAGCTCCTCACTTTTCACGATTCGTTTGACGCTCTGATCAAGTATGATCAAGACGTTATAAAGGTATACCGAGAAACTATCAGTGACCTTGAACGTGCAACAGAGGCTCTCACTCTGGGAAAATCTATTTTAGAAGAATTTGTAGTTCAGGCGACTCTGGAAGAAGACGTCCTTGAAGATACAAAAACAGAAAAACGTAGCCTTCTTACCCATATTAGAACCCAAACCAAGCTGAACAAACAGGCTATTGAGGAAATGCAACAAGCCTCTGAAAATCTGGCGAACTCAATTGTTGCAATCAAAAACAAAAATGAAACGTACGAAGAAGGTTTTTTTTCAAACAAAGGCAGTCTTCCTCCTCCTGTTGAAGGCACAATAATCACCCTATTCCAACAAGAAAAGACGAATAAGCTTGGAATAGTTCGAAAATCCCTGGGAATCGAACTCGAAGCATCTGACGGTACTGATATTGTCGCTATAAGTAACGGTGACGTTATTTATGCCGGATATTTGCGTGGTTATGGAAATACAGTTATAATACATCATGGACTACAGTATTATACTGTTACCTCAAGAATTGAAAAAATCCTCGTTGAGCAAGGAGACAAGGTAAAATTGAGCGATAAAATTGGAGTGGTTGGTGATACTGCCACACTTTTTGACGAAGGCTTATATTTCGAAATTCGTCACCGCCGTCAATCTCTTGACCCCCTGCTCTGGCTCAACCCGAACAGGCTATCAACTCGTTACGAAAGTAGTTCATAATGAAACCGGCTTTGGCATTTTAATTTGTTCTCCTCATCTCCCTTAGAGATAGCTATGAAAACACGTTACTTTTTACATACTCTTCTTCTTGGCACATTCATTTTCAGCACTCTACTTCCCTCTACACAAAGTTATGCAGAAATAGCTCAGGAAGAACGGTATGAAACGTACAAGCAACTAGAAATTTTTTCTAACGTACTCAGTATCCTGCAAAACAACTACGTAGAAGAAATAGACACCAAGGAAGTGCTCCACGGTGCCATCAAAGGACTACTCTTTTCCCTGGACCCACATTCTTCGTACCTTCCGCCCGATGAATTTGTTGAATTGCAGGAAGAAACCCAAGGTTCATTTTCTGGTATCGGTATCGAGGTAACCATAAAAGACGACCTTCTTACCGTTGTGAGCCCTATTGCTGATACCCCCGCTGACAAGGCTGGTATCAAAGCAAATGATATCATTCTAGAAATAAATGGTCATAAAACCAAAAACATGGGACCGTATGAAGCAATAAAACAATTACGTGGCACGCCTGGTTCTGATGTTACAATATCTATCCATAGAAAAGGTTGGGAAGAACTTAAAGAGATAAAACTCACAAGAGATCTCATTCCATTGCAATCAGTTAAATTTGAAACTCTTTCACCTGGATTTGTTTACAGTAGAATCACCAATTTCCAATCTCACACTACAACCGATTTCAAAATTGGCCTTGCAAAAATACGCAAAGATCAGCCTGTCAAAGGACTCATTCTCGATCTGAGGAACAACCCAGGCGGACTGTTACATCAGGCTGTAAGTATTGTAGATATATTTCTATCGGATGGCACTATTGTATATACAAAAGGTAGAATAACTGAGCAAAACATAGTTTTTTCTGCCCATAACAATACACCGGACAACAATTTCCCAATGGTCGTCCTCGTTAATGAGGGTTCCGCAAGTGCATCAGAGATTGTTGCAGGTGCTATTCAGGCGCATAAAAGAGGAATAATTATAGGAAGTCAAACTTTTGGAAAAGGGTCGGTACAAACTATCATCCCGCTCCCTGATGGGGCTGGCCTACGCATGACGACAGCTAAATACTACACGCCTGACGATAAATCTATCCAGGCACTTGGTATCACTCCAGATGTAGAAGTACCTCTCATCGCTTGTATTACTCCAACTGCTAAAGACAAAAGAAAGGCCAGAATAAAAGAAGCGGATCTAGCAAACCATCTACCAAGCTTAAATGTAGATGCTGATGAGAGTAGCAAAGAGAACAAGAAACTCAAATTGATGCTCGACCAAGACAATCAACTTCGTACGGCTTACAATATACTCAAAAGCCTTAGCCTGTTTTCCGCATTCACAGGTAAGCACGCAAAACAGAACTAATAACAGAATAAGGGCATCTCATCATAACAACATTAAATATGTAAGATGAGATGCCCTATTAAAACTACATTCCGAGCTCTTTAAGAAATCGCTCATCCTGAGACCAGTTCTTTTTCACCTTAACCCAGAGTTTTAAAAGTACTTTTTCACCAATAAGGGTTTCTATATCTTTTCTAGCTGCGATCCCAATACTTTTCAACTTTTTACCTCCCTTACCAATGACTATCCCTTTCTGTGACTTTTTCTCAATCACTATAGAGGCGTGAATCGTCACCATTTTTTTTATGCTGTCCTCTTTAAAAGACTCAACCTGAACAGCCGTAGAATATGGTATTTCCTGACCGGTAAGCAGAAAGACTTTTTCGCGAATGATTTCTCCACAAAGAAATCTCTCTGATGCATCAGTTGGGATATCTTCAGGAAAATAGCGAGGCCCTTCCGGAAGAATCTCTAGAATTTCCTTTAAAAGCACATCCACATTATCCCCACCAAGCGCTGAGGCAGGAATTACCGCTTTAAAAGGAAATAATTTTGTATATGCATCAATCAGAGGTAGAACATTTATCCTGTCAATCAGGTCTATTTTATTAAGCACCATTATTGCCGGGCTTTTTACCTGTTCTAGATACCCTCTAATTTCCGCATCTTTTTTATCCTGCACTTTTTGGGGAAGAGGTAAGGATACATCTACTAAGAAAAGGACAAGATCTACGTCAGCAAGGCTCTCCATGGCAATCTTAACCATTTCGACATTGAGAGGCTCTCTCGATTTATGTAATCCTGGGGTGTCGAGAAATACGACCTGATAGTCATCGTCATTTATAATGCCAACAATACGGTTTCTCGTTGTTTGGGGCTTTGGTGTTACGATAGATATTTTCTGCCCAAGAAGATAATTGAGAAGCGTAGATTTACCGGCATTAGGTGGCCCAACAATTGCCACAAGCCCAGATGTTACTGGTTTTCCAAAATGATCCATAATCTGTATTTAATAATATTTTTAAAAGAATGAGAATAAGTGTGGGCAAAATTACATTCCACACTATACTGTGTCACATTTGAATTGTGATAGACAACGTGACATTGAGAACACTATAATATAAATTGAAGATATTGCTTACACCTTAGAGTTGCAAGCTATTAAAGCATATATTTTTACCAACGACCACACTCCAAATTTAACGACCTAATGATTGCAACAGGAAAACTTATCGAATATCTCGATAACGGCAAATTTATGTGCGCACTGGTAACTGAAAGTCAGGCCAAACGACTGCGGCTCATAAATCAAAATGGTCGCGAGCTCAACTTACCTGTTTCAAGAGTGGTACATTGCTCTAGTGAAACCCATTCTTCCACGATCGGCCGGGAATCGCTAGTCAGCCACCTCAAAGACACAACGACCCAGAGATCCTCTTTGATGAATGAAGTGAATCTAAAAGAGCTTTGGGAATTAACAACAGATGAAAGTTCGAGCATTTTCACCCCATCATTTCTTGCAGAACTGACCTTTGGCGAAGACGCAAATGACGACACCATATCTGCCTTTCTTCGATGTGTATTTATAGATAAACTATACTTTAAGTATAAAGAAGGAAAAGTGCTCGCAAATAGTCCAGAAAAAGTAGATCAACTCATTGTCGAGCAGGAAAAAGAGGTAAAGAAAAACAAACTTATTGAAGAAGGTATTGTTGCAATAGCTGACATACAATCACCGGGCTTCAAGCAAACGGAACTCACAGCTTTTCAGGCTGAGATACTCGACGTAATTAAAGAATACTACATTTTTGGCAATGACGCGAAAGATGCACCACTTGCCCAAAAAGTGTTGAAAACCGCAGGAATCACCAGCCAGCACGGCCCTTATCATCTGCTGATTAAGGCTGGCGTATGGTCAGAAAATGAAAACATTCCTCTTCTGAAAAATGACCTTCCTGTTAATTTTTCTCTCCCTGCGCGCCAGCAGGCTGAACATGTACTTCAGTGCAGTCATGACGATCTCTTCAAAGATCCTGGCCGCAAAGACCTAACCCACCTTTCACCTATCACTATTGATGGCCCTACCACCCTTGATTTTGATGATGCCCTTACTATTGAGAAACAGGATAAAAACTACCTCGTTGGTATACACATTTCTGACGTTGCTCATTACGTACGACCAGGTGATCCATTATTTCTTGAGGCAATGAGCCGAGGAACATCTATTTACTTTCCCGAGGCACAGATCCCAATGCTTCCCCGCCATCTCTCTCAAGGGGTCTGTAGCCTGATACAAGATGAAATTCGCGCTGCATTCAGCTTCATGGTTCTCCTTTCCCCTGAAGCTGAAATTCTTAGGGTGAGAATCTATCCTTCAATTATCAAAGTCAAACGCAGACTCACGTATGAAGAAGTTGATAAAATGCTGGACAGTG